>CAYTQB010000050.1:0-18231 GCA_964439615.1 uncultured Ferruginibacter sp. | reverse complement strand
ATGCTGTAGAGTGTCTGCATCACTTTCACCCGGATATTTCTTCTGCTGATCATGCTTAAGAACTGTTTTACGGTGGCGAAGATAAGCGAAATTTAAAGAGTATAAAATGTGCTAATCTTTTGAAGGCCATACTTTGACCTGCTGCCCCTTTTTTTTAAATTACAGGGCTAATCTTTTTATTCAAATTAAATTAATACCCGTTTTATGAAAATTCAACTTCATAGAATTAATATTTTGTTATTAATACCTGTTCTTACTACCATCATCTTATCCTGTCAAAACATTTCAAAACAAACAGACCAGGAAAGTACTTCACCAGATAAGGCCAGCACCGATTTTAATGGTGCGATGGATTTCGAGTTCAGCATGATAAGGAACCCGGTTACGGGCACCATTCCGGAAGGAACTTTTGAAGCTGAGCTGATGCAGGCCCGGGATATATATAGAAACCAGGTACAAAACGGCATCGTAACCCTGAGTTCTTTTTCGTACCAGGGTCCCGATAACCTGGGAGGAAGAACCCGTTCCATTGTTTATGATATCAGGTTCGATGGTGCAAGTAACAGTATCATTATGGCGGGAGGTGTAAGCGGCGGTATTTATAAATCTATTGATAATGGTGCCACCTGGGTACGAAAAAGCCCAATTGGCGAACACTTCAGTTGTACTTCTATTGCACAGGATACCAGGCCCGGTTTCAGGGATACCTGGTACTATGGTACGGGTGAAGCAAGTGGTAACAGCGCTTCACTAAGCCCCGGCGCCTTTTATCATGGCAATGGTGTTTATAAATCAACCGATAACGGAGAAACATGGAGCCGCCTTGTTTCTTCTAATACATCTGCTCTTGAAACTTTTACTACAGGGGCGGATGATATTCAAAAAGTGATTGTGGACCCCACAGATGGAAATATTTATGTAGCCTGCCTGGCAAAGATCATGCGGTCAGTTGATGGTGGAACAACATGGGTTGATGTGTTACCCGGTATATTAGCAAGTACCAGCCAGTCTACAGATGTTGTTGTATCAAGCACAGGCCGGTTATACGCATCGTTCAGCGGCACTAATGATGCCGGTGTAGATGGTGTGTGGGCTTCGCCTCCGGGGGCTACATCCGGTGATCCGGGTACCTGGACAAGGATAGCCGGTGTTGGGGCAGGAGGATCGCCTGTGGGATGGAATTTTGAAGCCCCTGCAGGAACCCCGGGAGGATATGGAAGAGTAGTATTAGCTATTCCGCCCAGTGATGAAACATTGCTTTATGCATTATATTGGAATAATGTTACTTCAGGTTGTGGTGCTCCGGCAAAGGAGGCAGAATTCTTCAGGTGGGATGATATTGGGGGAACCTGGACAGACCTTTCTGCTACATTACCGGATGAAGCGGGATGTCTTGCAGGTAACGACCCTTTTGCGGTACAGAGTGGATATGATCTTGTAATAGCTGCTAAACCTGATGTAGCCAGTACTCTGTTCCTAGGAGGCACCAATGCCTACCGGTCGACCGATGCCGGGCTTACCTGGACGAGGATTGGCGGATATGCCAGCCCGGCGAGTTATGCTATATACACGGGCTCACACCCCGATATACACTCATTCGTTTTTCAACCAGGAAGCCCCCTCATCATGCTATGTGGCAATGATGGTGGTATTCAACGTACAACTGATAATACGGCGGGTACGGTTGCCTGGACACCCATTAATACCAGTTACAGCACTTATCAATACTACTATGTAACACTAGACCCAAGATTGGGAAATACTAAGGTTTTGGGAGGGGCGCAGGATAATGGGTCAACCCGGAATGCGGGGGGTACCGGAACCAGTTTTGAAATGGTTTCTGGTGGAGATGGTGTATCAGTGGGCTTGACTGATGATATTTCGGGCAGCACTTATGAATATGTTGGATCTCAATTGGGTAATATTTACCGGCGCAGTTCAGCCAGTGGGCTTGGCTTCTACGACGATATTACACCTCTGTATGCAAATACCGTTACCAGTGCCGGGTTATTTGTAACCGTTTTCAGGCTCGATCCCGATAATTCACAGATATTATACTATGCCAATGATGATACGCTTTACCGAACCACTACGGCATCTACGGTAACTACAGCCAGCTGGACAAAAATGACGGGTTTGGCGGCAGCCATCGGTACTACCCATGATATTACAGCCCTTGCAACAACCAGGGGTTTGTACAGCGCTGCCACGGCCAGTCTTTTTATCGGCGCAAGCGATGTGTCAGGCCCCATAACGAGTGCAAAACTTTTCCGGTTGGATGACCCTGCAAGTGTTGCTTCCGGTACTGGTCCGGTGGATATTACGGGTGCAGTATTTCCGGCATCGGGATTTTTAAGCAGCATTGCGGTTAATCCCCGGAATGATGATACCGTAATTGTTACTTTTTCCAATTATGGTTTAACCAGTGTTTACTGGACAGGTAATGCGAATAGTGCAACTCCCACCTGGACAGCGGTTGAAGGAAGTTTAACACTTCCATCCTATAGAAGCAGCGCAATTGCAATTACCTCTGCAGGTGTTGAATATTTCGTTGGGACATCCGTTGGTCTGTACAGCTCCATTGGCCTGCCCGGAGGCGTTTCATGGGCTCAGGATGGTGCAACAGAAATAGGTAATGCGGTGGTATCAAGCCTTGCCCTGCGGCCAATCGATAACAAATTGCTGGTTGGCACGCATGGTTATGGTATGTGGTCGGCCTTTTTAAGTTTGCCAATAGTGCCCGTTACCCTTACCGAATTCAAAGGTAGCTTACAGGATAAACAGGCATTACTTCAATGGACCATATCGGCTGAATACAACAGCAAACATTTTGAACTGGAGAAATCATTCAACGGCACAGGTTTCTGGAAAATAGCAACCCTGCCCGCCGCCGGCAACAGCAATACCACGCTTCATTACAGTTATGTTGATAAAGGACCGTTGACGGAAAAGAATTTTTACCGCCTTCGGTCGGTTGACCTTGACGGAACAAATAAATTAAGCAATGTAGTACTCTTAAAACCCCCAGGTATTGCACAGGGAATGCTGGTGATGGGCAATCCTTTTAAAAACAATATCCTCGTTCGTTTTGTAAAGGAACCTGTATCGGGCGGTGAACTAAGGCTTGTTGATATGACGGGCAGGTTAATAACCACCCAACGTATCAGCAAAGGGCAGCAGCAGGTTCAGCTTAACCTTCCTGCCGGAATAAGCAGGGGAGTATATAACCTGCAGGCTCTTATTGATGGCAAAAAATTTATCAAACAGGTATTAAAGGAGTAGAATAGCGATAAAACGTGCATTACAGGGCCGCCAAAGGGCGGCCTTTTTTATGATAGTCCGTGAAAAATTGGCGTAACCGGTTTTTATCTGACTGACAGGTTTATTATCTGACTGACAGCTTTACCTTAATTAGTGGTAATTATTGCTTTGGTACAAAATTGGTTTACATTTGCCGTCCGAAATTTTCGGGCGCTAATTTAAAAATCAACCAAAAACAAATACAACTATGGCTAAAGTAAAAAATGCTGCTGCTAAACTGAGCATTACACCTTTGCACGACAGGGTTATTGTAAGACCCGATGCTGCTGAAGAAAAAACCGCCGGTGGGATCATCATACCGGATACTGCAAAAGAAAAACCTCAGCGTGGTACTGTACTGGCCGCCGGCCCCGGTAAAAAAGACGAGCCCGTGATGGTAAAAGCAGGCGATACTGTTTTGTATGGCAAATATGCCGGAACAGAAATTACTGTTGAAGGCAAAGATTACCTGATCATGAGAGAGAGTGATATCCTCGCAATTGTTTAATGTGTCGGTTTGGAAATTTGATGATGTAATCAAATCAATCTCCAAATCTTCAAATCAACTAATTTTTAAATCATCAAATTAATTAAGAGTTATGAGTAAAATGATATTCTTCGATATTGAAGCAAGAAACAAAATGAAAAAGGGTGTGGATACTTTAGCCAATGCGGTAAAAGTAACCCTTGGACCAAAAGGCCGTAACGTGGTACTGGAGCGCAAATTTGGCGCACCTACTGTAACCAAAGATGGTGTTACCGTTGCTAAAGAAATTGAGTTGGAAGACCCTATTGAGAATATGGGTGCACAAATGGTAAAGGAAGTGGCTTCTAAAACAGCTGACCAGGCTGGTGATGGTACAACCACGGCTACCGTGCTTGCCCAAAGCATAATCAGCGAAGGCCTTAAAATGGTTGCTGCAGGTGCAAACCCTATGGACCTTAAGCGTGGTATTGATAAAGCGGTAAGCCTTGTTGTTGCCAGTTTAAAAGATCAAAGCCAGACTGTGGGAAATGACAGCAAGAAGATACAGCAGGTGGCAACGATCTCTGCCAACAACGATGAGACAATTGGTAAATTAATTGCCGAGGCTTTTGGTAAAGTTGGGAAGGAAGGTGTTATCACTGTGGAAGAAGCAAAGGGAACTGATACTACTTCAGATATCGTGGAAGGTATGCAGTTCGACCGTGGTTATATCTCTCCATACTTTGTAACCAACAGCGAAAAGATGCAGGCTGAACTTCAGAACCCTTATATCCTGATCTACGATAAAAAGATATCTACTATGAAAGATATCCTTCCGGTTTTGGAAGCCGTTGCAAAAAGTGGCCGCCCGTTGCTGATCATTTCGGAAGACCTGGAGGGAGAAGCGCTGGCAACATTGGTTGTAAATAAATTGCGTGGCACTATTAAAGTGGCGGCTGTAAAAGCGCCGGGCTTTGGTGACCGCAGGAAAGAAATGCTTACCGATATTGCGATCCTTACCGGAGGTGATGTGATCAGCGAAGAAATGGGGAATAAACTGGAAGATGTTCAGTTAAGCTCATTGGGAGAGGCTTCATCAATTACCATTGATAAAGATAACACTACAATCGTTGGAGGTAAAGGGGAAAAGAAAGCCATCGTTGGCCGTGTGGAGCAAATTAAAGCACAGATCAAAACGACAACATCTGACTACGATAAAGAAAAATTACAGGAACGCCTGGCAAAGTTAGCTGGAGGGGTTGCAGTATTGTATATTGGCGCAGCTACTGAAACAGAAATGAAAGAAAAGAAAGACCGTGTTGATGATGCATTGCATGCCACAAGGGCGGCTGTTGAAGAGGGTATTGTACCAGGCGGAGGTGTTGCTTATATCCGTGCTGTTGCAAGCCTGGAACCTAAAGTAAAAGGACAGATCGCTGATGAACAAACGGGTATGGCCATTGTTCGCCGTGCTTTGGAAGAACCGCTTCGTTGCCTTACATCCAATGCTGGTATTGATGGTTCTATTGTGGTACAAAAGATTAAAGAAGGGAAAGGTGACTTTGGTTTTAATGCAAGAACTGAAGTGTATGAAAACTTATTTAAAGCTGGCGTAATTGACCCGACTAAAGTAAGCCGTGTAGCTTTGGAAAATGCAGCTTCTATTGCAGGTATGTTATTGACAACTGAATGTGTAATTGCCGATAAACCTAAAGAAGAAGCTCCACACAGTCATGGTGCACCGGATATGGGCGGAATGGGAGGGTATTAAGAAACAGGCAATTTGCAATAGGCAATTTGTAAAAAATAAGGGTCCCCTTGCAGAAATGCAGGGGATTTTTTATAAAGAGGTTATACATACATTGTTGGTACGATATCTGGATATAAATCTCGAGGAGCAAATTTCATTGATGTACAAAAAGGTAAGATCTGGCTAAACGATTGGATTGATCCAATTGAGAAAAGTTGGTTGTCAAGTTTTTCTTTTGGGATATAAAAACGAAACTCATTTTCGATTTCAAAATCTGCCGTTTTCATAAATATATCTCTATTTTGAAAATTGGAAGGTAGGTTATACTTTATTTTCTGATAGAATAATGGAATATTAGTTGATTCAAAATACTGTTTGCACTTATCAATAAATTTAACAGGATCAAAAATCATGACACAGCTTTCTCCATATTTTCTCATTTCATCAGGGAAATTGAATCGTGTGTCAACATCATATTTTCGAAGACATACCAAATAAAAAGAGGATGCATAACCAATATCTTTTATAGTTGATATGATTTGACCTTTATTAACTTTAATTTTTAACTCATTTCCCTTATTGAATAAAGATAGTAAGCTGCCTGGTGGAATGTCTTTGCAAGAAACTAATGTCTCAAATTTGTCTCCTTTTTCTTTATCTTGAGTTCAGTCAGAAATTTTCGAAAAATAGATATCTCCATTTGTATAGAGAGCATTTGTATGATTTACGTCTGTATTAAATTTAACGAGTAAATACATTGGTGTACTATTTGATATTAAGTCCAAAGTTAATAAACATGCTTGGTATACTCGTTCAACTGCTTATTTCCTGGTTGCTTGTATGGCTTTTTGAAAAGAAAGGCCTGGGCGTTCTTGGGTTTTATCCAACAAGGAAACGATTGCTGGGCTTTGTTTTGTTATTCATCATTACCGCCCTTTGTTGTTCTTCCGATTTTTTTATGCGGATGATCTTTGCCCAGCAGCGATGGCAATTAAATCCAAAGATAACTGCAGGCATTTTATGGGAAGGCCTATGGTGGAATATTAAATCGGTATTGTTTGAAGAATTTATTTTCCGTGGCGCACTGATGTATATCCTCATCAAAAAACTGGGGCCGGTAAAAGCAATTATTATTTCTTCCATCTCATTTGGTATCTATCATTGGTTTTCGCATGAAGTGATCGGTAACCCTGTCCAGATGATCATTACCTTTTTAACTACCGGCTTAATGGGTGTGGTATATGCTTATGGTTATGCCAAAACTTTCTCATTATATATACCTATGGCTATTCATCTTGGCTGGAATTTGACCAGCAGTGTTGTTTTTTCCAGTAGTATTATCGGCGACCAACTCTTAGTACCGGTAAAGCCGGTAGCCGAAGTTACTGTTGGTTATTTTATTTTTTTCTGTATAATATACCTTCCGATGCTGAGCGCCTTGCTCATTAATTTCTTTGTTTTGAGAAAGATGAAGCAGCAGGGCGTGGGAGTATAAACCCGTTCTCCTTACTGCCTTAATATCTTCTCCATCTTCCTTCCTTTGGCCAGTTCATCAACCAGTTTATCCATGTAGCGGATCTTCTGCATGAGTTTGTCTTCAATATCTTCCACCCGGTACCCGCAGATCACACCCGTAATTTTTGAAACATTAGGATTGAGTTGCGGCGCCTGGGCAAAAAAAGATTCCAGGTCGGTTTTTTTGCCTATCTGTTTTTGCAGTGTTTGTTTGTTATAACCCGTTAGCCAGAAAAGAATGGCATCCAATTCTGCTTTTGTACGTCCCTTTTTCTCCACTTTTTGTATATACAAAGGATAGATACTGGCAAAACTCATCCTGAATACTCTTGTATAATCCATGGTAGTTGTTATTATTTTGTTGTCTAACTATTTGCTCTATTCAGCAGGTTCCCAAAGTTGAACTTTGTTTCCCTCCATGTCCAAAATGTGAACGAACTTTCCGTAATCATAACTTTCTATTTTGTCAACAATGGTTACGCCTTCTTTTTTCAGTTCCTCCACCAGGGCTTCCAGGTTGGCAACCCTGTAGTTGATCATAAAATCTTTTGTTGAAGGATCGTAGAGTTTAGCAGCTTCGGAATTGAGGTTCCATTGCGTAAGCCCTTTCTTTTTGCCTTCTGCATCTTCATACCATTCAAAAGATGCACCGTAAGGGCCTGCATCCAGGCCTAAATGTGTATTATACCACTCTTTCATTTTTTCAGGGTTTTTGCATTTGAAAAAAATGCCGCCAATGCCTGTTACTTTTTTCATTGTATTATTGTTATTTGTTGTTATAATTGTTTTGAAAGTGAAACCAAGACAAAAAGTTACCGTAGGTATCAAAGTTATCAATATTGTTTTTTATTGTTGTCAAATTTGAATTGTTATCTATTGCCGGCAATAGATAACCAAATAATAAAGCTGCCCTGTTAAAATGGGCAGCTTTATGGATAGATACAAGAGCATCAATATTTCTTGGTCACAGTATAATAGAAGAAAGTTGGAGGCCCTTCCACGCCGGCTTCTTCCATTATCTTTTTCAATTCAGGCGATTTAGCCTTGTCTTCGGCTTTTTTCATGTCGCTGATAGCAAGCGCAATGGTCACCATATGGTTATCACCCACGCTGTGTCCAAGTGCCCTGTCGGTAAGACCGGCAGCTACACGGTTTGGTTTGTCGGCATCAAATACTTTAAGCCATGCATCCCAATCTTTTACTTTATGGCTTATCAGCACACGGGATGTTCCGGTTACTGTGGTATCAAGCCTTTGCATATCCAGGTAACTGATGGTTGGCGGGCCAACAATACCTCCCTTTTTCATTCTCTCTTTCAGGCCGGGGGAGACGGCAAATTCTTTTGCTTTAGCAACATCGTCCATTTTTAAAACAACCATTACCATATTGGAGTCCTTGGTTCCTCTGCATATTATTCTGTTGTGCAGACCTGATGCCTGGCGAACTGAATCATGTGATTCATAGTCGGGTAACCATTTGGCAAAGTTAGCCACCTTGGCTATCACGATCATGATATTGTCCGGCTTAACAGGCGCAGCAGGTTCCGGAGCTTTTGCTGTGGTTGTGTCCTGTGCAGGCTCCTCTGCTTTTTTTTCTTCTCCCGAATTGCAGGAGAAAAGTACAGCCGTCATGCTTACTCCAACAGCAAACGGCATCAAAAACTTGAATTGCTTCATTTTGATTAGTTGTTTAGGTTATAAAAAATGATGAGGGAGCGGCGTAAAAAGTTGAGGTTAGTATTTATAAATGTAAAACTATTGCTAGTGAAATCAAAATATAATTACCCGTTAATCAAATTTTAATAGACAATTTATGGGCCATTCCCGGAAATGTTTTCCTGGTAACGGTTATCACCCAAAAAAGAAGTGTAAAAAATAAACTGCTCAGCAGCAAATACAGGATAAGGCCCGAACGATTTCTTTCCTTGATGATACGGTAAACATAGGGCCTGTTCAGCGGCTTTTGCCATGCCTGGTAATACCGAAGAAAGAAAGGGTCCCCGGTCAATTGCCACAACTCTTTCATTTGTGCGGTAAGCAATGTGTGGTATTTTTTATCCGAAGCAGTCCGGTATATATCATAATAACTCCAGCCATTCCCCATATCATAGGCCGGTAAATGATCTGTGAGTGATTGGATGCCCCGTTGAAAAACGAACAAGGCTGAATCACTTTTTGTGAGCTGCCAGAACTGATGAACTCCTGTAAGCGCAAAAATATGCCCGTCGAGGATATGGGGTGTGTGCATATTGCTGTCGGCGAACTCCTCGTACCACCAGCCCGATGTGTCTTTATACGTAAATCCACCGGCATGGATGGGCTGATAAAATCCTTTCAGCAACTTATTAGCCGCCTGGTAGTATTCTTTTTTATGATAGCGCCGATAGGCTGCTGTTAACGCTTCTATGGACCGGCCAGATGCCATGCCTGAAGTCCATGGTACATTCACCGAATCATAGAAGGGTTGCCTCCATCCGAATTCATACAAAGCGTATTCACCTTTATCGTTGATGTTCTTTATCAGCCAGTCAATACAATTGAAGAACCTGCCTTCATTAAGGGTGTCCTCATCATCATCAAGTTGCCTGTAATAATTGATGGCATAGTTGGCAACAATGGTAGGGTTGTACCGGTCTCCGGCATCCACTCCGTGCAAACCAGCATAATGAACATAGGGGATACCCTTTTCATCAATAAGTGTTTTTGTATAAGTGGGGATAGAGTCATTTGTAAGTTTATAAAGCGTCTGCCGCAGTTTCTCTTCCCAATTATCGCCCAAAAACTGGCATAGCAATGCAGCAAGGGTAAGAGAAATAAATAACAACAGTATGTTTTTTACCAAAGATTTCATTCTGGGAAGATGAAAATAAAATGCTATGTAAAGTTATCCTTAATTGTCAAATGGTCTATTCACCATCTACGATATCACCATAATCTATAACCAATTCCTCCCCTGACTTGATATCACGGATGGCTTCAAAATAGTCGCCATCGTTAATTGAAATGATATTGGGTTCATTGGAATGATTGAGGAAGAGCGATACATCCATTTTTTTGAACCCGGCAGCAGGTATGAAATAATTTACCTCATCATAAAGGCAGTAATTGCCTACCAGGAAACGGGCATGGGCTGGCAAGTCTTCCACTTCTTTTTTGGTTACAGCTATCCATTCATCAGCTGCATCGGGTTTACCAAACATGTCCCGGCATCCTTTGGGAATGTTCCGCAGGGCAAATACGCCAATGCCCTCAATGGGTGAGGGCTTCAGCATCACCCAGGTGTTGCCCGAAAGTTCTTTTAGTAATTCTTCCCTGGTCATTATCTTTTTTGTTGGATGAATCCCTGTACAATGAGGTATTGTGCAAGGCAGTAAGTGAGCATGATAAAAATACCTGCATAGGCGAGGGGTTGATAAAATTTATTAACCGCCAGCAAGGAGTCGGACAGTACAAAGAAAATGGCGCCTGAAACATAGAGAATGTTAGCCGGACTGTTTACCTTATAAAATATGTGCAGGCTACAAAGCAACATGGAGCAGATGACAGCCGCATAAACCATTACAGGGATCTTGAGATCGGCTAATTGAGGAAACAACAGCCAAACCAGCGAGACGCCATATGCTGCCACCAACACAATGAGGAGCGGATATTTTTTTAATAAAGATATTTTTTCGGAACTGATGCTAAGGAAATAAATGATATACAGGATATGGGTGGTTAAAAAACAAACCAGCCCAAAAATAAAAAATAAACTATGCCTCGATTCAAACATCAGCAGCACATCACCCAGCCAGGAAAAGAATAAGGCAACCAACATGATCTTTTTTCCGGGAACGGTACCTGTTGCAGATGCCAGCAGGATGATAAGAACTGGCAACAATAAGGGCTTGGCTGCATAGTGAAGCAAAGAGATGTTTGCCGCAGAACTAAAGATCTCAGCTGCTGCAATGATCCAGAAAATGGTTTGCAGTGATTGGGTCTTATTCTTCATGATACAGTGGAGGTTATTTATTTCAGTTCAACATAAGGATTACCTCCAAATAATAATTGCCTCACCGAATCCCGGGCACGGGTAGTATCGGAAAGGGGGCTGTTCATTGGCAACGCCACTTTATAAGTCACTGAGTCGGAAGTATAGAGCAGTAATTTATGCCCGTAGCCCGTAAGCCTGTCGTATGCCTTTTGTGCCAGCAGCAATGAAGGATAATTCTTTATCACTATTTTATAAGTATAACCCGTATTGGTTGCTGCCGGTGCAGTAGTTGTGGCAGAGTCGGCCTTACTGTTCAAAGAATCTGCTGCAGGTTTAACAGCCTGTGTGGAGTCCGGCTTAACAGCAGGCGTTTCTGTAATCTGTTCGGGTTTATTTTTATTCTTCGTTAAAAAATACCAGGCAGCAGCGCCGGTCATACCCAGCCCCACAATGATCGCAGCTATCAATAACCACTTTTTACTGCTAACGGATGATTTACCTTCCGAAGCAAAAGAAATATCCTCATCATCATGTTTTTCTTTTAGTGTAGGTGGTGCTGCAGGTTCTGGTTTATTATGAAAAGAATGTCCCTGTGTAAATTCATACTCACCCTGCTGATTTTTAAGCAGCATCCCCAGGCCTTCTATCTTAAATGGCTTACCAATATTTAAGAACTGTTTGCCCAGCACCAGGTATGAGTCCAGGTCGGCGGCAGCCAGCGGCTTCATTTTACGGGTTTGCTGTACAATATAACCGATCAGTGCATCATCTTCAGTTGCCCTTGAATTGCATTGAAAGGATATGGCGTTATCCGGAATTTCCAGGTCTTTGTCATTTTCCGCTGGCATTACAAAATCGGGGGACAGTTTAAATGTTCCCACGCCCTGAAGTGTGACTTCTTTTGCAGAATAAAAATGTTGTACCAGCAGGTTTTCTATTTTCATTACAGTAAGTTAAGCGTAACAAACCTACAAGATATTCGCTACATATCAAAGTGCAGCCAATTTCCATTAGTTTTGCATCATGCTTTCTGACAAGGAAAAACAATTCATAATGTATTGGGAGAGGGAGAGAGAAAAGCAAAACAGTGTTATAGGTAAACTGTTGAATGGGCTCCCGATGGCAATTTTATTCAGCCTGCCTGTTGTATTATTCCTTTTTGTTGTTTATATTTTTTTCCCTGACTGGTACACTAAGATATCCAACACCTCTTCCGGCAGTTTTATTACTATCATCATAGCTTTGTTCATCTGTATCCTCTTCTTTTCTTATTTCAGGATGCATTATAAATGGGAGATGAATGAACAGCTTTACCGTGAACTGAAGAACAAAGAAAATAAAACGATAGATTTGCAGAAATAAAATAAAACTTACCATGACGAGAAGATCATTGTTTATCCCTGTACTGGCTTTGCTTTCTTTTGTATTCAGTAGTTGCTCAAAATCCAAACCTGAAACGCCAAACAATTGTGTGGCCAATACAACCGGAATACCCACATCGGCAGAGATCGCTTCCCTGCAGAATTATCTTACATCGCATTCTATAACAGCTACCCAGCACCCCGGTGGTTTTTTCTATATTGTTGTGGTGCAGGGAACAGGGTCAACGCCAAACCAGAACTCCTTTGTAACATTTAAGTACATAGGGAAACTGGAAAATGGCAGTATTTTTGACCAGGACCAGTCGGGATATACATCTCAATTATCGCAACTGATCTTAGGATTTCAGCGGGGGCTTCCTCTAATCCAGAAAGGAGGTTTTATTAAACTGTTCCTGCCCCCGTCATTAGGATATGGGTGTTCGCAGGTAGGTTCCATCCCCCCTGGTTCAAACCTGATTTTTGATGTTGAATTAACAAATGTTCAATAAATAAAAATACAGTGAATCACGAAGCCATTTCGGTCTTTGATATGTTCAAAATTGGTGTGGGGCCGTCAAGCAGCCATACACTTGGCCCATGGCGTGCCGCACAACGTTTCACCGGGTCGCTTATCGAAAAAAGTATTTTGAATGATATAAAAAACATCCGTGTGATCCTGTACGGCTCACTTGCCAAAACTGGTGTGGGGCATGGCACCGATATTGCTGTTCAACTGGGATTAAGTGGTGATGATCCGGTTAGCTTTGATGTACATAATATACATGCCAAGATAGCTGATATCCGCACTATGAAAAAGATACTGCTGGCAGGCAAACATGAAATTGATTTTGATCCTGCCGAGGATATTGAATTTTTAATGGGCGAATCTTTACCCTTTCATCCAAATGCTTTAAGTTTTTTAGTTTCATTCCATAACGGGAACAGTTTATCGGAAACCTATTATTCTGTTGGCGGCGGATTTGTGGTAAAGGAAGGTGAAGCAGAAAATGTACAATCAGAAGTGAATCTTCCTTTTCCTGTAAATACATCAAACGAATTGCTTCATTGGTGTATGAAAACAGGCTTGAACATCAGTGATGTGGTGATGGAAAACGAAAACGCATGGCGAAGCGAAAAGGAAACAAAGGAGGGGGTACTTAATATCTGGCGTGTGATGAAAGAATGTATTTACCGTGGCTGTCATGCCGAAGGAATTTTGCCCGGGGGCTTACAGGTAAAACGACGTGGCGCAGGTTTAAATAAAAGGTTGATCGCCGGAAGAACATATTCCGACTATGGTAGTTGGCTGAAGATCGTTAAAGAAGGCGGTAATAATTTTACCTATATCCTCGATTGGGTTAGTTGCTTTGCCCTTGCTGTTAATGAAGAGAATGCCAGTTTCGGAAGAGTGGTTACTGCCCCAACCAATGGAGCTGCAGGGGTGATACCGGCTGTGCTACAATATTATATTGCTTTTTGTGGTGGCGATACTAATGATAAGGTCATCCAGTTTTTATTGACCGCTGCTGAAGTGGGAAGCATCTTTAAAAAAGGCGCTACAATTTCTGCGGCTATGGGAGGCTGCCAGGCTGAGATTGGAGTAAGCAGTGCAATGGCTGCTGCTGCGCTAACAGAATGCATGGGTGGTACACAAAGACAGGCATTGATGGCAGCTGAAATTGCTATGGAACATCACCTGGGTTTAACATGTGACCCGATTGCAGGGCTTGTGCAAATTCCGTGTATTGAAAGAAATACAATGGGGGCGATAAAAGCAATAACAGCAAGCCAGCTGGCTTTACAAAGTTCACCCGACTATGCCAAAGTGAGCCTTGATGGTGTGATAAAAACAATGTGGGATACGGCGCTTGATATGAACAGCAAATACAAGGAAACAGCTGATGGGGGACTGGCGGTGAATGTGCCGCTGAGTTTGAGCGAATGTTAAAATAACCCCCTCCGCCCCCTGAAGGGGGAACTTTGAGTATAATTATTTTAAGTGCTTTTCAGTTGCTTGTAAAACTGATTCTAATTCGTTTTTAATTTGTTTTGTTGTGAATCGGATGACTTTTAATCCCAGTGCTTCTAATTCTTTTTGCCTGAGCTTATCTTTAATTTTCATTTCTTCCAGATCATGAATACTTCCATCAATTTCGATGACCAGTTTTTTAGAATGACAATAAATATCAACAATATAAAATGAGATTGGATGCTGCCTTCTGAATTTTGTATCAGGAAAATATTCTTTTAATCTACCCCATAAAATCATTTCAGTGGGTGTGACATTATTTCTTAATTTTTTGGCCCTTTCAAAAATCAAATGCCCGGCTCCATAAAACATATTCACTTTCATTTATTTCAGTTTTCGAAATAAAATAAAAACTTGTACATCATCAGGGTCTAAGGTTCCCCTTCAGGGGCGGAGGGGTTAAACTCCATACTTCCTTTTAATATCCCTGTCTGTTTCCCGTTCCTTAATGCTTTCCCGTTTATCGTAATTCTTTTTCCCTTTGCCTAAACCTATTTCCATTTTAAAATAACCTGATTCTGCAAGGAATATCCGTAGTGGTATGATGGAATAGCCTTTTTCTTTTGTCTTTGCTTCTAATTTTTGCAATTCCTTTTTATTGAGCAGGAGTTTCCTTTCCTGCATGGGCTGATGGTTTGTATAGGTGCCGAATGCGTATTCGGAGATATGAAGGCTTTTTACAAACAATTCGCCGCGGTGAAAAAAGCAATAGCTGTCGTTGAAACTGGCTTTGCCTGCCCTCAATGATTTTATTTCGGTACCGCTGAGTACCATGCCGGCTATATAAGTAGCTTCAAAAAAATAATCGTGGCTGGCCTTGCGGTTTACTATCTCCAATGTGTTGTGTTTGTGCAAAGGTAATGCACTGTTTGCATGTCAGAACTATTGGAAGACTTTGTGTCTTGCCGGGGTCTCATGTAGCTACCGGGACGTAGCAGCAACACCGTATCGAATTGCTGCTTCAAGTATATCAGGGTTTATATCTTTTATGGTTTTGAACTTGATGCAATACCCGGTTACGCTTGCTTTGCCTAGTTTTTTTTCATACGTTTTGGCTAAGTATGTCTTATCCTTGAGGCCCATGATATAGACGGAGATTCCCGCCGTGTTTGGACTCAAACCAATTTGATAAAACTCTTTGGTTGTTCCATCCTTGTATTTTATGGTGAAAGCTCCATACCCGATGTTAGGATTAGAAACAATTTTGCCTTTGGCATCTTTGCCATCTAAGAACCATAATTTACCTTTTGGCAACACTTTAAGTACGAGTTTGTTCAAAGTTTGCAGCTCAGCCTGTTTTGCTTCAGGCTGGCTACTGATATACTTTTTGATTTGTTCTTGTATACTCATATAAATATAAAATTACCGATTGCTGTTAAGTGACTTTTGTCAATTATAATTTGGGGCAAACTCCACGATCCATTCAATACCGTATTTGTCTCTGAAACAACCAAAGTATGTACCCCAGGGACCATCACCAATAGGCCCTTCTATTTGTCCCCCCACTGAAAGCCCATTAAACAATCTGTCAGCTTCTTCTTTACTTTCTGCACTTATTACAATTTTGCTTCTGTTCTCATTTTCGTTTGTTCTTCCCATAATTTCCGGAACATCATTTGCCATCAACATATTAGTTTTACCGATAGGCAGAGCAATGTGCATTATTTTATTTGCTTCATGTTCTGCTACAGGAAATTCATCACTTGCTAAATCTTTGAAACGCATAACTTTTGCGAACTCTCCGCCAAATACTGATTTGTAAAATGTAAATGCTTCTTTGGCATTACCGTTAAAGTTGATGTGTGGATTAATTTGTGCCATTGTCTTTATTTGTTGCTATTTAAGTTCTGATAAAATAATTTTTTTCTGTTTAAAAGTATTCTTCATTGCCTTTTCTCTAACCTTAGGGTCATTGCTGTTAATAAGGTCAAAATATTCAACAGGTACAACTTGCCACGATAAGCCATATTTGTCTTTGCACCAGCCACAAGAACTTTCTTCACCACCATAAGCAGTCAATGCTGCCCAATAATAGTCAACCTCTGCCTGGTCTTTGCAATTAATCACAAAAGAAACAGACTCATTAAATTTGAAGAAAGGGCCAGCAGCCAAAATATTGAATTCTATTCCATTAATTTCCATAATGGCAGTTTCAAAGTCTCCTCCTCCTGCCTCTGGTGGGTTTTTATATTTGCGATGCTCTTTCAGTTTACCCTCTTTGAAAATAGAAAGGTAATAATCTACTACTGCCTTTGCATCTTTTGTCTCAACCCAAAGGCAAGGTGTTATTTTTTGCGAAATCATATCAGTCGTTTTTACCAAAGTTTGATTGGAAGCTGTGTCAATTTTATTGTTATTGTGAGAATTCTGTTGAGAATTTCCGCAACCCATTAGATTAGCAATCGCCAATCCTGTCAAAAACTTAAGTATGTTTTTTTTCATTGTATTACTGGTTTAAAGTTGATAATAAATTCTCTAATTCGTTTAATGTCATCGTAAATCCTTCTTTAAAGCCCATTTGTATAATCACATCAATATCAGCAAGTGTTTTATTTTTTATGACAATACTTAGTTTTGTGATTCCGTTTTGTTTGCTAAAATTCAAATCCCACTGTGAAGTTGGAAGATCTTCGTTAATGTTTTCGTCTTTGTCGGTAAATGACGACACCCAGCCCAAATCTGTTTTAGGGTCAATTAGAGTGAATTTCTGAACACCCCAATACTCTTGCCCTTCGGGCCATACCATTGCGTAAAATCTACGTCCGCCAACTTTGAAGTCCATAACTTTTGTTTTGGATTGCAACGGTTTTGGTGCCCACCATTGGTCAAGAATTTCCTGTTTTGTAAAGGCATCCCAAACTAAAGAAAGTTCGGCTGCAAATTCTCTGGTTATGAATACCGTTTTTGTTGCTTTGTCAACAGTAAAATCAAAAAGCAAATGGTTATTCATTTTTTATTTTTTAAGAGTTGCCAACAGACTTTCCAAATTACTCATTGACATTTTAAATCCTTCTGTAAAGCCCATTTCTATCATCTTCTCCAAACGGTCAAGCGATTCGTTATAGATGGTAATACTCACTTTTGTTATTCCATTTTGTTCGCTGAAAGTGTAATCCCAATCAGAGCCAGGTAATTCAGGGTTTTCATCTTTGTCAGCAAACGCATTGTGCATTTTAAAGTAGGTTTTTGGAGTAATAGCTGTAAATGTCTGAATTGCCCAACGTTCCCATCCTTCGGGGCTTACCATTGCATAAAATCGTTGTCCGCCCTCTTCAAAATTCATGTATTTTGTTCGGGCTATAAAAGGTTTTGGGGCCACCCATTGGTCCAAAATCTCTGCCTTTGTAAAGGCATCCCATACCAGCGAAAGCCCGGCATCAAATTCCCTGGTTATGAATACTGTTTTTGTTGCTTTGTCAACGGTAAAATCAAATAGCAAGTTGTTCATTTTTTTTGTTTTTTCATTGTTGATAATACTTTGTCAAGCTGATTGAAACGGGTTTCCCAGATCTTCCTGAACTGCTCAATCCATTTATCTATCTCTTTCATTTTTTCAATTTCAAGAGAGTAGTAAATTTCCCTTCCCCTTTGTTCCTGCTTCACCAGGTCGCACTCTGTAAGGATCCGGATATGCTTTGAAACCGCTTGCCTGCTGGTATGAAATTCTTCTGCAAGTGCATTGGGTGTCATTGCCTGCAAGGCGATCAGGGCAATTATAGCCCGCCTTGTAGGGTCGGCAATAGCCTGAAAAATGTCTCTTCTTATTTCCATCGGTATATTATTTGCAACTACGTGGTTGCAAATATAAATGCAATTATTTGGTTGCGCAAATTTTTTT
>CAYTQB010000049.1:9852-20466 GCA_964439615.1 uncultured Ferruginibacter sp. | reverse complement strand
GATAATATTGCAAAGAGACTGATGCAGGATATTGGGAAAATGATGTAGAACGGTTACTGGTTTGAGGTTTCTGGTTTGAAGTTGAAAAGAGTAAAAAGGATTGAACAGCTTTTCAACTATCTTACACTCAACCTCAAACTACAAACCACAAACCTCAAACAATGAATCGTATTTATTTCGACAACGCCGCCACCACCGCACTTGATCCAACTGTGTTGGAAACCATGATGCCTTACTTAACCGAAAAGTTTGGCAATCCTTCTTCTATTTATTCTTATGGAAGGGAAACGAGGATGGCGATTGAAACAGCCCGTAAATCGGTGGCTAAAATCTTAAATGCACATCCTGCCGAAATATTTTTTACCAGTGGAGGTACAGAGAGCAGTAACACGGCAATCACAGCCTCTGTAAGAGACCTCGGCTGCAAACATATCATCACTTCTCCCATTGAACACCATGCTGTTTCCCATTCGGTTGAATACCTGGATAACATGGATGTTGCCAAAGTAAGCCTGGTGAAATTATTACCCAATGGCCATGTAGATATTGATGACCTGGAAAAATTACTGGCTGCCAGCGAAGAGAAGGTATTGGTGACTTTAATGCATGCCAATAACGAAATAGGAAATATTTTAGACATACATGCCGTAGGTAAACTTTGTAAACTGTATAATGCCATTTTCCACAGCGATACAGTGCAGACAGTTGGCCACTTTCCATTCGACTTAAGAAATACACCTGTACATTTTATTACCGGTGCAGCACATAAATTTCACGGACCAAAGGGCGTTGGCATTTTATACATCAATGAGAATGTAAAAATAAAACCACTGGTACATGGAGGCGCACAGGAGCGTAACATGCGGGCAGGTACAGAAAATCTGTATGGCATTGTTGGTTTTGCCAAAGCACTTGAAATAGCTACTGCTAATTATGAAGCTGACAGTGCCCATATCGGTACGCTGAAGTATTACATGATGGATGAGTTGAAGAAGAATATTAAAGGTGTTTCATTCAACGGCGATCCTTTAGGCAGGAGTTTATATACCGTACTCAGTACAAGCTTTCCAAAAACAGAAAAGTCGGAGATGATCCTCTTTAATCTCGACATCAATAATATCTGCGCCAGCGGTGGCAGTGCCTGCACCAGCGGCGCCGACCAGGGCAGCCATGTTATTCGTGCCATCAATAACAATCCCAACCAGGTAACAGTGCGGTTTAGTTTTTGTAAGCACAATACCAAGGCAGAAGTGGATACAGTGGTGGCGAAACTAAAGGAGTTGGTATAAGAAGTAAAAAACCAAAAGGCAAAACTCAAAAAAAGCTCACTGCCCAGTTTTTAATTAAGAGCTATATCCCAATTTTACTTCTATCTCTTTAGGCAACTGCGGCAATTTTTTCCTTTCAACTAAAAAACTATTTAGCTGGGTAAGCTCTTTAAAGATGTAGTGCTTATCCATCGCTCCTTTTAAATAACCTGCGCCGGTGCTGCCTCCTGTACCTATACGGCTGCCGATCATACGCTGCACCATATTGATGTGACGGTAGCGCCAGGCCCCAAGCTGGTTGTCAATTTCTAAAAGGGTATCAAGCAATTGAAAGGGAAGTTCAAGCATGGGATAAGCATGATACAGCATAATGAACAATGCCGAGCGGCTTGCCCTGGGTGATAAGTGCCTTTCTGCAGATGCATTGTTAAACACTTCGGCAAAGGATTCTGCATTGCTTTTCTCTGCATCTGCCAAACTATTTACATACACCTGTTCATAATTTTTCCAGAATGCATCAGTGATAAAGGGCATTCTTTCCAGCCAGGCATTTATCAATTCAATAACCGACTTACCGTCTTCTGCATCTTTAATAATGGCAATATCTTTTTCTTTCAGTTGAGAAAGGTAATAGTTCTGTCCGTGCCTGTGTTCATATTTCAAACCCAGTTTTGCTTCCAGCACTTTGAACTGGTAGCTCTGGAAACCCGATGCCGGCCGCAGCATATCCCTGAAGTCGAGAAAGTCCATCGGTGTCATGGTTTCCATAATATCAATTTGTTGCACCAGCACTTTTAAAATGGTGACCACTCTTTTCAGCCGGTGCACCACGGTTTGCATATCGGGTGAGTTATCATTCACTACCGGTTTATTCATGATGTCTATCACCGAATTCACTTCAAACAAAACCTGTTTGAACCAGAGTTCATAGGCCTGGTGAATGATGATGAAGAGCATTTCGTCGTGGGCAGGCTCCCTGCCTTCTTTAAAACTCTCGGGCTCCTGTGCCCCGGTGATCTTATCCAATTGCAAATAGTCTGCGTAGTAAACGGCTTTGTCCATAACAGGCATTTAAGTGAGCAAACTTACATGATTTCTTTTAGCCAATGTACTTAGCCTATCAGGGCGATATTAGGGTAAAACTGAAATGAATGGTATCAGAAAAGCTCCGTAGGAGCGATATTTTAAAAATGACGCTCCTACAGAGCTATGAAAAAATATGAAAACTTATTTCAACCAAAATACCCGCCCTAAGGGCCTTCTCATTTTGTTAAGCGGTGGTGAACGCAAGCCCCTTTAACAAATCCTTCTCAAAATAAAATTACGGTGGCATGGAATTCTAAAGAAGCTATACCATGCAGTTTTTAAAACCCTGCAATCAGTTATGAAAAGAAATTTTCTTCTTACCGTTATCAGTGTTTTCCTGGTGACAGGCTTTACAAACGCACAGGTTACCTACGGCATCAGAGCTGGTGCCAATTTCTCCAAATGGCAGGGCGATGACCTGCAGATAGTGGAAGACCTTGTTGAAAAGACCAATGGTTACCTGGTGACCAAAGGCATGACGGGCTTTCATGCCGGTGGTTACGTACACATCCCCATTTCCGAAACATTTTCTTTTGAGCCCGGGCTTGAATACTCCAAAAAAGGCTACAGCATCAAGGGTGACCTTAAAATTGATGCACTGAAATTTTTAGCAATCAATGCAGGCGCCCAGGTACAACAGCATTATATAGACATACCATTGCTGTTTAAGGCAAATGTGGCAAAAGGGTTACATGTTTATGCAGGCCCGCAGGTTTCTTACCTGGTACGAAGCACTTTAAATGCCAAGGTTGGTGTACTGGGTATTTCTTTATTCAACAAAGGATTTGGCATTACCGAACGCTTAAATAAAGTTGACCTGGGTCTTTCAGGTGGTATCGGTTACCAGTTCGATAATGGCATCAACCTGCGTGCAGGCTATGATTATGGCTTGTCAAAGCTTGACAAGAATAATAATTACGACGCCTATAACCGGGTAGTAAAGGTTTCGGTAGGTTATACTTTTTAAACACCCTATGCTCAAAATAAGCGGTATCCGGAGACGGGTATCGCTTTCTTACTCCCAGCCCTGTTTACGGACAAGCAGGCCCTAAAGGGGAGCAACAAGACATACTGTCAAATCTGTTTTTTGCATATTGAATCGGTTTTAGTTTGAGCAATGATTTTCCTTAAATTTGCAGCCGTTTAACTATTAACTAATAACCATTAACCATACAATGGGAAGAATATTTGAAGTTAGAAAGAGCGCCATGTTTGCCCGGTGGGACAAGATGGCAAAGAATTTTACCCGTATCGGTAAAGAGATCGCTATTGCTGTAAAAGCCGCTGGCCCCGACCCTGATAATAACCCTGCACTAAGGAGGTGTTACCTGAATGCAAAAGCCTGTAATATGCCCAAGGACAGGGTTGAAGCTGCGATAAAGCGGGCAATGGGTAAAGACAAGGCCGATTATGAGGAATTGGTTTACGAAGGATATGCGCCCCATGGCGTGGCTGTAATGGTAGAGACAGCAACTGATAACCCAACCCGTACTGTAGCCAATGTTAGGATGCATTTTACCAAGGGACAGGGTTCATTAGGTACCAGCGGCTCTGTTGCCTTTGGTTTTAACCGCATGGGAGAATTCAAGATCAAGGGTGCCGGGCTAAATGCTGAGGAACTCGAACTGGACCTGATAGATTACGGACTGGAAGAGATTGGTGAAGATGCCGAAGGCAATATCATTATTCGTACTGCCTACAATGAATTTGGCCATATGGCAAAAGCGCTTGAAGAAAAAAAGATTGAAGTAATAAGCGCCGAACTCACCCGTATCCCCACAAACACAGTTGAACTGCCCGAAGACCAGGCCAATGAAGTGTTGAAATTAGTTGATCACCTGGAGCAGGATGATGACGTACAAAAAGTTTATCACAACCTGAAATAAGAAATGAAAGTGGCATCTCAAAAAGGTGCCACTTTCATTGTAAGGCGATTTACTTACCCGAAACCCTGAAAGACACTTTGCATACCACCCCGTAAGTACTGATCTTACCATCCTTTACATGAACCTTCTGGTCTTTGATCCATACAGAATCAATATTCCGGACGGTTTTACTTACTTCTTTAACTGCCTGCTTTACGGCATCATCAAAACTTTTGGTTGATGATGCGATTACTTCAATAACTTTTACGATTGCCATAGTGATAAGTCTTTATTGTTAACAATGAAATATAAGTTACGAAGAAAATTCAGCCGGTAAAAAATATGTTTAGGTAGTAACAGTCATATGAGCTAGTTCAATCTCTCCCTTCATATAAAAAACCGCTTTCCCCTTCATAATGACCCTGTTTCCTCTTTGTTCACACCAAAGTTCACCGCCACGTTTAGATAGCTGCAGTGCATGAAGGTTATTTTTATTCAGTTTCTCGGCCCAGAAAGGAATGAGCTGCGAATGTGCAGAGCCTGTTACAGGGTCTTCATCAATACCGGCGCCGGGGGCAAAAAAACGGGATACGAAATCAACTTTTTTACCGGGGGCAGTAATGATCATCTTATCAATACTTTTTTTCATCATTGAAAAATCAGGGTTGCAATTCTTAACCACATCTTCATTCATTAACTCAACCAGGATATCCCGGTGCTTATACACACCAACAATTTCAGCGTGATCCAGGCAATAAGAAAGTTCATCGGGGTAAATGTCAAGCCGTTCCGGTTTCCAGGAAGGAAAGTCCATACAGATCAGATCATCTTCTCTGGTTACTTTCAGTATACCGCTTAATGAACTGAAACGGATTTCGGGTTTATTAAAAGATAAAATATTGAAAAGTACATAAGCGCTCGCCAGGGTAGCGTGGCCGCATAAATTAATTTCCACTTCAGGTGTGAACCACCTGATCTCAAAATCTGCGACCCCCTCCCGAACTTCGTTCTTTCCGTTGCCGGAACCCCCAAAGGAGGAGGAGTTGCTACGCACAGGAACGAAGAACACCGTTTCGGAAAGATTATTTTCCATGGCGATCTGCTGCATCAGTTTTTCATCAAGCCATTTTTTCAAAGGGATTACTGCAGCAGGATTACCGCTGAAGAGTTTATCTGTGAAGGCATCTATTTGATATAAGGTCATAATAACAGCAATTGGCAATAAGCAATAGGCAACTGGCAATAAACAATAACTCTTAGTATTTGTCAGGATTATTTAGCATGTGGCTTAATAATCGGCCTATTTCTTCATTACGGGAAATTAGAAGGTTATGTTTTTCTGAATTTATATAATTACAGGCTAATGAAAAATCCAGCCATACCCCGGTTTCAGAATTTTCTGCATCACAATCAGTAATTTTTGAAACGAAATTGGCGGGATATATCTTTTTTCGATAAGCTTCTGCCAGGTTAGTACACACACTTCTTGAAGAACGCCTTATCTGATCAATCAGAGAATAGGTTTCTTCTTTGGGGAAGTTTTTGGTTACCGAAAATATTTCCATCGCCTGCTCAAATGCCAGTTTATATACTTTAGTTTGCTTAAAATTAACAACCCCCATAAACAACAGATTTCATTTTCAGGAAAACAAATTGTCGATTGCCTGTTGCTTATTGTCAATTGCCCATCTACTCAGCCATCATTTCTTTTACAACAGCAATAATATCTTCTGCATTAGGCTTGCTGAAATAGTCGCCATCGCTTCCATAAGAAGGGCGGTGTGCTTTTGCAGTAATCGTTCTCGGGGATGTATCCAGGTGCCGGTAACCTCCCTGTTCTTCCATTACTTTATTGAACATGTAAGCTGCAGCACCACCGGGAACATCTTCATCAATAAAAACAATCCGGTTAGTTTTCTTCAGCGATTCAACAATGGAATGATTGATATCAAAAGGAAGAAGTGTTTGTACATCCACTACTTCACAACTGATTCCCATCTTATCCAGGGCTTCTGCAGCTTCTACAACAATACGCAATGTAGAACCATAACTTACCATAGTTATATCGGTGCCGGTCTTTATTGTTTCAGGAATACCCAACGGAACAGTGTAGGCCATTAAGTTGGATGGTAGTCTTTCCTTTAACCTGTAACCATTTAAGCATTCAATAACCAGGCCCGGGTCATTACCCTGCAACAAAGTATTGTACATACCTGCTGCCTGCACCATATTACGTGGCACACATACATACATACCCCTGAGTGCATTAATGATCATTCCCATGGGTGAGCCGCTGTGCCATATACCTTCCAGCCGATGTCCTCTTGTCCTTACGATCAACGGGCAGCTTTGTTGTCCAGCCGTACGGAAATGGGTAGTACAGACATCATCACTTAATGGTTGTAAACCGTACAACAAATAATCAAGGTATTGAATTTCAGCTATGGGCCGAAGGCCTCTTAATGATAACCCTATCCCTTGTCCCATGATGGTAAGCTCACGGATACCTGTATCAAATATCCGCTCAACGCCGTGCTTTTCCTGCAGTCCGCTGAAGCCCTGGTTCACATCACCGATATAACCAAGGTCTTCGCCAAAAGCGATCACTTTATTATTTGTGGCAAATAATTCATCAAAGTATTTATTCAGCACTTCATATCCATTCACATTTGGGGTATCATCAGTATAATAAGGATTAATGACCGGTACTTTTAATGCCGACCTGGGGCCATCGTTATACAAATAACTGTTGTAAAGGGATGCATTTGCATTCTTTAGCTGAGCATAAAGAGAGTGGGCATCGTTCGCAGCCGGGTTATTTTCTACCAGGCCCAAAACAGTTGCAAGAGTTTTCATTATATCTCTCCGCATAGGTTCCCGTAAAATACCCAACTCATCAGCAAGTTTTTTTATGGCGGGATCGATTTGCTCTAAAGGTTTTATCGCATTGACTACCTGTGAAACCAGCTCCTTTACAGGGTTAATATATTTTTCCCATGCTTTTCGTTTGCTTTCTTTGGCGAAGGAAACTGCATTCTCTTCAATGCTGTTCAATTCTTCTGTCTCTGCCAATGCATTCGCTATGATCCACTCCCTCATCTGCTTAAGGCCGTCCCATTCTTTTTCCCACTGTAAACGTTCACTATCCTTATACCTTTCGTGGCTGCCGGATGTGGAATGCCCTTGCGGTTGAGTAATTTCTTCCACATGAAAAACGGCTGGTATATGCGTATCTCTTATTTTTTGAATAGCTGTTTCAAGTATTTCACACATACCTGCATAGTCCCAGCCCTTAAGTTTATAAATGTCAATCCCGTTTGTTCCTTCCTTTTGCTGAAAACCTTTTAATGCATCAGACACAGATGCCTTTGTAGTCTGGTATTTTTTGGGAACAGAAATTCCGTAGCCATCATCCCAAACAAAAACCGCCAATGGAACCTGCAGTACGCCGGCTGCATTTATAGTTTCCCAAAAATGGCCTTCGCTGGTTGATGCATCGCCAATAGTGCAAAAACAAACTTCATTTCCGTTATTACTAAGATTTTTTAAATATTGTGTTTGCTTTACATTCCTGAAAGTCTTTGATGCAAAGGCAAGGCCCAGTGCCCTTGGCATTTGCCCGGCTGTTGGTGCAATATCACTGCTTACATTCTTAAGTTCAGTAAGGTTTAACCAATCCCCATTACTATCTACCATTTTTGTGGCAAAGTGCGCGTTCATTTGACGGCCTGCGCTAAAAGGATCGTTAGCAACATCCGGATCGGCATATAACTGCGAAAAAAATTGTTCAATAGTTGCCAGCCCACTGGCAAACATAAAAGTCTGGTCACGGTAATACCCGGCCCTGAAATCGCCAGGCTTAAAGAATTTTGCCATGGCTACCTGTGCCACTTCTTTTCCATCTCCAAAAATTCCGAATTTGGCTTTGCCAGTCAATACTTCCTTTCGGCCAAGCAAACTGGTTTCCCTGCTTTCACAGGCAATACGGTAGTCTTTTAATACTTCGTTCCTGAAATTATCGAAGCTCAGTTTTTCCTGCAAAGCAGCGTTGGTATTGTTATTAGTATCCATAGCCAGTAATCTACAGCAAAAATATATATTAAAGGTCAGCTTTGTTAAAAATCTCCTAACGGGCTTGCAATTTGAGTTGAATCTATTCGTTTTAGTATCTTTATAATCCAATTATAAGGTCGTAATATGAAAAAAATATTTACACTTTTGTTTGCTGTTTGTTTAGTGTCGTCTATGTATGCTCAACAGGCAGCCACCACCCCGGTTACAACAATAACCCCTGTTACAAATACACCTTCTATTACCCTTCCTGATAACCTGTTATTTTTAAAGGAAACCGAGTTTGATTTTGGTAAAATTCCCCAGGGAAAACCAGTTACACATGTATTTGAAGTAACTAACAAAAGCAATATCCCATTAAAGATCGCTAATATTAATGCCAGTTGTGGTTGTACTACACCTGAATGGGAAAAGGACAAAGTAATAGCTCCCGGTGAACAAACTAAAATAACTGTAGGATATAATGCTGCTGCTGAAGGTCCTTTCACTAAATTTATCACGGTATCTTACAATGAAACACAAAGCAAACAAATCGTCATCAAGGGTGAGGTTTGGAAAACTCCCGGTAGTTCTGCACCGGAAAACAAAGGATTAAATGATCTTAAAAACCAATAAAAAAATAAACATGAAAAAATTAATCTTATCAATGTCTGCCTTAGTTTTTGCTTCGGCTTTGTTTGCCCAAAAGACTTTAGCAGATGTGGCTAAATTTGAAACCGAAACCATTAACCAAGGTACACTTAAGCAAAACGACCCTAAAGAAGTAAAATTTATTGTTACAAACATCAGTAAAGAACCCTTGGTTATTGAACAGGCTAATCCAACCTGCGGTTGCACTATGGGTGATTATACAAAAGCCCCGATTGCACCAGGTGGTACGGGTTTTATTTCAGCTAAATTCAATGCTGCAAACGTTGGACATTTTAATAAAACTATGACCGTTAAATTTGCAGGTTATGATGAGATGAAAAGCATTACCATTTCTGGTGAGGTTTTAAGTGCAGAAGATTATGACAAATGGGTAGTTGAAAATGAAGCAAAGAAAAAAGCGGAGACTCCTACTCCTGCTATAGCTAAGCCGGTAAAAAATTCAAAAACCGCAAAGCCAGTTAAAAATAACGGGTAAGCGATTAAATACATTAGTGTAAAAACCCTGCAGTAATATTGCAGGGTTTTTATTATTCCCTGACCTTATAAAAGGCCTGTTTATCAAATAGCAGTGGCATTATATATAACAATCGTAGCCTGCGTTTTCTATACTAAAAGCTAAAAATATCCGTTTATATCTCTGATCCGATAAAACTGAAAACTATAAAAACCAACCCTATGACAAGAGGTCAATACAAGACAATCTTCTATCGATTGCATTGAAACTATTCCAGATAAAATATTGATATAAATGTCCAACCTGATCTCAAAAATCGTGTACTAACAAATTAAAGATTTTTGTTTTTATGGATTGTTTGGATAACAAAAAAACCCTTCTTTTAAGAGGGGTTTTTGAATTTAAGAACATACTATTTATTTATCGTCGGGGTTATTTAAACTGAAAATGATGGCAGCCAATGCACCACCCCCCAAAGTACCTACGAAGTACATCCATATCTGGTCCCAACAAAAAGTCCCCTGCACAGTCAAACCAATAGCAACTGCAGGATTATAAGCGCCACCTGAAAATTTTCCGAATGCAGTGGCCATTGCTAAAACAGTACCCCCTATTGCTAATCCATAAAAACTGTTTCCATTTGTACCTTTGGCTGTTGCCACATTCAATACTACGTATGCCAGTGCGAAGGTTCCCAGTAATTCAGCCAACATGGCTTTAGTGCCACCGCCATCAGGTATTACGCAACTTGCTCCTCCTTCTGCTCCAAACACATAGGCTACAAGTAAGGCAGCAATCACTGCACCTGCAAATTGAAATACCCAGTACATCACAGCATCTTTCATCTCAATTTTACCTCTCATCCAAACAGAAAGGGTTACGGCTGGGTTGTAATGTGCGCCTGATATATGCCCTCCGGCATAGATCATTACCATGAGCGCAAGTGATGCACCCATTGCACCGCCAAGTGCTGCTCCCATCACCAGGAAAAGGGTTCCTATCAATTCTGTAATGTACTTGTTCATAATCTATATTGTTTTGGTTAAAAAATAGTCCGCTAATTAAACCAAAAGGATGCAATACCTGTTAACAATTTTTACACAACGCCTATCTTTACAAGAAATAAATTGCCAGGAATGAAAATTGAAACAGGAATTCAGGCCCCGGATTTTAGTTTGTTTGATACGGATAAGAAGAAGACATCTCTCAGTGATTTTAA
>CAYTQB010000049.1:4988-9752 GCA_964439615.1 uncultured Ferruginibacter sp. | reverse complement strand
GTACTGGAAAAAGCCGGAGATCTGCCTGATTTTAAGGCTATAAATAGAATATTGGAGTCGCTGAAATGATAATTTTTTTGAGCATTTTCCGTTATAATAAAAGAAGTAGGTCTTTCATATATATTTAACATATATAAGTAATAAATAGTAATCTACGAAATGTTGATTATTTGAGAGATTTTACATATTTTTACTATGTTGAAAAAGTATTTTTACATACTAATCTTATTTATTGGAATAACTTTTACATCTTTTGCACAAAACAAAACACTAGGTCCTGGTGATCCAATTGCAAAATTAGTAAGGCCTTATCCGATACCTGCCACTACATCAATCAATTTTGATTTCCTGTACGGCTACGATAAATCTTTTTCCCTGCAGATATATAATTTCATGGGCAAAAAAGTAACCGAGATCAATAATGTTTCTCCAAGAATAAATATGCGATTAGATGATTTTTACCGCGGCATCTACATTTATCAGCTTCGTGATAAAAATGGTAAGATAGTTGACTCAGGTAAATTCCAGGTTGTAAAATAACCTTCGTTATTCTTCTTCACATCACTTGTACAATCAAAAATTTAAGGTAGTGTGTATTTTCCTGTCCTCTTATTATAGGGTGATCTGCTGACTGTGAAGTAAAGATAACCTGCCGTATTTTTCTTTTAGCATCTGTTGCTGCCATTTGAATGATATCCAAAAACAATTGGGGTTGCACAAGATTTGTACAACTTGAAGTAACTAAAAAACCTCCGGGCCTTACCAACTTCATACCCCGTAAATTGATCTCCTTATAACCGGCAATTGCCTTATCAATGGTTGCCCGGCTTTTAGTGAATGATGGCGGATCAAGCATTACCACATCCCATTGCCTGCCTTCTTTTGTCCAGTCTTTTAAAACATCAAACGCATTTACGCATTCAAATGTACAAATGGATTCCACCCCGTTCAGAATGGCATTTTTATTACACATATCAATTGCACTTTGAGAAATATCCAGTCCTAAAACTGACTTAGCACTATAATATGCTGCACTGATCTCAAAAGAACCCGTATAACAAAAGGCACCCAGCACCTCTGCCCCTTTTACAATGTGCTGAATAGCTCTGCGATTATCCCGCTGGTCAAGAAAGAAACCTGTTTTTTGTCCGTTTGCAATATCCACATGGTACCTGATACCGTTTTCATTAATCACAATATTTGTATCAAATTCTGCCGAAAGAAATCCTTTATGCTGTTCCAATCCTTCCAGTTCCCTTACCGGCACATCATTACGCTCATAAATACCTTTGGGACTAAATATTTTTTCAATAGCCTTTACAATAGCAGGTTTCCAGACATCAATACCCAGCGCCAGTGTTTGAATAACAAAATAATCGTTGAACTTATCAATGATAAGTTGTGGTAAATCATCTGCTTCGCCAAAAACGAGCCTGCAATTTTCTATGTACCCGATCTTTTGCCGGTATTCCCATGCCCTTTGTATCCGGTTGAAAAAAAACCGATCATCAATTACCTCATCCTTATCTCTCGTAAGCAGTCTCACCATTATCTGCGATTGAGGGTTTATATAGCCCCTTCCGATAAACTTTTTATCGTGGGTATACACATTCACCACTTCGCCTGCTTTTGCAGCAGCATCCAGCGCTTTGCCCCTATTCACTTCATTTCCAAATATCCACGGATGGCCGGATTCCACCCTCCGGCTGATGTTTTTATTTAAAAAAATGCTTTTCATGGAGTAAAGGTAAACTCCGTGTCAGACAGTTTGAAACTATCAGCCACATATTCGTTTAATTTGTCAATTTGACTGCAAATAAGGGCTTGGCAGAATGTTTGACTATCGTACCTTCGCAACCATTTTTAAACCCGATATATGGAAGAAAGAGAAACAGTAACAACTGAAAACGAAGGAATGAATATTAATGCTGATGCCGATGTACCCGGAAACACCCACCTTAGTAATCCCGGAGGCGAAGATGCTTTGGGAAAGATGAGTGCAGAGCTTGAAGAGCAAAAAGATAAATACCTGCGCCTATTTGCCGAGTTTGACAACTTCAAACGCCGTAATGCTAAGGAGAAAATAGAATTGATACAGACTGCAGGCAAAGATGTGATTATTTCCTTACTGGAAATATTGGATGACTGCGACCGTGCAGAAAAGCAAATGGAAGAAAGCGATGATGTGGCAGCAAATAAAGAGGGTGTTCTGTTGGTCTTTAATAAACTAAGAAATACATTACAGTCAAGAGGCCTGAAAACTATGGAGAGTGTGAATACTGATTTTGATGTAGAGAAACACGAAGCCATTACTGAAATAGAAGCATCTGAAAAACAAAAAGGGAAAGTGGTGGATGAAATTGTGAAGGGCTATTACCTTAATGATAAATTGATCAGGTTTGCAAAAGTTGTTGTTGGGAAATAATTAAACGGGAAACCAGAAATGTCTAAAAAAGATTTTTACGAAATACTAGGTGTATCAAAATCATCAACGCAGGATGAAATAAAAAAGGCATACCGTAAAGTTGCCATGCAATACCATCCCGACAGGAACCCTGGTGACAAAGCCGCTGAAGAAAAATTTAAAGAAGCCGCCGAAGCTTACGAAATTTTAAGTGATGCCGACAAACGGGCACAATACGACAGATTTGGTCACCAGGCCTTTGCACCCGGAAGAGGTGGCGGCAGTGGGCATGGTGGTGGAGGTATGAATATGGATGATATCTTCAGCCAGTTTGGAGATATTTTTGGTGATGACAATCCCTTTGGAAGCTTTTTTGGCGGAAACAGCAGAAGAAGTTCGGGAGGAAGAAGCCGTGGTACGAGAGGCAGCAACCTGAGGGTTAAGATAAAATTGAATTATGAAGAGATTGCAAAAGGCGCTCAGAAAACAATAAAAGTAAAAAAGTATGTGTTTTGCAATACTTGTAATGGTAGTGGCGCAAAGGACAAAAATAGTGTTCAAAATTGCGGTACCTGCGGTGGCAGTGGCCAGGTGCGGAAGGTTCAAAATACTTTTTTAGGGCAGATGCAAACAGTAACTACTTGTCCAACCTGTAATGGAGAAGGAAGTACCGTTACACATAAATGTACAGCCTGTAAAGGAGATGGAAGGGTTTATGGCGAAGAAACAGTGACCATTGATATACCTGCAGGTGTTCAGGAAGGTATGCAGTTAAGTTTAAGCGGAAAAGGTAATGCCGGCGAACGGGGAGGCTCCTCGGGAGATCTGATTGTATTGATTGAAGAAGAATCGCACCCACAATTACACCGGGATGGTTTAAATGTGGCTTTTGACCTGCATATCTCCATACCCGATGCTGTATTTGGTACCCAGGTAGAAGTACCCACAATTGATGGCAGGGCTAAGATAAAAATACCACCCGGAACGCAAAGCGGTAAGATCTTCAGGTTAAAAGGCAAAGGTTTCCCCAATGTAAATAGTTATGAAAAAGGCGATCAATTGATACAGGTAAATGTGTGGACACCGCAACATGTGTCGGCAGAAGAAAAAAATATGCTCGATAAAATGCAGCAATCAGAAAATTTTAAACCCAAGCCAGACAAAACTGATAAATCATTTTTTGATAAAGTGAGGGAAATGTTCTCTTAACTCTTTTTGGGCTTTTTATTTTTTTTACGATTATACATACTCTGGGCTTTTTCAACCAATTGCAAAAACTCTGTTTGCAGGTAACTTTTAGGATCGTATGCTTCTGATGCTATCTCCTGTATTTCAAGCCAGTCAGCATTTTTAATGTACTTCGACTGTTTTATTTTAAGGCCAAACATGGCAACAGCTGTTGCAAATTTCAGTTCTTTATCTATATTCTTAAACTCTGTATAATTTGCTAAACAGCTACTCACAAATACAGCATGTGCAGTATCATTACATAAACTATAGCGTAGTTCAACACTAGCCAGTTTTTCTTTCGGAAAAAAATCCACTTTATATAAATTGTCATTAGCCGGCAAAATTTCAAAAATGGCCATTACACTGTTACCGCTTCCTATTTCTCCGCCTTCCAGGTCTATAGTACTATCTGCAACTGCATCTCGCCGGTTGTCGAAACCGATCAGCCGGTACTGTTTTACAAATTCCGGGTTGAATTTTATATTCATGAACACATCATCAGCCACACCATAAAAAGTTTGTGTAAGTTCTTTTACCAACACTTTCTCTGCCTCATGAATATCATCCAGGTATGCATAATTTCCGTTCCCTTTTTTTGCAAGAGTCTCCAGCTTGGAATCTTTAAAATTACCCATTCCCACACCCAGGCAGGTTAAATAAACTCCGCTTTGGCGTTCCTTTGTAATCAGATCTTCTAAAGCTTTTTCAGAGGTAATACCTACATTAAAATCACCATCGGTAGCAAGAATAACACGGTTGCTACCTCCCTTAATAAATGTCCTATTAGCAAGGGCATAGGCGGTCATAATTGCAGCTTCGCCCGGGGTGTCACCACTTGCAGTTAACTCTTCAATAGATTTAGTGATCTTTTCTTTTTCGGCCCCGCTGGTAGGCTGTAACCAAATGCCAACAGTACCTCCATAAGTAACAATGGAAACCGTATCTATCGCTCTAAGGTTTTTTACAAACAATTGAAAAGCCGCTTTCAATAAAGGCAGGCGATTGGGCATATCCATACTTCCTGATGCATCAATTAAAAAAACAAAGTTTCCTGGAGGTATTTTATCGAGGTTTATTTTCCTGGCATTAATATTCAGGAGGAGCAATTGCTTTTCTTCATCCCAGGGGCA
>CAYTQB010000049.1:0-4888 GCA_964439615.1 uncultured Ferruginibacter sp. | reverse complement strand
TACCAGTTAAGCCTTGAAGTTTGATTTAAATCCTTCGTTACGGATATCAGTTTCGGCCTGTTTTTATTTACATTGGAAGGCAATATTTTTAAGGTTATATATTGCCATTGGTCGCTGTTTACTTTTAAGGTTTTAGGTTCGTACCCATCCAGGCTTAAAGTAAGTGAATCATAAACCGAATTTGTAGTTATACCAAAACCTCCTGTTGAGCCGGTGAAATAAAGATGATTATTTGAATGTAGGCGGATCTTTACATTCTGGAGGGGCTGGTTCTTTTCGTCCTTAATTTCCCCACGCAAATAGCGCTGTGCATTTGCTGTAAATGCAAATAATAGTATGGGGATATAAAGTATCCGTTTTTTCAATGCAAGCTTTTTGTAACAAAGGTTATATTATCCAGAACTAAGACGTTCTTTCGACCAATTTTGTTGCCCGTTACCCCTCCACCAACTGATAAATTTCTTTCAGGTTACGGCCTAATCCATCGTAATCCAATCCGTAGCCCAAGAGGAATTTATTTGGTACATTAAACCCAAGGTAATCAATTGTAAGTGGAAATGTTAACGCTTCGGGTTTATGTAAAAGTGCGGCTATTTTTAAGCTGGCAGGCTGCTGATTTACTAATTGCGGTAAAAATTCATATAAGGTTTTCCCGGTATCCACTATATCTTCAACAATGATAACATGTCGGCCATGCAAAGGCTCATCAAGGCCTATTGAAGTAATCACATTCCCTGTTGACTTTGTTCCTTTATAAGAAGCCAGTTTAATAAAACATATTTCGGCATCAATTGTCAGTTCTTTAAAAAGATCAGAAGCGAACATGAAAGATCCATTCAATATCGCAATGAATAAAGGGCATTTACCGGAATAATCGGCATTGATCTGTTTGGCAAGCATCCCAATCTGTTCCTGTATCTGCTCTGCCTTAATAAAGGGTTGAAATTTTTTATCCCGTACCTGGATGATCATTTGTTCTAAGGTTTAATTTCCCGTATTAACGGATGTTATTAATTATTTTGAAACAATTAGTTGCTGCCCGATCTTTAATTCATTTGTATCCAGGTTATTCCACTCTTTCAGTTGCCGAACAGTTACTTTATATTTTTTCGCAATGGCATACAACCCTTCTTTGGCGACTACACGGTGTGTTTTCATTTTTTCCTGTTCAGAACCCGGTAGCAAAAACAGTTTTGTACCTGCACTTACTTCCGCATCGTTATTAAAAGCATTATACTCCCTAAGGTACTTGAGCTGTACACCGTTTTTTTGTGCCGCATCGTAAAGGGTTTCTCCTGCCTGAATTATATAGAACTCCATACCTCCTGTCTTTGGTTTTTTATGGAGAAACACATACTGGTCTTTATCAAGTATGCCTTCTTTATCAAGGTCATTAAACTCTACCAGCTTATTCAGGTTGATATTATTTTTGATGGCAATGGCCAGCAGCGATGTGCCTTTTTTAGCCAGTACACATTTTGTTTTATTAATAGTAATTATTCTTTCTTCTGTTCCGTCATCTGATGCATTTTCAACCGGCGTAATTTCTCCTTCCCCTTTAATTTCTACAGGCAATTCCTTTGCCTTATCCTCTTCGTATTTGGGTAAGTTATCAAGCCCAGCCAATGTATATTGCTGCAGGTTATATTGCTCAATATTTTTAATGAGTATTTGTGGGTAACGTGGATTGGTTGCATAACCGGCCCTTTTTATGCCGTAGGCCCAACCTTTGTAATCTGTCGGATCAAGCTTGAATAAAAAAGCATAGCGATTGCTTCCTTTTAAATAATTGCTGTGGTCACGGTAACTGTCTTCTGCATTTTCATAGGCCCTGAAACATTCTCCCCTGGCATCATCATCATGATATACTCTCTCCCCTGTCCAGGTCTCTTTACATTTGATCCCAAAATGATTATTGGACCTTTTTACCAGGTCGCTATTGCCATTCTCAGTTTCCAGTATGCCCTGTGCCAATATAATGGCTGCAGGCACCCCCATTCGTTTCATTTCCCGGATGGCAATGTCTTTATATTGTTCAATATATTCTTCTACAGAAATTTTTTGTGCGCCTGCACAAAACGAAACTGAAAAAAACAACAGGAATATAAAAAGTCTGTTCATCAATTTATTTTTTTTGAATTAATAAAAGCCCGTCCCTGATCGTTAACATTACCTGCTGCACCCTGTCATCATTCTTTACATGCTCATTAAAGGCTTGTATCGCTTTAGCATTTTTTCCCTTTACATTTTCTTCCAAAACCTCGCCATGAAAAAGAACATTATCAGCCAGTATCCATCCTCCCTTTTTAATCCGTGGCAAAGTTAATTCGTAATAGGGTATATAGTTCACTTTATCGGCATCAATAAATACCAGGTCCCAGGGTTCGTTCAATGCCGGGATGATCTCCATTGCATCCCCTACATGCAATTCAATTTTATTTTCTTCACCTGCTTTTTTAAAATATGCTCTTGCTGTTTGGGCATCATCGGCTCTTAACTCAATAGTATGCAGTTTTCCTCCCGGTTGCAAACCTTTAGCTAGGCATAGTGCACTAAAACCAGTGAACGTACCTATTTCTAAAATTTTTGCAGGGGTTATCATCCGGCTAACCATTTCCAACACTTTACCCTGCACATGCCCACACAGCATTTGGGCATGAGGATGATTGGCTAAGGTGTAGGTTTCTATCTCACCTGTCACTTCATCCAAAGTCGTAGTATGTTCCTTTGCGTAATTTTCTACGCTATGTTCAATCAGTTCCATTAAATATAGCTGCTCTGGATATTTAAGTTATACACCCTATTCCATTCCCGTCTGAAAACACAAAGCCATTCAGCACTTTATAAAAGTGGAGAATGGCACTTACTAACAAAGTAAAGTTACAGAGAAATATCCGCTTTGCTGTCTCCTTTTTTCGAAATTAACAATAAACCAAGGAATGTGAAGATCCCGTTTATCAAGATCAACTCATTGCCAATTTTATAGCCGTTAAAAATACTTTGTGACATTGACTGCAGGCCCAGAGAAACATGCAGCTTCTTTTCATACCATTCAGGACTGCTAAGCATATCGAGACCCAAAGCGAGTAGTGGTGCAATGATACAAATGGTCCAGATCAGTTTTTCATTGAGATGTTTCTTAGTTAAAATGCCGAATGAAAATAATCCCAACAAGGGCCCATAAGTAATACCGGCAAATTTCAGGATAAAGTCAATGATCAATTTATCATTGATGGCTTTAAAAATGAGCACCATAATAAAAAACACGATAGCAAAAGTAAAATGCACTTTAAGCCTGGTACGCTTCTTTTCTTTTTCTGTACCCTCTTTCTTATTGATACCTAAAATATCTATACAGAAACAGGAAGTAAGGGAAGTAATAGCTCCATCCACACTGGGGAATAATGCTGATATCAAAGCAATGATGAAAAGAACACCGATAGTTCCACTAAAAGCGTCGCTTAATGCAATGGTAGGAAAGAGGTCGTCGGGTGCAGTAACAATATTATTTGCGCCAGCATATAAATAGAGGATTCCCCCCAAAAATAAGAACAGGAGGTTCACCACCATTAATACCGCAGTAAACGTCATGATATTCTTTTGTGAGTCCCTGATATTTTTTACGCTGATATTTTTTTGCATCATTTCCTGGTCCAGGCCGGTCATAGCAATAGCAATGAACATACCTCCAATAATATGTTTTAAAAAGAAGGAACCTGCTTTAACATCCATATTGAATATTTTGGTATATCCCTTTTCGTTCATTAACGACAGGGCACCGCTAAAATCAATCCCCATTGATTTTACAATAACAATAATGCAAACCACCAGGCCAAGCAGCATACCGGTCGTTTGCAGGGTATCAGTATAGATGATCGTCTTTACCCCGCCTTCAAAGGTGTACAACAAGATGAGTATAAGAATCACCAATGCCGTTAATTCAAATGGGATATGCAATTTGTCGAAGATGAACATCTGCAGGATGCTGATCACCAGGTACAGGCGGGCTGTGGCACCAACTACCCGGGAAAGTATAAAGAAGAATGCGCCTGCCTTGTGTGCATTTATTCCAAAGCGTTTTTCCAGGTAAGTGTAAATAGATGTGAGGTTCATCCTATAATACAATGGTATCAGCAAAAACGCTATAACCATATAGCCTATTAAATAACCCAACACGATCTGGAAATAAAAAAAATTGCCACTGCCTACTCCACCCGGTACACTCACAAAGGTTACACCACTCAGGCTGGTGCCAATCATACCAAAAGCTACCAGCATCCAGTTACTGTTTCGGTTTCCGATAAAAAAAGATTCATTGTTGCTGCCTCTTGATGTGAAATAGGCTACAGTCAGTAACAATACAAAATAACCGATCACAAAAGAGAATAAGACAAGTGGAGACATAAATGAAATTATAATGTAGAATTAATAATGAATAATTAGCTTGCAATCAAATTCAAGTTAATTAATTTATGGCAATTAGGTCATTAGCTGTTTTTTGCGGCAGTAAAACCGGGAACAATCCTTTATTTAAAGAACATGCCAAACAATTGGGAGAACTTTTAGCAGGAAGAAGAATAACACTCATCTACGGCGGAGGAAATAAAGGTATCATGGGCGCAATATCCAATGCTGTACTGCATAAGGGAGGAAAAGTAACAGGCATCATTCCTTCTATTTTAAAAGACCGGGAGATACATCATGAAGGAATAACAGAACTGATCATTGTGGACAATATGCATACCCGTAAAAAAATGCTTTATGAAAAATGTGATGCAGCCATTATATTACCCGGTGGCTATGGTACTATGGATGAATTTTTTGAAATGATTACATGGAATCAGCTGAGTATTCACGACAAAAAAATATTCATACTCAACACAGCAGG
>CAYTQB010000048.1:19668-20980 GCA_964439615.1 uncultured Ferruginibacter sp. | reverse complement strand
ACCCTATCTTTGCATGACCTTCAAGATTTTACTCCAAATTTTCCTGGTCATATTTATTAACAGCAACGGGCATCCCAAAAAATCAGGGAGCAGTTGGCAAATTATTTTTTATGGCTAAGTACATTTTTGTTACCGGTGGTGTTACTTCCTCGTTAGGTAAAGGAATTATTGCAGCGTCGCTTGCTAAATTGTTGCAGGCAAGAGGTTTAAAAGTAACCATTCAAAAATTTGACCCCTACATTAATGTTGATCCCGGAACGTTGAACCCTTACGAACATGGCGAGTGTTATGTTACTGACGATGGCGCCGAAACAGATCTTGACCTTGGCCACTACGAACGTTTTTTAAATACCCCCACATCGCAGGCAAATAATGTTACCACTGGACGCATTTATCAAACCGTAATTAATAAAGAAAGAGAAGGCGCATACCTGGGAAAGACCGTACAGGTAATTCCTCATATCACCGATGAAATAAAACGCAGGATGCTTTTACTGGGCACCGAAGGGAAATACGATATTGTTATTACCGAGATTGGTGGTACGGTGGGTGATATTGAAAGTTTACCCTTTGTGGAAGCCGTTCGCCAGATACAATGGGAACTGCCCGAAGAAGATTGCATGGTTGTACACCTTACCCTTATCCCCTATTTGAAAGCAGCAAAGGAATTAAAAACAAAACCAACACAACACAGTGTTCGTATGCTTAGCCAGGAAGGTGTTCATCCAAATGTTATTGTTTGCCGTACCGAACATCCGTTAACAGATGACCTGAAGAAAAAAATAGCTTTGTTCTGCAACGTAAAAACAAATGCAGTAATTGAAGCGATGGATGCAAGTACAATTTATGAAGTGCCATTAAAAATGTTGCAGGAAGGCCTGGATGTGATTGTGCTGAAAAAATTACAGATCAATGGCTATGCCGCACCTGAGCTAACCAAGTGGCGTGCTTTCCTCGATAAATTAAAATATCCGCAAAGCAAAGTTACCATCGGCCTTATTGGAAAATACATAGAGCTGCAGGATGCATATAAATCCATCCTGGAATCTTTTATACATGCTGGTGCAATAAATGAGTGCAAGGTGCAGGTCGTGAACGTACACAGTGAATTCATCACCGATGAAAATGTAAAAGAAAAACTGAAAGACCTTGATGGTTTATTGGTAGCCCCGGGTTTTGGAAACCGTGGCGTGGAAGGAAAGATCATTGCAGTGAAATATGCCAGGGAAAACCAGTTACCTTTCTTCGGTATTTGCCTGGGCATGCAGATGGCCGTTATAGAATATGCACGAAATGTATTGGGATGGAAAGA
>CAYTQB010000048.1:0-19568 GCA_964439615.1 uncultured Ferruginibacter sp. | reverse complement strand
TGGGCATGCAGATGGCCGTTATAGAATATGCACGAAATGTATTGGGATGGAAAGATGCGCACTCAACCGAAATGGATACAAAGACCAGCCACCCGGTAATTGACCTGATGGAAGACCAGAAAAAGGTCAAGGACATGGGCGGTACCATGAGGCTTGGGGCTTATCCGTGTGATATTAATAAAGGCAGTCTGGCCAATACCATCTACGGAACCACCCATATCAGCGAAAGACACCGCCACCGCTGGGAGTTCAATAATAAATACCTCGCCGATTTTGAAAAGGCTGGCTTGATCCCAAGCGGAAAAAATCCCGGAACAGGCCTGGTTGAAATTGTGGAATTAAAAGACCATCCGTTCTTTATTGGCGTACAATATCACCCGGAGCTAAAGAGCACAGTTGAAAATCCGCAGCCCATTTTTGTTCATTTTATTAAAGCAGCCAAGGCCTTTGCAGAAAAAAAGGATGCAATAAAAAATCCATTGCTGCAAAGTGAAATGATATGATCGTCATAACGAGGAGGTACGACGTAGTTATCCCAAGAATAAATAAATGCTGATGTTACCGGATTCAGTTTTTTATAGCATCATCGTTGTGTCACTCACTTGCACGTCATACCTTTGTGCATCGCTTTAAATTCAAAATAGTTTTTCAAAAAAATACAGCAAATTCCTTGCAAAGTAAATACCCTTCAAAATATTATAATGCTCAAAACTCCCCCCTTGGGGGGGCGGGGGGGCTTAAGCTTTCCATGGCCGACCTCAACCGCAAGTCGGTTGAGGAATTTAAGCAATCAGAAAAAATTCCCGTAATAGCTGTATTGGAAAACATCCGCAGCGCCTACAATGTTGGCAGTGTTTTTCGTACGGCAGATGCATTTTTACTACATGCAATTTATATTACTGGTTATACCTGTGTCCCCCCTCATAAAGAAATTAAGAAAACAGCTTTGGGTGCCGAGGAAACGGTTGACTGGAAACATTTTGCCAATGCAACCGGGGCTATTAACTATCTGAAAAAGGAAGGGTATAAAGTATATGCCGTTGAACAGGCTATGAATAGCCATCTGCTTCAGCAGGTAGATTTTAAGCCAGAAGAAAAAATAGCCGTTATATTTGGTAATGAAGTAACCGGCGTGGAGCAGGATACCATTTTGCAATGTGACGGATGTATTGAAATACCACAACTGGGCATGAAACATTCACTCAACATAGCCACGGCTGCCGGAGTTGTTTTGTGGGAGATCGTGAGGAACAGGATCACCACCAAAAATTGAATATTGAAGATTGTATATTGAATATTTAGATGACCGCTGTTAAAAAATATCTTTCTCTTGTAAAATTTTCGCATACCATTTTTGCAATGCCTTTTGCATTGATAGGATTTTCTCTCGGTGTTAATGAAAGGGAATTAATCTTGAATTCAGTACCTTGGTATTATCGTTATAGCTATTCCTTTATTCTTGTTATTCTCTGCATGGTTTTTGCCCGCTCTGCTGCTATGGCTTTTAATCGCTGGTTGGATAAAAATTTTGATGCTAAGAACCCACGAACAGCAGTAAGAGAGATTCCGGCAGGTATCATAAAGGCAAACAATGCTTTGCTTTTCGTTATTGCCAATTGCCTGTTATTTATTGCCTGTTGCTTCTTCATAAACAAAATTTGCTTTTACCTTTCCCCTGTTGCTTTATTTATTGTTCTGTTTTATAGTTATACAAAACGATTCACTGCTTTATGTCATTTGGTGCTAGGAGTTGGATTAAGCCTTGCTCCTATCGGCGCCTATCTTGCCGTTACCGGGGAGTTTGCTGTGCTGCCCATTCTTTTTTCATTTGCCGTGCTGTTTTGGGTAAGTGGTTTCGATATCATTTATGCATTACAGGACGAAGAGTTTGATAAAACCAATCAATTACATTCCATCCCTGCGGCCCTGGGTAAAACAAAAGCTTTACGAATCTCAGAATTGCTGCATTCATTTTCGGCTGCCTGCGTGGTTTATGCCGGTATCCACGGCCATTTTGGAATATGGTATTGGGTAGGTGTCGCCCTGTTCATGGGGCTATTGTTTTATCAGCACCGGTTAGTAAAACCAAACGACCTCAGTAAAGTGAATATGGCTTTCTTTACCACCAATGGTATTGCTTCGGTTGTTTTTGCCATCTTTGTAATACTGGATTTATATTTATCATAAAACACAATCTTCTCCTTATCCTCCCCCTTGGGGGAGATAGTGGGAGCTGTTATGGCACGAATTCTCGCAATAGATTATGGCGGTAAAAGAACAGGGCTGGCTGTTACCGACCCCCTGAAGATCATTGCCACCGGGCTGGAGACTATTGATTCGAAAGAGCTAATCTCCTGGTTAAAAAAATATGTTGCACTGGAACAAGTGGAACTCATCATTATTGGCCTGCCTAAAAACTGGGATGAATCGGATACACATGGAACTCCTCTTGTGGAAGCCGCCATCAAAAAGATAAAAAAAGAATTGCCATCTATTTCCCTGAAAACGGTCGACGAACGATATACTTCCAAAATGGCCAAAGACGCTATGCTTGAAATGGGCATGAAGAAAAAAGACCGGAGGGATAAAAAGAATGTGGATGTTATAGCCGCTACCATCATGCTGCAGGAATATCTTAATACCCCAAACCCCTAAAGGGGCTTTGTACCTCATTTATTAAGACACTTTTCTTTACATTGATTTAAGGTTTATTTTTGCAGCATTATTTAATGAATTAAACTCTCCCTTTAGGGAGATGGAGGGTATATGATCTTACCAATAGTAGCATATGGTTCGCCTGTTTTGCGCAAAGTTTGCGATGACATCAGTGCTGATTACCCAAACCTGGATAAACTCGTCGCCGACATGTGGGAAACCATGTATAACAGCAGCGGCGTGGGCCTGGCTGCTCCACAGGTAAATGTGCCTATCCGGTTGTTTGTAATTGACAGCGAACAGATATTCCTTAACCAGGAAGAAGATGAAAAAGATGAATACCCCGATGCCCCCGGTTATAAAGGCGTTTTCATCAATGCACATATTGCCAAACTCAATGGTAAGGAATGGTCCTACAATGAAGGTTGTTTAAGTATTCCTAAGATAAGAGAAGATGTTTACCGCAATGAAGAGGTTACCCTGGAATTTGTGGATGAGCATTTTCAACACCACACCAAAACCTTCAATGGCATTACAGCCCGTATCATATTACATGAGTATGACCATATTGAAGGAAAACTATTCATTGATCACATCAAACCTTTGAAAAGGAAGTTGATGAAAAGAAAACTTGATGACATTACAAAAGGAAAGGTAAATGTGGATTACCGGATGGTTTTTCCAAAATGACCTGCACGCCATCACCAGGGCTGGCTATTTTCTTAAAAGATATATTTACTTTGCAGGTATGATCAAAAAAACCATGACTGTCTTTTTTTTACTGGCTTCAGGCGCCACGTGTTTCTCCCAGGCAGTTGATACTACAGTCAGGGTTGGTAACAGGAGCATCACACTCAGCGAAGTGGTTGTAAATAATAAGCTGAACATCTCCACATTTATTGAACGTATAAAAAACGATACTTCTTTTTATAAAGCATTCCGTAACCTGAGGGTGCTTGGCTTTACAGCCATTAATGATATCCGTATGAATAACAGCGATGGTAAGACCAAGGCATCATTACACAGCAAAACAAAACAGCTACGGATAAACAATTGCCGTAAGATGGAAACACTGGAAGAACAGGTAACCGGTGATATGTATGATGAATACCGCAATTTCAATTATTATACTGCCCAGATGTATGCCTCACTTTTTTTTACCAGGGATTCGGTTTGTGGTGAAGATAATATAGTAGCCGGGAGGGAATTCAATACAGAAGGAAAAAGCGGTATGGAAAAAAGGAAAGAGCAACTGAAGATGCTTTTCTTCAACCCCGGCAAAAGGATCAACGGGCTACCGTTCATGAGTAATAAGACAGCCATTTACGATGATGACATGGCAGATAAGTACGACATGAGCATTGACATGACGATATACAACAATACCAGTTGTTATGTCTTTACTCAAAAAGTAAGGCCGGAGAGTAAAGACGGAGTGGTAATTGATGAAATGACCACCTGGTTTGATGATAAGGACTTTGAAGTAGTGGCCAGAAATTATTCATTGAGCTATGATGCCGCTGTTTACGATCTCAAAGTACGGATGGAAGTGGTGATGACAAAATCTGGAAATTACCATGTGCCATCACTCATCCGCTATGTGGGTAACTGGAAAGCCATTTTCAAACCCAGGGAACGTGGAGTGTTCACCGCCACGCTTTTTGATTTCAATTAAATTGTTTTCACTTTTCTTAACTTTTTGCTCCTTAATTTTAGTACATGAAGAATATTACCAAAAAATACATACTCTTTTTATTGGCTTTCTCCTCAGTTAATTTATTTGCCCAAACAGGTGGCAGGGATTTTAAAGCAATTGATGATTATGTAAAAGGGCTTGGCCCACTCGACAGCATGACCATGGGCACCATAAACAATGTTGTGAGCAAAAAATTTGAAGATAAAATAGACAGGGCACGGGCTATTTACGACTGGATAGCGCTTAATATTACCTATGATATGAAAGCTGCAAAAGGTAATAATACTGCAAAGAATACTCCAACCGATGTGCTTTTGTCACGCAAAGCTGTTGGTATTGGTTTTGCCAGTTTATTCCAGGATATGTGCAGCGCCGCCGACATCCGTTGCCTTACTGTTGACGGATTTGTAAAAAACAATACAGAGCAAATAGATGAAAAAGGGGCCGAGATCAATCACAGTTGGGCAGTAGTTCAATTAGGGCAGAGCCCCGATACCTGGTATTACGTGGACCCGGCCTGGGGCAGTGGGTATGCCGATGCAGAAATGAAAGTGTTTACAAAGTCTTTTACCGATGCATATTTTTTTACCGATAAGCCAATTTTTAACCTGCAACATTACCCCGATAATGAAGCCTGGAAGCTGGGCGGTGCTCCAAAGAATAAAAAAGAATTTTATTCCCTGCCCGTAATAAAAGTAGCTGGACCTGAATTGGGCATGAAAAGGTTTACCCCCAATGACGGCCATTTTAAAGCAAGGGTTAATAAAGAGGTTAATTTCAATTACTCACTCAATGGCAAAGAAATTACAAAAGTGGAATTGTCCATGGGAGAGCGCAAAAAATATAAAGTAAAAGAAATAAAATACAATTACAGTGGTGGAGTACTTTCTTTCGGTTACAAATTTGAAGAAGATGGCGCCTACCCCATTACAGTTATAGTAAACGGAAGGGAGTTAATTTCTTACTATGTTGAAATAGATTGATAAAAAAAGCTCCGATTTTCATCGAAGCCTTTTCGTTTTTATTTTAAGCCCTTTGTTTTGCGGGGGCTTTCTTTTTAGATTTTTTTAAGGCCAATTCAATGCCCTTGCTCAGGTTTTCAAAAGTAGGTTTGCCTGGAACCAATTGCCCGTTCACAAAAAAAGCAGGCACATCTCTTACTCCCCTTTCAATACCTTCATTCAGGTCATTGCGAACCTGCCAACCGTAAGTTGAATTGATCAGGTCGTCTAAAAAATGCTTATTGCTGACACCTGCCTCTTTTGAGTACAACTTAAGGCTGGTGGTTCCCAGCTGGCGGCGGTTATCAAAAAGTATATTATGCATTTCCCAGAACTTGCCTGCCTGCGAAGCGGCAACCGCTGCCTCACCTGCTTTCATGGAGCGCTGGTGAATTTTAGTTAAGGGAAAATGACGGAATTGAAATTTTATCTTACCCTCAAATTCTTCCAGTAATCTTTTTACTACTTCATTCGCTTTTGCACAATCTTCATTTTCATATTCTCCAAACTCCATTAATGTTACCGTTGCATTAGGATTACCCACAAAAATATCTTTAGGGGGAATTATCTCTACTACCTCTTTTACTTTCATTGCCATAGTATTTGTCTTTTAGCCGTTGCGTAAACAACTTTTGTTATAAATATTATCCTGCTTATTTCTTAGTTTCCTTTACCCTTGTTTCTTTATTGGCTTCATTTCTGAAAACAACTGTGCCGTCGAAAACATCCACCAGAACCGGCCTCGTTTTATCAACATCACCTGCCAGTATCCTCTTGCTCAAACGGTTCACAATTTCTTTTTGTATCAAACGCTTGAGGGGCCTTGCACCAAATTGCGGATCGTACCCATTCTCGGCTAAAAAATCCAGTGTATAATCACTGAACTGTAAGTTGATGCCTGACTGGGCAACCAGTTGTTTTAAATTATCCAGTTGCATTTTGATGATACCCTTGATCTCTTTTTTCATCAAAGGTTCAAACATAATGACCTCATCAATGCGGTTTAAGAACTCGGGGCGGATGGTTTGCCTTAACAGGACCATTACTTCATTCTTGGTCTTGTTAACAATTTCTTCCTTATTTCCTTCTGTTACATTCTCAAAACTCTCCTGAATGATATGGCTACCCATATTAGAAGTCATAATGATGATCGTATTTTTAAAATTCACAATACGACCCTTGTTATCGGTCAGGCGACCATCGTCCAATACTTGCAAAAGTACGTTAAAAACGTCAGGATGCGCCTTTTCAATTTCATCAAGCAAGATAACGCTGTAGGGCTTACGCCTTACGGCTTCTGTAAGCTGTCCGCCCTCATCATAACCAACATAGCCGGGAGGCGCCCCCAAAAGCCTGCTTACTGCATGTTTTTCCTGGTATTCACTCATATCTATCCTCGTCATCATGCTGTCATCGTCAAAAAGATAGTCAGCCAGCGCCTTTGCCAGCTCTGTCTTTCCCACACCCGTAGTCCCAAGGAAAATGAACGAACCAATAGGTTTTTTGGGGTCTTGCAGCCCTGCCCTGCTCCTCCTGATAGCATCGGAAACAGCCCCGATCGCTTCATCCTGGCCGACCACCCGCTTATGCAATTCTTCCTCCAGGTGCAACAATTTTTCCTTCTCGCTTTGCATCATTTTCATGATGGGGATACCGGTAGCTTTTGCCACATTTTCGGCAATGTCCTCTGCATCTACTTCTTCCTTCAATAATCTTTTTTCGCTGATGGCAGTTAACTGCTTAGTGAACTCATCAACAATTTTTTCCTGCTCCTGTACTTTGCCGTAGCGTATCTCAGCCACTTTTCCATAATCACCTTCACGCTCAGCTTTATCGGCTGCCAGTTTCAGGTTCTCAATTTCAGCTTTGGCGTTTTGTATCTTCTCAACAATCTCTTTCTCCTGCTGCCATTTGGCTTTAAATGTATCCCTTTCAACAGAGAGGTTTGATATATCGGTATTGAGCTGTTTTAATTTGGATTCGTCGTTTTCCCTTTTTATCGCTTCCCTTTCAATTTCCAGTTGGCGGATCTTTCTTTCCAGTTCGTCCAGTTCCTCGGGCATACTGTTCATTTCCAGACGCAGCTTGGCAGCACTTTCATCTATGAGGTCAATAGCCTTATCCGGCAAAAAACGATCGGTGATATACCGGTTCGATAGTTCAACTGCTGCAATGATAGCTTCATCTTTTATCAATACATGGTGATAAGTTTCATAACGGTCTTTCAATCCACGCAGGATAGAAACCGCATCTTCAACAGTAGGCTCATCAATCATAACTTTTTGAAAACGGCGTTCCAGCGCCTTGTCTTTTTCAAAGAATTTTTGATATTCATTCAAAGTGGTCGCACCAATGGCCCTTAATTCTCCTCTTGCCAATGCAGGCTTTAAGATATTTGCAGCATCCATTGCTCCATCACCCCCGCCTGCACCAACTAATGTATGTATCTCATCTATGAAAAGAATGATCTGCCCGTCACTGGAAGCCACTTCTTTTACTACCGATTTTAATCTTTCTTCAAATTCACCTTTATACTTTGCACCGGCTATCAATTGTCCCATATCAAGCGCATAAATTATTTTGGACTTTAGATTCTCAGGAACGTCGCCATTTACAATACGCATGGCCAATCCTTCGGCTATGGCGGTTTTACCAACACCCGGCTCACCAACCAGGATCGGGTTATTCTTACTCCTTCGTGAAAGAATGTGCAAAGTTCTTCTTATCTCTTCATCCCTGCCAATTACAGGATCCAACTTACCGGACCTCGCCATTTCAATCAGGTTCTTTGCATACTTGTTAAGAGCATTGAATTGTGTTTCGGAAGTTTGAGAAGAGACCGTTGAACCTTTTTTCAGGTCTTTTATTGCAGTAATAAGGCCTTTCTCGGTTAGTCCTGCATCCTTTAATAATTTGGAAGTATTATCATGTCCCTGCAACAAAGCAAGCAACAAATGCTCAACGCTTACAAATTCATCTTTAAAAGTTTTTAATGCTGCTGTTGAGCGTAACAGCACATTATTAGCCTCCCGGCTTAATGATTGAGCAGGTTCACCGCCTGAAACTTTGGGAAGCTTCAGAACTGCTGCATCTAATTTTTCCTCAACATAATTAACGTTTACGTTATTCTTTTTGAGCAGGAATTCCACGGGTGAATCTTTATCATTCAGCAAGGCTTGAAGTATGTGCTCCGATTCAATATTTGTATTATTTGCATTGAAGGCCAGTTGCTGCGCCTGCTGTAATATCTCCTGCGATTTTATGGTTAAATTTTGTAAACTCATGTCCGTTTATTTTATAGTTTTTACGCAAACCACAATCCAACCTTAATTACAGGCAATTATGGCATAAAACAGTAAGGTATACTGCCGCAAAAGCAGGTTGCGTATGCTTCACATGCTAATGTAGCATATTCGGCAGGAACAAACATTTAAAAGCACCAACAACTCATTCTTGCAAGGCTTTTGTACTTTTATAAAAAGGTAAACATATGACTGAACGAAAAAAACAAAAACCGATACCAAAAAACGTTTTTTACCGCAGGTTATGGAAGAATGCGGCTGTTGGTTTCCTCATCATGTTTGTTTGCTTATCTATTGGTATTGTTGGCTACAAACTTACCATCCCCGAACTGGGTTGGTACGACAGCCTTTTAAATGCTTCCATGATACTAAGCGGTATGGGACCCATGATTGACCCAACTATATGCTTAACAAAAACGGCTAAAGTTTTTGCATCATTATATGCCTTATTCAGTGGTGTTGCATTTATTAGCACTATTGGTATCATCATTGCTCCCATTGCTCACCGGTTTTTCCACAAGCTTCATTTAGAGGATACTTCTGAAGAGGAATGAGTAATATTCACAAACATACGGGGATAGTTAAAACCATTGCAGCCGGTTTGGGATTTGATTACTGTGGTATTGCAAAAGCCCGCCTGCTTGACGATGACGCAAGGCGCCTGGAAAACTGGCTAAGCAAAGGCATGCATGGCAACATGCAATACATGGAGAACCATTTTGACCTTCGCATTGATCCGTCTAAGTTGGTGCCGGGCGCAAGATCAGTTATCACTCTTTTACTTAACTATTTCCCGTCTCAGCAACAATCTGTTCAATCGCCAAAAATATCGAAATATGCTTATGGAAATGATTACCATGAAGTGATAAGAAGCAAATTGAAAATATTTCTGCAACAGATAAAAGAACTTGTTGGCGAAGTGAATGGCCGTGGATTTGTGGACAGTGCCCCCGTATTGGAAAGAACCTGGGCGCAAAAAGCAGGTATTGGATGGATTGGCAAAAACGGGAACCTGATAAATAAAAAAAGCGGTTCCTTCTTCTTTATTGCCACTCTTATCACCGACATGGAATTGAATTACGATGATGAGTTTGTAAAAGATTACTGTGGTACCTGTACCAAATGTATTGACAGCTGCCCCACCGAAGCTATTTTGCCCGACAGGGTAATTGATGGCAGCAAATGCATTTCATATTTCACCATTGAACTGAAAGATGTATTGATACCCGGCAAGATGAAAGGAAAATTTGATAACTGGATGTTTGGTTGCGATGTATGCCAGGATGTATGCCCCTGGAACCGTTTTTCAAAATCGTCTGCCGAGGCCAGTTTCACTCCTTATCCCGAGATATTAAACTTTACAAAAGATGATTGGGAAGAGCTAACTGAAGAGTCTTTCAAAACTATTTTTAAGGACTCTCCCCTAAAGAGAACAAAGTTTGACGGGATAAAAAGAAATTTAAAGTTCATCACCACATAAAAAAGTCCCGGCTAATGATCGCCGGGACTTCAGACAAAAATAAACGCTATATACTTAAAACGGAGGGTTTGGAGGTGTATTGGGATTATTATCTCTTTCACGTAAAGGATAAGGCATAAGATTTCTCTTCATTTCTGACTGAGGCCTTCCAAATCTTCTCATATCTTCCAGCTTTTGTCCACTCATAAATAATTCTATACAACGTTGCCTGTATATTTGGTCGAATATTAAAGCATACGAACCATATGAATTGATCGCAGGCTGGTTGCCACCAACTCCAAACGGATCCGAAGCCGGTGTTTTTGTAATAATGATATTCAGGAAAGTTTTACTTGTTGTACTGTCATTAGCACGGGCATAACATTCAGCCTTTATCAAGGTCATTTCACCTGGCAGGTAAATAGGTATGGCTGTTGTTGCTGCATTTCCAAAGTTGTTAATACGGAAACGTGGAGCAATTGTAGGATTGATAACAGTATAGAACGGAACCCTTGCATCGGTAAGGGAAGGAGCTAATGCAGGTACCAGCCCTAGGGTCGAATCTTTTGGCTGTACAACATTATTAGTTGATGTGGCTACTTCAAAAACCGGGTTCAACGACAACGCATCATAATTAAACGTTGATTTTTTAGTGATATCAACAAGATTTGCTGCTGCCAACGCCTGGGGATACAGACCTGCATACAGTGAATATCTTGCTTTAAGAGCATTCAATGTATTGCTGATATCAATACCTGAAGGAACCGAAGATATGAATGAACTGCTTATAGCATTTGCAGAAATTGCAGCCAGTGCCTCATCAATAACCGCAATTGCTTTTTTGAATCCATCTAACCTGCTGATAAATGTTACGTTGGTACCCGTACCATCTGGTACTTTTTCCCAAAACTGGCTCATATCACCAATAGATAATGCTTTAAAAATGCTTGCGTAGGCAATTAAACCGCTTGCATAGTTTTTATCGGCCAGTTTCTTTGCATTAGCAATAACCAGGTCGGCATCATATATAACTTTGTTACAGGTAGTCCAAAAAGTGGTAAGCATAGTATGGTTACCATCTACCGAAGTACCACCGGCAGCCAGTTGAACTTCAGCCGTATTACCAGTGTTTACAACAATCAGTTCGTTTGTGGTTAAACCGTTTATAGTAATCAAATTATATAAAGTGCTACCTCTGCCTAAAGTGTAAACTCTTTGCAGACCAACGACCACACCGGTTAATCCCGAAGGCGTATTAAACACTTTATCTTCAGTTGCTCTTGAAGGATCAGAATAATCTTTCTTACAACTGGTTTGTGTAACAACAGCCATCAAAACTGTTGTTATCATTACAATATTTAAAAATTTTATTTTCATAACAATAGTTTTAAAGGTTTATAATTTGGCTGATATACCTATGGCAAAAGTTCGTGGAATAGGAACCGAACCAAAATCAATGCCCCGTAAGACCGTACTTTGCCCTGTTGCATTAACTTCCGGATCGTACCCTTTATAATTATCCCAGCTTTTTAAATTCCGGCCTGTAAGTGAAACGGTGATATCTTTGAACATTTTTAATTTACCAATGGTATAGCTTAAAGAAATCTCCCTGAGTTTTACAAATGAACCATCATCAATACGCCATTGTTCTACAGTACCATAAAAGCTGTTTATGTATCCACGGGGGTAAACACCGGTTTGTTCTTTCTCAGCTTCTTTTCCGTTACCCACCCCCTGTCTTGTCCTCCAGTCTGCATTGAATACTTCATTTCCTTTTACAGCATCCAGTTGAATGCGCAGACTGATATTCTTGTAGTAAAATTCATTTGTTAAGGTAGCTGTATAATCCGGATTAGGATTACCAATAACTCTTCTTACCAGGGGATTTGTAAGAACGGGTAACCCGTTAGCATCTCTTATTACATTATATGATGTGGGGCCTGTCTGGATACCTCTTTCGCCCATTGGAAAGCCCGAAGCATTTTTAACCCAATTACCGCTACCATCCAGTGCAAAGAAAGCACCATAAAATACCCCAATAGGCTCGCCCTCAATAATGGCAACCGGCGCCCCCTGGTTAGTGCTTAATAAAGTAAGCGCCTGCCCAATCTTAACAGCTTTATTCCTGTTATGATTATAGATTCCGCTGATGGTCCATCCCCAGTTCTTATACTGTAATGGCTTACCGGTAAGCATTAATTCATATCCCTTATTTTCAAGGCTTCCAAAATTATCAAGCAAACTGCTGAATCCGGTTGTAGGGGCAATGAAGCGGTTGATCAGCAGGTCGTCTACTTTTTTGTTGTAAATGTTTGCCTGGAAATTAACCCTGTTATTCAGGAAGCCGAGTTCAATACCGAATTCCAGTTCTTTCTGGCGTTCTGGTTTTACATTTGTATTTGCTCTTGTACCGCTTGAACTTAATGCAGTACGGCTTACAAAAGAATTAGAAGAATACGCATTGAATCTTGAATAAGCACCGATACCCGTAAGGTTACCGCTTTCGCCATAGGCAAGCCTTAACTTGGCAAAATTCCAGATCTTATGGAATGGCATCTTTTCCCAAAAACCATGTTCACTTACAACATAGCTTAAGCTTCCTTTATAATATTTTTGATTTCTCTGGTCTTCACCAAATACTGAAGAACCATCAACCCGTATAGCACCTGTAAGGAACAACAGGTTTTTATACTTGAAGTTTTGTTGTAAGTAATATCCTGAAATAGATTGTTCTCCTCTTTCATCAGCTCCGGGAAGTATGGTACTTGCACCGTTTACTGTTTGAACCAGCGGCGCCATTCCACGTCCCTGGGATAAAGCATAATTATTTTTTTCGTATTGAACCGAATAACCAACCTGTGTAACTGAGTTGATATCCTTAGTGATATTAATGTTGTATGTTCCGTTTATATCATTACTTACCTGGAAAAAATGATCGGAAGCAGTACTGGCATATCCATTCCTGGTTGGATCAAGTGCTGCACCGCCGCCAAAAAATCCATCGCTTACATTATATGCAAATGGAGGTATGAATGTTTCTCCACGCTGGCCGTACTGATCGAACCCGAGCCTGTAGTCTATCGTAAGTCCTTTTATCGGTTTAACTGAAAGGCCTAACCCGGCGATCAAACGGTTTGTTTCCTGGCGCTGTTTTATATCTTCAATGATTGATACCGGGTTTACCCTGCCTCTTTCTCCAACTGCTTTCAGGTTACCCAAGGCATCCCTATCCCAGATATTATGGAAATTACCAATGATGTTTATGGAATTCATCGGTGAGAAAAAGGAATTGCCGTCCGGCTTTTCATTACTTACGCTGTTGATATAATTTAAACTGATATTAAAGTTCACCCTGTTACCAATAGCCTGGTCGAGGTTCACCCTGAAACTATATCTTCTGAAATCGGTATTCTTAATGATACCTTCATTTTTATAGTAAGAGCCCGAAGCATAGTACTTAGTTTTATCCTTACCTCCCGAAATGGAAACATTGTTATCTGTTCCAATTGCCTTTTGAAAAATATAGTCATTGTAATCGTACCTGGTCACAGCAGTGGTATTGGTTAATGCAGGTGTCAGGATATCCTGTGTTTGAGCACCCGGACCGTCGGTTGGGCCTCCGAATTTTATTGGTGAATTATTTACAGGAACACTTTTGCGCAATTTGCTGAACATAACGCTGCTGCTGAAACTTATAACAGGGGCACCACTGCTTCCTCTCTTGGTGAAGATCTGCACCACACCGGCATTGGCCCTTGAACCATAAATGGCAGCTGCTGCAGCGCCATTCAATACTTCAATGCGTTCAATGTCGGAAGGGTTGATATCGGCAAGCCTGTTTTGTCCAATAGTTCCTACAAATAAATTACCATCATAGTTATTGCTGGTGTTGGTAACCCTTGTTGTTGCATTATTCAGTATCACCCCGTCAATAATATACAGTGGTTCGCTGCTGCTGTTTACAGAGCTGATACCACGCAAACGAACAGAAACCCCACCGGCAGGATCACCATTGTTCTGGGTAATTTGTGCGCCTGCAGTTTTTCCCTGCAATGCAAGCAATGCATTTGAAGTTGCTCCCTTGGTCAGTTGGTCAGCTTTTACAGTGCTGATATAACTTCCCAATTGGCGCCTGGTAGTTCCTGCAGAAGTACCTGTTACCACTACTTCGTCAAGGCCAAGTATATCTGCCTGTAATTGTGCATTGGCAGTAAGTTCGTTGTTTCCGCTCACCGTAATGGTTTGTTCTATACTCCGGAAACCTACGCCTGAAAAAACAACGATGTGTTTTCCGTTCTTAAGCACTGCGATGAGTTGATACGATCCATCCGGATTGGTAGACGTGCCGGCATTATCTCCTTTGATGGATACAGAAATCCCTTGCACCCCCTCTCCTTTGTTATTAGTAACCTTGCCCGATATTTTCACCTGGGCAACTGCCGTAAAAGCAGTAAGGCTGGCAAACAGAAAAAGAAAAAGCCATTTCTGTTTCATTAGTTTTTTTGAAATGATGTTTCTCATGATGAAGTGTTTTTGTTTTAAATTGTTTTTAAAGAATTGTCAGGCCTGTTTTTTTATATGGTTTTAAAATTTTGTCGTCTTCACTTAGTTCTGTTACCAGGATGTCTATATCCTTTATTTCACATACCCTGATAGGTTGCGTTGAATTCAATTTTTCGGAAATAGTAAGCGATACAATTTTTTTGGAAGCCTCTATCATGGCTTTTTTAACCTGCACCACTTCCCAATCATTGTCCGTTAATCCGTGTTCAACATCAATGGCATTGGTACCTACAAAACAGATATCTGCTTTTAATTGCTTTATCTGTGAAATGGCGCCTCCTCCTACTGTAATCTGTGAGTTCTTTGATAATTTATCGCCAATCAGTATTACTTCAATATTGGGGTGATGCATGTATTCAAAAGCCACAGGCAGGCTTCCGGTTATAAAAGTTGCGTGAAGGTTCTCGGGCAAGGCTTTTGCAAGTTCAATAATGGTGGTTCCCCCACTGGTGAGCACAAACATGCCGTCTTTAATCAGGTTTGCTGCTTTCTGTGCTATCTTTTTTTTATTCTCCTTGGCATATACTTTTGAGGAGTTGAAGGAGCTGTGAAAAGATTTTGAGAGTGCACCACCATGCACTTTTATCAATTTACTATGTTCTGCAAGTTCCTGCAGGTCTCTCCTGATCGTATCTTCCGAAACATTGATGGCAGTGCTGAGGTCGCTGCTTAAAACACGGTTGTGAAGATTAACATTGTGAAGAATAAAGGCCTGGCGTTCTTTCTTAAGCATATGGTTTTGATGGCAATCGCATTTCTAAGTTAGGAAAAAGATTGATTCCTGCAAAAAAAGGCATATTTATTTTGTAAATGCTGCAAAAAAACGCATAATTTCCGGGCAAGGCACCTGTACTGCAAAACCGGCTGCAACAATTATATTTACCACCATGAATACAGATCTGGAAAAACTTTATGCCATTTCTAAGAAGCCCGAGAGAAAGATTATGGGTTTAATGAGCGGCACTTCTTTGGATGGGCTTGATATTGCACTATGCAGTTTTTCGGGCAGCGGGTTACAAACAAAGATCAGTTTACTAAAATTTGAGACCGTGGCTTTTGATGAAGATTTCAAATCGGAGATCAAATCGGTTTTCAGCAAAAAAAATATTGATTTCGAAAAACTGTGTTTGTTGAACCCATGGGTTGCTCTAAAACATGCAGGCATAATAAACAGCTGTTTAAAAAAGTGGAATGTAGATAAAGAAGAAGTTGACCTGATAGCAAGTCATGGACAGACCGTTTATCATGCACCCAAAATTTTACACCGGCAACAAAAATTCGGGAATGCAACGCTACAAATTGGAGATGGCGATCACCTGGCAGTAGCTACCGGCATCATCACCCTAAGTGATTTCCGGCAAAAACATATTGCTGCCGGTGGAGAAGGCGCACCCCTGGCTGTTTACGGCGATTACCTGATCTTTGGCAAACAGGGTGAAGACAGGATATTGTTAAACATTGGAGGCATTGCCAATTTTACGTATTTACCCGGCAGTATGGATAGTGTAGCTATTTTCAGTACCGACACCGGGCCCGGAAATACTATGATGGATGCACTGACGCAACAACATTTTAAAGGAAAACATTTTGATGAGGATGCAGCCATTGCATTGCGTGGGGAAATAAATGAGCCTTTGCTTGCCGCCCTTAAGGAAAATGATTTTTTTACCAGGCCTTTTCCAAAAACTACCGGCCCCGAGTTATTCAATATGGATTACCTGCAGGCAGCTAAAGAAAAAGGAGTTGCACAAACAATCAGTGTGGAAGATACTATGGCCACGCTGAATAAATTTTCTGCAGATACAATTGTATCTGCTTTGCTGAAAACAACAGATAGAAACAGGTCATACAAAATATTTACCAGTGGTGGTGGTATGCACAACCCTTTGTTGATACAACATTTGAAAGAGGCTTTACCAAACTTTTCATTTTATACTACTACTGAATTAGATATTGACCCGGATGCCAAGGAAGCTGTGCTATTTGCAGTTTTGGCCAATGAATGTATTTGTGGTGATGGCAGTTATTTACAAAAAGGAATCAAGGGTATGCCGGTAGTATCTATGGGAAAAATAAGTTTCCCTGCTTAGTTGTTTTCAGCGTATTCCTTCAGGCTGTTCAAAGCCGCTTCATAACCTTCCCCGCTTATCTTCTCAATAAAAATTCCGTAGAACTTTTCCCAGGGATACCATTTTAGTTTTATCAATACAATCCATTCAACCTGCACCTGGTTAGCTTCCTGTACCGGCGAAACCCTCATCGTATTAAAGATATCATTCTCCCCTTCCCTTAACAATGTTGCAGTTACCACATTATCTTTTTTGCCCGTAATAAGAAGTTTATTTTTCTTTCCTTTCGATTCCCATTCGCAGGAATTACTTACACCGGAACTATCTCTATCAAATTTTATCTGTGCCGAATCTTTTTTAAAAACAGGTTGCCAGTGCTTCCAGTTTTGCAGGTTACTTATCTCGGTGAAAATCTTTTCGGCATTTGCATGTATAACTACCGCTTTCGTTACAATAACTTTTGAAGGAATAAATAAAGAAAGGATGGTCACAAAAATGAACAGGCCTGCAATAGCAATAAAAAAACCTTTAACTAATCTCATGTTCATTTTACTCCCATTTAAAAACTTTAATAGCTATAATATACAGAACGAGTCCCCACAAAAAAAGTATCCCAAGTTCCGTTCTTACATTCCACAGGTTCTGGCCTTCAAAGGCAACTTTACGCATGGCTGTATTCAAATGAGTAAGTGGTAATGCATTGGAAATGGGTTGCAGCCATTTGGGAAATACTTCAACTGAAAAGAAAGTACCGCCCAATATGAACTGAGGCATGGTGATGAGATTAGCGAACGGTGGAATAGCCCCATCGTTCCTGGCAAGGCCGCTTACAATGAATCCAAACCCCATAAACACCAGCAGGCCGACAAGACTAAGGAACAGCATTTCCAGTAATGTTTCAAAACCATTGATAAGGGTGAATCCAAATAAAAAGCGCCCTGCAAGAATAATTACAATTGCTGTGATCATTTGAAATATTACCCTGCTGATGGCTTCACCCAAAACAATATAAGTGCGGTTGATGGGTGTAGCGAAAAAACGTTTCAATACAAGTGTATTGCGTAGTGAAAAGAACATGAATGCAACACCAAACACACCCGAACCCAGTAAGGAGAAACCAAGCTGGCCAGGTAAAATGAAATCGATGGTCTTATATTCTCTTACCGTTTCAATATCCCTGGGGTAAAAAAAACGTTCAGCTGCAAAACTGGGCCTGTTGGCATACTTGCTGTTGCTTACTTTATTGGAAATAGATTCCAGCAAAGGCAACAGTTGCGCCCATTTATCTGCGCTGGCGTTTGAACTTTTTATCGTGTAAGTGTACGCAGGATTTTCCTGTTGTGTTTTTGTGATCTTTAACACCCCGGCTATCCTTCCTTTCACAATATTTTCTCTCAGTGTTTTTTCATCAGCAAATGAAACGATCCTGATCCTTTTGTTTTGCCTAATGGAATCGTAAAAAGCATTGGTAGTATCACAGTCTTTATCAATTACAATTTTAAATGTGGGGGCCGTACCGTTTCCTCCAATAAATCCAAAGACCAGGATAAATACAAAGGGGAACACAAGGCTGAAAACAACCGCCGATGGGCTTCGGAATATGGCGATCAGGCTTGCTTTGGTAATGGCCAGCATAGCCCTTACCTGGCTGTACTTTTGCATGGTTTGAATTAATTGAGGCGTAAAGCTATAATAAAAAAGTATGAATTAGTAAAGGCCAACTGCTTAAATTTGATACCTGTTATTTGTTTATTGATGAACAAAATTTATTTATTACTCGGCAGCAACCAGCAAGGTCCGCAAAAGCAGTTATTGCTTGCTCAAAGATCAATTACCCAAAAGATCGGCCGAATACAACGCAAGTCAGCTATCTACCAAACTGCTGCCTGGGGCAATACTGATCAACCTGATTTTTTAAACCAGGTCGTTATTGTGCAAACAAAACTTACGGCATCACAAACCATGCAAAGCATTTTACAAATTGAGAAAAGTATGGGTCGGCGAAGAACAGCGAAAAATGCTCCACGTATCATTGATATTGATATACTTTTTTTTAATAAGGAGATCATTGATAAAGCAGAACTCACAGTGCCCCATCCGCAATTACAAAACAGGCGTTTTGTACTGGTACCGCTTAATGAACTTTCTCCTAATTTCAAACACCCGGTGCTTAAAAAAAATATGCACCAACTTTTTATACACTGCCAAGATACGCTGAATGTGAAAAAGTTTTGATGGCGTAAAAGTTGTTTCCGCTTATTTTGCAGTCCGCTTGAGAATTTTTCATGAAGTATAACTTTGTAACCATAGAGGGAAATATTGGTGCCGGTAAAACTACACTGGCTCACCTGTTAAGCAAACATTTTAATGCCCGGCTGATACTGGAGGAATTTGCTGACAACCCTTTTCTTCCAAAGTTTTACGAAAACCCTACCCAATATGCATTTCCGCTGGAGCTGTTTTTTATGGCCGAACGCTATAAACAACTGAAAGACCTGTTACAGACAAAAGATATGTTTCAGAACGTAACCATCTCTGATTATCTTTTTACAAAATGCCTCCTGTTTGCCAAGGTCAATTTATCCGAAGAGGAATTTCGTTTATACCAGAAACTTTTCGAGATCATCAATCCGCAAATTATTCAGCCGGATATTCTCATCTACCTGCACACACCTGTTAAAAAACTACAGGAGAATATCAGAAAACGCAACAGGGAGTATGAACAGGAGATTCCCAATGATTATCTTTTTACTTTACAGGAAACCTATACCCAGTATATAAAGCAGCATAATATAAAAACACTGTTTGTTGATGCAGGTAATG
>CAYTQB010000047.1:18762-21546 GCA_964439615.1 uncultured Ferruginibacter sp. | reverse complement strand
GGAAAAATTAAAAGCATTGATTTTTCGGAAGCAGAACAAATGGATGAAGTTGTGAAAATATTTTCTCACAAAGACATTCCTGGCGAGAACCAGATCGGGGGTATCATTCCTGATGAACCCTTTCTTGCAGACGGTATTGTTGATTTCCAGGGACAGCCTGTATTGCTTGTTGTTGCGGAGAATGAAGATGCTGCCGATGAGGCGCTCAAAAAAATAAAAATAGAAATTGACCCCTTACCCATCATTACCGACCCGAGAAAAGCATTTGAACAGGGTAAATTATTAAGCCCGTCAAGAAAATTTGTGAAAGGAGATGTGAAAGAAGCTTTTAATACCTGCAAATATATTTTTGAAGGAAGCGCAGAATCAGGAGGACAGGAACAATTGTATTTGGAAACACAAGGAGCTTATGCTTATCCAACAGAACATGACAGCGTAAAAATATTTTCATCCACACAAGGGCCCACACAGGTGCAAAGAACTGTAGCGAAGGTGCTGGGTGTTGGAATGAATAAAGTAGAAGTAGATGTGCCACGACTTGGTGGCGGTTTTGGTGGCAAGGAAGACCAGGCTTCGGCATGGGGCGCTATGGCAGCGATGACAGCATGGTTATTAAAGCATCCTGCCAAATGTATTCCACATCGCATGGAAGATATGAGAATGACCGGCAAAAGAAATCCGTACAGCAGCGATTATAAGATCGGCCTGGATGAGGACTATAATATTATTGCCTACGAAGCTACGTTCTACCAGAATGGCGGCGCTGCAGCTGACCTTTCCCCAGCTATTTTGGAAAGAACATTATTTCATGCAACCAACAGCTATAATATTCCAAATGTTCATGTTGTGGCGCATTCATGCAAGACCAACCTTCCCCCCAACACAGCTTTTCGTGGCTTTGGCGGTCCGCAGGGAATGTTTGTGATAGAAGCGGCAATCGATCATGCTGCAAAAAAATTAGGCGTTGAACCACTTCGTATACAGCGAAAGAACATGATGGATAACGGAGATGAATTTGCTTACGGGCAAATTGTTTCTGAAAGCCAGGCAAAAAAATGCTGGGATGAAGTAATGACAGAATATGATGTAGAGGCTGCAATAAAAGAAATTGAATTATTTAACCAGCAGAACAAGTTTTACAAGAAAGGTTTGTCGCTGATGCCCGTTTGTTTTGGTATTTCTTTTACAAACACCATGATGAACCAGGCAAGAGCGCTTGTACATGTATATTCCGACGGAACTGTTGGTGTGAGTACAGGTGCTGTGGAAATGGGACAGGGCGTGAATTCAAAGATGCTGCAGGTAGCAGCGGCAAGTTTTGGGATTTCTGCATCGAGGATAAAACTTGAAAGTACTAATACGACCAGGGTAGCCAACACTTCACCCTCAGCAGCCAGTTCAACTGCCGACCTGAACGGGAAGGCATTGCTGAATGCCTGTGAACAAATAAAAGAACGACTGATCTCTTTTATTAAAACAGAATTGACAGATAATGAAAATGAAACCGTAGAAATAAAAGATGAAGTAGTCTATATCAATGATGAGGCTTCTATTTTCAACTGGAAGAACCTTATTCAGCAGGCGTTCATTAAACGCATTAACCTGAGTGCAAAGGGGCATTATGCAACACCTTACATCAACTTTGATAAAACGATAGAAAAAGGACACCCGTTTGCTTATCATGTGTACGGAACAGCGCTTACCATTGTAACCGTTGACTGTTTGCGGGGAACTTATGAAACAGATGCCGTAAAAGTGGTACACGATTTTGGAAGCAGTATGAACCGTGCTGTTGATCTTGGCCAGTGTGAAGGAGGTATTGTACAAGGCATTGGCTGGATGACAATGGAAGAAGTGGTTTATAATACCGAAGGGAAATTGATATCCAACGCACTTTCAACTTATAAGATACCGGATATATATTCGGTGCCTAAAAATCTTGAAGTCAGATTTTTAAATACAGACGGAAATGACATGGCTATCTTCAAATCAAAAGCAGTAGGCGAGCCTCCGTTAATGTATGGCATCGGCGCTTACTTCGCCATTCGTAATGCTGTACTTTTATTTAATCCCTCTGCTAATATTCCTTATTCAGCACCGATCACACCCGAAAAAGTTTTGATGGGCTTATATAATAATGGCCAATAAACGATCCATATACAGTAACCGATGCTGGCTGGATGGAAAACTTCAGCCTGCAACCATTTGTTTTGAAAAAGGGGTTATCACAGAAATACATCCAAATAAAATACATGGAGCCGAAGATGCAGGCGACCATATTTTAATGCCCGGGGTTATCGATGCACATGTTCACATTAATGAACCTGGCCGTACAGACTGGGAAGGGTTTGATACCGCTACACAGGCTGCTGCTGCAGGTGGAATCACAACCATTGTTGACATGCCATTGAATGCAAGTCCGGTTACAACAAATGCAGCAGCATTCAAACTGAAGCTTGATGCATCAGCCGGTAAATTAAACGTGAATGTTGGTTTTTATGGAGGGCTGATCCCCGGCAATCAAAACCAATTGGAGGAATTGATGAAGGCTGGTGCGCTGGGCATAAAATGTTTTCTTACGCATTCTGGAATTGACGAGTTTCCAAATGTTGGTGAGAAGGAAATAGAAGCGGCCATGCCCGTTATTGCAAAATATAACTTGCCTTTATTGGCGCATTGTGAACTGGAAGGAGATAGTATTAACCAACTGGAGAAATACCCGACGAGGTATAAAGAATATTTAGCCAGTCGTCCCAAAAAATGGGAGAATGACGCTGTTGAACT
>CAYTQB010000047.1:4732-18662 GCA_964439615.1 uncultured Ferruginibacter sp. | reverse complement strand
GGAACGCTTGATTTTATTGCGACCGATCATTCTCCGGCCCCACCAGTCATTAAAGAACTGGAAAGCGGCAACCTGAAAAAAGCCTGGGGCGGTATTGCAGGGCTGCAATTTTTGCTGCCAGCGTCATGGGCAGCAATGCAAGAAAAGATTTCCATAGAAAAATTCATTCCTTTGCTTACCGAACACCCGGCAAAGTTCTTACAGGTGGATAAGAATAAAGGAAAACTGGCTGTGGGATACGATGCCGATCTGCTGGTATGGAGCCCGGAACAAAATTTTATTGTAAGCGAAAAAGATATTTTGCATAAACACAAGTGCAGTCCATATACAGGAAAAAAGTTATCTGGAATGACACTGCAAACAATTGTGAACGGCATCACTGTTTACCAAAACAAACAAATCATTTTTAAAAACGCAGGGCAATGGCTTTTGAGAAAGTAAAAGAAATAATTAAGGATGCGCCGGCATTCGCACAGCTAACCGACCTGGCTGCAGAACGGCTTGGCGGGAAAGTTTTATATGCTACTGATGATTTCTTTGCAGAAAAGGAAAACCTAATCAAACCTACAAGAGGAGTTTTTATTACAGATAAATATACAGACCGGGGTAAATGGATGGATGGTTGGGAAAGCCGCCGCAAACGTACACCTGGCCACGACTGGGCTGTGGTGCAGCTGGCAACTCCCGGAAAGATCACGGGGTTTGATATTGATACTAACTTTTTTCTCGGTAACCATCCGCCACATGCATCTGTTGAAGCGATCAATTTAACCGATGCATCTTCTGTGAATGATTGGGATAAGCTGAACTGGAAAGAGTTATTGCCTAAATCGCATTTGGATGCAGGCTCACAAAATTTTTTCGAAAGTAACAGCAGCGGCATATATACACATATACGCCTGCACATTTACCCCGATGGAGGTGTGGCAAGATTGAGGGTATATGGCGAAGTGTTTAAGAACTGGGAAATTATTTCTGCCAATGAAGAAATTGACCTGGCTGCAGCCATTAATGGGGGCAAAGCCATTGTCTGTAATGATATGTTCTTTAGCGCCATGAGCAACCTGATCATGCCGGGGCGTGGAGTGAATATGGGAGATGGCTGGGAAACAAAACGAAACCGTACACCCGGTAACAGGGATTGGGTAATTGTAAAACTGGCAAGAGCAGGAAGTATTGACCGTATTGTTGTTGACACCTGCCACTTTAAAGGCAATTACCCCGATACATGCTCTATTGAATGCTGCATGAGTAACAATGATGCTGATGTGGTACATGATAAAGTGAAGTGGATGGAATTATTGCCAAAACAAAAATTAAGAGCCGATCATGAACATGAGTTTATGAAAGAGATAGGCTGTACTGTTACTGTTTCACATGTAAGGTTAAATATTTTTCCTGATGGAGGTATCAGCAGGCTTCGCTTGTTTGGAAAGAAAAAGAATTGATAATGCTTGGAATCATTTTATTGGCTGTACTTGGATTTGTTCTGGTCATGCTCACCATCATGACCTATTACCTGCGTACGGTATTGAAACAATATGAAAAAGATGATGAAGCGGGTATTAATGTTGAGAAGAAAAAAGAAGAGATCGCTTCATCACAGAATTTTGTTTACACAGCCCTAGTGCTGGTTTCGGTTTCCATGGCCGGGGCCTTATATATTTATGTAAAGGGAACAGCGTGGGAGAGCCACCTGATGGAGTGGCTGAATATTGTTGTTCGCCTGATGCACATCACTTTCGGAATTGCCTGGATAGGAGCGTCATTCTATTTTGTTTTCTTAGAGAATGCACTTAACCGCTCTAAAGACGTTCGGGATGAGCTTGCCGGAAACCTTTGGGCTGTGCATGGCGGCGGATTTTATTATCTCGAAAAATATAAGGTTGCGCCTAAGACAATCCCGAAACATCTTCACTGGTTCAAGTATGAGGCTTACTTTACCTGGGTTACAGGTTTTTGTTTGCTGTTCGTGGTGTATTACTTCAATGCATCGGCATTGCTCATTGATAAGAATATTTTAAATATTACAGCCTGGCAGGGAATTGGAATTGGGGTAGGGTCATTTGTAGTGGCATGGATCATCTATGATCTGCTCTGCAAATCACCATTGATAAAAACCCCGGTATGGTTTGCGCTAACCGGGTTTGTGGTACTTGTTGCATTTGCTTATTTGTATACAAAAGCCTTCAGCCCCCGTGCAGCATACGTACATTTTGGGGCTATGATCGGCAGTATTATGGTGGCTAATGTTTTTTTTGTCATCATCCCCGCACAAAAAGCCATGGTAAATGCTGCTAAGAAAGGGTTGCCATTAAATCCTCAACTCGGCATGAATGCACTGAACCGCTCTTTGCACAACAACTACTTTACACTGCCGGTTTTGTTTGTAATGATCAGCAATCATTTTCCCACAACATTCGGGTATGAACAACCCTGGCTGATATTGGTCATCATTTCTTTAGGAACTGCCGGCGTAAAACATTATCTCAACCTGCGAGAAAAGGGACAACTGTCGGTTTGGGTATTGCCCGTTTCTGTTGTTATCTTACTGGCAGGCGCATTTATTTCGGCCCCGCCAAAAGACCCGGGCGCCTGCAATTCAAAAATAGAATTCAGCGAAATAAATGCCATCATACAGGAACGCTGTGTAAGCTGCCACTCATCCAAACCAACGGATGATGTATACAAAGCACCACCCAATGGAGTGGTGTACGACACGCCGGATGATATGGTACGAAAGAAAGATCTTATTATGCAACGGGTGGTCATAACGAATACAATGCCCCAGAATAATAAAACAAACATGACACAAAAAGAAAGAGATGCGATCAGGTGCTGGATAGAACAGGGGGCATCTGTGAAATAGGTTTTTAAAGGCTTAAAACGTTTATGGGTTTGACATTACAAGAGTTTAATACGATAAAAAAAAGCACAGTAACTAAAGAATTCTTTAGCTGTTGTGGTTCTGATAAATGGGTTTCATTACTGATGAAGTTTTTCCCTTTTGCATCAGAAGCGGAATTTGTAACTAAGGCGACTGCAATTTGGTATGACGAATGTAAAAAGGAAGACTGGCTGCAATCATTTACCCATCACCCCGAGATAGGAGATGTGAAAAGCCTGGCTGAAAAATTTGCAGGGAAAGAGCAGGCAGGGGTTGCAGCTGCCTCAAAAGAAACTATTGAAATGCTGGCTAAAGCCAATATAGAGTATAAAAATAAATTCGGCTTCATCTTTATAGTTTGCGCAACCGGAAAATCAGCCAATGAAATGCTGCGGTTATTGCAAAACAGGTTGCAGAATACTGTTGATGAAGAACTGAATGTGGCTATGGGGGAACAGCATAAAATAACCTTGCTTCGTTTTCAAAAACTTTTAATAAATGCAAACTTTCAATTTTTAACCATGAGTCAACTTACCACACATGTACTGGACACTTCTGTTGGCCGGCCGGGCAGGAATATTACTGTAAAATTATTGCAGCCCGAAAACAATGGCTGGCAGGTGATTGCACAGGGAATCACAGATGCGGAAGGAAGGATACCGGACTTGTTGCCTTCCGGAAAATTGTTACCAGCCGGTATTTACAAACTGCTGTTTGAAACAGGAGCCTATTTCACTGCAAATAATGTAAAGGGCTTTTATCCGGAAGTAGATATACAATTTACAATTACGGACGGATCGCATTATCATGTGCCTCTGCTGATAAACCCGTTTGGATATTCAACTTACCGCGGAAGCTGATCATAAAATTTCTGACAAAACAAAATGAGTATGAGCACTACTATTCCTGCAGGCCAAAAAGAACAGCTGTTCAGTAAGCTGAAAGAAGCCAATACAGCCTTTCAACAAATCTACCCGGGCGACCGCAGCGAGCGGCAGCCTGTACATACTTTGTATGGTGGCGCCAACCTGTTTAAATATGATGCGGCTATATCCCTTGGCAAAAGAGCATTGGAAATATTTGAAACATATGCACCGGATCATAAAGTATTTGGAAAGGTCTTCGGCATGGATACTGGTGCGGGCTTTAGTAATAAAGTGTATCAAAAGGTAATTACCAAACTGAAGACAGAGGCCATCGAAGATTTCCGCATTGATTTTGAAGATGGTTATGGAAACCGCAGCAATGAAGAAGAAGATGAAACCGCAGTAACTGCTGCAAAAGAACTGGCAAAGGGTATGAAAGAAAAAACGCTTTCCCCGTTCATCGGCATACGCATAAAACCATTTACAGAAGAAATGAAGGAAAGAGGCTTGCGTACACTGGATATTTTCATAAGCACCCTTGTAAAAGAAACAGGGGGAAAACTACCGGATAATTTTATTGTGATGCTTCCCAAGGTCACCATTCCTGAACAACCAGCAACCCTTGCCGATTTTTTTGACATTCTTGAAAAGGAATTAAAAATGGAAAAGGGAAGTTTAAAAATGGAAATGATGGTAGAGACAACCCAGTCCATTATGGCTATAGACGGAACCAATCCATTATATGAATTCATTAAAGCAAGCAAAGGCAGGTGCATTGCCATGCACTTTGGTACGTATGACTATACAGCGAGTTGTAGCATTACAGCAAAATACCAGGAGATGGATCATCCCGTTTGTGATTTTGCTCATCATATGACAAAAGTAGCGCTGGCACATACGGGCATCTGGCTGAGTGATGGCGCAACTAACACCATGCCTATTGGTCCACACCGCGGCGATAACCTGACCAAAGAACAATTGCAGGAGAACATGGATACGGTTCACCGGGCCTGGAAGAAGGGGTATGATCATATCCGTCATTCTTTATGGAATGGTTTTTACCAGGGATGGGATCTGAACCCTGCACAGTTCCCCATGCGCTATGCAGCCGTGTTTGCCTTTTTCCTGGAAAGTTATGATGATGCAGTGGAAAGATTGAAAACTTTTATAGAGAAAGCAGCAAGGGCAACACTCATAGGAGATGTGTTTGATGATGCGGCAACAGGCCAGGGCCTGCTGAATTATTTTTTACGGGCATTGAACAGCGGTGCCATAACCGAAGAAGAAGTTTTGGTAACCGGCTTAACACTTGATGAGATAAGAAGTCGTTCATTTAAAAAGATATTGGAAAACCGCAAGATGAAGTGATGGAGCTGTGGCATTTTATATCAGGTAAATTAAATGCAGGGACAGATATTGAGGTGTTGTATGTTTTAGAAAGTGAGGGAAGTTCCCCGGGCAGGCAGGGGTTTAAAATGGCCGTGGCTGCCGAAGGAACATTTTGCGGAACCATCGGTGGCGGTATTATGGAGCATAAATTAGTGGAAAAAGCTAAGAGTATGCTGCAGCAAAAGGAGAGAGGAATTCTTTTGATGCGCCAGCATCATGATAAAGAGCACGCCAATGATCAATCCGGGATGATCTGCAGCGGCAGCCAGTTGAATGCATTTATACCACTTATATCAGCGGATAAAGAAACGATTGAAAAAATTATAGCAGCACACAGTGCCCTGCGGGCAGAAAAACGATCAATTAAACTTTCTCCAAAAGGATTACAACTTACTGAGGAAGGAACAGATGGACTTCAATACAATTCAGAACAAGACTGGCTGTATATTGAATCAATAAACTTTCAGCCTGTGATACATATTGTTGGTGGCGGGCATGTAGCCCTTGCTTTATCGGAGCTGATGCATTTCCTGGGGTTTTATATTAAACTGTATGATGACCGGCCTGAACTGAACACCGTTGCAACCAATTCTTTTGCGAACGAAAAGCATGTCGTGAACTATGATTCAATTGGCAATAATTTTAGTGATATTGAAAATGAGTATGCAGTTATTATGACGATTGGTTACCGGACTGATAATACGGTTTTAAAACAACTACTGAAAAAATCTTTCTTTTACCTCGGACTTTTAGGAAGCCAGCATAAAATTGATACCTTGTTCAAAGAATTAAGGGATGAAGGAATATCGCAACATGTGTTAAGTAAAGTATTTTCTCCTGTTGGACTAAAAATTGAAAGTAAAACAACAAAGGAAATTGCTGTTAGCATAGCTGCGGAGATCATCAAACTGAAGAACTCCATTAAATAAAAAGCCTCCGCATATAGCGAAGGCTTTGCTGTAGGGGAAGGGATCGAACCTTCACGAGGCAGTTAGCTATAACACAAAGTTCGGTGGTCGACCCCGGTCGCTTTCGTATTGCTACTCCAGCGGCTCTATGTTACGTTTATCCTGTTGCCCTCACCCCCGAGACAAGGGGGCATGTCTGCCAAAAATTTCATCACCCCACAATATTGAAGAACTAATTGATGACACAAATCTATAGGAATATCCAATACATTTAAAATATTTTATCAAATATTTGGAAACTATAGAAAAATTTCAAATATTTGTACTTTACTTTAAAAAAATCAAAAAAGAAAAATAGAAATGGCCGCTAAATTAAATCTTGACAAACTGGACCTGCAGATCATTCATGAAATGATGGAAACCGCAGAGATATCTTATGCCGAACTGGGAAAAAAATTGTTTGTGAGCGGCGGCACCATTCATGTGCGTATAAAAAAACTACAGGAATTCGGTATCGTAAAAGGTACAAAGCTTAACGTGGACCTGAAACAATTGGGTTATGATATTACTGCCTTTGTGGGCATTTACCTGGAAAAAAGCTCTTTGTATGATGCAGTTGCCAAAGACCTGATGAATATTCCGGAGATCGTTCGCCTGAACTATATCACGGGTAACTACAGCATGTTCATTGAAATTGTTTGTAAGGATATTTCTCAATTACGTGCAGTACTGCATGATGAACTGCAAAAAATAAAAGGGATAGAAAGAACAGAAACTTTTATTTCGCTGGAAGAAGGGTTTAACAGGAATGTACAGGTAGCTCCGGCCAGTTAACTTCCCTTTACATCCACTGCATCTCTCAGACCATTTCCCAGGAGGTTAAAGGCAAGTACAAGAAGCATAATGGCAAAACCAGGAACGAGTGCCAGCATCGGGTTATGAGTGATAATGAAATTGTAATTCTCTTTTATCATCAGCCCCCAACTTGGCTGTGGTGGCTGGATACCGATTCCCAAAAAACTTAACCCGGCTTCTACAATTATTGCAGTTGCAAAATTACCGGCAGCGATCACCATCACCGGGCCAAGCACATTAGGCAGGATGTGGCGAAAAATGATTCGCCTGTTTTTTAAACCCAGCGCTTTTGCGGCCTGCACATATTCCATTTCCTTAAGAGCCATTACCTGTCCACGTATTAGCCGGGCCACACTCACCCACATGGTAAGTCCAACAGCGATAAATATTTGCCAAAAGCCTTTTCCCATGGCCATAGTAATGGCAAATACCAGTAACAAAGTAGGAATGCTCCAGGTAACATTTACCAGCCACATAATTACTTCATCGATCCAGCCACGGTAATAACCGGCTATTGCTCCAAGTATAATACCGAGAGTCAAAGAGATCAGTACAGCGATCAATCCTACAGCCAGGCTCACCCGGGTGCCGATAATTAAACGGCTTAAAATATCCCGCCCAAATTTATCAGTGCCTAAACGGAATTTCTTTGTGATGATATTATTTTGAATAGAGGAAGGGTTATTATTAGTTACCTGGTTGATAGAATAATATTGAACGACCGTGGTGTCATCATCAATAAATTTATTTATCAAAAGACTATCACCGTTTACAGTATATCCGTCTATTGGAATATAGCGGTCATTATTTTGCCTTCCATACAACAGAACAGTGAACCAGTTTTGCCGATTCGTTTTCTTATTGCCTGGAATCTTTAAAAACTGCCGGGAGTAACCCGGCTTTCTTGCCTGTATCTCTACCGTTTGCAGATCTGCATTGGAAGAATTATCAGGAGCAATTACATAGCCAAACACAGAGACAAGTGCAGCAAGTACAATAATAATAAGCCCAAACAAAGCGCCCTTATTTTTTTTAAGCCGCTTCCATGTTTCTCTTCTAAAAGAAAAATTGCTGGTTGTCATACAATAAATTACAAATTCAGGAGCTATTTCGAACAGGGCTTGCTGCTGTGCTGGTATTTTTTAATATCCAGCCCGGAGCCGCTTCTGACCTGCCTGCCGGCCGGCAGGTTGAAAAACTGATGATGAAGATAACAACAAAAACTGATAGAATTCCATCGGCTGGATATGGGCTGATAGCGAAGTTGAGTCTATATTCGTCTGCCAGCATAGCAGCAAACTCAATATCATATGCATACCCCTTTTGTTCGGCTATCTTGCTGTTCTGCTTTGAGGTGTTATTTATCCGTTCTTAAGCAGAAAAACATTGTGTAAGATATCACTCAGGCTTTAGTTTCGTGTTCAGGGCAGTCAATCCTTAAGTCTATAACGTGTAAATTTTGATTAAGTAGTTTGCAAAAATGTTTTTGACCATTGGCGGATGTTTGGTAATGCATACAGGTAAGGCACATCCGTTGAATGGTAATAACTTCCGATTGATTGAGGTGGCGGATAATATTCATTAAGCTTAAAAGCAAGTTTTCTTTGTCATCATCATGTAAGCGGTCAACCGGTGTTTTAATTTCTTTACTGAACAAAGATGTTTTTATAGCAATGTTTTTTCCTTTTGCGGTAAGTTGAATGGTATAGCTCCTTGTGTCATGTTGCTGCTGTATTTTTTTAATCAGTTGTTTTTGTTCAAGCGATTTAATGGTGTCGCTGATGGTTGGTTTAGTCATATTAAATTCAGAGGCAAGATAGCTTACGGTTCCTTTTTCTTTGCTGTGGTGTAGAAGGAATATTAATACCTGCACCTGGATCGGGCTTAGTGAAAAATCTTTACTTTCTTGCCACAGCAGCACTCTGAAAGCCTGGGAAACCCTTTCCAATGCAGCAATAATTTTACTTTCAATATTTTCGTTCTGAAACTCTAAGTCAAAATCTGATTTCATTTAGTTTGCTATTTACAATTTTGCATTTCAACAATATAGTATCCTTTTTGTTGAATACTTACAATCATCTCATCGCTTGCTTGCTCCACGTGACAAAACTGACATTCAGTTGCCGAAAGAACCTGCCCTGCTTCGTTTTTAGATTGTAAGTAACCCTTACCAAAGGTAAAAATAGTTTCTTTATTCTTTACATCGGCAGGTACCAATATATCAAAGTGCATTACCTGTCCGTCTTTTCTTTTAACATAGGTGTCCCAAACTGCTACTTTCATTTTTCAAATTTTGGTTTTGATGAATAAAAAGAGAAATAGCCAAACCAATCCTTTGATAAAAAAGAACAATAGCCCGGCTATTCCAATTTTTTTAATGTATGCCTCTAGCTTAGAACTCACCTTTATTGATGTAGGGGTGTGTCCAAAGAATTACAGTGAGTGTAACGGCTTTGAACCATGCATTGTGCATAGCGTCCACATCAGTTTGTGAGTGTCCTTTCTTTGCAAGAAATGATTTGATAGTGGCAGTAATTGGATAAATAAATGCTGTCATGTAGCGGTAATGAATAATAGGAACAGTGTCCACATTATCCGTTTTGTTTTTCTTGATGCTGTGATGGCGTTTTGCAATTTCGTGCTGATAGTTTAACCAGTTTTGGTCGTAAGGTTTTTGGCACAAGTCCAAAATCCATTGCCCGAACCTTGCCCTTACGGCAGTGAGATAGTCCATGTTCGGCTGTCCGTTTTTGGTGAAGTAGTGCAATAGGTGTTCGTTACCGCCTACATAGCCATACCACAGGTCAAGCACATCGTTGGTTTGGTCTTTCAGAACATCACCAGCCACTTTCAGAAATCGGTCGTCATCGTCAGACCACAACAGCGTTTTTTTGAGCAGGTCTAAATCCTGCATTGTTACGGGGGACTGTTCCAAAGCCGCCTTGCCGTAATCGTACCCTTTGATTTGTTCCATTGTATTAATTTTTTGATTGTAAATGATGGAACAAATATAGTAAGGATTCCTAACTGTATATACAAAAAATTTTCACCACTTCATTTTTCTCTTTTTTAAATACTTTGTCAGTAGTGCAGTTGCTGCCGGACAAAATTTAATGTGATGTTTAGTGTAGGTTTGTACGCTTACAATTTTCACCTTTTTTTAGTCCGTAATATTCATTAGGACGCACGGTATGGGGTGGCTATACCACCCTCCTTTCTTTCCATGTGTACGAACCAAAAGTACCGAAACCGCCTGCAACAATAGTATAAAGAATATGAAAAGGCTGTAACAAAGGAAAAAGCCAGAGCAGGCTCCGTTTTCTGAAAAAAGCAGCTACGGTATACAGGAAACGTAATTCAATAGCCGTTTTAACGATCAGCATGATGAGCCATAGTTCAATGACGGTCATACTGATGTTTACCGGATAAATAGCAATACCCAGAGAAATGTTTTTAAATAAAGCGACCACTGGAAGAATAAGCAACGACAAGTTGAACAGGTATACGATCAGTAAAACACGAAAGATGCGTTTGTCGTCATAACCGGTTGCCTTGCTGGCCCAACGGATGCGTTGAGAAAAAAACTCACGTATAGTTTTTACGGGTGATGTTTGTACAATCGCTTCTTCTGCTTTCAGGAACTTTACTTTAGCTGGATATCGCTTGTATATTTTATGCATCAGCAGCATATCATCACCACTGGCGATATGATCAATGCCGGTAAATCCACCCACTTCTACAAATGCTTTTTTGGTATAGGCAAGGTTTGCTCCGTTACACATGCTATGTATATTCCTGTGAACAGAAGCGCCCGTTATCCCCTGGAGTGTCATAAAATCCAATGCCTGGAAGATCTCAATAAACCGGTTGTTACAATTTATCGACACAGGTGCTGCAATGAACTGTGCTCTTTCCTTTTCATAGAAAGCAGCGATGGTAAGTAACCAGTCAGGAGGAACTATGCAATCGGCATCGGTGGTAACGATAAGTTCCCCGGTAGATTTACTGATAGCCGTTTCAATCGCCTTCTTTTTGTAGGCATTCAGTTTATCGTCCGTAATAAAATCTTTTAAGGAGATCAGCTTAATGTTGCTGCTCTTATATTGTTTTATTAGCTCCGCTGTATTGTCTGTGGAGTGATCATCAACAACCCATACTTCAAAAAACTGTTTAGGATACGATTGGGTGATCATTGAATCCAGGCAGTGTTGTATATGTTCTTCTTCATTCCGGGCAGGGATAATGACCGATATGTGAGTTGAAGGTTTGAAGTTTGGGGTTTGAGGTTTAAAGTTAGGTATGCTCTTCCAACCCCTCCGGTAATAAAGGATCAGCATACAGTATAGGGTAAATAAAAACAATAAAAGAATGAATATAACCTGCTCCATAATAGTATGCCGTACAAGTGAGTGACACAACGATGCTGAATAATGATATAGAGTTGGTAAGCTATAACTTCCGCTCGAAACAGGGGATAGCTTCGTCGTTCCCTGCCTACCGGCAGGCAGGCTCCTCGCTATGACGGTAAACAAAAATAATTTTTAATAATTCAAATGAATGATTATCTTTGTTTAGTTGCATAAACAACTATATGTCAAACAACCAATTCAAGAAAGGGGAATTATACAGTTTTATCACTGGAAAGGCCAGTACGGCTATCGGAAGGAGGTTGCAGAAGAATTTTAAACAGGCCAATATTGAGATAACGATTGAACAGTGGAGTGTGCTGTATCATTTATGGAAAGAAGACGGGATGAGCCAGCAACAATTATGCGATGCCACTTTCAGGGATAAGCCGAGCATCACAAGGCTTGTGGATAATCTTGAAAAATTAAAACTGGTAAAAAGAAACGCTTCCAAGGAAGACCGTCGCAAGAACCTGATCGTTTTAACAACATTAGGAAAGGAACTGGAAGAGCGTTGCATGGAAATTGCTAACAATACATTGAACGAAGCATTGTCGGGTGTTACCAACGGGCAGATCGAGATCGCAAAAGAAGTATTACAGATGGTATACGATAATTTGAAATAAGTTTCTCGTTTGGGCTTAAAAATTTTATAGTTCTCAACGAGTAACAAGGAACGAGAAACATATAAACATGAGTTTAAAATTTTAAAATATATTATCATGAGTACAGTAAACTCAACTACGGCTACGTTAAAAGGCGGCGAATGGTTAATTAAAGAAAGTAATGCATTTGAAACCTATACACCCGAGGATTTCAATGAAGAGCAACAGATGGTAAAAGACATGTGTCTACAATTCTTAAGCACTGAAGTATTGCCAATAGTTGACCGCATTGATAAAATGGAACAGGGCCTGATGCCTTCACTGATGGTAAAAGCAGGAGAACAGGGTCTCTTAGGCTCTTCTATTCCTGAAGACCTGGGGGGATTGGGGAAAGATTTCATCACTTCAACTATCGTTAATGAAGGCCTTGGTGGAGGATATTCTTTCAGTGTGGCTGTTGCTGCACACACGGGAATCGGCACTTTACCTATTTTATATTTTGGTACTGAAGCACAAAAGAAAAAATACATTCCAAAGTTAGCAAGTGGTGAGTGGAAGGGAGCTTATGGCCTTACCGAGCCCAACAGCGGCAGTGATGCACTGGGTGCAAAAACTTCTGCGGTACTTTCTGCCGATGGAAAACATTATATACTGAACGGGCAAAAATGCTGGATAACTAATGGTGGTTTTGCCGATGTATATACCGTGTTTGCAAAAATTGACGGCGATAAGTTTTCTACCTTTATTGTCGAACGGGGAATGGAAGGGTTTACACAGGGCCCCGAAGAACACAAGATGGGCATCAAGGGTTCATCAACCGTGCAATTGTATTTCCAGGACTGTAAAGTGCCGGTAGAGAATTTATTGGGAGAGATCGGCAAGGGCCATATCATCGCTTTTAATATTTTAAATATCGGCCGGTTAAAATTATGCGCTGCTGCCATTGGCGGAAGTAAGATGGCGGTAAACTCTTCTGTAGAATATGCAAAAACAAGGGAGCAGTTCAAAACAGCCATTGCCAATTTTGGCGCCATAAAATATAAACTGGCCGAAATGGCCATCCGCATCTTTGCCAGCGAAAGCGCTTTATACCGTACCAGTAAATGGATAGATGATAAAGAGATAGAGCTTGCTGTTTCCGGTAAAGCCTTTGCCGAAGCATTGCTGGGCGCTGCCGAAGAATATGCAGTGGAATGTGCCATTTTAAAAGTACACGGAAGCGAAGTGCTGGATTACGTGGTAGATGAAGGCGTGCAGATACACGGAGGTAATGGCTTCAGCGATGAGTATGCAGCCAGCCGTGCATATAGGGACAGCCGCATCAACCGCATTTACGAAGGAACTAATGAGATAAACCGGTTACTTACTGTTGATATGATATTAAAAAGAGCAATGAAAGGAAAACTTGATCTGATGGGCCCGGCTATGGCGGTACAGAAAGAATTAATGAGCATTCCCGAATTTGGTAATGACGATGACAGCGCATTTGCAAAAGAACGCAAGACTATTGCCAATATGAAAAAAGCAATACTGATGGTAGCGGGTGCAGCTGTGCAGAAACTGATGATGAAGATACAGGACGAACAGGAGATACTGATGAATATTGCCGACATGGCGATTGAGACTTTTGAAGCAGAGAGTACCTTACTGCGGGTTATTAAATTAACAGATAAACAGGGAGAAGCAGAATCACAAGTAAAGATCGATATGATGCGCTGCTACCTGAATGATGCGGTGGATAAAGTAAACAAGGCCGGTAAAGAAGCTATCAATGCTTTTGCCAGTGGTGATGAACAACGTATGATGTTACTAGGATTGAAACGCTTTACAAAGACCGAACCATTCAACAGTAAGGATGCCCGGAGAAGGATAGCGGACAAGCTGATCGACGAAAACAAATATGCCTGGTAAAAAATAAAGTTAATTTCAAAAGCCACTGCAGTACAGTAGCTTTTTTCTTGCGCTAAAGCACACAAATCATTTACCTTTCAGGTATGAAGTGTATTTTAATTTT
>CAYTQB010000047.1:0-4632 GCA_964439615.1 uncultured Ferruginibacter sp. | reverse complement strand
TGCGCTAAAGCACACAAATCATTTACCTTTCAGGTATGAAGTGTATTTTAATTTTCCAGTTTCTTTTTTTGAGCCTGGTCACATTCTCACAGCCGACCGATAAGCCATTTGTCAAATTGGTGGAACCGACCGGGGAACAGAACAAAGTGAAAAGCTCAAGACAGTTCATTGTAGGAAGCACCTGCAAAAGCTGTAGTATTAATATAAATGATCAGCCGGCCAAAGTTTATCCCTCTGGCGGTTTTGCCTATGAATTAAACCTGAAACCCGGCGATACTTCTTTTACACTGGTTGCTTTTTTCCCACCCGATAAAACCGCTACCAAACGAATATCCTATACTTATACTTTTCCTCCTCCAACCGATACGGTAAAAACACTCGATATTGCTTCGATAGAAACTTTTCCGGAAGGAAATTTATTTGTACAGCCCGGTGACAGAATAAAATTCAGGGTGAAGTCACTACCCAACTCTGTTGTTACTGCAAATGGCGATATTCCCCTGTATGAAATGAAGAACAATAAAATGCCCGGTATTTACCAGGGTGAATATGAGATAAAAGAAACAGATAGTTTTTTGGTTACTAAAATTCCTGTTACGGTTAAAGACAGCAACGGTAAGACATTGACAAAGGCTACTACCAACTGGGTATCAATGTTTGGCCCGTTGGCACCCAATATTGCAAAAACAAAGGGAAGGCTTGCGTACCTGTTATTTGGATTAGGAGATGACAGGCTTGGCGGCGCCAAGATCGGGTATCTTGATTCAAATGTGGTGCTTAATGTTACCGGTAAAGTTGGAAATAAATACAGGGTGCGCCTTTCAAAATACCGTACGGCATTTATTGACGACGATGTTGTTGAGTTTTTGCCCAAGGGAACATTTACCCCCGAATCGCTTACCGGCACGTGGTCGGTGTTTGGCGACAATAATTTTGATTATGTGCAACTGGCTTTATTTACCAGGCTGCCGTACCAAAGTTTTCAACTGGTTAACCCGTCAAAAATTGTTGTAGATGTGTTTGGGGCTACTAATAATACCAACTGGATAACACAACTGGAAAACACGAAAGAAATAAAATCGGTTTCTTATGAACAGGTGGAAGATGAGATATTCCGTATTACCATAGAATTAAAACATGCACAGCATTGGGGGCATAGTATTTATTACAGGGGCAATACACTGGTAATAAAGATCAGGAGACAGCCGGAAGATCTTTCATTGAGAAACCTGGTGATCGCCGTTGATGCAGGACATGGAGGTACTAACGCAGGAGCAAGCGGACCAACAGGATCATCAGAAAAGAATTTAGCACTTGCTGTTTCGCTTAAGCTATATGAATCATTGCGTGCAGCGGGAGCGAAGGTTATCATGACAAGGATGACGGAAATGTTCTTCGATAATAAAGAACGCATTTTATTTTACAGGGATAGTATACCCGACCTGCTCATCAGCATCCATCTCAATTCTTCGGCCGACCCGATACGTGTTACTGGTACCAGTACTTTCTACCGTTACCCGGGCTTTAAGAATTTAAGTAATGCTATTTACAAACGTATGCTTGAGCTTGACCTGAAAGAGATGGGCAATAACAGCAGTTTCAATTTTATGCTTAACAGCCCTGTTGAATATCCTAATGCATTAGTGGAAACATTATTCATCAGTAATCCTGAAGACGAAGCGAAAATAATGGATGAAAATTTCCAGCAGCAGATCGCCGATAAGATAGTGCAGGGGGTAAAAGATTTTTTAGATAACTGTATTAAGAATAACTGATCTACCTGTAAGTTTCTTTACCCTTGTTATAAAATGTATCATCATGCAGCCGGTTGGTGATTGTTGTAATGACAATTACCAGGAAGAAAAGCGACAACATGATCTGCAGTATCACCGGTTTCATTACCAGCGGGTCTTTGGCAGCTATATCGCCATAGCCGATGGTAGCTGATGTTACAAAACTGAAATAAATGGTCTGAAGGTCGGTAAGTTGATGACCCTGGGAGAAAATGATCTTGCCTGGTACATTATTGGTATCATCAATAAATGAATATATGAAGGCAAAGCAGAACATTACTTCCATGATATTGATCAGTGTCATAAGTAGTGTACGTTTGAAGCTGATAGGTTGTTGGTGAATATCATTCAGAAAAATCTTACTGAACATAAAATGTATGGTATCAATGGTCAGTATAATGGAGATGATCAATGCCGAAGTGGAAGTAGTAAGATCCATCTTAAACAGGAACAAATACCAAACTATTTTAAATAAACTGTATGCCTCAATCACCACTTTCCTGAACAGGAGTTGTTTTCTGCCACATAGCTGACGTATAAGAGTACCGGGCATGATAAAAGAAAGTAAAATAAGCGTTAGCCGCAAAATCCTTTCCAACCCAAAATCATTATAGGTTTTGTTGTTCCAGATACGCCTTATGGCAAGCACTTCTTTCACGTACACACTTCTTGGCCTGCTCTCGGGCCGGTTGGTGCCCATGATGAGTTTTATAAAAAAATTCATTTCTTTTAGTTTTTATAAATGTTCGGACAGGATAATGAATAATATTTTATCAAATCAGTTTGCCGGCTTCCATTTTGCATACATAATAGCAAAACCTGTTTCTGCATCTTTTGCTGCTTTGATAGTTTGCGTGGTTGGCGGCATATCACTGTCCTGTAAAATATTTTGTATGCTGCTGAATGTCCTGAAATAAGTATTAAAATTTTTTTGCACTTCCGCAAGTTTAGTATCATCTGCACTGATTTCTTTTAGTGCCTCCATACATTTCTGAATATTGTTGTAACACATCAAACTCAGGGCGTGTTGTGTAGTAAGATCTTTTACAGTCGTTTTTATTCTGGGGTCCATCTTTACTATAAATGATTGATTGTATGTTTTATTATCAACCGTTAACCTTGCTGTATAAGTTCCGGGCATCACCCAGGGCGAAGTAGGCTCGGGTGCTGTATTCATATAGGTAGCAGAAATAGAATAGGTTGCCGGTAAGTTCAGCGGCTGATAATGCATGTCCCACATAAAACGATGAGAACCTGCTTTACCAGAAAGTATCTGTTGGGGCCTTATCCAGTAAGGCGGTACATTATTCTTTGGAACAGTATACAACGTATCAGAAGAACTGTACTTGCGTATTACATTGCCTTTACTGTCCAGTATCTCCAGCAGAACATTTGTTGCATCATTGTGGAGATAATAATTAATGATCGCTCCGTCGGGAGGGTTCTGTCCTGCAGGCTCTTCCTGCGGCACGGGAGTATCGGGATACATGCACCAGCGAACCCGGTAAGTGTTTTGTGGTTTGTAAAGGATGGCTGATGAGCCGCTAAGCTGGTTATTCAGTTGCCGAAGTGCTGTGATATCATCCAGTATCCAGAAACTTCTTCCATGTGTTCCCACAACGATATCGTCGTCTTTGATTACGAGATCACGGATAGATGTTGCCGGCATGTTCAATCTTAAACTTTGCCAGTTGGCTCCATCGTCAAAAGAAACATATACCGCTCTTTCGCTTCCGGCGAACAATAATCCTTTTCTTATGGGATCTTCCTTCACTACGTTAATGGGATCATCAGGTAACCCATTTACGATTTCTGTCCATGTTCTACCGCCATCAGTTGTTTTGTAAATATGCGGACGCATATCATTGCATCGAATCCTATTCACTGCTGCATAAGCAGTATTCACATTAGTATGACTGGCATCCATCAATGAAACCTTACTCCAGCTTGTAATGGAAGGAGGTGTAACATTCTTCCATGTTTTGCCGCCATCTCTTGTAACATGTATCAGTCCATCATCGGTACCACACCAGATCGTATTGACGTCAACATAAGAAGGAGCAACAGTATAGATGACGCCACGGCGTGGCATTTTCTTCATGTCTTCTTTGGTATAGATGCCAACACTCTCGGGAATATCCCATGTTTCTCTCGAAAGATCAGGGCTGATGATGTCCCATTTATTTCCTCCATCCATTGTTTTGAACAACACGTTGCCTGCATAATAGAGAGTTTTTTTATCAATAGGATTGAATAATACAGGAGCTGTTCTTAAGAAACGGTACTTACCGCTTCTTACCGCTTCGGGAGAAATATTCTGCGACTGTCCATTTCTTTTATCATAACGACTTAGCTTTCCTCCGTAAACAAGATTCGGATTCAACGGATCAGCAACCACATAACCATATTCTTCTGCAGCAACCGGCCGCCATTCGCGGTAACTGATCTGGCCATCGTTTCCTCTCGATGCAATGCATACACTTCCGCTTTCCTGCTGACCGCTGTATACGTTGTAAGGGAAATCATTATCTGCACTTACATGATAGAATTGTGCAGTAGGCTGGTTGTACCAGGATGAAAAAGTTTCACCGCCATTTACCGTAATGATTGCACCCTGGTCGGTTGCAATGAGTATGATGTTCGGGTTGTCGGGATTGATCCAGATGCGGTGATAGTCATCTCCGCCCGGTGCGCCGCGGAATGCCGACCATGTCTTTCCGCCATCAATACTTTTCCAGCAAACCACATCGGAAGTGTACACAATATCTGCATTCTTTGGATCTGCTTTCACTTCGGCAAAATCATTTCCTCTTCCCCAAAGCCTTTCATCAGGATTAAC
>CAYTQB010000046.1:14748-21656 GCA_964439615.1 uncultured Ferruginibacter sp. | reverse complement strand
TCATAACTCATAACTCATAACTCATAACTCATAACTCATAACTCATAACTCATAATGCCTATTATCGCTCCTTCCTTATTAGCTTCCAATTTTTTGAACTTAGAATCGGAATGTAAAATGCTGAATGAAAGCGTTGCAGACTGGTTTCACCTGGATGTAATGGATGGAAGATTTGTACCCAACATCAGCTTTGGCGCCATGCTTGTGGAATTTTTCAGAAGATCAACAAAAAAGACCTGTGATGTGCATTTGATGATCGAAGAGCCGGAGAAATATGCTGAAGATTTTAAAAAAGCCGGGGCCGATATCCTTACTGTGCATATTGAAGCCTGCAGGCATTTACACCGTAACATACAACAGATCAAAAGCCTCGGTATGCAGGCCGGCGTTGCACTCAACCCACATACTCCCGTTGAATCGCTGAAAGATATACTGGCTGATATTGACCTGGTTTGCCTGATGAGTGTAAACCCAGGTTTTGGAGGACAGTCATTCATCCCTCATACACTCACCAAAATAAAACAACTGCGTGATATTATCGATGAACGCTCATTGAATGTTAAGATAGAGATTGATGGCGGAGTTACTGTTGAGAATGCAAAAACAATTCTTGATGCCGGCGCCCATGTACTCGTTGCAGGCAATACGGTATTCAAATCAAAAGACCCGAAAGCAACAATAGCGGCATTGAAAAACCTATAACCAGAAATTTAATAGTAAAAGTCAAAATTCAAAATATGAAGCACTGTTTTAATTTTTGAATTTTGACTTTTTAATTTCTACTTAGAATTTAATTTTTATACCACCATTAACAACAAACCCTTCGGTATGATTCCAGATGTCATCAAAATCCGGATCATTATGCGGCGGGTTCACCACGGTTTTGTATTTGCTTTGCCGTTGGTCGGTAAAATTCTCAAAATTGATATAGAACGAAACCTTGCCAAAGGTCTTCTGTGCCATAAAACCAAACTCCCAGAATGAAGGTGTACGGTAACGATTATATAAATATTGCCTGTCGGTAAAATAACCTTCCAGCCCCAGTTTAAAATTATCTTCCTTCTCGTACATCAGCGTGAGGTTGAGTTTGTTTTTCGGCAACAATGGTAAAAACTGGTTGCCGGTAAGGTACCTTGCTTCGGCATGGGTGTATGTGTAGCCGACAAACAATTTCAGGTCTTCTTTAAAAATGAATTTAAGGTTGGTTTCAAAACCGCTGCTGGCAACCGGTTTGGATGCATTGATAAAATACCGATTCCCTAATAAACCCATTTGCAGTATCAGCGGTTTATTGATCTGTGTATAAAAGAAAAGTTGATTGATACTGAACAACAGTTCGCCACCGATCTTTGTTTTGTAATTGATATCGGCAGTTCCGCCCACACTTCTTTCGGCAACCACCTCATTCAGCGGCAGGATATCCTGGTATTGCAGGCTTTCTGCCTGTTCAGTAAAGATGGTGGGCATCTTATAACCCAACCCTCCGCCGATCCTGGAACTGATCTTATTGCTTAACTTAAACAGCACCGACATTCTTGGCAGCACAAAAGTCTGTGCATCTGAAAAACCATTAGCCTTCATATTTGCATGGTCCACACGTAAACCATTTTCCATTTTTATTCTTTCGCTGATGTCCCAGGTGTCTTGCAGGTAAATACCTGCAGTAGATGTGCGGCTGTTATGTGTATTGGTCAGTTCCTGGTTGAATTTATCAAATACAAAATTCAATCCGCCGATCACTGTATGGTTTTTCTTTACCAGCATCAGCGACAGATCAGTAAAGCTATTCGTACTTTGTCCCGAAAATTCGTAACCGGGTATATTGATATGCCGGTCGAAGATGCTTACGCTTTGTTTTAGCCTGACTCCACTCCCATTCGCAAATTTTTTATCTACCTCCAGCGTACTGGTATTGCGCAGGGTCCTGTTCTTTTCAAAATAAGTATGAAAAAAATCAGGTTTCTCTTTTATCACCAGCATATCACCCCCTGTATTGGTGCCTTTGGTAAAACTATTGCCAATCATGATCGAAAGAGAAGGATCAGGATAATAAAATAATCTTGGATTGATGGTGTAATTCCTGCTCTTTGGTAATTCAGAAAAATCATCTTTATCCACGTCATAGGCTCTCTGGAAATTGAACAATCCTAATACAGCATAGCCAAATTTTCCTTTCTTCTGCGAAGCATAGCCACCGATATTGGTTTGTCCTATATGCGACTGGTTGAACATAAGATCATAGTTTACCTTCTCTCCCGGCATTCTTGAAATAAAATTCACTACACCTGCAATAGCGCCACCCCCATATAAAGTGGATGCAGGTCCCTTAATCACTTCTACTTGTTTCAGGTCAAGCGGTGGTATTTCCAATACACTCAGCCCGCTGGCAAAATTACCGAAGTTAGGATAGCCATCTTTCAATAGCTGGGTGTATCTCCCATCCAGTCCCTGCACACGTATGCTTGCATTTCCGCTGGTAGCTGATGTTTGCTGAACCTGCATACCTGTGCTTTCATGCAGCAGCATAGATACATTTGAAGGACGCATATTAGCCTTTTCATCCAACTCTTCTCCATCAATGGTTTCCACTCTTGTTGGCGTGTTGGCAATGGTTCGGCTGGTACGTGTACTTTGCAGCACCACTTCTTCCAGTTCTTCCTCAGTCTCTTCAAACAATATTTCTATCGGCTCATCTTTTGCCAGGGGAAAAGAAAAAGTCTCTGTTCTTGTTTCATAACCGGTGTGGCTGAATCGAATAATATGTTTCCCCGCCGGAATATTGTTCAGCATAGCAAACCCGGTACTATCTGTACTTGTTCCTTTTGTATCCAAAACAACACTCACCCCGGGAACAGGTTCGCCGGTCCTGCTGTTTTTCAGTTGCACTTTTATATTGTACTGTGCCTGTACAGTGTATGTAAATACGGTTGCTATTAGCAACACTATCATTTTTTTCATGTAACCTATATTGATTAAATAACGGATTAGAAGCAATGACCTTGCATTGCCATGTTTAATGAATCACTGAATGATTAACTTATTCGGGGAGGCTGCCAGATATTTCCGAAATAATCAGATGGAAGGGATATGCTGCAATAAAAAGCAGGCTGTTTTTTGGCAGGCAGTTGTTTTATCGTTGCCATTTTAAGACCTGATGAAGATTCGGAAACAATTTGTCCGCAACAGGTGCAATTACAAAATGGTGCACAGGATTCATCTTCATCCTGGTGACTGGTATGGCCTCCTGCTGTTACGATCGTGGTGCAGGCCTGCTCTTTACATTCATCCCTATCCATACAGGGCATGCAGGGCAACACAAGAAAATAAAAAGAGAATATCAGTGCCAATAGTTTCACCACGCAAAGATAAAGTTTATACAGATGTACAGGTATATCTCTATACAATAATTATCTCTACGTTGTTGCAATGATACTTAAGCCTTTCTTTGCATATTCTGCGAATAATACCACCCAAATGTTCCACCGCAAAGAAAATTCGCATTACTAAATCCAAGCTGTTTTAATAATGCTGAAGCCTGTGCCGAACGGCCGCCACCTTTACCACAGACGGTAATCACTATTGCCTGTTTTGATAATTCATTTGCCCGGGTCTCCAATTCATCTAAGGGTATGTTGACCGCTCCGGGTATATGTTTTTCAGTATACTCTTCAATGCCCCTTATATCAATGATGACAATTTGTTCAGGCGACCGCTTTATCAACTGACGAAGATCTGCTATTGCAAAGCAATCTTGAATGTTCTGTTCGTGCATGTTGCTTATGTTTATTTATTATCCAATCCCATATTTTAAGAGCACCCCCGGTTTTACATCGCATCCTGTAACGAATGATAAGTGCAGATGCTAAAGTGAGCAAACCAATAAATAGAATAGCTGCATTGATGCCTACCAGGTCTGCTATTATTCCGGTAAGTATTGCACCAATGGCATAACCCAGGTCTCTCCACAAACGAAAAATACCAATGCTTTTTGCCCTGTCCTGCGGATTTGTATTTTCTGCTACCGTTGCAAGAAATGTTGGATACACCATTGCAGTACCCCAACCTAAAACAGAAGAAAGAATAATAAAATGCAACAGGGTATTTGCCCAAACCAAAACGATCAGGGCAATGGCCTGTAAAAACATACCAACGTAAAGCATATCTTTTTTACAAAAGGTATCAGCCATTTTCCCGGTAAACAATTGACCAATACCCCAAATAGCGGGATAGATGGCCGTAATAATTCCTATCTCAGCAATAGTAAAACCTTTTGTCGCAAGCAGGATTGGGAAGATACCCCATACCATACCATCATTGAGGTTATTTATTAAACCTGCCTGTGTTACTGAGCCTAAATTTTTATTTTTCCAGGTAGTATCCCAAAATATATTCTTCAACATGGGAATTGTATTGGTCGCCGCCTCTTTTACTATATGATGGTTGGTATCCCTAATAAAAAAAACGCTGCCAAGCAATCCGAAAAAAACGAGGGCAATACCAATATAAAAAGGATAGGGTCTTATTCCATATTCACTGGCTATCCACCCGGTGAGAAAAGCAATCAGTGCTACTGCAATGTACCCTGCAAACTCATTTAACCCCATGGCAAGCCCCCTTTGCTTTTCTCCAACAAGGTCAATTTTCATTACCACCGTACTGCTCCAGGTTAAACCCTGGTTGATCCCTAAAAGCACATTCGCAGCAATTATCCAGTTCCATGAGGGAGCAAACATTAAAATGAATGGAACAGGAACTCCAATTATCCAGCCTGCCACTAATAATTTTTTTCTGCCGAATTTATTCGCTAAGGCACCTGTGAAATAATTAGTACTTGCCTTAACAGTTCCAAATACAATGATAAAGGAAAGAATGGCTGTCCTTGCCGCAATATGAAATTCAACATCCGCTATCCGGGGTAAAATACTTCGCTCCAGGCCCACCATACCACCAACAAAGGCATTGATGATAACAAGTAGCGTAAACTGTTTCCAGTTCTCTTTTAACCCTAAATTTATCTGTCCCATCTTAAAATGATTTAAAATTCTTAGTGCGGCAATCTTCCCCTGAAAAAACTATACAACCATGTTCCCGTTAAAGCACTCAGGAAAAGAATGATAAGCGGGTAAAGCCCTTTGCCCATTAGTGCATAGAGTGGCCCCGGACAAACACCGGTTAAACCCCAACCGATACCAAACAAAAAGCCGCCAATAATCAAACCGTGATGGTATTTTTTTTGTACGGCCACTATTTCGTTTCCTGTTGCTGATTTTATTTTAAATTTTTTCAGTGCCCGTTTTCCGATAACCGCAATCAGGATTGCAGAACCTATTACCCCATACATGTGAAATGACTGGAACCGGAACATTTCCTGGATACGGTACCATGAAGAAACCTCGGACTGGATAAGAAGGATACCGAAAAAGACCCCGATGAGTAAATAAATAAACTGTTTCATGATTATAATTTTAAGATGAGGGGTAATAAATAATACGACGCAAGAATTCCTCCAATGAAAATACTGATCGTGGCAAGCATGGATGTCCATTGCAGATCCGATATCCCTGTCATGGAATGCCCGCTTACACACCCTCCTGCATATCGGCTTCCGAAACCAATGAGAAAACCGCCAAACACAATGACTATGATCCCCGGAATAGTTTGTAGGGCTGGCAATGAGAATAACCGGGCAGGTGCAAATCCATTTGTGTTTTGTACCCCCATTGATTGCAGTTGTACAGTTGTTTCAGGGTTGATGGTGATGTCGCCGGGATGAGATAAAAAATTACCTGCTAAAAAACCTCCCATGATAATTCCTGCTACAAATAATAAATTCCAGGATTCTGATTTCCAGTTGTAATTTATTAAAAAAGGGATCCCGTTAGGAAATGCTGCTGAGCACACATGCCGGTATGAAGACGATGCAGCTAAAGGTTTGTTATCAATCCATTGAAGTAAGATGATCACAAGCCCGATTAAAGGGCCGGCTATATACCAGGGCCAGGGCTGAGAGATATAACTGATGATTGTTTGCATACTGATTTAGATTTTCAGAACACAAAGCTGAAAACTTAAGACCAGTATTCCATTAACATAAGATAAATAATCACCTGTGGCTACGTATGCGGCTGAGGCTTACCTGGGTGATACCGAGATACGAAGCAACATATTTAAGCGGAACCCTCATCAATACATTGGGTGCCTCATTGATCAGGGCTTTATACCTTTCCTCTGCCGTGTGAAACTGTATGCCTTCGATCCTATTGACCGTATCCACATAAGCCGCTTCAAATATCTTGCGGAACAGTCTTTCTATCTCCGGGAAATTGTCATACAATTTAAAAAGCTGGCTGGCATTGATGGCCATTATTTCCGCATCCTCCAGTATCTGTATTGCTTTACGGCTCGGTTTCCCTGTAAACAAACTTTCTACCCTGGCAATGATGCTGTTCTCAAAAAAGAAACCTTCTGTAATATCAATCCCATCCATGTAGTAATAAATACGGGCCACTCCTTTTTTGATAAAGTAGATTGTTTTACAGGTATGGCCTATTGGCTGCAGATCTTTATTCTTATTGATGGTAATGACATTACTGATCTCGGCAATAGCGCTTTCTGCTTCCTTTGAAAGCGGACTGAATTTTTTGAAATATTGAAAGAGTGAGTCCATCCGGCATAGCCAATAAGTAATTAAAGTTACATATTTAATGTTTTGCTAAGGCCAGGGTGATTTACCATTGGGGTTTGCAGTAGCATGATATCGTAAAAAAGGTTACCAAAAATCGCAACTGCCGCAAAAGTTCTTTTTATCAATCCTCCTAAATGGCAATTGCAAATTTATGGCACTGCAAAACGCATAAAATATATATCTTCATGCCATGAGAGCCGCACTAACCATTTTCTTCCTGCTG
>CAYTQB010000046.1:9207-14648 GCA_964439615.1 uncultured Ferruginibacter sp. | reverse complement strand
ATAAAATATATATCTTCATGCCATGAGAGCCGCACTAACCATTTTCTTCCTGCTGGGTACCCTGCCCTCTTTTTCTCAAAAAAAATTTGCCTGGGTTAGTGGCAAGACGGTTGATGAAAATGAAAACCGCCTGGCAAAAGTTTCCGTGATCATTTTAGGTAAAACAAGCGGCCTCACTACCGATGACAGCGGCTATTTTAAAATAAAAGTTCCGGCCGAGAAAGCCTTTGCCCTGGTATTTACTCATACGGGTTACAGCGATGTACAAAAGAATTTTTACCTCAGCGATGGCGAAGAGGAAAAAATAACTTTACAAATGGAACGAGGGGGAAAGACATTGGAAACGGTTGTTGTGGGTGATGACAAGGAACGGATCGAGGCCAGCCTTACCAAAATAAATCCGAAGAATGCTATAACATTACCCAGCACCACCGGCGGTGTGGAAGCATTGATAAAGATACTGGTGGGTAGTAATAATGAGCTCACTTCGCAATACAGCGTACGTGGTGGTAACTATGATGAGAACCTGATCTATGTAAATGACTTTGAAATTTTTCGTCCATACCTGGTAAGCAGTGGCCAGCAGGAAGGCCTTAGCTTCATTAACCCTGAGCTGGCAAAGAATGTGAATTTTTATACAGGTGGTTTCCAGGCAAAGTATGGCGATAAGATGAGTAGCGTGCTGGACATCCAGTATAAAAAACCAACCCGTTTTGCAGGCTCTGCTTATATAAGTTTATTAGAACAAGGTTTGAGCCTGGAGGGGGCTGCAAAAAAAGGCAGGGCTACCTACCTGGTTGGTGTTCGTAACCGCAGCAATAAAAATTTATTAAAAAGCCAGGAGACCCTGGGTTCATATATCCCTTCCTCATCCGATGCACAGGCTTTTGTTACCTATAAGCTCAGCGAAAAAATACAGTTGGAATTTTTAGGAACTTATGCCGTTACAAAATTTTCTCTGTTCCCCGAGTCCGCAGAAAAGACAACTTCGGTTTTTTCTCCGCTGTTCACTGCTAATCTTGGCCTCGATATTTCATTTGAAGGGCAGGAACATGACAGCTATAAAACAAATCTTATCGGGCTAAGTCTTTTGTATACACCAAATAAAAAACTGAAGTTAAAATGGATGCTGAGTCGTTTTCAGAATAAGGAAAACGAAAACTTTGACATTGCAGGAGGTTATTTGTTTGGAGACCGTGATTTTGACAAGACCAGCAGCACATACGGGCAGATCGTAAATCCATTAGGCGCAGGTTACTACCAGAATTATGGAAGAAATGAATTGGATATTAAAGTTTATAACGCCACGCTGAAAGGAACTTATGCTTCCGGTAAGCATTTTATACAATTTGGTAACAGTATTGAGCAAACAAACATCACCGATAAATTAAAAGAATGGGAATACCAGGACAGCGCCGGTTATTCTCTGCCACACAACCCGGCAAACCTCAATTTGTTTAAATCACTACACTCAACTGCCGATCTTTCTATTCAAAAATTCAGTGGTTATGTGCAGGATAATATACGATTGGGCAGAAATAATAAAGACATCACGTTGCAGGCCGGTGTCCGTTATAACTACAATTCGCTGAATAAAGAATTTTTGATAAGCCCACGCATGCAGCTTAGCTGGAAACCCAAATGGAAAAAGGATGTAGTGTTTAAAATGGCAGGAGGTGTTTACCAGCAGCCACCTTTCTATCGTGAACTACGCAAATACAACGGCAGTTTGAATACAGATGTAAAAGCGCAAAAGAGTTATCAGTTTGTTGCCGGTATGGATTATAATTTTAAAGGATTCGGCGACCGCCCTTTCCGCCTTACCACCGAAGGCTATTATAAAAGCATGCACAGTGTTGATATTTATGACATTGACAATGTAAAGATCCGCTATGCCGGAAACAACAATGCAAAAGCTTATGCAACAGGTTTTGAAGCCAGGCTCTTTGGCGAATTGATAAAAGATGCAGAGAGCTGGCTGAGCTTCGGCATCATGCAAACCAAAGAAAATCTGGACAATGATTTTTATTACCAGTATAAAAATGCTGCCGGTGAGATCATTACTTCAAAAAGCACAGACCAGATAGCCGTGGATAGTATAAAAAATGAAGTTGGTTATGTACGCAGGCCTACGGACCGTTTAATAACTGCAGGTTTATACCTGGAAGATTACCTGCCTACCAACAAGAACTTTAAATTTCACCTGAACCTGATCTATGGCAGTAATATGAGTTATAATATCCCCAACAGTGTGAAGTACCGCAACGCCCTAGTCATTGAACCTTATATACGTGTGGATGCAGGCTTTAGTGCACAACTACTTAGTGAAAAAAGCAAGCGCCGCAGCCATAGCCCATTCAGGGATTTCCAAAACATCTGGGCCAGCTTTGAAGTATTTAATTTAATTGACCGTCGCAATACCATTTCCTTCCAGCTCATCAAAGATTTTGCAAATAATGTGTATGCTATTCCTAACCGCTTAACACCAAGGCTGGTGAATTTTAAAATTGTAGGAAGGTTTTAGTAAAGCTAGTTTTTATCTCTCCTCCAGGATGACAAACTCCTGTTCGAGTGCCAGGGAATTTTTATAAAGCACATCTATAAAACCCCTTCCCCACTTTGCATAAAAAGGCAACAGGTTTTCTATACGCTCCTGCAATCCTTCGCCAGGAAAGAGTTGTGTTTTTAATTTGTGTAACTGCCGTTGTTGCGCTTCGAATTTTTTTCTTTCGGCCCTCAGCATTTTCTTTTCAAGAGCTTCTATTTTATTTAACGCCAGTTTTTGTAATGCTTCAGTGTGCTTCTGCAGGGTTGTATCTACTGCACCGGCAGTGGCTTTCAGTTTTGCATAGAAATTGTGAACGGCCTGTTTTTCTTTCTCGAGGCTCAATTGTACTTCGCTGTCTCTCTTCACCAGCACATTCAGCAATTCATTCTCCGTCTTAAACAAATCATTTGCCGTGAACCCAAGTTTTTTTATAGCCGACAAATGATTTTTCTCCACGATCATAAATGAATTACGTAAAACCAGTACAGGAAATGGTACTTTAACGGTCTCGAAAACTGTTTTCAATTCCAGCCAATAGGCAATCTCACCACCGCCGCCAATAAAAGCCACGTTTGGTAATATCATTTCCTGGAAAACAGGACGAAGAATTACGTTAGGGCTGAAACGTTCCGGATGATTTGTTATTTCTTCTGAGATTCCCGAAGCATCAAACTCTAATTTTGAATTTTGAATTTTGAATTTTAAATTTTCACCAATAATTCGCTCTCTCAAATCATCTTTCAAATAAAACAAATTCAATTCCCTTCCGCCGGCCTGAACTTTATACTCTTTTGGAAATTTAGCAGCAGTTGATTCAACCAATGGATGCGAAAATGTTTCAGTCAGTTCTTTTTCTGCTACCGGGATAAAAACTTTCTTCAGTTGGGCATTATCAGGCAACAATACTAGCAATCCATACTCGCCAAATAGTCTGTTGATAAGTTTAAACGTAGCCAGTTCAATTGTCACGCCTTCTGTATAGCATGCTTTTACGTGGTCAATGATCTCCTTGCCAAAAGGATGAACAGTTATCTCGCCGGCAATATCGCCGAGCATTTTTATCAGCGCTTTATCCACCTTCATGCGGCCAACCGCCCCGGTTTGATTAGTCTTCCATTCGTGTTTAACAGCATTAATGTGCACCTGTCCCAGTTCCTCAAGGTCTGCATCTTCGCTGCCCATATAAAAGACCGGTACAAAATGGCTGTCCTTGATCTTTGTGTTTAAAAACTCAGCCAGTTTAACTGCATGAAGAATTTTATAAACAAAATAAAGGTGACCGGTAAAGATATTGGGTTGGTGCGCTGTAGTAATGGTGAAGCAATTATCATTGCTCAATTGTTTTATGTTTGCCTGCTGTTGAGTGGTGATGTTCTCGCTGCTGTATCGCTTTTGCAATTCTGCAACCAGTAGTTTTCTGTCTGTAGCATATTCTTTTCTTTCTTTAATAGCGGCTTTAATGCCATCCACAGATACCGGGTGGCTGTAAAAAGGGCGGAGTTTGTTTTCCTCCTTCAAATAATCCCGGATGATCTTCGAAAAAAAGCCGGTTTTACCATATGCTGTTCTGGTAGATGTATAATCCATTTAAAATTCGTTGCCTTGGCTGGTTAAACAACAAACTTACATCAATCCTGAAAACAAAAATGGATAGTTCTGTTAATTTCCCCACCCTTTGTGAAAAGTATGGCTATTTACCAACAGGGCTTGCATTTCTCAATTATTTTTTCATTTTTTACATCCTGACAGAAATTTCAAAACCAAACCTTCACTTATGAACAGAAACTATTTTGGTCCGGCAATATGCCTTGTCCTTTTCCTTTCATCACTCAGCATTTTCTATTCCTGCAACAATGAAGACAAAAAATCTGCTGACGTAACTGCCAGCAATGAGGATTCAGTTAAGAAAATAGTAGCAAGAGGTAAATATCTTGCTCATAATGTTTCCCTTTGTATTGACTGCCATAGCCAGCGTGACTTTAACCAGTTCTCAGGTCCCCTGAAAGAAGGTACCGAAGGTATGGGTGGCGAAGAATTCAACGAAAAACTGGGAATACCGGGAGTGATCTATGCCAGGAATATCACCCCTGATACAGTTAATGGTATAGGTAACTGGACAGATGATGAGATTGCCCGGGCAATAACAAAGGGAGTCAATAAAAACGGAGATACGCTGTTTCCCCTCATGCCTTATCCTCATTACAATACCATGAGCAAAGAAGATGTGTATAGTATCATCGCTTATATACGCACACTCAAACCCAATAGTAATAAAGTACCTGACCGCAAACTGATGATACCTGTTTCTCTTGCCTACCCACCAATGAGGAGTGCATCCCTGGACAGCAATATGAAACCTGATGTTTCAAACATCGTAACATATGGTGCATATATGTGGAACGCATCGGCATGTATGGATTGCCATACCCCAATGGATAATAAAGGATTTGTGATGAACAAGATGATGGCCGGCGGAAGGGTGTTTGACCTGGGCATTTTCACTGTCATATCATCAAACCTCACTCCCGATTCAACAACAGGCATTGGCAAATGGACAGAACAGATGTTCCTGGATAAATTTAAACTTTATCGTGACCCTGCTGCATATAAATCAAACCCGGGCAAGAATAATAGTATCATGCCCTGGACATTGTATGCCCAAATGGATGATTTTGACCTGAAAGCCATTTACCGGTTCCTGCAAACATTACCGGCAGTGAATAATAAGGTGGAGAAATATCCTGTGAGCAAATAAATTATATCCTGAAAATAGATATAGAATAATTGAATCAATATACTCCTTTAAGTCTCCCCTTCCGGGGGAGATTTAGAGGGGACTTACTTCGCCTTCAATATCGTAATCGTAGGCCTTTGTGATCTTCACATTTACAAA
>CAYTQB010000046.1:0-9107 GCA_964439615.1 uncultured Ferruginibacter sp. | reverse complement strand
ATCCATTCCAGTCCTTTTACATCAGCTAATGCATGAAGGAGTTTTGGCAGTTCTCTTTTTTTATAAATATCCAGTCCGTAATAAGTAAGTTCCTGTGCAATAAGCATTACTTCTTTTACACCCCGGTCAACCAAACGTTTGGCTTCATCAACCAATGATTCAATGGGGCGGCTCACATGCCCGCCACGCATTAAGGGTATGGCACAGAATGAGCAGGTGCGGTTGCAACCTTCACTAATCTTCATATAAGCATAATGCTGTGGTGTGTACAACAACCGTTCGCCAATAAGGTCGTTCTTATAATCAGCATTGAAGGTTTTTAAGATATTCGGAAGTTCCATCGTACCGAAATAAGCATCCACTTCAGGTATCTCTTCTTCCAGGTTATTTTTATATCGTTCGCTCAGGCAACCGGTCACATATATTTTATCGAGTTTACCTTTTCGCTTTAATTCCACCTGTTGCAAAATGGTATTGATACTTTCCTCTTTGGCCTTTTCAATAAAACCACAGGTATTCACCACCACAATATTATGATCCTTCTTTGCATTCTCATGTACCACTTCTATCTCGTTGGCGATGAGCTGACCACTCAGTACCTCACTATCCACCATATTCTTGCTGCACCCAAGGGTGATAATGTTTACCTTGTCTTTCTTTAATGTTCTTGCTTTCATATAAAGCGGCAAAGTTAAGCCTTTGCGTCGCAGTCATTAATGCTATGGAGAAAATAGTTTGACTTAAACTGTGATTTTTCCGCACCTGGTGCGACTAATAAAGTAAATATTGTTATTCAGAACTGATGAACAGAGAAATTAATAAGGAGGAGTTTATAAAACAGGTTGAAGAACATAAACTGATCATTTACAAGATCTGTAATTCATACTGTAAAAACCAGCATGACCGGGACGACCTGGCACAGGAAATAAGCTACCAGTTATGGCGGTCGTACAACCAGTTTTCAGGCCATGTTAAATTCTCTACCTGGATGTACAGGGTGGCATTAAATGTAGCCATCACTTTCTACAGGAAAACAAAAACGGGTGAATCCATCATTGAATTGAGTGAACCGGATGTGGAAACAGAAGACAGGAAAGATGATAAAGCTGATCTTGAAAAAAACATCACTACGCTGCAGCAATTCATCAACGAACTAAAAGAACTTGATAAGGCCCTGATGATACTTTACCTGGAAGAAAAAAGTTATAGTGAGATGGCAGAGATACTGGGTATAACTGAAACTAATGTGGCAACCAGGATCAGCAGGGTAAAGGATAAACTAAAACAAAAATTTTCAATACTAAATAATTAAGACCATGGAAGACATTACATTAAAAAACCTGTGGAAAGCACAGGATGAAAAACTGGAGAAAACCCTTAAGCTGAATCTCTACCTGCTGGAATCGCTCCAGAAACAAAAAGCAGAATCCAAACTGAACAGCCTGGCCAGGTTCAAAGGATGGGCAGTAGTACTTGGAGTAGTATGGGTCTTGTTCCTCGGGTTGCTTATTTACGGCAACCAGTTGCAGAACATTTACTTTACTGTTTCTGTAGGCATAATCATGCTGTTCAATATTGCTGCCGTTGCTATCTATATAAAACATATAGCTCTTATCCGGCAACTGGATTACAGTCAGAGTATAACTGCCACGCAAAACAAACTCTCTGTTTTACAGGCATCTACTTTTAACCTGCGTTTCCTTTTGCTGCAAACACCCTTTTACACCACCTGGTTCTGGAGTACCGGGATGATCAACGATATGGGTATGAAATTCTGGTTTATTTCGGTACCTATAACACTGTTGTTTACCGCACTGGCTATCTGGCTTTATAAAAATCTTACCCTTGAAAATATGCACAAAAAATGGGTGAGGAACCTGATCAACAGTACGCCGGAACATACCTCGGTATTTAAAGCCATAGATTTTCTTAATGAACTGGAAGAATTTAAAAAGGGCTGATAAATCTTGAATCAGCAGTTCTGTTATCAGCTTAAAAGGGTAAATGAGTTCAAGGGGTCTTGAGAAATTTTGAATATTTTTTAGGTAATCTTTCTGGTTCAGCATGAATAAGTTAGAGAGGCAGGCAAATAAATTTATCACTTATTTTAAAATATTTATTGTTTTTCAATAAATATTTATCTATTTTTGCTTTTCAATTTTAAATGCGACTAACATGAGTACTAAAACAAAAACACAAACGATCCTTGTAGTAATGAATGTATTAGCCTGGCTCACTTTTATAGGTTTAATGATTGAAGCATGCGGCTTACTTGTAGCATACGGAGTAGGTGTGGCAAAACCTTCGATAGCATCTAAGATGTATAAGGCTTCGGATTGGAATAACCTTAGAGAATTTGATTTTTGGTATTATACAGCCATCATTACATTAAAAGCAGCAATACTCATCATAGAGGCTTTTACCGCATACATGGTTATTAAAGTGCTCTCAACCATCAAAATAACAAACCCCTTTACGATGGACGTGGCAAAAAGGCTTGAGAACATTGCATACATGCTCATACTTGCCTGGGTTGCAGTACTGCTTTATAATGGCCAGGTAAAATGGCTTTCAAAACAAGTTGCCGGTTTACAAGAGCAACTGCTTTCCCCTGACTTTATAATATATGCAGGGCTTGTTTTTGTTATCTCCCAGATATTCAAAAAGGGAGTGGAAATCCAATCTGAAAATGAATTAACCGTATAACTATGTCAATCATTGTTAACCTGGATGTGATGATGGCCAAACGAAAGATGTCGTTAAATGAACTTTCGGAAAAAGTGAACCTTACGCTGGCTAATCTGTCGATCTTAAAAACCGGTAAAGCCAAAGCCGTTCGGTTCAGTACCCTGGAAGCTATCTGCAAAGCGCTGAACTGCCAGCCGGGCGATATCCTGGAATTTGCTGATGAGGAAAAACCTCCCTGACACTAGTGAGCAAAATAGCTTGTTTACTTCAAACAGCCAGTAAACAGTACCATTCATCCATCAAAAAACACGGTTCATAGATTGTGATAATATACTTACATCTTGCGCAAATTAAATTTGCGGTGGAAATTAAAAACTATAAAGCAAAAGCCATGAAACAAAAACTACTACTTATTGTGTCTGTCTGCCTTTTATCGGTCACAGGCATCAATGCCCAAACGGTCACAAAGATCACCGGGCAAATCAAAGACAACAGCGGCAAGCCCCTTTCGGCAGCCACCATCATGTTACATTCTGCCAAAGATTCATCACTGGCCAAAACTGCGGTATCGGACAGCAAAGGAAATTACGAAATGGCGTCCATCAAGCCGGGCATGTATTTCATACGCACCAGCGTAGTAAACATGCAGAAAACAAGTTCGCCGGCCTTTGAAGTAAAAGCAAACGAAACAGTAACAGCTCCTGATATTGTTGCCCAACCGGCGCCAAAAAACCTGGAAGGTGTAACAGTCAGCAGTAAAAAGCCAATGGTTGAAGTGAAAGCTGATAAAACCATCCTTAATGTGGAAGGTACCATCAATGCCGTTGGCCAGGATGCCCTGGAACTTTTACGAAAATCTCCAGGCGTTATTGTGGATAAGGATGATAACCTGAGCCTGGCCGGTAAGACCGGCGTACAGGTTTATATTGATGGCAAACCAAGTCCGCTGTCAGGTGCCGACCTTGCCAGCTATCTTAAATCAATGCAATCATCGCAGATAGAAGCCATCGAACTCATCACTAACCCATCGGCCAAATACGAAGCGGCGGGTAATGCAGGTATCATCAACATCAAACTGAAAAAAGACAAAACCATCGGCACCAATGGTAGTGTTAATGCAGGTTATGCCATTGGCACCTACGCCAAATACAATACCGGCTTATCCCTTAACTACCGCAACAAAATGGTGAACATCTTTGGCAATAATAACTTCAATACCAGCCTGAATGAATCGAATTTTGTGCTGTACCGGGAGCAGGGCGACAGTATTTTCGACCAACGCAACCGCATCCTGAGCCGAAACAAATACAGCAACAACTTTAAAGCAGGCGCCGATGTGTTCCTCAATAAAAAAAGCACCATCGGTTTTGTGGTAACCGGCAATATTTCGGAAAATACTGCCGAAACCGAAGGGCCTATGGAAATTATTTACCGGCCCACCAAAATTACATCCCGTTTGCTAAGAGCTTCAAGTAATAATGATGCACAACGGAATAATGTGAACACTAACCTAAACTACCGATATGCGGTAACCGGCGGCACCGAATTGAATATTGATGCCGACTATGGTTACTTCAATATACGCAGCAACCAGTTTCAGCCCAATGATTACTACGATGCAACGGGTACTACAAAACTGTACAGCAATGTGTACCGTATGCTATCGCCTACCGATATTGATATCGCTTCGTTAAAGGTGGACTACGAACGTAACTTTTATAAAGGGAGGCTGGGCATAGGCGGAAAGATTGGATATGTGAGAACCGACAACGATTTTCGCCGTTATGATGTAATCGGCAGCAACGAAGTGTATGATAAGGATAAGAGCAACCGCTTCAAATACACCGAAAACGTGAATGCTCTATATGTAAATTATAACCGGCCATTCAAAGGCTTTATGGTGCAGGTGGGCCTGAGGATGGAAAACACTGTATCAGATGGCAGAAGCACCGGGCTGAAGTATAACAACATTACCAGCCAGTACAATAATTATGATTCATCTATTCACCGCAGCTACACCAACCTGTTCCCCAGCGCAGCCATTACTTTCAATAAAAACCCGATGAGCCAGTTTGGTATCACATTCAGCCGCCGTATTGACCGCCCGGTATATCAAGACCTGAACCCCTTCGAGTTCAAACTGAACGATTACACATTTATGAAAGGCAATACGCAACTGAGACCCCAATACACAAACAGTTTCGGGTTAACACATACCTATAAATACAAGTTAAATACTCAGCTCAACTACAGCCATGTGAAAGATATATTCACACAACTGGTTGACACCACAGATAAGTCGAAAAGTTTTATTACCAAGAAGAACTTAGCCACACAGGATATTGTGAGCCTGAACATAAGCTACCCTTTTCAGAAAAAGTGGTACAGCTTTTTTGTAAACATAAACACTTACTACTCGCTGTTTAGAGGCGATTTTGGTGGCGGAGACCGTAAGGTAAATTTAGACGTTTTTGCACTGAGCTTCTTTATGCAAAACAGCTTTAACCTGGGTAAAGGGTTTAAAGCAGAGATCAGCGGCTTTTACAACTCCCCTACCATTTGGCAGGGCGCATTTAAGAGCAAGGCCATTTATGGCATTGACGGTGGTGTGCAAAAAACACTATTTAAAGGAAAAGGAAACCTGCGGGTGGCGCTCAGCGACATGTTCCGTATAATGAAATGGAGCGGCAATAATAATTTCACCGGTCAGTTCAATGAAGCCAGCGGCCGTTGGGAAAGCCGGCAGTTCAAACTCAATTTCAGTTACCGTTTCGGCAGCGCACAAATAAAAGCAGCACGCCAGCGCAAGTCGGCAGTGGAAGAAGAAACCAAACGTACAGAAGGCGGAGGCGGAATAGGAGGAAACTAATTTCCCGGCACATGAAAACATAAGCCGCTCTGCATTGGAGCGGCTTTTCATTTTATGTTTTTTGTGAATAACCTGTTGAAATCTGCGTTTTGTTTTAACGCCGCTTTAACGGCCATTTGTCAATGCTTTAACAGCGGCTTTTATTAAATGTTTAGATATTTGTGTTGTAAAAATTAAGCAATAAAAATTTTCTCATAAGCAGTTAGTTTTGGTAACCGGCCCCTGTTTCTACAGGGGCTTCTCTTATTTTTTAACCCTTCTGATAAAAAAGATTATTCTTTTGTCAAATTAAAAAGTCCATCTACAAAATCCTGCTTATCAAAAACCAGCAGGTCTTCTGCTTTTTCGCCAACTCCAATGAACTTAACCGGAATTTTAAACTGGCTGGCAATGGCCAATACCACCCCACCCTTTGCTGTGCCGTCAAGCTTTGTAATGGTTAATGCTGTTACATCTGTTGCTGCTGTAAAATGTTTGGCCTGTTCGAGGGCGTTCTGGCCAGTGCTACCATCCAGCACCAGCATCACTTCATGTGGCGCATCTGGTATTACTTTTTGTATAACCCTTTTGATTTTTGTAAGCTCATCCATTAAATGGGTCTTGTTATGAAGCCTGCCTGCGGTATCAATTAAAATAACATCCACATTTTTTGCCACTCCGCTGTTTACCGTATCGAATGCAACAGCAGCCGGATCGCTACCCATGTCTTTTTTCACAATGGGTACACCGGCACGTTCACTCCAAATGGTCAACTGGTCAACAGCTGCTGCACGAAAGGTATCCGCTGCTCCAAGTAAAACAGATTTACCTGCCAGTTTAAAATTATAGGCCAGTTTACCAATGGTAGTAGTTTTGCCTACACCATTTACGCCAACTATTAAAATGATATGTGGTTTATGCCCGGTGGGTAATTCATAATTTTCATAGCTGCTGTCCTGCGGAGCAGTGATCAGAATATTCTGCATTTCCTCTTTAAGGATATTATTGAGTTCGGAGGTATTGAGGTATTTATCTTTAGCAACACGTTTCTCTATCTGGTCAATGATCTTCACTGTCGTTTCAATGCCTACATCTGCACTAACCAGGGCATTTTCCAGGTCATCCAATACCCCTTCATCAACTGTACTTTTACCGGCAATGGCCTTTGTAATTTTACTGAAAAACCCTTCACGGGTTTTTTGTAGCCCCTGCTGCAGGCTTTCCTGCTGTTGCTTCTTTCCAAAAATTTTGTCGAATAAACCCATATTAGTAACTGGTGGTGATCCCTAAAAATAAACAAAGCCATTCTGAATTACTCAGAACAGCTTCATAAAATAATTTAATCCATTGAAAACTTAGCTAGCTAAGAATTGCTTGATCTTGTCCTTATGTACGATCGCTTCTTTGAAAGTATAAGCTCCGGTCTTGGGGCTGCGTACTGACTTAATGACTTTTGTCCAGTTCTTTGCTTCTGCTGCTGCCTTCTGGTCTTTGGTCTTTATCGCTGTTTTAGCTGCTTTTGCCATAATTTATTTTTTTTGCTATTGGTTAATTGAGCAATCCGCTTAACCATTAACTATTAATGTTTTTACTTGATCTCTTTGTGAAGTGTTACTTTTTTAAGAATAGGGTTAAACTTCTTTAACTCCATACGCTCAGGTGTATTCTTCTTGTTCTTAGTGGTGATATAACGGCTGGTGCCGGGCTGGCCACTTGTTTTATGTTCGGTACACTCCAAAATTACCTGTACCCTGTTTCCTTTCTTTGCCATTTTATTTTAATTTGATAATGTGATAATATGCTAATGTGCTAATTTATTAATTCAATTCTTTTTCTAACTAAAGGGCCTTCATTAGCACATTATCGAATTAGCAAATCAGCTAATTATTTAAACCTTTTCGCCTGCAGCACGCAATTCTTTAACTACGGTCATCAGGCCATTTTTATTGATGGTACGGATAGCTTCTGAAGAAACTTTCAGGGTAACCCACTTATCTTCCTCAGCAAGGAAATACCGCTTGGTCTGTAAATTCGGTAAAAACCTGCGCTTTGTCTTAATATTCGAGTGAGAAACCTTATTTCCGGTAACCGGCTTCTTTCCTGTAACCTGACATACTCTAGCCATAGTACTAATTTTTGGACGGCAAAGGTAAGGTTTAATATTAATAATAGTCGTTTGAAATGGAAGATTTTTTGATTTTTTGCTTAATTCTGCCCACACAGAGGGTTAAATTGTTAATAAATCTACCTTTAGCACAATGAACCTGACAAAAATAACCTGCCTCCTTGCCTTACTACTGTTGCCAGCACTGACTATCAGCGCCTCAACCCCTCCCGTAATTGAACTGAAACAGGGTATGATAATCACCGGTTCTGTACTGGTAAAGCCGGGAATCTACCAGTTGAATGGATTTGATTCCTTAAACCGCCCTGTAATTCTTATTAAGGGAGATAACATTATTGTAGATTTTAATAGGGCGCTTCTCCAGGGTAGTTCCGACAAACAACTTCCCAACGAATTTTATGGACTGGCCCTGCTGATAAAAGGAAATAACATCACCCTGAAAAATGCCCGGGTAGCCGGTTATAAAGTAGCCGTAATAGCTGAAGGTTGCAAAAACCTGAAAATTGAGAACTCCGACTTTAGCTATAATTACCGGCAGCAATTACAAAGCACCTGGTTGCATGAAGATGTAAGTGACTGGATGAGCTATCACCATAATGAAAATGATGAATGGCTCAGGTATGGAGCAGGCATTTATTTAAAGGATTGTAATGGTTCCATTATAAAGAACAATACTATTACCGGCGGGCAATGTGCATTGATGATGACAAAAAGTAACGATGGCGAAATAACCGGCAATGACTTTTCTTTTAATTCTGCCATTGGTATTGGTATGTACCGAAGCAGCCGGAATAATATCCTGAACAACAAACTTGATTTTAATGTTCGTGGGCACAGTGATGGGTTTTACAACCGTGGGCAGGACAGCGCAGGAATTTTAGTTTTTGAACAGTGTAATGAAAATGTGTTTGCCTATAATAGCGTAACGCATGGTGGTGATGGTTTCTTTTTATGGGCCGGGCAAACAACTATGGATACAGGCGAAGGGGGATGTAACGACAATTATGTATATAAGAATGATTTTAGTTATGCCCCAACCAACGGGGTAGAAATTACTTTCAGCAAGAATATGATCATTGAAAATATAATTAACGAATGTGATCACGGCATTTGGGGTGGCTACAGCTGGAATACATCTATAACCGGAAACCGCTTTTATAAAAACCGTATAGGTATTGCCATTGAACACGGACAACATAACAACATCAGCAACAATACATTTGAAAGCAACAAACTGGCTGCCGTAAAACTATGGGCAAGAAAAATACAACCTTCGGATTGGGGTTATGCCAACAAGAGGGACACTAGAAGCAAGCAATACGACTTTTGGAAGAATAGTTTTAAAAACGAACAGGTTGCTTTTGATATGACCCTGACACAGGACATCGTTTTGTATAAGAACAAATACGAAAACACCAAAACACAAATAAAAAAAGACAGCCTGGT
>CAYTQB010000045.1:0-22042 GCA_964439615.1 uncultured Ferruginibacter sp. | reverse complement strand
GTTACAAAAACCTGTTTCCCTGAAAAAATTTTATTGATCCCACCAAATTCTGTTTTCCTGTAAATCTCCTGCCGGTTGCAAAGTGGCAATACTTGAAGCAACTCCAGCAGGGTTTAAATTATACTCAGAAAAAGTAGATGATGTTGCAGGAGTAAATGTATACCTGCGTGGCACAGTTGTGTGGGCTGCATTTAAAGGAGCAGGTGCGGGGGTCAAAACAGGATACCCTGTCCTTCTCCAAACATTCCAGCCAGCCCTTCCGTTAGGGAAACCGGCTAAATATGCCTGCTCAGCAATTTTCTTTAAATTATTGGTACCATTCAATACAACACCAGGCTGTGTAAAATATGATGCAGCTGGTAATGCTAATCCCCACTGGGCAAATGAAGCATTAATTCCCTGAGTCATCATTGAGGTTGCATCCTCAGTGGTCCAGCCTCTTTCTGCAGCTTCGGCACGGGCCAAATAAAGCTGAGATGCGGTAAGGAAATAAACAGGGCTGGTTTCCATCCTCTGGTTATCTGCCAAAGTACGGGACCAGTTAACATTAGCCTTGATCCAGTTATTGATATCACCTTCTGAAATGCCATGAGGAACGGCTACTGTAGAGCTACCAAAAGCTGCCTGGCGGCCATCGCCCAAAGCATTCAACATACCATACAACTGGGTACTTTCTCCGTTATCCCTCTGGCTGTCATGATCACCCCAAAATGGGTTTTTATATGTTCCGCCCGGGTAAACCAGTTTTACGTTATCTGCATTACTCTCAATAACACCATCAGCTATAGCAGCCCTGAATTCAGTTGCTGCATACTCTGCAGCACCGGGATATCTTTTAGATAATTGTATAGCCATCATTGCCCTTAAAGAATTGGCAAATTTTATCCACTGCGCAACGTTATTGTTATTTAATATGTCGCCGGTTAAACTCCCTGAATTAATAAACTGTGCTTTTGCAGCCTTTAATTCGGCAATCATCCCCTTGTAAATATCCTGCTGTTTATCATAACCAGGCAATGATCCTTTTAGTGCCTGTGAATAAGGGATATCACCCAACGCATCAGTTAAATGCCAGTAAATATATTGTGTCAGTATCCTGGCAACGGCTACCTCGTCTGGGCCGCCCTTGTCAATAATTGTCTTTAGGTTCAATAATGCACCGGTATAAGCCCCAAAACCAAAATAGGTGCTGCTAACATTATACAAACCAGCACTTGGGTATTGGCTTTCAGAAACATATTGTATCCAAATTGAAGCTGCATTATCCTTTGCGTATCCTACGATACTATTCGCCTCAACACCGGTTAATATAGCAGGTAAGGCAGGAGAAATAATATCAGCAGGATTGTCATTCGTAGAGCCAAAGTCCTTTATTTTATTACAACTCATTAAAGTTGCAATTCCCAAAAAGAGAAGGCTAATCTTGATTTTAAAATTTTTCATTTTATAAATATTTAATTAATTAGTATAATACTGATTAAAATCCAAGTTTAAGGTTAACACCAAACCCACGCAATCCGGGGAACTGTCCACCTTCACCACTTTGATTTGCTATCTCAGATGGATCAAAATCTTTTGTCTTGGCATATATCAACCATGGGTTGCTGGCTATTATTGAGAAATTTGCTTTCTTGATCCATTTTCCAATACTAAGTTTACTTACCGGAACATTATAACCCACAGAAACCTCACGCAGCTTCACAAAAGTCAGGTCGTATATATCCTGCCCGTAATTATTGTTAGCGCCATTATAAAGATCCCTCGCTTTTACGTACATATCTACAGGTTTACCTGTTACCGCATCTACTCCAAATATGTGAACACCGCCGCCGTTAGCTATAGGATCCCTAACCGGGATACCCCTGTCATTCAATACTGCAGTAGCAGCTAATACTCCGGTAGATTTTCCCCACTTATCAGAAGTAGAGTAAAACTTACCACCAGATTGGTAGTCAATATTAAAAGCGACTGTGAAATCTTTAAACAAGGTGATTGTATTTTGTACACCACCGGTATAATTAGGTAAAACGCTGCCGAATTGTGTATTAAGATCATACACATAAGTTCCGTCGGCATTTATCCTGGCGTTACCTGCCGCATCCCTGGCAATACCCTTGCCGTACAACTGGCCCCATTGCTGTCCCTCAATAGCACGTAATGTAGGTCCAAAAGTTGCAGTTTCAATTGTTAAAGAAGGAGCAGCCAGGCCTTTATCTTTCCACTCAGATTGTGGTTTACCGTCAACATCTATTATTTTGTTAGAGATGGTGTAGGCATAAGTTGCATTGATATCCCACTTGAAGTTTTTACCCCATAATGGTTTAAGATTGAATGTAACATCCACACCTTTAAACTCTATTTCTCCAAGGTTGGTTAATAAAGTTGATTGGCCAGTTGCCAAAGAAGTATTCAGGTTATTCGGAAAATCCCTGTTTGTTTTATCCGTATAAGTTACAGAGAAACCAACCCTGCTTTTTAAGAAAGCGAAATTAGCGCCAACTACCCTTTCAATACCTACAGCTCCTTTAATTTTAGGATCTACGGCAGCACTGCTGGTAAATTGCATGAAGTTTCCATTCCAGGGTTGTGTTCCCTGGGTGTATAGAGCGCCTGGATAAGCATAAACCCCGATGCTCCGTGGTACTTCACCCCATGATCCCCAGATCTTACCCAAAGAAAGCCAGGGAATATTGTTTTTCAACAGGTCGCTGAATACAAAGGAAAGACCAAAGGCTTTAGAGAATATCCTGTTATCGGCCTTGGGTAAAGTAGAGTACCAGTCCTGGCGAACAGTAGCATCAATATTGATGATCTTCCTCCAACCCCATGATGTGGTAAGGAAAAGGCCATTATCTTTTAATTTTGTACGGGTATCACCTAAAGATGGAGCATCTTTAGAGTTACCCAGTGTATATAAGTTAGGCGTATTAAATCCACCGTTGGTATTACCAAAATTGTTATGTGTATTCTGGCTGTGAATATCCAAACCACCGGTAGCATTTAAACTAAAGTCTTTGATTGTTTTATTATAAACAGCCGTAAGTTCAATGTGTTCGTCATGGAAATTATTTGTTGAACTGGCATACCCTCCTTTGGTAAATCCATAAGCAGCCTGGGAGGCAAATTTCATATCAGTCAAATCACTGCTCACTCTTTGTTCATTGAATGAGTTGATATTGTTGATCCTGTAGGCTGCATTCAATTTAAGGTCTTTGCTTACTTTATAAGATAAAGAAACATCTCCCTGTAATTTATTAAAATTACGTAAAGTACGAACCTGGTCATAAGCAGTGTAGAAATTCTGCCAGTAGTAAGGGCCATAGAAATCTTTCAGGTTATTAGGGTTATAGTTATCTGGACCGTTGTGGTTCCAGCTTGCCTGGATACCGGTTGGTGTTTTCAGATACCTTAATTCCTTGATGATACTCATATCAAGATTACGGTGGAACCATTGGTTGAACGAACCTGATGACTGGTTGGCATAAGCATCATTAAAGTCACCATTAGATTTTTGGTTGATAAAGTTCAGGTTAATTCCTGCAGTTAAACGATCGGTCAGATCAAATGATACCTTTCCCCCAATCTGGTGTCTTTTAAGCCATGTGGTTGGAACAAGGCCCTGCACATCCACATTAGAGTAAGTAAGTTTAGTACTCATATTATCTGTGGCTTTAGAGAAAGATATAGTATTGAATCTTTTATACTGAGTTTCGTAAAAATCACGGGCATTGTTTGGATGCGGTACAAGTTTATCGGTTGTAAATGACCGCTCATGTCCGCCATACCATGAATACCATGGAATATATTCCTGTCCAATCATGCGTGGACCCCAGCTAACATCCTCAGAGTAGTCGGGATAATATTTACCATCCAGAACTTTCCATTCTACCGGATGGCCGGGTTTATACTGATATAATTTCATATCCGAAAAATCACCACCTGCATATGAATTTTGATAATTTGGCAGAATGTAAACATTATCAAACCTGGCACCAAGGTTTATTTCAACGCCGATACCGCTGGTACTTTTTCTTGCCTTTTTTGAGGTAATAACCATTGCACCGTTATTTCCATCAGGGCCAAAAATTGCAGCTGCAGCAGGGCCTTGCAACAAGGTTACGTCTTCTACATCATCGGTATTGATATCATCGGCTGAAACACGTGTACCATCCAATACATATAACACACCAGAACTACCAGTCAGTGAATTTACACCGTGTAAACGAACAGCTCCGGTGCTGGTCAATTTTGCCTGAGATTGTCCACGAAGCTGGATACCGGCAACTTTACCTGCAAGCGCTTCGTTGATATTTGTGTTCCTGATCGTATTTAGTTGTTCTGAAGATACCACCTGGGTGTTAGTGGCAGCAGTTTTTAAACTACGCTTAACTCCATAACCACCGGAAACTACAACTTCTTTTAAGTTAGAAGATGCATCACTCTCCATTACTGAATTTAAAACCGACTGTGTACCTACAGGTACTTCAACAGTTTTAAAACTGGTAGCAGAAATAACAAGTACATCTCCGGCGTTTACTTTTATTGCGTAAGCTCCGTTTGCATCTGCAGAAAGGCCTGTTGGTTTGCCTTTTATTTTGATAGTTGCAAATGATACAGGATTACCGTTAGCATCGGTAACCTTACCGGACACCACCCGGCTTTGTGCAAATACCAATACCCCACAGAGCATCAGTATTGTAAACAGTGATAAAAATCTTCTCATGTGCGTTTAATTAAGTTTAATGATGTGTAAAAATAAGGATAATTTCTTAACGTCAAAATAATGTTAAATTTATTTTGGTAAGTACCCGTCTTATATATATGGACAATAAGTGAAATTAAATAGCTGCATTACCTGCTAAAAATTGTTAAAATTTGTACAGTGCCTGGATTTTCACTTCGCTTTTACTCTTACCCCTTATTTCGTCTAACCCACTACCAATAAGAGTTTTGTCCCTGTATATTGTTTGAGCAAACCTGGCCCAAAGGCTGAATTTTCTGTTAACATCATAATTAATATTTAAATAATATCTATACCCCTTATCATAAAAAGCAGGGATAGAAAAGCTATATAAAACATCATTTTCATAAGCATATACCCGGCTGTTATAACCCGCTGTTTCAAAATACTGTAAACGCAGGCTTCCGGCATAGGGTTTTAGGGGTGGTTTGAACAGAAGATCGAAGAAGGTTAAAAAGCCCTGTTCAGGGAATATCCCCTTTTTATCAAACCAAACTATTTCGGTCCTGTTTCGGAGGGTTACAACAGAGTTGACCCGGTAACTTATTTGGGTTCTCCAGTTTTTCCGGGGTTGCAGTATTACCGGAGAAAGTGTTAGCTGAGCAGGGTTTACATTTATGGCTTTGGATTCTGCATGATAGCGGGAATAAATTTCCAATTGTTTATTGGGTTTATAAGTAATCTGAATCAATTGATCAGCACCCGAAGAAGGTGCATCCACCCTATACCGCAGCCATGGGAATTTATAAAAATCTGCATACACATCCACACGCCATGAAGTCCCTGGCCGGATAGTCACTCCTGCATATAGACCTTTCTCATTAGTTGGGTAAGTGCCTTCTGTAAAAGCATAACTATAAAGCGACTGGTATGATCTTGAAATATTCCTGTACAAAATGGTTAGATCTGCCCGGGATGAAGCGCTGAAAATGATTCCCTGCACAAATGCTTTATCAAATTTTGAAGTAAAGGCAGCTTCGCCAAAAATGTGAAGATTCCTGAAGGTGTAGCTATAGTCAAAACTATAATTACCAAAGCTATTACCTGATAAGGCATACCTGTTATAAGGGTCAGCAGATTTAATCAGGGGCAATTTGAATTTATATTGGATTCCGTTAACACCAAGATGTAAAGTTTTATGGTTGTAAGAAAAATTCCCACCAAACGCCAACTGGCGTTGAATACCCTTGTCATCAGTTTCACTTTTTGTGCGATGATACCCTGATGTTTGCAAAGAGGATACAAAATCCTCCCCGCTTTGAGAAGTATCTGCAACAAAGTTTGCATCAATTTTTCTGTACGAAAAAAAAGTGGTGAGCTGCCATTTATTTTTTGCAAGCGTTATTCCCATTCCCCGGTGGAAATTAATTTCACCCGCAGAATTATAGGGCCGCAAAACATCTGCTTCTCTTTTTATATTGATGACCTCCGGACTTTTTTTAAAGGCCAGGCTCTGCCATTGTATTAAACCCTGGCCAAGGTTTACAGCAAAATCGCCAATCGCCAGTGAATGCATAATTCCAATCTTCCTGGCAAACAAATGAAAAGAGTAAAAATCGAATCCCTGTTTTTGTTTGCCCTTAAAAAATTGTTCTCCTGCATCTTTCTCTGCAACAATTCCGTACTGCAAAAGATTTTTGTAAGTGTATTTATACCGAAATAATATTTTTTGCGATGAACCCGGATAAAAATTTGTTGCCGATGATGAGTCCAGTAAATACCCTTTCGATCTTTCCAATACCTGCGATGCCCTTATTAAAATACTATGTTCACCTTTTCTTAACCTGTGATTTAACGTCTCCAATAACTCAACCTGCAGACTAACGCTTATGTATGGCCTGATCTTTTGTATGGTTTGCACATCCCATGCAGGTATTGCCTGTAACTCGTATACATCAACCAATTTACCGATCAAAGTTCTGTATGAAATAAAATTCTGAATTTGAACTGGGGTAAGTATTCGCAATTCTTTTAGTTCTGAGGCAGACGCAGTATTGAGATCAATCGGGTTCTTCAAAAAATGCTGTATCTGCTGCAGGTAAGAATCATCTTCTGTTTCAACATCTTCATTGTTTGCCGTAATATTCTCTAACTGTTGTTCTGTGGTATTTGTAATGGGCTCGGGTACCTGTGCATTGGCATATGTGAGTGTAAAAAGGAGAATAATTATGCAAAATAAAATCCTCATTCCTTCCTGCTGTTAAAATGTATCATTAATAATATCCCTGGCGAAAAACCCAATTGCGGGTGATAGCCCGAAGAAATATCAAGCCTTAAATTTTTCCAGCTAATACCTGCTCCGGCATAAGCTGTGGTTGATTCACTGATGAATCCTGCTCTTGCAAAAAATTGTTTTCCGAACTGATACTGCAGGCCTGCAACAACATTTACAGGCTTATCTTCTTCTTTGATAATTTCTGCACAAATAAAAAACTGATCGGAAGCATCGTAGCCTAACCCGGCTTTGTAAGCTGAAGCAAGTTTTTCTTCTTTAGTACTGAGTGGAGTCGAAGTGCCTAATTTTCCACCAACAGGATTATACACATGAATGCCTGCATTTATTTTATCAGTCAGGTGCATCATAGCCCCTACCTCAAAATTTATTGTTGAAGCATTTCCATAAACAGGAATACGGTATCCATAATAATTAAACTGTACGCCCACATCCACAACTTTGCCTAACTTCCTTGCATAAGCAAGCCCTATCTTATTTTCGTTGAAGTTTTTAAAACCTGCGTAATTCACTTGCAATCCAAAATTTCCTAACCGGGTTGGAAATGCAGCACCAAGTGTATACACACTTGTTTCTTTCAGCATGAACCTCCTTTCACCATAAACACCAATGCCTGCAAATTTTGTTTGGGCAAGTGCCGCCTGGTTACCGGTAAAAGACAAAGCATCATTTTGTTTCTGGCTATAAGCTGATAAACTTATATATGGCTGTGCAATACTGTACCGGAGTGATTGTGCAGTAACCGAATTAAAATTAATTATGCAAAGTAATATTAAAGACAAGTTAGTTTTCATTCTTTCAGGAGCTGGGAACTACCAAGATAATAAACCCGTTTTTAAAATGCTAATTTTTAGTAATATTAAATACCCAATACTTGTTTACTTTTGCGCCATGCAAATTTTAGATGGAAAAATTGTTTCCCAATCCGTTAAAGACAAGGTAAAAGAAAGGGTGTCCCTCTTCAAAAAAGAAGGTAAAAAAACACCCCACCTGGCGGCTGTTTTAGTGGGCACAAATGGAGCCAGCGAAACCTATGTGGCCAGCAAGGTTAAGAATTGTGAGGAGGTGGGCTTTAAAAGCAGCCTTATCCGTTTTGATGACACTATTGCAGAAACTGAACTAATTACAGCCATAGAAAAACTGAACAATGATAATGATGTGGACGGTATCCTGGTACAACTTCCTTTACCCAAACAGATCAATGAAGAAAAGATAATCAATATCATTCACCCGGATAAAGATGTGGATGGGTTCCATCCTATGAGTATTGGTAAAATGGTTCAGGGTTTACCCACTTTCATACCGGCAACACCTTATGGAATATTATTGATGCTGGAGCATTATAAAATTGAGACAAGTGGTAAACATGCAGTAGTGATTGGACGGAGCAATATCGTAGGGAGGCCTATCAGTATATTATTAAGCCGCAACACTTACCCGGGTAATTGTACAGTAACGGTTTGTCATAGCCGTACAAAAAACCTGAAAGAGATTTGTTTGCAGGCAGATATAATAGTTGCTGCATTGGGTATCCCCGAGTTTTTAAAATCCGATATGGTAAAAGAAAATGCAGTAGTAATAGATGTTGGTATTACCCGTGTGCCTGATACAACAAAAAAATCGGGCTTTGCTTTGAAGGGCGATGTGGATTATGCAAACGTTGCTCCCAAATGCAGTTATATAACTCCTGTACCGGGTGGCGTAGGATTAATGACCATTGCCGCATTGCTGATGAATACCTTTACTGCCTGCGAAAACAAATATAAATAAGCGTATCATTTACGTTTTATTCTATTCACAAAAATGATTCAGTCAAAAAACACAGCAATAAAAACCCTTCCCGTAATGGAGCATTTTTACACGCTCCAGGGAGAAGGTTTTCACCAGGGCAGGGCTGCTTATTTTATACGCCTGGGTGGTTGTGATGTAGGTTGTGTATGGTGCGATGTAAAAGACAGTTGGGATGCAGAGAAACATCCTGTATTGAAGATTGAAGATTTAATATTGAATATTGAAAAGACTCCTGCAAAACTTGTTGTAATTACCGGAGGCGAACCATTGATGCATAATTTAGATGAGTTGACTCGTTTGCTTCATGCACAAGGTTTCGAAACCAATATTGAAACATCGGGCCCTTACCCATTGAGCGGCAGTTGGAACTGGATCTGTTTATCTCCTAAAAAATTCAAAGCTCCCCTGCCGGGGATTCTGCCGCTTGCCAATGAATTAAAAGTGGTTGTTTTTAATCAATCAGATTTTGATTGGGCAGAAAAATATGCCGCCATGGTTTCACCGGGTTGTAAACTATACCTGCAACCTGAATGGGATAAAGCCTCGGTAGTAACACCACTCATCATCGAATATATCAAACAGCATCCGCAATGGGAATTATCCCTCCAGATACACAAGTATATCAATGTGCCATAAAAGAGAAAGTTATAATTCTGCCTAAAGAATAAATCGGCACTGTTTTCGTTTTAACTTCACGCTTTGATCTTATCATGAAAAACAACAGACTTCACATACTCCGCATCTTTCTTTCATTTTTAATTTTTAATTTTTCATTCCTCATTACGAATGCACAATGGTACGACCCTGCAAAAGTGAATAAGAAAGCAGGTGAATTATATGGACAGGCTTATGAAGAAGCTACAGAAGGAAAATACAATGCCGCTTTCCAGCATATTAAAGAAGCCCTTGCTATTGAGCCAAAACTGGTAGATGCTTTTTTAACAAGAGCTGGTATTTATGCCAATTTAAAAAACTACCCGGCTTCGGTAACAGATTTTGAAACGGCTATGCAAATGGATTCAGTGTATTCAAAAACTTTTTTACTACCCTACTCCATTTCATTGGCTGGCTCAGGAAAATTTCAAAAAGCTTTAGATGTTGTCAACGAATTTTTATTGACACCCAATCTTAATCCGCAAAGTATAAAAGCAGGTAATTACCGTAAGTCAACCTATGTGTTTGCAGTTGCTCATGAAAAAAAACATCCTATAAAAGATTATGTATTTGTTCCGCAGAACATGGGTGATAGTATCAATTCTTCTGCACTGGAATACTTTCCATCCTTAACCATTGATGGAAGCAAAATGATCTTTACAAGGCGTGTAAATAATGATGAGGATTTTTATGAAAGCAATTTTGTAAATGGTAAGTGGAGCAATGCAAAGCCGCTTGGCGGAAAAGTAAATACCAATTTTAATGAAGGCGCTCAGAATATTTCGCAGGATGGTCAGCTATTGGTTTTTACAGGATGCAATTATCCCGAAGGTGAAGGAAGTTGCGATCTGTATTTTTCTGTACGCACCAATAACGGCTGGAGTGAGCCGCAGAACCTGGGCCCCATGGTAAATACAGATTTCTGGGAATCCTCACCTTCTTTATCGCCTGATAAAAGAGACTTGTATTTTGCCAGCAGCATGGCCGGTGGATTTGGCGGCAGGGATATCTGGGTTACGCATCGTTTACCATCGGGTAAGTGGAGCCGCCCCGAAAATTTAGGCGAAGCAATTAATACCAGCGGCGACGAAAGTTGTCCCTTCATGCATGCAGATAATGAAACACTCTACTTCAACAGCAATGGACACACAGGATATGGAATGACAGATCTTTTTTTCAGCAAGAAAGTAAACGACAGCAGTTGGGTGGTTGCTGAAAATTTAGGCTATCCCATCAACACCATTGATGACCAGGGCTCATTGATTGTTGCTGCCGATGGCAAGACGGCCTATTATGCCAGCGAAGGAAATGATACCCGGGGTGGTTTGGACATATATACTTTTCAATTGCGAAAAGACATGAGGCCACTAAAAACACTATGGGTAAAAGGAAAAATTTTTGATAAGAAAACAAAAGCCGGATTACCCTCAGCAGTGGAATTATCTGATGTGAAAGGCCAAAAACTGATCAGTAAGATACAAACCGATGAAGATGGGAACTATTTCATCACCCTGCCCGTTGGAAAAGATTATGCTTTTAATGTAAACCGCAAAGGCTATTTATTTTATTCCGATAATTTTTCACTGCTGGATAATAATATAGATTCTGTTTTCACCGTAAACATACCCCTGCAACCAATTGAAAAAGGCGCAACCATTGTTTTAAAAAATATATTCTTCGAAACCGGTAAGTTCGACCTGAAACCGGAATCCATGATGGAGTTGGATAAACTGGTGATGCTCCTAATTGATAACCCCAACCTGAAGATCCAGATAGACGGGCATACGGATAATGTTGGGCAGGCAAATGAAAACCTGCTGCTCTCCAACAACCGGGCAAAAGCAGTTGTAGCTTATTTATCAGGTAAAGCCATTAATGCTCAACGACTCATTTACAAAGGCTTTGGAGCAGGCAAACCCGTTGCTGATAATTCAACTGAACGAGGCAGGGCCCTGAACCGTAGGACCGAACTTTCCGTGATAAGTAATTAAATATTTTTTTTATTATTGTTGTTCATATCAATGGTTCACGCCTTATGAACAATGATCTGTTATACCAAATCGCTCTTACCCTTGTTCCCAACATTGGCGATGTACACGCCAAAGCCCTCATCAATATCTATGGAACTGCACAATCCGTTTTTAAAGCAAAGAAAAAAGAATTGGAAAATATTGAAGGCATTGGTGCGGTACGGGCAAAGTCAATCAAAGATTTTACAGATTTCAGCAGCTCGGAAGAAGAAATAAAGTTCATTGAAAAATACAAGATCATCCCACTTTTTATTACCGATGAAAATTATCCAAAACGGTTATTGAATTGTTTCGACAGCCCCACCTTGCTTTATTACCGTGGCAATGCCAACTTAAATACATCCAGGATAATTTCCATAGTAGGCACCCGCAATAACTCCGGTTATGGTAAAACCGTTTGTGAAAAATTTATTGAAGACCTGCAGGCTGAAAATGTTTTAGTAGTAAGCGGTCTTGCATTTGGTATTGACACTATTGCACACAAAGCTGCTTTGAAAAATAATTTACAAACAGTTGCTGTGCTGGCTCACGGACTTGACCGCATCTATCCTCAACAAAATAAATCGCTGGCCAAACAGATAACAGAACAGGGGGGCTTGCTTACAGATTTTATCAGCAACACGAATCCCGATAAACAGAATTTTCCAAAACGAAACCGCATTGTTGCCGGCATCTGTGATGCGGTCATAGTAATTGAAAGTGGCAAAAAAGGCGGTTCACTCATCACAGCCGAATTAGGCAATGGGTATAATAAAGATGTATTTGCAGTTCCGGGCCGGGTGAATGACAACAAGAGTGAAGGATGTAATTATCTTATCAAAAACAATAAAGCCGCACTCGTCAATTCGGCCGGTGATTTCCTGGAAATGATGAACTGGTCCGTTCGACTCCGACCAGGACTGGAAAAAGGTTCTGCAAAAAAGCAAAGGGAGTTATTCATTGAATTATCTCCTGATGAAAAAATTGTTGTTGATATCCTTCAGCAACAAGAGAGCATTCAGATAGATGAACTATATTTTAAAAGCGGTTTAAGCAGCAGCGAAGTAGCTACTGCCCTGCTTATGCTGGAAATGCAGAACGTGGTAGCCTCTTTGCCGGGGAAAATTTACAGACTTTTGTAAGTTATTCAATACTACAGTAAAAAGTTATACCTTCAATTCAAATGAGCAATTATGAAAAAGCAATTCTCATTCCTTGCAGTAACGATGTTATTTTATTTTTCTTCTGCCGCCCAAACCAACGAGCAAAAAATTGTATTTGATTTTGCTAAAGCCGACACGGCAGATTTCCGGATCATGGTTTTACAAGTTAAAAATGTTTTAAGAGAAGCTCCCGGTACCACTATAGAAGTTGTATGCTATGGTCCGGGATTATTGATGCTGGTTGCTGATAAAACCAATGTTTCAAAAGAAATGGAAGAGATACAAAAGGTTTCCAATATAAGTTTTGCCGCTTGTGCAAACACCATGCGTAGAATGAATATTGATAAAGCCAGGATAGTTCCATTTGCTAAAATTGTTCCCGTGGCAATCCTTGAACTATCATCTCTCCAGCAACAAGGGTGGAGTTATATAAAAGCAGGGTTCAATTAAATTTATTGCCTGCTTTTGTTGGTTGCCTGTTCAACAATTTCCCTGGGGGTCAATTTTTAATTTTTAATTTTTAATTCCCCGCCATACCTTTGCCTATGGCAACAATAAATAACTCCCCCGGTACAGGCAAATCAACAAAATTTTACGGCGAAGGCTTAACGTTCGATGACGTTTTACTCATGCCGGCCTATTCCCAGATATTACCCCGTGAGGTGAATATCAGCACCCAACTTACCAAAACAATAACACTGAATGTGCCCTTGCTGAGTGCAGCCATGGATACAGTTACAGAAGCTGCATTGGCCATTGCACTGGCAAGAGAAGGCGGCCTGGGTATCTTACACAAGAATATGAGTATTGACCAGCAGGCTGACCAGGTGCGTAAGGTAAAGAGAAGTGAAAATGGTTTGATACTTGATCCGGTGACCCTGCGGCCCGATGCAACCATTGGTGAAGCTTTGCGTTTGATGAGAGAAAATAAGATCGGTGGCATTCCTATTGTAGATGCCAATTATAAATTAGTAGGCATACTCACTAACCGTGACCTTCGTTTTGAAACAAATTTCAAAGAGAAAGTGAGCAGCATTATGACAAAGAATAATCTCATTACCGCACCCGAAGGCACCGACCTGAAAAAAGCCGAACTTATTTTCAAAAAGAATAAGATCGAAAAATTACCGGTAGTTAACAAAGCCGGTAAATTAATTGGCCTGGTAACCTTTGGAGATATTTTAAAACTGAAATCTCACCCCCATGCAGTGAAAGATTCTTTCGGCAGGTTATTGGTTGGTGCAGGTGTTGGCATTACCAAGGATACCATGCAAAGGGTGGATGCTTTATATAAAGTTGGTGTTGATGTGATCTGTTTAGATAGTGCACACGGGCATACAAAAGGAGTTATCAATGCACTGAAAGAAATTAAAAAAGGATTTAAGAATGTACAGGTGATTGCGGGTAATGTAGGCACGGGCGCCGGCGCAAAAGCATTGGCCGATGCCGGTGCAGATGCAGTGAAAGTAGGTATAGGGCCGGGATCTATTTGTACCACAAGAATTGTTGCCGGTACAGGTGTTCCTCAAATCACTGCGGTAATGGAAACAGCAGCTGCGTTAAAAAATAAAAAAGTTGGCATCATCAGCGATGGTGGCATACGGTATACCGGCGATATGGTTAAGGCATTGGCAGCAGGCGCAAGTTGTGTGATGATGGGCAACGTATTTGCCGGAACAGAAGAAAGCCCCGGCGAAACCATTATTTATGAAGGAAGAAAATTCAAGCAATACAGGGGCATGGGTTCTTTAGGTGCGATGGCACAGGGCAGCAGCGACAGGTATTTCCAGGATGTGGAAGATGATATCAAAAAATTTGTACCCGAAGGCATTGAAGGACGTGTAGCTTTTAAAGGGAATTTAAAGGAAGTGGTACAACAGTTTACCGGTGGCCTGCGGGCAGGTATGGGTTACTGCGGTGCTAAAGACATCAACGAATTACAAAACGCAACATTCGTAAAAATGACCAACGCCGGAATGAGAGAGAGCCATGCACATGATATTGAAATAACTAAAGAGGCGCCGAATTACAGCCGATAGAAGCCCCTCCTATCCTCCCCAGAGGGGAGGGAGATGGAGGATATTGAAGCAAAGATTGTTTTTTGTAATAAGACTTTTTGTATTCTTGACGAAAAAAAACCAATGTTGATCTGGAAGAAGAAATGCCAGGATATGTTTAATGTACCGCTCCCTCTCATCGGGAGAGGGAGAAGGGGGGTGAGGCTGCTGTTTTTCATTCTTAATTTTTCATTCTTAATTTTTCATTCTGCTTCTGCACAGGACAGTTCCCGCCTGCGCATATCTCTCCTTACCTGCACGCCGGGCGAAGAGCTCTACTCCACTTTTGGCCATAGCGCTTACCGGGTGGTTGACAGCAATGCTGTAACCGATATAGTGTACAACTACGGCACTTTTAATTTTGATGATGATGGTTTCTATTTAAAGTTTGTGCGGAGAAAATTATTGTACTATGTATCTGCCGAATATTTTGCTGATTTTAAAGACCTCTATCAATCTACCAACCGGGGAATAACCGAGCAGGTATTGAATTTATCAGCAACGGAAAAAATAACCATTCGAAAGTTTTTAAATGAAAACTTGAAAGAAGAGAATAAATATTACAAATACGATTTCTTTTTTGATAACTGTACCACCCGGCTCAGGGATATTCTTAAAAAGCAGCACGATTCTTCTTTTTGCCAGAAACCAGTAATGCCAGCCGGCAGCAGGTTCAGGCAAGCCATACACCAGTATCTTGATAAGAATGGAAAAGACTGGAGCAAGCTGGGTATCGACATTTTACTTGGCCAACCCTGCGATGCCGTAATGACGGCCGAACAAATGCAGTTCCTGCCCGATAACCTGATGAAAAGCCTCGATAGCAGCAACCATCCAATGGTAGTAAGCAGCCGGAATTTATATTCTATCCAGGAAGACAAGAACAAAAATTCCTTTTTCACGCCAATGGTTGTTTTCGCCATGCTACTCTTGTTGATCATTTTGCTCGGCTTTGTTAAAACCAGGTTTGCTCAGGCCTTTCTCCAGGGATTCGATGGTTTGTTTTTCTTTACAGTAGGTATACTTGGGATTATTTTGATGCTGATGTGGACTGCCACCGATCACCAGATGTGTAAGAATAACTTCAACCTGTTGTGGGCATGGCCAACACATGCAGTGATCGCTTTTTTTGTGAACAGCAAAAAGGCGTGGGTAAGAAAATATTTCAGGTTTACAACAATTGCGTTGGTGGTTGTTTTATTAAGCTGGTTCTTTTTGCCACAGCAAATGAACAATGGGTTAATTCCTCTTGTTTTGTTATTGATCTACAGAAGCGCCGCAAAAGCCTTTGTCACGAATTAAGCTTATTACACGAATTACACTAATTAAGATCAGCTTAAAAATTCGTGTAATTCGTTTTAATTAGTGTAATCAGAACAAATCCTGTTCATTCATGAAATCAAAACAAATTTTATTTAACGGCTCAAAAATATTTTACCACATTACCGGTAAAGGAAAACCTGTTGTATTGATACATGGGTTTGGTGAGGATGGTGATATCTGGCAAAAACAGGTTGAATTTTTACAGGATCATTACCAGTTGATCATCCCAGATCTGCCCGGAAGTGGAAAGTCTGAACTGATCAAACAAGCAAATATTGAAACCTACAGTGAAGTTATAAAAGAGATCATAGCTGCAGAAGCGCAAAAGTTCCTTCTAAAGGAGTCTGAAGAAGTAATCATGCTTGGCCACAGCATGGGTGGTTACATTACCCTTGCCTTTGCAGAAAAATATCCAGAGCTTTTATCTTCTTTCGGGCTTGTGCACTCTTCAGCATTTGCAGATAGTGAAGAAAAAAAAGCTACCCGGTTAAAATCTATTGAGTTCATAAAAAAACATGGAGCTTATGAATTCCTAAAACCCGCTATCATGGGGTTGTTTGGAGAATATTGGTCAAAAGACCATCAGCCCGAAATTGATACCCTGGTTGAAAAAAGTAAAAAATTCACTCCAGATGCCCTGGTTCAATATTACCAGGCCATGATTGCCCGCCACGATAAAACCGGAGTTTTGAAGAACTTTCCCCGTCCGGTATTGTTTATTATCGGTGTACACGATAATGCTGTCCCTTTTGCCCAAAGCCTGAAGCAATCTTACTTGCCCAACCTGTCGTATATACACATATTACGCAACAGTGCTCATATGGGTATGTGGGAGGAAGCGGAAGTGGTAAATAACTTTTTATTAGGCTTTTTGCAATAAAAAATGGCTTGCCAAACAGCGAATTGAATTATTTTTAGGTCTAATAATTGCTTTAAACGTTTTCATGAAGAAATTTCTATCTGTTTTCCTGTTTTCAATGCTGTCATTCTCATCCTTTGGCAATCATATTTCCGGCGGAGAGATGTTCTATCAGTATATGGGGCCGGGAAGCTCTCCCGGCACAAAACTGTACAAGATCACTTTAAGGCTTTTTAGGGATAACCTGGGTGGCGGCGCTGCTATGCCGGGTGGTGTGTATATCGGTATTTTCAACAACGACAATTCCCAGGCAATTGGCGGATCGCCCTTTACTGTTAATATAACCAGCAGTGTTTCTGTACCTGTAACTCCCCCACCGGCATGTATGGTAAATCCACCAACATTGGATTACAGCATGGGTTCTTTCGAATTCACCGTCCAGCTTTCTACTAATGCAAATGGTTATACTGCGGCTTATCAAACTTGTTGCAGGATATTCCCGCTTGAAAATGTGTTAACTCAAAACCAACCAGCACAAGGCGAAGGTTCCACCTACATGTGTATCATTCCGGGAACCAATCAACTGGCTTCCGGAAATAACAGCAGCCCCCAGTTCATAACACAACTAACAAGGGTATGCTATAAGGCAAGCTTTACTTTTAACTTCAGTGCTGTGGATCCTGATGGAGACTCATTGGTGTATTACTATTGTAATGCCTACAATAGGGGAAATTCAACCAACTCAGGTAATGTAAATCCTTCTACCCCGCCATTCCAATCTGTTTCTTACATAAACGGGTATTCAGGTACCAGCCCCCTTGGTTCAGGTTCCTCACTTAACCCCCTTACAGGTATTATATCCGGTATTGCTCCACAAACTTCGGGCAGATTTGTTGTTTGCGTTTGTGTGGATGAATACAGGAATGGCGTTCGGATAGGTACGCATCGGAAAGATTTTATTTTAAATGTTCGGGACTGCGAAGTGGCTACTGCAACGCTGCTGGATAATTATCCGAGTTGTGATGGATTTACGGTGAATTTTTCAAATCTTACGCCATCCAATGCCATTACCACCTATTATTGGGATTTTGGCGATGGAAACACATCAACAGCGGAATCCCCAACGCATACTTATGCCGATACCGGTGTTTATATTTTAAAGCTGGTTGTAAACCGTGGGCTGTTTTGTTCTGATTCAACAACAGCCATTGTAAAAGTATTTCCCGGTTTCCGTCCCGATTTTACCATGGCAGGCCAATGCCAGAATATACCTGTTCAATTTTCTGATCTTACCACTGCAGATTTCGGTGTGCCCAATAAATGGGACTGGAACTTTGGAGATTTTTTATCTCCCACAAATACATCTACTTTAAAAAACCCTACACATGTTTATACATCCACAGGTCAGTATAACGTGACTTTTATTGTAGAAACGAGTAAGGGTTGTATTGATACGCTTACAAAAATACTTGATATACTTGACCAGCCTCCTTTAGTAGTGAGCGGCGATACGTTAATATGCATCATTGATACCCTGCAGTTAAATGCTGTGGGCACAGGCACATTTACCTGGACACCCAATTATATGATCAGCAATGTAAATATTGCTAACCCATTAGTAAGCCCCGATGTGCCCACCACGTACAGGGTAACACTTACTGATGCATTTGGCTGTGTGGGAAAAGATTCGGTAAGGGTAGATGTGAAATCTTTCGTTACACTTTCGGGTGGTAATGATACAACCATTTGTACAAACGATGCAGTTGTGCTGCAACTTAACAGTGATGCATTGCATTACCTGTGGACCCCGGCTACCGGTTTAAATGACCCCACTTTAAAAAACCCTACGGCAACACCACTTGTACAAACAACTTACCATGTAGTAGGTAATATTGGGAAGTGTATTGCCGAAGATGACATCACCATAACACCGGTACCATACCCGCCTGCAAACGCAGGCCCCGATCAAACGATATGCGTCGGCAGTTCCGCCCAGCTAAATGCAAGCGGCGGCAGCATTTATTCATGGAGCCCGACTGCTTTTTTAAATGCAGCCAATATCCCCAACCCGGTTTCGGTAAAACCTACCGATAATGTGCGGTACGTGGTTACGGTAAGAGATGTTTTGGGTTGCCCCAAGGCTGTAAAAGATACCATGATATTGTATGTAGCAAAGATAAAAGCTGATGCAGGGCCAAGGGATACTTCTGTTGTACTGGGCCAGCCCTTACAGTTAGGTGCAAGCGGAAGTACCAACTATGCATGGACCCCAACCACCTGGTTAAATAATCCTTCCATAAGTAATCCCATTTCGTTGCCGCAAAACAATATTGAATATGTGGTAAGGGTAAGTAATGCAGCCGGTTGTTTTGATACGGATACGATACTGGTAAAAGTCTTTAAAGTTAAACCCGATCTTTATGTTCCCAATGCCTTCACGCCTAATGGAGACGGGAACAATGATATTTTCAGGCCTATTGCTATTGGCATGAAATCAATAGACAACTTCCAGGTGTACAACCGCTGGGGACAAATGCTGTACTCAGGTACCGGGAACGGCGCCGGGTGGGATGGAACATTTGGCGGAAAAGGCCAGGAAGCAGCCACCTATGTATGGTATGCCGAAGGTGTTGATTACCTGAATAACAAGATAAAACGAAAGGGTACGGTGGTATTGATACGGTAGTGCGCTGCCGTTGTTGGTCGCCTGACCAACAACTTTTTAATACCAATACTTTTTATTTAATCCCTGCAATGAGTAAGCATATCAAAATCGCTCTGCCTGCCCCCTGTTTAATAAAACTTAATGCTGCATTGCCGTTGTTGGTCGCCTGACCAACAACTTTAAATACCAATATCTTTTATTTAATTCCTGAAATGAATAAGCATATTAAAATCATCGTGTCTGCCCCGGTTTCATAAAACTTAGCACTGCTATAAAAATATTCTTCGGGGAGTTTACATAAATTCCATTTAGGTTGTAAAGGGTTATTATGAATATAATCCAGCTTTTGAAGAAATACTTCCTCCGTATATAGTTCTATACTGAGTGAATTTCTTTCCCACACCTGTTGTTTTCTGTCTGCTGCTTTTACCTGCAGCGATTCCAACAGCGGGTCATCATTCATAAACATGAATTTTAAAATACTCCTGGCCGTAAATTTCATAAGGTCCCTTAAAAAGTCGGCCTTGTTAATACCATCATGAATCTGCCATATGACGTGAAAATGATTGGGCATGATGACAAAAGCGTTGATTGTAAGTTGCCCCTTCTGTACCCTTTGCTGAAACGCCTCAATTAGTATCTGCTTATGAATATCCTTTTGTAATATGGGCAGCCAGTTTAGGTTCGTGGCCGTAAAGAACTCAGTATGATGTTGGTGCAGGTACATATAACAAATGTATAAGTTGTTGGTCAGGCGACCAACAACGGCGAGGCCTTTAAGTCAATAAGTTTACCTGCCCCGGTTTTGTAAAGCCGGGGCTTTTTGTGTAGCTTTAAGCTCGTCTTTTCTCAACCATACCTGTCTATGAAGAAAATTTTACTTTTATGTATCTTTTTTCTTTCTGTCTTCTACTCTAATGCAACACATATTGCAGGTGGTGAAATGATATATCAATACCTCGGACCCGGGGGAACGACTGGAACAAGCAGTTATAGAATAACCTTAAAACTCTTCCGGGATTTTTTGGGTGGCGGTGCTGCAATGCCTGCAAGTGTTTGGATCGGAATTTTTGATAATTCAAATGGCAACCAATTTCCTGGTCCAAATCAACCTTTTATTGTGCCCATTATAAACGGGCCTGATGGTACTCCTGTTCCTGTTGACCCGCCACCACCCTGCATGCTTAATCCTCCCCCCATAGATTACAGGGTAGGTTTTTATGAACTGATTGTTGACCTGCCTGATAATCTCAATGGATATACAGCAGCATATCAAACATGTTGCCGTGCTGCTCCACTTATTAATGTATTGAATCTAACAACGCCGCAGGCTGAAGGATCTACATACTTATGCAGGATACCCGGATCCAACCAACTTACAATTGGACATAACAACAGTCCACAATTCGCAACACAGCTTGCACGTGTTTGTCATGGGTACTCCTTTACATTAAACTTCAGCGCAATTGATCCGGATGGCGATTCATTAGTTTATTCATTTTGCAATGCATATGACAGGGGGCCATCAATCAATGCAGCAAATGTAAATCCCAATCCTCCTCCCTATAATAGTGTAACTTATATCAATGGATATACCGCAACATATCCGCTAGGGCTTACTGTTTCTATTAATCCCCAAACCGGCATTATTAGTGGAATAGCTCCTCCGCAGGCCGGCAAATATGTAGTTTGCGTTTGTATTGATGAATATCGGAATGGCGTTTTAATAAGCAACCACAGGAAAGATTTTATCCTGAATGTTAGTGATTGTATAATTACTACTGCAAATCCAAATCCTAATTACATAACCTGTGACGGATTCAATGTAAATTTCTATCACAACAGTACTGGTGCAAGTACAGTTTTTTGGGATTTTGGTGATCCCACCACACTTGCAGATACATCCTGGCTTGATAATCCAAGTTACACTTATCCTGATACAGGTACTTTTACCATAATGTTCATTATTAACAGAGGACAACCATGTACAGATACAGCATATCGAACGATAAAGGTTTACCCGGGTTTCTTACCGGGTTTTTTAACCTCTCCTTTCCTTTGTGTAAACACACCCATTCAGTTTACCGATACAACTTACAGCCGGTATGGAGTGGTAAATTCATGGCGGTGGGATTTCGGAGATGTTCCTCCAGGCGATCCTGGTGATACCAGCCATCTGCAAAACCCGGTTTATACTTATTCAGCTCCCGGAACCTATACAATAGAATTACAGGTGACCAACGATAAAGGTTGCTTTAAAGTATATACCAAAGCCATCACCATCAATGGCAACCCATTGCTTTCTGTTTTCCCGGCAGATTCGGTCTATTGCGGACTTGACACCCTGCAACTGAATGGTGTAGGCACCGGTGTCTTTAACTGGACTCCGCCAATAAATATCATTGGCGCCAATACCGCTACGCCAAGGGTATTCCCCAATGCAACAACAAAATACTATGCACGCCTTACCGATATCAATGGATGTATAACCAACGATTCATTAACGGTGATTCCTAAATTTGACCTGAGCAATGCTATTGCAGGGCC
>CAYTQB010000044.1:0-23391 GCA_964439615.1 uncultured Ferruginibacter sp. | reverse complement strand
GTTTCAACAAGGAAGCATACAGTTGCTTGGTCATGAAATTGCACATCATAAAAAAGCGATCAACAAATTTTTTGGTTTCGTACCCCAGGAATTTTCTTTTTACCAGGAATTGAGCCCTGTTGAAAACCTTGCTTTCTTTGGCGCCTGGTCTGGTTTACAAAAACAGGAAATAAAAAATAAAACAACTGAGCTGTTAGAAGTACTTGGCCTGGCAGATGTACAAAATAAAAAGGTACAGGAATTTTCGGGTGGCATGAAACGCAGGGTAAACCTTGCCATTGGCGTAATTCATAATCCCCGTATTTTATTTTTGGATGAGCCTACAGTTGGTGTGGATGTGCATTCCCGCCATGCTATTGTCAACTACCTGAAAAAATTAAATGATAACGGGACAACACTCATATATACTTCGCATCAATTAAGTGAGGCCGAAGACCTTTGCAACATGGTAGCTCTGATTGATGATGGAAAAATAATAGCACATGATACCCTGAATCAACTTTTGATAGATCATAAAGAAGACGGGCTGGAAGGATTGTTCATTAATTTAACCGGTAAATCATTCAGGGATACGTAATGTTCAAACTCTGGAGCACCATATTAAAAGACATTCGCATCTTAACCCGTGATAAGCTGGGCCTTACCTTTATGTTTGTTATGCCGATTGTATTAGCTGTTGTTATTACTGCGGTACAGAATAGTACTTTCGAAATGCTGAACACAAATACTGTTCCCATGTTGCTGTGTAACAAGGATACCGGCGATGCAGGAAAACAACTGGAATTGGCAATAACCAAAGTAGGTATGTTCGACCTGAAACAGGTAACCCCCAATGCAACAGATAAAGAGATATCAAACCGGATGCATGCTAAAGATGCCGTGATCGCTATCATTATCCCGGCAGATTTTACAAAGAAAATAAAACAGAAATCGAACGAAACGGCTGCCAGGGCTTTGAAGAATTTCGGAATGCAAACCGATAGTATAAAAACAGAAACTGGAAGTATTCAGCCCATTACGTTACTTTACCATCCTGTTTTGCAGGAATCTTTTCGTCGTTCCATACAAGGCGCTTTGCGTAGCGCTCTACAAGTGGTACAGAATAAAGAAGTCTTAAAAAGCCTTTATTTTTCCCTTAACGAAAAATCACTGCCCGATTCTCTTGAGAAAGAACTTATGGGCGAACAGGTTGCAATTAATGAAATTCCTGTTTCAAGGGATGGCAACAGAAATATTCCCAATGCATCACAACATAATGTTCCTGCATGGACAGTTTTTGCCATGTTCTTTATTGTAATTTCTTTAGGCGGCAGCGTGGTAAGAGAAAAACTGAATGGCAGTTTTGTCCGGTTGAAAACTTTACCCACTAATTACCTGGTCGCTTTGGTATCCAAACAACTTACTTATTTGTTTGTAACCTTTGTACAGGCTGCGGTTGTTTTTTCAATTGGTACGTGGCTTTTTCCGTCCATGGGTTTGCCTAAATTAAATTTACCCGCTGATATTACAGGAGTTCTTATTGTAACACTGATATGTGGATGGTGTGCCGTGAGTTATGCCATTATGATCGGAGTATTTGCCAAAACACAGGAACAGGCTAATGGCATTGGCGCTGTATCTATTGTATTAATGGCTGCCGTGGGTGGTTTGTTGGTTCCCAGTTTTGCCATGCCACAGTCATTTCAATTCGTGATGAAGCTTTCTCCGCTGCACTGGTGCCTGGAAGCGTATTATGGTTTATTTTTAGAAGGAGGAAAACTCAAAGACGTAATCTTAAATATTTTACCTTTATTGTGTATTACGTTTGTGATACAACTAATTACTTTGTACGGGTTGAAAAGGAAAAACCTGATTTGAACTATTTATTATGGATACAGCAGCATTAAAGCAACAGCTAAAAAAACAGATTGTTGAGTTTCTGAACCTTACGTCTGTTAACCCGGATGATATCAAAGATAATGAACCATTGTTTGGCGAAGGACTGGGGCTGGATTCTATTGACTCCATAGAATTAATTGTGTTGTTAGGCAGAGAATATGGCATTAATATCCAGGACCCCAAAGAGGGCCGCAAGATACTGGTGGATATTAACACCATGGTTGCCTACATAGAACAGCATCGAACTAAATAATAAAACTATTTTATTGAGCAGGATTTTCATAACCGGCATGGGGGCGATCAGTGCTATAGGAAATTCTGTAGCCGAAAATCATAGTGCACTTACGCAAGGTATTTGTGGCGTAAAAAAAGAGTTCAACCTGTTCCCCACAAAATATGCCGGACTGTTGCCTTTTGGCCAGGTCAATATCAGCTCAGCCTCTTTGCTGGAAAAATTAAATATCACTGAGCCGGGTGTTACCCGAACAACCATGCTGGCTTTACATGCTTTTAATGAAGCCGTACAGGATGCACAGATTCCCGATTCTCAGTTAAGCTCTTTTGACACTGCTTTAATTGGCGCCAGCACCGTTGGTGGCATGTGCCTCACTGATGAATTGTATGCCGATGCAAATAACAATACCGAAGGCTCTCCCTACACCCTTTCGTATGACTGTGCATCGGTGACCATGTATTTACAACAGCGTTATAAAATGAATGGTATCATCAACACCATCAATACAGCCTGTTCTTCTTCGGCCAATGCAATTATGTATGGGGCCATGCTCATTAAAAATGGTTTTGCAAAAAGAGCTATTGTTGGAGGAGCAGATAGCCTGGCAAAATATACCATCAATGGCTTTCATGCATTGCATATTCTTTCACATGAAAACTGTACTCCATTTGATAAGGGCCGAAAAGGCTTGAATCTTGGGGAAGGCGCTGCATTTTTAGTGCTCGAAAAAGAAGAAGATCTTACCGGCAAAAAAGCATATGCTGAATTAACCGGGTATTGCAATGCCAACGATGCCTATCACCCATCTTCATTATCTGAGCAGGGCGACGGGCCCTTCTTCTCCATGCAAGGCGCTTTGCAAAATGCCGGGCTTTCCGCCAACCAGGTGAATTTTATAAATGCTCATGGAACCGGAACCGAAAATAATGATGAAGTGGAAAGCAGGTCATTGTTACGCCTGTTTAAAAAACCACCGCCTTTTGCATCAAGCAAGGCAAACATCGGACATACACTTGGAGCCGCCGGAGCTGTTGAGGCCGTGTACAGCATTTTAAGCCTCATACACCAGGAAGTGTATCCTAACCTCCACTTCAAACAACCTATTGCTTCAACCGGACTAACCCCGGTTCAATCTTATCAAAAAATCCAGCTGCAGCATGTAATGTCTAATTCATTTGGGTTTGGCGGCAATTGTTCATCTCTCATATTTTCAAATGCCTGAACCCTATGTTTTATATTCATCAAACATATTGCATCTCTCCCCAAAAAACATTTCTGCAGGCAAACCTTGAAACACTTAACCCACCAACAGAAAAAAGATTGCTGGCCATTGAGCCGGCTTATGACGAGGTTCCTCCCGGCATATTACGCAGGATGGGCAAGGCCATAAGAATGGGTGTTGGTGCAGCCATGCCTATATTAAAAAGCAGTAACTCGGTAAACGGGATAATCATTGGAACAGCTAAGGGCGGGATGGAAGATTGTATAAAATTTTTGAACCAGATCGTTCAGTATGAAGAAGGGTTACTTGCTCCAGGCAATTTCGTTCAAAGCACATCTAATGCGATTGCTGCACAATTAGGATTATTGAGCAATAATAAATCGTACAATACAACTCATGTTCATCGTGGCCTGGCTTTTGAAAATGCCATCATTGATACTATTATGCAGCTCCATGAATTTCCAGGCAACCAGTATTTGCTGGGTGGGGTTGATGAGATATCTGATTTTAATTACAATATCGAAACCCTCTCAGGGGCATATAAAAAAGAGGCTGTATCTAATGAGCATTTGTATGATATCAACAGCCCTGGAAGCATTGCCGGCGAAGGTGCTGCCATGTTTTTGGTAAATACCCAGAAAGAAAATGCGATAGCCAAACTACAAGCCATAAAAATTTTGCATACTGAAGATCAGGGTATAGTTAATATAAGCCTGCAACAATTTATAGTGACTCATTTACCGGCAGGAGAAAAAATTGACTTGCTGCTCTCCGGCGAAAATGGCGATAACCGTACTTTAAAATTTTATACGGATTGTGAGGGGCTGATGGAAACAAACACAGCTATAGTCCGCTTTAAGCATTTGAGCGGCGATGTTCCTACTGCTGCTGCTTTTGGCTTATGGCTGGCTTGCCAGGTTTTACAGAAAAATGCCCTTCCTGTACACATGATCAAGAAACCATTTCCCGGGTCTTGCTGCAATACTATTTTACTTTACAATAATTACAAGGGTTTGCAGCATAGTTTTATGCTGATCAGTAAATATTAATTGCATTCAGTAAACTATCTGTAATTTTCCTTTTTATATGATTTTTAAATACCCGGTTTAAAAATTTCTTTTCATTTATGAAAAAAAAGTGGAGCACTCTTTTTTATATATTGATCCTGGTTATAGCAGGGGTTGCCATTTACCGAATAGTAAAACAGGGCAACACTTTACAGAACCCGGTACTAACAGCCCAACAAATACAGGCTGAAAAGGATCCGGCAACCGGTAACAGTTTCCAGGCCTTTACTGATTCCTTCCATAATAACATTACAGGGCCCATGGCCATTTTGCTTTTGCAGATCATAGTCATCATTGCTTTCGCACGCCTGTTTGGATTTTTATTTAAAAGAATCGGGCAACCTGCAGTCATTGGTGAAATTGTGGCCGGTATAATTTTAGGGCCATCCATTCTTGGTTTGTTTTTTCCGGAGATCAATCATTTTTTATTTCCTCCATCATCATTAGGGACACTTCAGTTCCTTAGCGAAATCGGCCTGATACTTTTTATGTTTATCATTGGTATGGAACTGGACCTGAAAGCGATCAATAAGCAGGCTTATAATGCGGTTATCATCAGTCACGCAGGTATTATTATTCCTTTTACACTGGGGATGGGCCTTTCCTTTTTCATTTATAATAAATATGCACCCGAAGGCATTTCTTTTCTGCCATTTTCTTTATTTATGGGAATCGCAATGAGCATTACTGCATTTCCTGTACTTGCCAGGATACTGCAGGAAAGGGGGCTCACCAGGACAAAGCTTGGTGTATCTGCTTTAACCTGTGCTGCTGCCGATGACCTTACCGCATGGTGCATACTGGCTGCGGTAATAGCATTGATCAAATCGGGCTCACCCATCAGCGCCTTATATACGATTGCCCTTGCTAGCATTTACCTTTTTCTGATGTTGAAAATCGTACGCCCTGCACTGGAAAGGTTGGAAAATATTTATGCCAACAAAGAAAAAAACCGAACTTCCATCATTGCCCTGTTCTTCATCCTGTTGATAGTATCTTCTTACATTTCGTCTGTTATAGGTATAAATGCTTTGTTTGGTGCATTCATAGCAGGCATAATTATGCCATCCGGTTTCAGTTTCCGTAAAATTGTTATTGATAAAATTGAAGACGTAAGTGTGATCTTATTGCTTCCTTTGTTTTTTGTAATAACGGGTTTAAGGACACAAATCGGTTTATTAAATGAACCCCATATGTGGGCTACTTTTGCATGGCTGTTGCTGGTTGCTGTTGCAGGGAAATTCGGAGGTATTACCATTGCAGCAAAAATAACGGGCCAAAGCTGGAAAGACAGTTTATCCATTGGTGTACTCATGAATACCCGTGGCCTCATGCAGCTGATCGTTTTAAATATTGGTTACGACCTGGGGATTCTTTCGCCGGAAATATTTGCCATGATGGTGTTGATGGCGCTTGTTACTACGTTCATGACCGGACCTGCGCTGGGTCTGATCAATTGGCTGCTGCCGGAGAAAGCCCCGTAATGGGTAGCCATCGCAGGCAACAGTCGTAAAATAAAACTCAGCGCTTGACAAACCGGATGGTTTCTTTGTATCCATCTCCTGATTCTACCGATAATAAATAAATACCCGGAGCCAACCTAATAATATCCAGGCTTATTCCGATACTGTCAATATCCTTTTGCAGATTCTGTGATTGCAAAAATTTTCCTGTAATATCAGACACCCTGAGAATTACCATGCCCCTCCACTCTGATGAAAGCTGAATCTGTAAATTCCTTCCTGCTGGATTCGGGAATACTTCAATCCTCTTTATCGTTCCCGGTTTTACCGAAACAATACTGCTGAGTTTGTACGTATTGTCATGATCATACATTTTCAGTCGATAGAAACCGGTGCCAGCCACCGGAGACATATCTACATAATCATAGAAGGTCGTTGTACTACTTGTCCCTGTGGCTTCCCTGCGTCCTATTGGAATAAAATCAACAGCATTGGCGCTTCGTTCAATAATAAAATGTGATGCATTTTGTTCGGAGCTTGTTTGCCAGTGAAGTGTTACTTTATCATCGGTATAGCTAGCGGTGAAATTATGCAGGGTAATGGGCAATGGTAAATTGTAATTGGCAATGCCAAAAGGAGAAAAGGATGTAAGCCCGGTCCTTGAATAAGTATAAGGTCCGCTGCCCGATGCTGCTCCGGAAGGGCCGGTTATCCACCCGTTGCTGCTGTAGTGAGCCAGCTGAATGCCAAGCCGGTTTAGTCCAGGCAATTCATCACCTGCGTTCCATTGCAGCTGAACCGCAGCATTTACTATTTGTCCTGTGTTCTGCTTATTTATAAACCATGTTTTATTGACAGAGGAGTTTGTAAAAACAGCGCCGGTAACAGTTTCTGGATAGGTAGTGTTGTAGGAAGTAGATAATCCATCAATTGCTCTTGCATTAAATTGTTGTGATGTGCCATTGTTGGTTACGGTTGCCGGAGTGTATGAATTTGCTGAACTGCCGATAGGAAATACAGCACTTGTTGATGAAGCAGATGTTCCGATTGCAGGTAATATTAATCTACCATTACCATTAGTGACAACGTACCTGTCACCGGCATACCCGGTAATACCGCCAGCCTGTGTTATGGACAAATCATTATTACCTAATAATAATTTTGCCGCTCCCAGAAAAATTAGTTGAGGTATTGTTTTATTGCTACCGGTTATACTCACATTGCCGCCCGAAAGGCTGATAGGTAAATTTGCTGAACCAGCCCCATCAAAAACATGATCACCCGTTCCTGAAAAATTTACAGAACCGCTGCCGTTTAATGTGTTGTAAACAGAAACTCCAAGCTCCTCATTTACCGAAAGAGTGGCATTATTGATTACTGTAGCATTAAAGGCATTTGACCATAGACTATTTATGGACGAATTTGAATTTATCACCGGATAATTAGGGGCAGAGCCGGGTATAAGAACATTATCTGATGTCGTAGGTATTGTATTATTCTCCCAGTTAGCAGCATCGATCCAATCAGCATTGGCACTGCCATTCCAAATTTTAAAATTGGGATTAATTGCTGCAATCATTTTAATTAAACCCGTTGCGTCGGATGTTTTGTAAAGAATAGATCCATTATTTACCTGGCCAAATGGAGCATGAGACGAATGAGGGGAAATATCATATGGCGTTATTGGTAACGTATTTTGGATACTTCCATCGGTTTGCCATACACAATTAAAGTTATTGTTCTGTTGGCCAGCAATAGAAATAAAATAAGCCTTACCGCTAAAATAACAAACTTCTAAAAGTGACATATTTGGATCATTGCTTGGTGGTCTTTGCGGAAAATAATCAGTTCCGATCGTTGTACCATCACTAAAAAAAATACATCGTCTTCCATTTCCACTTATTAAAGTGTAGGCATCAAAAATGAATTTACCATTAATGACAAAACCATTCCAGCGATCAAATCCAGAACCCATTCCCGGATAAATATCTTTAACTAAAATCGTTCCCGCAGCGGTTCCATCTGTTTTCCAAATTTCCCACCCTTGGTTATCACTATAACCACTTAAAAGAATTGAATTTCCAATTGTAGCATTTCCTCCATAAGTTTCTATTCCATTTATTTGATTAGAAGAGCTATAATGATAATTGTAGTCCTTAAGGTTGTTTCCATCTCCAAGAGTGTAAAATATCTCAGGAGTGCCAATTCCCCCGTTAGCAATACCGGGTACTTTTACCAGGTTTGCTGTTTGTGAATTTATTGGCACTTTCATTAAAATAAAGTTGTCTCCGCAGGTAGTCATTTTTGAGCCCATTGAGCCAAATATTACGGGGTCTGAATAACTTCCTGCGACAGTGCCGTCGCTTATGAATAGCTGATTATTATTTGTTCCGTAAATAAATTGTTTCCACGTTACTAATTTGTTTTTAAAAATACATGCTGACAAAGAGGAAAACCCATACGCATTGGGCTGTGTCAACCTCTGTAGGAAAATTGCTGTACCCGAGTTATCAACTGAATAAAGGTCTTCATATGAGGAGTATCCAGAGGAAAAGAATACATGTGTACTGTTGGCAATAATAAATCCTGTTGTTTGCGTAGCTGGTGAAATGTTCACCTGTACAGTACCATTCACTGTTCCATCCGATTTCCATAATTCATATATATTAGATCTAAGCACAGAGAAATAAAAAATGGTACCGGATACAGCTGCTTTGTCGGTTGAAGTATAAACAGCACCATTACCCTGGGGAAAATTAGTCAATGGAAACGTTCCAGCAACTGTACCATCGGTTCGCCAAATCTGTGTATTATTAGTAGCTGCTACATAATCCTGGTAGAATTGCAGGCCATTGCAGGGCCATGAAAAAAAAGCAGTACTAGGCGCCCCAGGAATGCTTGTTATTATTTTTGGATTTTGTCCAAAAAGTTGAAAGAAACTAAACAATAAAATGACAGCAATCAGTTTTTTCATTTTTAAAAGTTTAAATTTTGGCTTATCGGCATAATTTTTCCGATATCAAACAAACTCTACCTGCAATCAATAACCAGATTGGCTTTTAATAGGTAAAAGGCAGGAAATAGAATAGGTAAAACACAGCTCAGAAACTCACATAATAAAATACAGGTTAAAACTCAAAAAAGAAAGAATAGAAAACAATCCCAGATTTATGTGATTTTTTTTCTGGATACCATAAAGCTATGATTAATGAAACCGGGCGGCTATCTCTGCACGGGAGTGAATATTCAGTTTGTTGTAAATATTACGGGTATGAGTAAACAGGGTGTGCATACTGATATTACAGTTATCTGCAATGATTTTATAAGATTTCCCTTCGATTAATAATTGCAGGATTTCCTTTTCCCTTCTTGTCAGGTTGTATCCATCCAGTTGTTGGGTGCGGCTTTTTTCCTTCTGAGTAAAATAGTCAAGCATCTTCCTGGCAATTCTTCCGTTCATCAAGCTTTCCCCGTTGTGTACTGCATGAATAGCCTCAATGATCTTGTCTGGTGAGTCCTTTTTTAAGAGATATCCCTGGGCTCCGGCTTTTATTGAGTTAAATATCTTTTCTTCATCTTCAAAAACGGTGAGCATAAAGACAGCTGCTGTTGGGATGTGCTCCTTCAGTATTTTAACGCCCTCTATCCCCGATCTGACAGGCAGGTCAATATCCATAATAACCACATCAGGAGAAGCATGAATCAATGCATCGGCATCTGCAAGGTTATCAGAAGTATATACTAGCAACATATCAGGCTGGTTACTAATCAGCACCTGCATCGCCTTCATAAACGAAAGACTATCTTCAATGATCGCAACCCGTATCATAAGAGTTCAAGTTAGATTTTTTAACAGGTAACCCGAATACCAGATTTATAATACTAAACCGGAATTCGTATTATTATCCTGGTGCCTGCCCCGGCAGACGACGAAATTTCCATTTCCCCCTGCATTTCACTTACCCTTTGCTTTATGTTAGTAAGTCCATTTCGGTCTTTCCTTGTAAGGTTTATATTAAACCCATTTCCATCATCATTCAACTCAGCGTTCAATTCTTTACTATTTCCAGAAAACTGAACGTTGATATGTTTACATTTTGAATGCTTGATGGCATTGTTAATAATTTCCTTAGTCACAAGGAATAAATTGTGTTTGATCTCAGCTGGTGGCCGTATTTCTTTCACCTGATCATCAACACTGATATTAAAAATAATTTCCTTCATTTTAGCTGTTGACTCCGCATATACATAAAGGCGCTCTGCCATACTGCCAATGGTATCATACTTTGGGTTAATGCTCCATACCAGGTCATCCAGTTTGCCGACAACCTCATTCACATTCTGACGAATAGAATCAAGATAGAGTGCGTTATCAGCTTCTTTTTTTGCCAGCCCTGCATAGATATTAATGCTGCTGAGTGTTGAGCCGATATCATCATGCAGATCGGAAGAAATACGCTGCCGTTCAAATTGCACGGCAAGTTGTTTTTCTATACCAGCAGTCTTTTTTCGTAATTGATAGAAATATATAAAACGAACTGTAAAAAAAACAACCGATACTAAAAATACAACAGCAAGTATTTTGAACCACCATGTTTGCCACCAAGGGGGACGTATTGTGAATGTGTATTCCAGTTCATTACTCCAATACCCATCACTGTTCATCGCCCTGACTTTAAAAGTATATTTACCAGGTATCAGGTTGCCATATGATGCAAATGTTTGCGTAGTTAAAGCACTCAGTCTCTTTTCAAAACCTTCCAGCTGGTATTGATATTTTACATTCTGAGGCTGGCTCATAGTAATGCCAATAAAATCAAAGCTTATATAATTGTTATCATATCTTAAGCTTAAGTGATCTGGTAAATTATACCATCGGCTTAATTGGTCAAATTGAAAGCCGCTCATTCTTATTCCATTTCCAAGAAGGAAACTGCTGTCTTTTTTCTCACTCAATTTAGTCCAATCAATATTTTCATTGGCTAAATTAACTGCCGTGATTTGAATGTTGGGTATAATAGTATCTCTTGATTCTGCTAAAGGATCAAAAGTAGTGAGGCCACCATTGGTACCTATCCAGATTTTACCCTCCCTTGATTGCAGAATAGCTCCTTGGTTGCAACTGATGCCAAGAAAATTATCAGTGTATCTGAAGTTCTTAAAAAAGATGTCGTCCTGATTTATACTCCCTGATTTTACTTTTTCAAAAAATACTCTTTTTTTTTCGGGCGACAGTCTACTTAGCCCAAAACGGGTTCCGAACCAGAGGGTTCCAGATTTATCTTCCAGAATACTAACCACATCATTATTAATTAATCCTTCCCTTTCAGAAAGCTGTATGATGTGTTGGCCATCATATTTAAAAACTCCATGTTCCGTTCCAAACCAAATACTGCCTGCATTATCTTCTACTATACATAAGGCATCATAATTAGTCACACTTTCATTACTGGTTAAATGAGTAAATGAGTGGTTATCATATTTGAAAACACCTCCTGAAGTTCCAAACAAAAGACTACCTGATCTGTCCTGCCTTATACAATAAACCGCATTACTTAATCCTTGTTTTTTTGTAAAATTTGTAACCGTTTTGCCATCATACTTTGAGGCACCATTTGCTGTCCCAAACCAAAGGTTTCCATATTTATCTTCGGCAATTGAGTTAACATCGTTATTGATCAGGCCCTCCTTTTCAGTAAATTGGATAAATGAATGACCGTCATATTTTGAAACTCCTTTGGATGTAGCAAACCAAAAATTCCCAAACCGGTCCTGGCAAATACTTCTTACATCGTTATCTACCAATCCCTGCAGTTCGATAAAGTTTTTAAACGAACTACCATCGAATTCAGAGACTCCTCCACGCCAGTTCCCGTACCAAATATTTCCCGATTTATCTTCCTGAACACTGAAAACATAATTTTTATTTAATCCTTCCGCTTCGGTAAAATGGGTAAAAGAATGTGGATTATATTTTGAAATGCCGCCTCCGCCAGTGCCAAACCACATATTTCCTGCATTATCTTCAAGAATACAGTAAATATTGTCATTGGTTAAACCATGTTTCTGCGTATAATTTGTAAATGACCGACCATCATACCTGGAAATGCCATAATGTGTGCCAAGCCAAATATCACCTTCTTTATCTTCTGTAATACAGAAAACCTCATTATTCACTAAACCCTCTTCTGTTGAATATTGAACAAATGTAGTACCGTTGAATATATTAACTCCTCCGGATGTTCCAAACCACATATTTCCAGATCTATCCTCAAGAAAACAATAAACATGATTGCTACTTAATCCTTCTTTTTGGGTATAATTTCTAAATGACTTCCCATTGAAAATTGAAACTCCACCACTGGTGCCAAACCAGATATTTCCCATTCTGTCTTTGTTGACTGTTTGAACAAAATTATTAACCAGCCCTTCCCGTTGTGTAAAATTTGTAAAAGAATGGCCATCATATTTTGATACTCCACCACCCCATGTACCAAACCAGATATTTCCTGCATTATCTTCTACCATGCAATCAACAAAACTATGTGAAAGGCCATCGTTTGTAGTAAAATTCGTAAACTGGTATCCGTCATATTTTGAGATTCCTCCTCCCAAAGAGCCAAACCATATATTACCCCACTGATCCTGCAGTATACTTCGGACATCTTTATTCACTAACCCCTCCTTTTCTGTAAAATTGGTAAATGACCTCCCATCATAGCGTGTAACGCCTCCGGCAGTACATATCCAGATATTTCCCATTTTATCCTGTAACAAACAGGTTACAATGTTATGTTTTAACCCCTGCAATTTCCCATAAGAACCAAAACTTGAGGGGTTGGGGACTTTATAAGTCATATCTCCTGCAACAATTGTTTCTGGCATGTTGCCATTAACTGTAGTGCCTATAGTAAGTATTTTTTTAGAGAGTAGAAAAGTATCAGTCCCCGGTGTAATAATTTTGGGTTTACCGGCAATAACAATTTTTGGTATTCCTGCAGTATATATATTAGTATTAACCGGGACTGTCAATGGCTTCCCTGCCCTAATTTTTTTTAATTTGCTTTGATGTACAGGTATACTTTCAGGTAAAGCTATGTAGTCTTTTGAAACAAGAAATCCTGCAGATGAAATTAATGTTGGGGCAAAAGTATTCGGACGCCTATCAGTTTTTTTTTGATTACAGGAGAAAAAAAACAACAATGCAATAAATAAGATGTATTTTATTTTAATTCTTTTTTGCATTAACCAGATAATTTTCGGGTTATCCAATCTACAGTTAAATGTTCTGCATACCAGTTACTAATCTGAGTGATGATCCATGTCTTTAGGCTTTGTTAAAAATTCTAATTCTGTCTTACATTTAAAATATACAAGTTCATCTTTAAAAATCGATGCATTGATTTTTATCTTGCCGTCTTCATCAGCAACATATTTTATGGTTGCATGCACCAGGTTATTTTCCTTTGGGTTGAGCACAGCAAGAAATTTCATTTCAGAAGCTTTTACCAGATCAGTTTCCCGGCCAAGTACCTGTTCCAGTATTTCCTTTACCATCTGCATCATACAAACCCCCGGCACCACAGGCTGGCCGGGGAAGTGCCCTTCAAATATTTTATGTGCTGCATTAATAACCAACAGGGTTTTTACTTCCTTGTCAGAAGCTTCTACCTCCTGTATGGTAAAAAAATCATTCAGCAGCATTTCTTTCCATTCGTTTTAAGCCGATATTAAATTCAAATGTTTTGTGTGATATACCAATGGTATCCGGTATGCCGTTGATATAATTTTTCATCACCGCCTCTACAATCACTTTTTTATTCGATGCCCTTTCCATACGCACCATCTCTGTGCCTCCGGCATTGGTAATATAATAATTAAATCCTTTTGCCTGTGGAAAGATGAAATAGATAAGCCCTTCATTGGTCCGTACAGTTGCTGCAGAGCTGTTTAACCCGTTCATGAGCACCAGTTCAAAATCATGTTGCAGTGTTTTTAAAACAGACTTTTTATTCATCTTTTTAATGATGAAATACACTTTAAAACTCCCATCGATGGCAAACTCAAAATCAAAAAAGGTAAATCCTGTTTCGCTGGAGAAAACCATCCGGGTACTGCTGTCGGGCATTTTCTTAATGAGCAACAACCCACTTAAGTGGTTTCCCACCACATCAACAGTGGCGCTATAGAGCGCTACGGTGAATACGGGTTTGAATTTTTGTAAAATATGTGCGTCAGCCGTGGCAGCCTGCATCTGCATATGAGCCGGCGAGCAGGCCTGTATACAAAACAGGCAACTACTTAATATCAAATAAGGTATCCGGGATGGAAGCATTCAGTTCTTTATTGGTAAAACGCATAATGGTATTATCGCCGGATATCTCCTGCATTTCTATACTGGTAACCGAAAAATCTTTCTTGTCTACAATTATGTTTATTGTCTTGAATAATTCTTTCAGGCCTTTGGTAACCGGTGTCAGTTCTACCAGTGCACCGTTCTTATTCTCAAATATCCTTGTCTTAAAATCCGGGTTAGTAAGCGCTGTTCCCTGCATGCAGTCAATCATTATCTTATTGATCTGCTGAAACAGCTTATTTGATTTGGTAGATACTTTGTTTTCCTTTTGCCCGTCCTTCACATACACTTTATCCTTATTCAGTATCATCAGGTATTTAAACGGTTGATTGTATTCCATCCTTACCCGGCTGTCTTTTTTGAACCAAAAATTTCCCTTTGAGATGATTTTTTCGGAAAGCATACTCAGGTTTTTCTCTTGTGTAAAGTCGCTCTTCACAGATGTTGTTTTTTGAGTAGCAGCAGAAAAATCAGTTTTAAATTTCACAAGATCTGCTACCGGGGAATAACCAGGGTACTGGGCTTTCACAAAAACTCCGGTCAACAGTATAGCAGTTATTAAAATTATTTTACGCATAAGCATTCAAAGCTAATAATTTATCCAATGGAACAATATGGTATCCTCTTTTTTTAACTTCTTGTATGAATTTGGGTAATATCTCAACAGTTGTTTTACTGGTATCATGAAAAAGAAAAACAGCGCCGGGCTTTATTGCCGAATTGATCTTATTGAGTAATTTGTTTCCATCTTTTATGACCGTATCCATCGATCTTACGCTCCAGCCAACAGGGGTATAGCCTCCATTACTGATCGCTTTCTTCACATTGGGATTGGTTACTCCATAAGGTGGCCTGAAAAGTTTTGGCTTCAACCCGGTAACAGCTTCCATGGCAGTATCCATCTTCTTCAAATCATCCTGCATTTTTTGGGCTGAGTACATATCGAACCAAAAATGATGTGAAAAACTGTGGTTGCCGATAATGTGACCGGCTTCTTTGATCTGTCTTAAAATATTCTCGTTGCCAGCAATACGATTACCAATACAAAAAAAAGTTGCTTTTATATTTTCCGAATCCAGTGCTTGCAAAATTTCGGGAGTATAATTTTTTGCCGGACCGTCATCAAAACTGATAGCAATCTCTTTTTTATCTGTTTTTGCCTTGCAAACAATTTTTATAAAAAAATTGGAGCTAACATAATAACAACCATAAAAAACAATCAGTGAATAAACAACCAATAGCAAAGGGTAAATATAAACAGGTAACCCATATTGTATATGTACTCCAATTAAAACAAAAAGAAGTGCAGTAAAAAAGATATTTGTATTTCGGAAGTTTAGCATGTTGCCGCCAAATATAAAGAATGATGTATGTCCAGGTAATCATTATAAATTAAGACCCGTTTTATATTACCATCAATTAAGCCTGCTTGGGAAAAAATTGCAGGCAGTTTACCGGTTTTAATGATGTTTGCGGCCAGCCATAAAGCAAAGGCAGATGCTGTAGGATATTCACCACACAGGTTTTTATAATCAGTCGTTTTTCTGTCAGCAAAAATGCTTTGAGATAACTGGTCGTACATTTTATCCGAAGTGGCATCGCCATTCCGGCCTGTTATAATAAGGTCAATATCATTGATATTGATTGATTGCCTTTCCAGGAAAGCCGAGATCTGTTTTTCAATGTCAGCAATACCTCCTGGCTTATAAAAAGTGTGCAGGCCTTCCAGTTTTGCATAATCACTTAACGATGGTTCATTAGATAACAGGAAAAAAGCCGCTCCTTCTCCGGCAATAGTTCCCTTTGTCCCGAAAGCTGTCGGGATTGTTTTATAAATATCCAGGTTTGAAACAAGTCCTTGTTTGTACAGGCCCAGGCGGTTTAAAATACTATGGCTGGTATTGGTTATTTCATCAATAGCTCCAACCAATACATTTGTTACTTCTTTCTCCTTTAATAATAATATACCGTCAAGCAAAGCGCTTTCAAAAGAAAAACCCCGGTGCACAAAAGCATTGTTATAATTATTACATTGCAACATCAGGCCAATTTGTGCACCAATAGTATTATGCGTTGACTGTATGAACGCCGTTGGGGTCAATAACTCTTCATTAAACTCAACCATCTTACTCAAAAAGGAGTTTGTGTCTTCCAGGCAGCCATAGGCTGTTCCGGTAACAATTGCATCAGGAACTTTAATTCCGGCTTCACTTAAACACTCCATTGCTGCTGCAACACCCATACGAATGATGCGGCTCATCCGCCTGATCTGTTTGGGATCAATAAATTCTTTATAGTCCGGCTCAATGCAAGCGAGGCGATTACCGGTATAGGCAACAGGAGCATCAACCATTGGCTGGTGGCCAAAAGTTTTTTGCGGTGAGATATTTCCTGTTGCCCGTATATACATTGTCTTGTTATGCTTTTGAAAAAATCAATGAAGAACAATTGCCTCCAAACCCAAAAGAGTTGGATAGTACATGCTTAACTTCAATATTTTTCGAGAATTTGGTTTCCACATTAAATGGCAGGTCTTTCATTGGTGTTTCCAAACGAAGGTTAGGATAGACAATGCCATTTTGCAGGGATAATACCGAAAACACCGCTTCAATTCCCCCGCTTGCACCCAAAGTATGACCTGTAAAGGTTTTGGTGGAACTCATTTTGGGATAAGGTGAATTAAATAATCTTTTGATAGCTGTGCCTTCCGCAATATCGTTATTCTGTGTGCCAGTACCATGCAGGTTTATATAATCTATCTCCCCGGGTTCCAGGCCGCTCTTTTTTAGCGCTCCGGTCATAGCCAGGAATGAGCCTGTTCCATCGGGCGAAGAAGCTGTTTGGTGATAAGCATCATTAGCATTATGGTAACCACTTAGTTTAACAACAGGTTTTTTCTTCAGCGTTGCAGCTACTTTTTCCGACACCAATACAATATACCCAGCGCCCTCACCCAGATTTAATCCCCGGCGGTTCTCATCAAATGGTTGACAGAATTTTTCATCCAGAATCATCAATGTATTAAAACCGTTGAGTGTGAATTTTGTCAAAGAATCCGTTCCTCCGGCCACAACCACATCCAGTATATTATTTTTTATAAGCCTTGCTCCAAAAAAAATTGAATTGGCTGAAGAGGAACAGGCTGTGCTGATGGTAGTAATATAATCTTTGATACCCAAAGCATCGGCTACCAGTTCCGTTACGCTGCCACACTCATGATTTATCACATCACGGAGCCGGCCTTTATTATTATCAGGAAGAAATTCGGTAAAGAATTTTTCTGTTTTGTCCATCCCGCCAACTGAATTGGCTGAAATAAACCCGGTACGTAACGATGTCAGGTTTTCAATGCCGGCATCAGCAAGTGCTTCTTTTGCCGCAATCATACTTAATAAAGCAGTGCGGCTTTTTGTTTTTGGCAGGCCGGCAAGAATAGAGAGTTCTTCGTTGCTTAGTTTTACTTCGGCAACCGGAAGCCGTTGGCGGTGTATGGAATCGAAATGATGCATCCGGCTCATTCCTGCCCTTTCGTTTTCCAGTGCATCAAGGCATTCAGCGACATTATTACCTATCGCCGAAATAATACCTGTACCGGCAACAAAAACGGGTGCACTCATTTTATTTATGAATTCTGGGCTTGATGAGCAGTTATATATTCAGCCATTGTTCTTACAGAGCGGAAAACTTTTGGCCCTTCATCCGCATTGGAAAGTTTGATCTTATAATTCTGTTGCAACAACACAATCAATTCAAGTGCATCGATAGAATCCAGGCCAAGGCCCTCAACAAAAAGCGGCTGGTCGTCGCCAATATCTTCCGGCTTTATATCCTGCAAATTCAACTGGGCAATGATCTGTACTTTCAGATCCGACATTAATTTATCCATTTTCTATCTCGTATATTTTAGTAAGGTTTTCTTTTGTAAAAATAACTGAATCCGGGGTTTTATCTTTCTCAACCAAATACAAAACAGCTTTGTACTCTTCCCCCATCACATCCACCCAACCGCAAATACAGGACTGCAAGATATTATTATTAATCAGGTTGCTCACATATTGTTCAATAAATCCGGCTTCAAATTCATCAGAGATAAAAAAAGCGTTTTCTCCTTTAAACCGGTGCCTGATCGATATCTCTCCGATTACAATATTCGGCAATGTGTAAACAAACAATGCCGGGCTGGCAATATCTTTTACTGTTACATAGTATTTGATATCGGTGTCAAGACTGGAATTGGCATTGGATAATACGATCCCTGTATCTTCAGGTCTATATCTCGTCGCTTCAAAACTGTCTTTCAATAATACTTCTGCTGCCAGCCAGCCCAGCTTGCTCAGGCTGTCCATCTTATAAAACTTAGGATACTGCAAAGCAAGATGCTGATAGGCTGAAACCAGGAATTCCTGCAAACCCATTCCCGTATTCCTGAATACAGTCTGTTCATTTTTATAAACAATTTGGCTGCTGATCATGCAACTGGCTGTAATGTATTTTTCTGTGCTCAAAACAATTATGGATTATCTGCTAGTATTTTTTCAAGGTTGATCAGTTTTGCCAGTTTTATCAATGCCGTGTCGTGGTTTTTTACATACGGATTACTAATGTCCCATACATAGCCGGCCAATACAGAACAGATCATATTTTTTATTTCAAGGTTTGGCTTATCGGCAAAGAAAATAGTATCAAGCGTGCCATCATACCAGGTGTTCACATAAGAACGGAAAGTATTTACTCCCTGCATCATGGGTTTGGTATATTCTTTTTCCCAGTCAACCATTTCGCCATTCAATTTACGGATGACCAAGTGTGCCGCTATCTGGCTCGACACCGTTGCCAATGTAACACCGGATGAAAAAACAGGGTCAAGGAATTCTGTTACATTCCCTGTAAGTACAAAACCTTCTCCATAAAAAGTAGAAGAAGTAGTGGACCAGGATTCCAGCACTTTGGGTTCAAAGACCATCTCTACATCTTTCATACGTTCGGCCAGGTATGGCTCTGATGCTATTAATGCACGAAGTTTTTCTTCATTATTGCCTTCAAGTTTTTCAAAAAATTCAGGATCGCCAACAAAGCCAACCGATGTGTTACCATTCGAAAAAGGTATCACCCATATCCATATCCCTTTTTGATGAACAACAATGGTGATGCGGTTGGGTTCATCTGCCATGGAGCGTTTTGTATCCGCAACGTGGGTGAACAAAGTTTTTCGTGGTGGTAAGTTAGATGGTTTGTCAAGATTGAATAACCTGGGAATCACTCTTCCATAACCACTGCCATCAACAATGAAGCCTGCTTCAATTTGTGATGCATTGCCGTTAATATCTTCAACTGTTGTTACCGACGATGAACCATTAAATTCAATGCCCGTTACAGTTGTTTCATAACTAACCGGCACTCCCATTTTTTCAACAGCATCGGCGAGGGTTTTATCAAATTCTCCCCTTGGAACCTGCCAGGTCCAGTTCCAGCCAGGGGTAAACTGGTCGGCAAAGAAATAGTCGCAGACCTTTCCATTCTTTACAAACTTGGCTCCGAATTTTTCCTGGAATTTTTTTTCTTTCACCGCTTCTACAAAACCGGCTTCGGTCAGCGCTTCCATACAACGGGGCAACAAACTTTCGCCAATAACAAACCGGGGAAATTTCATCTTTTCGACAATCTTCACTTTAAACCCTGCCTTATTGATTATAGAAGCTGCAACTGTACCTGAAGGGCCTGCACCAATTACGAGTACATCTACGTTCTCTTTTTTCATCTCTTAATATTTTTTATTTTCTTTTTTTACATTTTAAGAGTGTTTGACTCAAACCGATCTGGTCGGTTTGTTCAACAATTTCAAAGCCTGCCTGTTCAATACATTTGATAAAAGTTTCAGCGCTATACATCTGGCTGTTGCCATTGGCAAGCGCCGTAAAATATATAGAGGTTTGTTGCAGGCAGAAAGCGGCCACCTCAAATTTTTGCCTGTCCCAGAATGGTTCCAGTATGATCACCTGCCCTTTTTCATCCAGCGCTTCATAACATCTTTTTAAAATAGAAACAATCTCCTCTTCTGAAAAACAATCGAGAAACTGGCTCATCCAGATGACATCAAAGCCTTTAGGTATCTTAACCGTTTCATCCAGTATGTTAACAGGTAAAAAAGATATCCGCTCGTTCAAACCCAGGTTAGCAATTCTTTCTTTTGCCACGTTCAATTGTCCCGGAAGGTCCATTATGGTAATATGGATATCGGGTGTATAGTTGGCTGAAGCAATAGCCCACTTCCCGGTATTGCCGCCAATGTCCAGGATATTTTTTATACCGGGTTTATATATTTTTTTCAGCACAAGCGGAAAAGCATCGTCTGAGAAATAATGATCGAAATTGAACCAGCTTTTTTGTACATGCGGCGGCAATTGTGACAAACCTTCATAAATGGTTTTCCATTCACCAAGCTCTTTAAGGCCGGCGGGCTTACCTGTTTCAATACTTTCTTCCAGGTGAAAAAGTCCCTTATAATTTACATCATGCACAAAGTCCATGTTAATTCTTGTCAGCGAGTCATTTAAAATAAAATAACCCGTTTTGCCCAGTGTGTATTTTCCTTTGTTCACCAATACAAGGCCCAGGCTTAACCCTGATTCCAGCAGGACCCTTACCCCATAAACTGAGAGTTTCACTTTTTCGGCTATCTGTTCAATGGTCAATCCTGTTGATCCGCTTTCTTCAATAAGTTTTAATATCCCCTTGTCTCTAAGTACCCTGGCCGCCTGGAAGATTACCGGGCCAAAGGCGATCCATTGTGCCGTTTCCTTAGCTTCAAAAGCCGATCTTTTATCCTTGGAAAAAAAATTCATACGTTTTAAAAGAAGTGTTTTGTTTTATAAGTTATTGTTTGCTGAATATCATTGCCGCATTGCAGCCACCAAAGCCCGATGCCGTTTTTAAACAATGTTGTAATGTTGACCTGTATAATGATGCACATACATTTACTGGTTGCGTAACCCCTATGTTTTTAAATCCCATCGTTGGGATAACTACATCCTCTTTTAATGATTGTATTGAAATAATAGATTCAATGATTCCGGCTGCGCCTAACGTATGTCCATAATATCCTTTTAAACTATTTAGCGGAACAGATTGCATCCCTGCCAATGTAATGGCTTTGGCTTCCATTTCATCATTGAAGATGGTGGCGGTACCATGCGCTGAAATAAAATTAATCTCCTGTGCCGAAAGTTTTGCGTCTTCCATAGCCCTTGTAACAGCCTGGTACAGTTCTTCCCCGGTACGTGAAGGGCCCGAGATATGGTTTGCATCGTTACTGACCGAACCTCCGCTTACTTTTATTCCTGAAGAATATTCTTTGTTAGATGTAAGAATTACTGTACCTGCTCCTTCCCCTAAATTTATTCCGTCTCTTGCGGCATCAAAAGGCTTGCATGGCGTTGCGCTGATGGCCTGGAACGACTGGAAGCCAGACAAAATAAATTTAGATATTACATCTGCGCCTGCCACCACTGCGTTTTCGTACTGGCCTGATTGAATAAGACGCATTCCGGTTAAAATGGCCAGTATGCCTGAGATACAGGCATTTGAAACAACAACCGGTTGATTTACAAACCCAAAATACTCAGTCACCAACTTTGCAGAAGTATTCAGTGATATCCTGGTTTTTAGCTCTTTGTTGTAGGTTTCTGTTTCCAGTAAACTGATGTTACCTTTTGTAGAGGAGATGATAAGTACTGTTTTTTTATCACGGGTATTGATCTTACTATTGTCTAATGCATTTTTTATTGAAGTGATGAGGAGCTTCTCGAATTTGGTGTAATTATCCTGACTGACTTCTGTTGCAGGTTCGTTACTGTCATCAAACAATGAAGCATAAAAAGGCTGGTCAGACATTATCGGATCATCGTGCAATTTTATCCCCGAAACATTATTCTTAAGCTGGGAAAAATTTTCAGCCGTATTTATACCCAATGGAGAAAAAATATTATCTGCACTAATAAAAATATCTGTCATAATCTTTTCGTCGTTAAAGCAGGTCGTGCTTTTTTTTCCAGTCTTCAAAAAAAGGCGGGTTGGATAACTGAAGCTCCAGGTCATCTTTGCTTAAAAAAACCTGCACCGAAGAACCTGTTGCCACCAATTCGCCGGTAGCTGAATTGAATAACCGATACGTGAATTTCATTTTGGCTGCTTCCGTGGGAATATACTTTGTCTCTATAGTTACCCGGTCTCCATATCGAAGTGATTTTTTAAAATCGCACTGTACACTAACTATAGGTGTTACAAAACCTTGTTTATATACGTCCAGGTACTTTAGTCCGTGTGTATCTCCAAAAAGTTCCCTGCCATCTTCAAAATAACGGATATAATGCCCGTGCCACACTATCCCCAGGGGGTCTGCTTCGTTAAACCGTACCAATATCTCCGTTCTGCAGCTTAGTTCTTTTGCCATATTTTTTTTATCAGCTGCCGTACTTGCTTTTCCAGACCTTGTATTTTTTCTTTTCAATTTCCACCAGGCTTTTTTTAATGATGGATACCCAGAAATTACGGAATCCAAAACCGGCCGCTTCCTGCTCCATCCGCTCGGCCATCAATACTTTTTTTGATTTCATATCCACCAGTACCACCCAAACCGATCCATAGCTTTTTTTCTCTTCTTTTTTCATGGCCTCCATAACAAATACCAGCCCAACACCATCCTTATCCTTTATGGACAGCGCTTTTATTTCGGCAGCAATATCTGCTTCAGTTAACCGGTTGAAATCGGCTTCGCTGGCAGAACTGATATCTTTGGCTTCCACCTTGTCGTTTCGGGCTGTAACGGCTGAAATATCCGAATTCACAAAACTGCCCCGATTGAAAGCGCCTGCTATATCGTAGTTCTTGGGCATTTCATTCACCACTACTTCATTCATGCTGTTATACAGGCGGGTCTTTATGTCTGATGGATTGGCCCCAGGGTCGTTAATAAGCCGGTTCTTATAATAATCAATCCCGAGATAGGTCAGGGCAATTCCCTTGTCGTTAAAAAAATCTTTTATTGTTTGCGCAGAAACAATGGCAGGGCTTCCAAAGAATAAAACCAGGACAGCGATCAAAAGATGTTTTTTTAAAAGTTTCATGATCAGGAAGTTTTAGTTTGATTAATAAATATTTTCATGTTGCACTGG
>CAYTQB010000043.1:0-23947 GCA_964439615.1 uncultured Ferruginibacter sp. | reverse complement strand
AAAACAGGGTTGGATAACAATATCCCTGGCGACCTGCTTGCCCTCGACATCCGCCACTGCCTGCACTACATCTCAGAAATAACCGGAGATATATCCAATGAAGACATATTGGATTTCATTTTCTCCAAGTTTTGTATCGGAAAGTAATTTACCTTCTTTTATTAATTTTACATCTGTACTTCAACGATTTGCAATTAAAAATTCTATTCTTTTTTGTTGCCTTTTTGCTCTTTATATGTTATATTCGTTGCCTGAATGTTGCCCGTATAGCTAATTTTGTTGCCCAAACAACAAAAGGCGAAAAGATGCTACACACAGCTACATGGTGCAACAAGTAGCAACATCCAGCTACACAAGGCAACAGTTATGAGTAGTAATATTCGCTTAGAAAAAACTTGTCTTCATTGTGGTAATCTCTTTACCGCAAAAACTACTGTTACCAAATACTGCTCACTCCCATGTGCCCAGAGGGCCTACAAAGGCCGTATGAAAGAAGAGAAGGTAGATAAAGCCATCCTGGAAGAACGGCAAAGGAATGTACAGCCAGTCAATACTTCAATTACTCAAAAAGATTTTCTCAGTATAGATGATGCTTGCCAGCTATTGGGCACCAGCCGCTGGACCATTTACCGCCTTATTGATAAAGGCAAGCTCAAAGCTGGAAAATTAGGCAGCCGTACAATCATTGCAAGAAAAGCCATTGATAACCTTTTTAATACTTCAGTCGTATGAATGTAACACTTAGAGAACGTCAAAAAAGTAATAAGATCAGCTTGTATTTAGATTACTACGAGAACGGCAAACGTAAGTATGAATATTTGAAAATTTATCTACATCCAAAGCCGGAGAAGGGGAAGCTCACAAAAGAACAAAAAGATCATAATGAGAAAGCACTTGAATTAGCAGAAGCGGTTCGGTCCAAGAGGGTATTACAGATAAAGAATCAGGAGTTTGGTTTCAAGGATACTGAAAAAATTAAAGGTAGCTTCATTTCCTATTTTGAACTTCTTACAGAAAAACGGAAAAACAGTGATGGCAACTGGGGTAATTGGGATAGTACCTTAAAACATATAAAAGCCTTTGCAAAATTTGATGTTACGTTTAAGGAGATTGATAAGAAATGGCTGGAAGATTTTCAATTTTATTTAAAGCATCAGGCAAAGAAAAAAAGCAAAGAATCATTGTCGCAAAATTCTCAGTCATCTTATTATAACAAAGTAACATCAGCATTAAAAGAAGCTGTTAAAGATGGAATTATTCAGATAAACCCTTCACAACAGGTAGCTGGTATTAAGCCTGATGATCCAAGCAGAGAGTTTCTGACTTTTGATGAATTGCAGGCAGCAGCAAAACAAGATTGTGATTTGCCAATTTTAAAAACAGCTTTTATTTTTTCAGCACTCGTTGGATTGCGTTGGTCTGATATTGAAAAACTAGTATGGTCAGAAGTTCAAAATTCTGGCAGCAATTACTACATCCGTTTCCGTCAGAAGAAAACAAAAGGCGCTGAAACATTGCCAATCTCAGAACAGGCATATAAGCTGTTGGGGATAAGAGGCAAGCCCGAGGAAAAAGTGTTTGATAATTTAAAATACAGTGCCTGGAACAACTTAAAACTCAGAGAATGGGTTATGAAAGCCGGGATAACAAAGCACATCACATTTCACTGTGCGAGGCATACTTATGCAACTTTACAGTTAGATTTGGGTACGGATATTTATACTGTTTCAAAGTTATTGGGCCATCGCCATTTAAAGACCACCGAAGTGTATGCAAAAGTGATGGATAAGAAGAAACAGGAAGCCGCTAATCGCATTCAGTTGGAGCTTTAGGTTACCTGAGCTTTATTCAATTGCAATTACTAACTAAAACTATACTAATGCCTGTATTGATAAATAATGAAGCTTTAGTTCCGTTTCTAAGTAAGCCCATGCACTTCATTAAAGGATTAGATCCTTTAGGCTTACAAAATACTTCCGAAGCGACTTTCGCATTGCTTCTCCCGGGATTGAATAACGTTACCGGCCGAGTCCGTTTTTATAGCTTCTATTGCTGGTTGTTACAGGAGTATGCCAAACGAAGTGGAAGTACAAATCCTGCTGATCAACGAAAGTTCATCAGGCGGGCAGAGTTAATCATTGCATTAGTAAATCGTTCAACAGAAGATGAAGTGGCTGCCATACCCGGCAGTAACTACGCTAACAGGCAACTCAAAGAAGGTTACAAGGTGCATGACCTGGAGCGAGGCACATACAACGAAGATGGTACAACAGAAGAAACTTATTGGAAAAACCCTGGTGGTGCATTTGGTCAGTATTATCTTGGTTCATTAATGGACATAGGATTAGTTGTTGAAAGAGAAAATCACTCTACTATTTATGTTAGAACGCCCCATACAGATGGTATCGCCGTATCTGGTGAAGATTTAGCATTGGCATTTGATGAGAACATTTCGCCAAAGAATAAGAATTTATTTTTTGATTGTATAAAGAGCGGCAAAATAAAGTCAACAGATTTTGATATTTTATTTTCAGAGTTCAATCTTTCCAATTTCCCATCTAAAGGCCAAGAAAGACCCCTGCTGTTAAAGTTGCTGATTGAAAAGGATTATCCGCAACTGTTGGAAGAAGAGCCGCTTATTTTTCGGAAGCAGACCATTAAGCATATACTTCATTATGCCGAAGAAGGGAATGAATTAACCGATAGAAATTTCACGGTATTTGCCTATTTCCAAAAGGGTTTGAAAGCAGGTGTCATTGATGATTGTCTTACCGGTTGGTATTATTATCAATTAAATGAGTACTGGCAATATGCCTGCCTGGGTGTTTTTAACGGGTCAATGGATTACCTGGAAACAGCGGCAGGCTCTTCATGGAAAAATTTGTATCAACTTGTTGAAGAAGTTACAGAAAGAACACTGAAACATTTGCTGAGGGATGAAGTGATTTCCAGCAAGACACAATCAATGAAGGAGCTTGTTTCTGAAATAGATGGATGGGTGGATGAAACTGAGTTATTTCAATACATCAAAGATAAAACGGGTACAGAACGGGTGGCCAATTCTTTTATGCTGTTGCTTTCACTTTACCGGAATAATATTGATTATTTCGACCGTTTAAAATCCTTCGGAGTAAATAATGAGATTGAAAAGGATGGCGATGGCGTAACGTATTATCTCAAATTTGAAAAACACTCATCAATAGGTGTCAATGAGTTTATCAGGGATTTCCTGTTAAAGAATATTATTTACAGGCATCAGTTTGTTGCATTCAGGAAAATGGGTGGTGGGACCCAGTCTACACAATTGTTTATAATTGAAGATGGATTAATCAGGCGTTTAAAAAACAATTTTGATCCTGCTCTTACTGGTCCACGTATTGCAAGGTTGATACGCTTTTTATCAGACCTGCATATTTTAAAAAATGCAGAACTCACAAAGGAAGGAGATAACTTTTTAACCAAATTATCTGATGAAGCAGCTTGACCGGCATAACATCTTTGAATTAATAGGAAAGGACAGGAGGAAGTATCATTCTGCCTTTATCACCTGCTATTCTTATGACTTTTCTTTTTTTGAGGAGAGGATATTACCGGTTCTCCGAACTGCAAATATTAAGAATGTAAATGTCTTTACCGATGGCCGTTATCTTGAATCTTTATTGGAGCACACAACAGGTAAAGAATTTAGGGCAAATAAAACTTATACCCTTACTCCGGTTTATCCCAAAGGAGCATTTCATCCAAAGTTGATGCTGCTGTTGGGTGTAAAGCAAGGGTTGTTGATCGTTGGTTCCGGTAATTTAACAGGAGCAGGTATATGCAGTAACGATGAGGTTTGGGGTGCATTTCATTTATCGGCTGATGATAACTCACATGCAGCACTTTTCGCAGAAGCATGGAAGTATTTTCAAAATTCAAAAAAGCATGTAAAGGGTTTTGTCAACCAATCTTTTGATTGGATAAACAAACATGCTTCATGGATTAATTCCCTGAAAGCAGAATCCAATGCATGGTCTCAGCTTGCCGATAATCAGCGGGGTTTATTACTTTACAATAAACCCGAAAACAATTTACTACGCCAAATATCATCTTTGATTCCGAAAAGAAATCTTGAAACACTTACTGTTATTTCGCCTTTCTATGATATTAATGGTAAACTGCTCAGTGACCTCAATTCAATTTTTAAGCCGGGCCTGATAAATTCAGTTGTACATACTGAATTTGGATCAATACCGGAAAAGCTGAATACGAGTGGAATAAAGGTGAAGTTTTTTGAATGGGAAAAAGTGATGGATAGTGCCTGCCGGTTACATGCTAAAATTTTTCATTTCAGGTTTAATGATAATCAGGAATACTTGCTGTTGGGCAGTGCGAATGCATCTGTAGCGGCCTTTGGTTCTCTTCAATCTAATGCATCAAATGAAGAAGTATGTTTATTGCTAAACAGGAAATCAAATGGCTCTTATTTGCAGGAACTGGGAATTAAAATACCTAAAGCAAGTGTTTTACTGAGTGATATTGAAGCTGCAAAGCTACCGGTTGGTGTGGCAGAGTTAAATTTAAAATCAAGAATCAGTTATGTTGAATTGGAAGGTAAAAAACTAACGCTGTATTTTGAAAAGTTTCATCAGGCGGATTTGTTTATGGTGGTTTTTGATACAGATGGTATAGAAATAGAACGGCTACCTTTTAAGTCAAATAGCCCGGAGGCTACTTTTATTATCAGCTCCCTGGAAGATGCTTTTAAAGTAGCGGTTTATGATACCGGTCAACGTATATCTAATTTTCAACTCATTCACCGGGTCGAATTTCTAATCAAAAACAACCCCGATCCAAAACAGGAAAAATTGGACGGCTTGATCGAAGACCTCTTATCAGGTAACCGGGATAGCATAGCTGAATTATTCACTCACTTGTCATATAACTGGGCTGATGATGACGAGGACACACCAAAGCATGGTGCTATCAGCATTGCAGGTTCTAAAAAAGAAAAAGAGACAGCAGGCACTGCTTATAAAAAACTGAAAGAAGATGAATTTAACACGGTCAGCAAAGAAGTGTTATTAAAGCAGTCCGGTATTTTAAGTAACAGTTGTGTAAAGATTGCCGAATTTCTTGGAGTGCTGTCTGGCAGTTTGAAAGAAGCAGAAAAGGAGGATTTTACAGAGAGCGAAGAGTCTCGCCAATTAAACCAGGGGAATAGCGGGGAAGGAGATGTTGTTAAAGGAAAAAAGAAAGGAAAAACAGATGCGGAAAAAGAACAAAGAGCTGTATTAAACTTCTTTTGGCGACTACAAGATAGTTACAACGGTTTGCTGGATGGATTTTATAAGAGCAATGGCGTTGATGGTTTAGGGCAATCTGTTACAATCAAAAGCCTCTCAAACATGTTAATTGCATTGGAGGTTTTTAACCTCTATTATGGGAAGAAGTTTCTGGTTGAGCAAAAGGATAAAGATGGAAACAAAACGAAAAAGGAAATTGAATTTATTCCAGAGGGGAACATCAGGGATAATGAGAATGCACTTTGGTTTCTCATAGATGTGTTGGGCAAATTTCTGTTACTTTCAGTTAGTGGTCACAGGCAATATGATTATGAGTTGCTCATTAATAAGCAAAAGGAAATGCGTTGGAATCTTTTTGCAAAAAGCCTGTTTACCATTTGTAATGTTTCATGGAACGAACGTATCAATGCTTATCGGGATACCATGTTACTCAATCTCCTTTTCCTGATAAATCCGGAAGACGTAAGCCAGGATAATTTTGAATCAAAACTTCAGCAAAGTTTGAAGGGATGTAAAGAGAAAGCACAAAAAATAAATTCAAACTATAATCAAAGCATTGACTATTTCTTTAAAATAGTATTACCAAAATACCGGAGATGGATCACTGTTTTTTCCGATAGTTCTAAAAAATCAGATACGATTACAGCAGTTTTAGATTTAAGCGATGGTTCGTTGGTGTATAAAAAAGTATTTGGATTTGTTCAGTTGGCAAAAGTGATTAGGTCCAAGCCTGAATTAAATCACCTGAATCTGCTTGCGGCCGGTTTTGAGTGGGATGAGGAAGAAGAAGCCTGTTTGCTTTGTGGTCATCCAAATGGCAATAAAATTGTTTATTTTGAGTAGTAATAACCCCATGAATAACAATCTTGAATTATATCATGAATTGCTTTTTATTAAGTGTCCGTGGTTAGATACCACGACAACCGATCAAAAATACCTGCAATTGTTGCAGTCCTTACCCCCCGAAAACTATACACAACAACCGCTTTATAAATTAGCTTTCCCTAAACCGTTAACCTCCAAAAGAAAATACTTCTATGCAGTAATTGAAAATGAAGCCAGGCGTTACCTGAATACAATCAATAAGCTTGTAGCAGAGGCCTCCAATAATAATGAAAAAAAGTTTTGGGTTCAGGGTACGTTAAAAAAGAAGCTGAAAGAAAAGTTGAAAGAAATTGAAAAGATTATTGAAGCACACTCATTTCATTTTTCAATTACGGAAGACAAAAAACTAAGCGTAATAGACAGAGACAACGCTTATATAGTTCAGTTTTTAAAGTTTCAGTTAATCAGGTTGTATCTGGAAATTCAAAACAACTTTCCTGCATACACAAACGATGATCCGCTTAAGGAAAATGAAATACACTCATTGTATTTTACAGAAGATCCTCCCGGAGATACCTACTTAAAACAAGCTGAAGGTATTACGCTGCCGGTTGTTAATGATGAAATAGTCATCCAGCCGGAAGAGAAAACTATCAAAGTTATTAAAGGAGATATAAGAGAAATTAAAAAAGGCGTTCTTAAATACAGTGATATTATTGATAAGCCAGACAGATTTGCCCTAGCCGAAATGGAGTTGTTTAAAGAGGGGCTTATTGATGATAAATACAGGTTTAAAAAGAAATATGGCAACATTGAAAAAATGGCTGCCTTAATACATATACTGATTCAGAAAAAACACTTTAAGCCATTTCATTTCAATGGAGGCAAAAAGAAAATAACAGATTTGGAAATCCGCAGGTTTTTGAACCATCGCTACATAGCAAACTTCGACAAAGAGGTCCGTAATTTCAGAGATCAGAAATTGCTGAATGAATATTTGAGCAACCATCTTGCCCTATCCTTACTTATCCCGTCTTAAAATGCTGGTATTTTCACCAGTTTATACCACTTAAAAATACCAGTATATAAAGCAAAGCCTTGCTGCTATTGCTATTTAGTGGTTTATAAAATACCAAAAACTCAGTACCACTCACTTCTTTCCAATTTTACATCGGCTTCAATCATAGAAGCTGACTTTAGCGCTAAAGTCCATTTGATAACAATTTAAATCGTTTAAAAATGGACGAAATATTAGAACGTCTCGAAAAGATTGAAAAACTGTTGGAAATCCAGAACCTGGTACAAAAGGAAGTGCTCAATTTCAATGATGCAGCCCTGTACCTGGAGCTATCACAGTCACACCTGTACAAATTAACAAGTACAAGGCAGATTCCTCATTTCTGCCCACAGGGGAAGAAACTCTATTTCAACCGGCGTGAGCTGGATGCCTGGTTGCAGCGTAACCGCCAAACTACAAAAGGAGAAATAGAAAAACAGGCAACTGATTACATCATTAAAAAAGGGAGGATTTAACCATGGCATACATCACTTTTTCTGAAGAAGCCTGGCACGAAATCCTTCAACGCCTGATCAGGTTAGAAGCATTGCTCAAAACAAAGCAAGGTCAGTCCGAAGATGTTTTTGTAGATAATCAGGAATTTCTTCAAATCATGAATATCAGCAAAAGAACCGCACAGGCGTGGCGGGATCAGAAAGTCATTGCATTCTCTCAAGTGGGTAATAAAATTTATTACCGCATGGGCGACATCATGACGCTGCTTAAAAAGAGCAGGACTGAGGCAGGTAAATAGAAACAATCAGGTAATATTTAAAAGCTTAGAAAATGGCATCAGCAACACTATTCAAAGGGTTTAATAACCCCATTGAAAATAAATCCCTCATCATTCTTACAAAAGAAATACAGGAGGGTAAATACAAAGCAGAGGTAGAACAGGTTCGGCAATTGATAATGCAGGGAAATAAAGAAGAAGCAGACAGGTTAAAAAAACTGCTCCCGGCTTTCACTCCTTCGGCAGTTTACAAAGGCGGTAGAAAACCAGAGTTCCTTGAAATGTATAGCCAGTTTATCATTTTAGATTTTGATAAACTATTACCAAATGAGTTGCAGGCGGCATTCCAAAAAGCCGCTGCAGTTCCCTATACATTCAGTTGCTTTAGCAGTCCGGGTGGCAATGGGTTTAAAATACTGGTAGAAGTAACCAGTACACAGGAGCATCACCTTGATGCTTTTAATCAGGTGGCTAATTATTATGAACAGCAATTGGGATTACCTGTTGACAGGTCTGGCAAAGACATAACAAGGTTATGCTTTGTATCCTATGATCCTGAAACCTATCGCAACATCAGCAATGAAAAATATCCTGTGCTCATTGAAGGCATTATAAATAAACAAGTACAGGAGTTGCCACTTGTAAGCCAACCAGCAAGCAGCAAGAAAGAAGTAAATCAATATGCCTTGGCATTTGATATGCAAATTCAATTCACCAATCAAAAATCTCAGTATGGACCAAACAATCGTAATAATTACATTTACTTGCTGGCATCTAACTGCAACCGTGCCGGTATTCCCGAACAGGACACTTATCAGTTATGCCTGGAAACGTTTGATCTCGATGCTAAAGAAGTAAGAGCATCAATCCACAGTGCCTATCATCACCATGGCGGCGAATTTGCAAAGTTTGCAAACCTTGCAAATCTGCAAGGTCAACCGGAACAGGATCTGGAAGATTATCTGAAAAACACTCCCATCATTCCCGAAGAATTGTATCATCAAATGCCGGAAGTGCTTAGGAAGGGAGCATTGGCTTTTACAGATAGCAGGGAAAGGGATGTTTTCTTAACAGGAGCTTTGGGCATCCTCAGCGGCTGCCTGCCAAATGTAAAAGGTGTCTATGCACAACAGGAAGTTTTTCCTAATCTTTTCACTTTTGCCATTGCTCCCGCCGCCAGCGGCAAGGGTGCATTAAAGTTTGCAAAACAACTCGCCGATGAATATCATATACAGGTATTGAATGCAAGCAAAGAAGCAGATGCAAAGTTTCAGCAGGAAGAAATAGCATTTAAGCAAATACTCAAAACATGCAAGAGAGGAGAAACCATAAACCAGGAACCACCGGTGAAGCCATCTTTCAAAGTGGTGTATATTCCTGCTAATACCAGTTATGCTAAAATACTCTGGCATCTGGAACAAAACGACGGCACAGGTATTATTTGCGAAACCGAGGCCGATACTTTGGGGAATGTGTTTAAGCAGGAGTGGGGTTCTTATTCTGATATGCTGCGTAAATCATTTCACCACGAAAGGCTATCCAGTTCCCGTAAAACAAATAACGAGTTTACTGAAGTAAATAATCCCTGCTTGTCCATTGCCCTTTCAGGTACGCCAAACCAGGTTACAGGTTTAATAGCCTCTGCCGAGGATGGGTTGTTCAGCCGTTTTCTGTTTTATGCGTTTAAGGTAGATCAGCAATGGAAAGATGTTTCGCCCTATGTTTCAGAAGTAAACCTTACAGAACACTTTAAGCAGCTTTCATACAGGGTTTACAACATGGTTAAATTTCTCCGGCTCAGCGATACATTTATTAACCTGTCGAAAGAGCAATGGCAACAGTTAAATAACCAGTGCTCCATCTGGCTCAATGATATTACCACCTTCACTGGCGAAGAGGCGGCCAGTATTGTAAAAAGGCTGGGCCTGGTCCTTTACAGGATCGCCATCCTGTTTACTGCCCTGCGAAAGCATGAGCATGGCGACGCCACAGAACAGTTGGATTGTTCCGATATTGATTTTAATACTGCTCTCCGGCTGGCAGAAATATTCCTGCAACACAGTATCCTGATGTTTAACAACCTGCCCCGCCAGCAGAATAGCATCACCTTTCAGGGCGGCGGTAATAAGCGGCAGTTTTTTGAGGCCCTGCCCCAAACCTTTACCCGTGCCGAGGCGGTAAAGCTGGGGTCTGGTTTTAGCCTTGCAGCCCGTACCGTGGATGAAATACTCCGAAATGCCCTTCCAGCCCTCTTAAACAGGCCAAAAGCCGGTTTTTACCAGAAATTGTGAGCCTCAGGTGGGGCAGGCCGGGCAAAACAATACCTAAATTTCGGCAGCAATTATAATTTGCTGCCAATTTATAGTTTTACTATCTTTGGGAATAAACAACAAAAAGAGCCATCGAAAATCCTAAATTACATATCAACAAACTGAAGGAGCATTTTAAAGAAAAAAGCACTTTTAGCACAAAGGATATTGAGCAGTTCTACAATGGGTTGGAACCGGGGGTGAAATCCACTACTGTTAACTGGCGGGTGTATGCGCTGGTACAGTCCGGCATTCTTTCCCGTATTGGCAGGGGCAAGTTTACATTGGGCAAGGGCCGGATTTTTTTACCGGAGCTTTCCGCAAAAATCAAAACCCTGTTCAGGGATTTGCAAAAGCAGTTTCCTTACCTGCAAATCTGCATTTGGAACACTTCAGTACTCAATGAGCTGATGCTGCACCAGCCCGGAAGGTTTTATACCATGATAGAAGTGGATAAGGAAACCACCCAGTCAGTGTTTTACTTTTTGAAGGAAACCAAAAAGAACATCTTCCTGGAACCGGATGCAGAAATATTAAGTTTATATGCTTCTGCCGAAAAGGAGACGATCATCATTAACTCATTAGTTTCGGAAGCCCCGGTGCAGATGCTACAGGGAGTAGTGACCACCACGATTGAAAAATTGCTGGTAGATGTTTTTTGCGATGATGTGCTTTTTGCAGCCCAGCAAGGCGGCGAAATGGAAACCATTTTCAGGGAAGCTTTTGAAAAATATACCATCAATGAAAACAAGATGTTGCGGTATGCCGACAGGAGGAGAAAGAAAGAAGCATTCAGTAATTATTTAAACAGGGTATCAAAATTCCGGCAGCAAACCCTTTAAGCTGCCAATTTATAGAATATGATCAGCAAAGAATCACTAACTGCCGAATGGATAGACAAGGTATCCAAAGCCAACCGGAACGCCGATAAAATATTGGTGGAAAAGGTGATCCGTGCCCTGCTCTTACTGGAGGGCTTATCCAAATCGGGCTTGTCCTTTATCTTCAAAGGCGGCACAGCCCTTATGCTCTTGCTCGACTCCGCCAAAAGGCTGTCTATCGACATTGATATTATACTAACAGAGAAAAAAGACAATCTTGATGAACTGCTGAAAGCATTTGCAGAAGAACAGGGCTTCAGCCGGGTGGAATTACAGCATCGTGCCGCCGCCACCGCCATTGAAAAAGCACATTACAAATTCTTTTATACGCCGGTTCACAATACAGTAGGCGAAGAAGCCATTTTGCTTGACATTCTTTTTGAAGCCAATCATTACAAGAACATACAGCCGCAGGAAATCAAATCAGGCTTTCTCATTACTTCGGCAAAACTGGCTTCAGTAAATATGCCTTCGCTGGAAGATTTGTTGGGCGATAAACTCACTGCCTTTGCTCCCAACACCACCGGCATTCCTTACTTTAAGAAGGAAGACAGTATGAGCATGGAGATCATTAAACAGCTCTACGATGTGGGGAATATCTTCGATGTGGCAGAAGAACTTGATACAGTGAAGACAACCTTTAATAAGATTGCAGCAACCGAAATAGTGTACCGTGAATTAAAGGATGGCAAACCATCTGATGTTCTGGACGACATTTATCAAACATCACTTTGCCTTTGCTTACGGGGTGCAGTGGATAAAGAAAATTTTGATCAACTGCAAAAGGGTATACAACGGGTGGAACGCTTTATATTTTCAGAATCCTACCACCTGGATAAAGCCATTGTTCATGCAGCCAAAGCCGCTTATCTGTCCCGGTTGATTGCAACAGACCAGAAAGCATTTGAGAAATTTACTGATCCTAAACAGGTGGCAGAGGCTATTATTGAACAACCGCACAACACCAAACTGAATAAGCTGAAAAAATCAAGCCCGGAAGCATTTTTCTATTGGTGGAAAGCTATATCGCTTTCATAGACAGTTTGCAGAGTTTGCAGGCTTTGCAGGTTTTGCAAGTGTGGTATTATTAAGGTCGGACAGGTTAGATTATATTTGTTAACAGCTGAAAAGCAAAATTCTAAAGCATAAAAGTAAATGGGTCGTTCAACAGTACATTACGCAGACAATAAAACAAATAACGCTTTAAAGAAGCTGCACAATAAACTACGTCCGGCCGGCACGCCGGTACAGCGGGTAGAATATATCATTGAATTACTCCTGCTCCGCATTTTTGAGACTAAAATAAAGCAGGATGAAGATTTTAAACCGCTTCGTAAACTCTTCTCTGCCGATTATAAATGGCAGAATCCAAAATCGGGTAAAGAGGAAACAAACGAAAACCGTTTATTCTCATACTTGCCTACTGTTTCCAATGACCAGATTTTATCTGAACTCAATGACAATTTCTTTCCTTTCTATTCCAGCATATTGCATAGTGCAAGGCAGGTGTTTGAAGGCAACTTGCCGCAAAAGGTACAGGACCAGTTGGTGTTGATTGAAGAAGTATTTAGCAATTCCAATTTCACTAATAATGTAAACAGTGGCAACCTGGGTGAAGTAATCAGCATTGTTGCCAACGATATTGAAGAAGCCAGATTGTTACAAACGGATTTATTGGGCGATGCCATTGAATCTGCATTAAGTGAAACCGGTGGTACAAAAGATATTGGGCTGTTCAGAACACCAGACCATATCCGCCAGTTTATGACGGCATTAGTGGAACCAACATTCGATGACAGTGTTTTTGATCCTGCCTGCGGCACAGGTGGTTTTTTGTTTGATGCATTTGAATTTGTAATGCGAAGAGTTGATCCTGATAGTGAATGGCCGGGAGAAAAAGCTCATAAAGAACTGAAGCAATGGTTCAATGAATATTTCAAATTCAATCAGCTTGAGATGCCCAATGAACAGCAGGCAATTCAATTTTACAGGACTGGTGTGGCCGGTATTGAATACCTCGGAATGATCCGCAAAATGGCGGCTATTAATTTTTATATCCGTGGATTAAATCCTGCAAATATTGAACAGGGGGATTCATTGGCAAAATACACACCGGTTACCGACCACGAAAGCAAATCCATAATACTTGCCAATCCTCCCTTTGGTGCAGAAAGAGATCAGGAGGCTTATCCCGATGTATGGCAGGAGCATAGCAAAGAATCAGAAACTACCATCTTGTTTGTTAAGCTCATGTTTGAGATGCTCAAACAAAACGGTAAATGTGCTGTAGTGGTATCAGAGGGCTTTCATACATGGGACCAGTTTAGTGCAAAGGCATTGCGTAAAATGCTTTTGGATGAAGCACAGTTAAAAGCAGTTATTTCATTACCACAGGGCTTATTTGTAAGTAAAGGCGGGCAGGGGCCTAAAACTTCTATACTGCTGTTTGAAAAAGGTGATAAAACAGATTGGGTTTGGTTTTACAAAGTAACCAACGATGGTTATACAATGGGAACCAACCGTAAAGAACAGCCTGGCAATCAGTTGGTGGAATGTCTTACGCTGTACCATGAATTTGTAAAACATGGCAAACAGCCTCCTGAAAGTAAACACCAATTTTGCATACCGGCAGAATGGATTAAAACGCTTGACCCGAGAGTTAAAGAAAAAATCAGAATGGAAACCCGTACTGATTTGGAAACGAAAGGGAAACTGGAAAAGTCAAAGAAAGAAACTGAATTTGATAAAAAGATAAAAGCAGGTAAAGCCACGGAAGCCGATAAGCAGTTGGAGTTAAAACTATTTGACCAGATGCTGGAAAACCGGATTCAGAATGAAATTGCCAAACGCATTGATAAGGCTCATAACTATTCTTTTAACCTAGCAAATTACAAAAGTACTATTAGTGATTGCCAGATTGTGGAATGGACTGAAGCCTTAAAGCATATAGAACCAAATGGGGCTAAAACAGTGGAGGAGGTTTATAAAAAATTAAACAACAGCAAACCCGAAAATATTTTACAGTATTTGCTGAAACTAAATCCTACGAATGCTTTGGAAGCTGATATTGCCCGAGAGTATGTAAGTGGTTTAGATAATGATTTGATTACAAAACATAACGAACTCAATGTAATCAAGAAGATTTTGAAATCTAAACAAAAATATCCAATTGAAAAATTAGAAGGGAAGGTTGAGCCAAAATATGTAAAGATTAAGAAAGACAACTACGATGGGGAAATTGATATTGTAGATAAAATTTCATTTAAAGATGGTAAAATACATTTCAGAGACGAGAATGAAACTGGAATGGATTTATACTTGGCAGAAAAAGGGGATTTAGTTACATCCAAAATAAATGTGCATCAGGGTGCATTAGCATTGGCTGACAAAAAATTGGTTTGTTCAACGCATTATCAGGTTTACGAAATAGAAAAAACTCAAATTAATCCTGAATATCTTGTTATTGCTCTTCGGAGCAAACAACTTCAACAGAGAGTGAATGAAATTAAAAATGGCGGAATAAAAACTGAGCAAGGGGCCGAATTTTTAATGTCTTTAGAAATTCCTTTGCCTTTAATTGAAGAACAAAACACTATTGCCACTCAAATTGAAAAGCAAAAAGCAATTATTGAAGGTGCAGATAGAGTAATTGGGAGTTGGATAATTGATTTTGATACTTATTTTGATGAGTATAAATTTTCTCAGAAACCTATCTCGGAATTAATTCTTGATTCCATGTATGGGTCTTCAGAGAAAGCGGATTATCAAGAGGATGGTTATAGTGTATTGCGTATAGGAAATATTGGTTTTTGTGATTTCAAACTTGAGGATATTAAGAAATCGGCTTTGTCCGAAAAGGACTTTAAAAAATATGAATTGAAAAAGGGTGATTTTTTAATTGTTCGCTCTAATGGCAATCCGAATCTTGTTGGTAAGTGTGCTGTTTGGGATTCAGATTTGCCTTTTGTTTATGCATCCTACCTGATAAGATTTAGATTCGATTTGAATGAAGTTGAGCCAAAATATGTCATGTATTTTCTTATGAGTCCTAATGGTCGTGCCCTTTTAAACCCTCAGGCTGGCGGAGGAACATATAATATTAGCTCAACAGACTTTCAGAAAATCCAAATACCTTATCCTGATATTGATATACAACGTCAAATTATAGCTGACTTGGAGGCCAAAATGAAAGTTTTGGAAGGACTTCGTAAAATGAAAAGGGACGCAGAAATAAGAATAGAAAAAATATTAGCTGATGTATGGGGTGTTGAATTGATTGAACCAGTAAAAGAGGAACAAGAATGAGAGAAAAAGAATATCCCCCATTACTGCTTAACGGATTTAAAGACATAAAGGAAGATGATTTGCATCCCGAGTTTGTGCAACCGTTTAATCATGGTCATGATCATCGGACTAATTTGTTAATAGGCTTTGGTCAGGTTTTAAATCAGTTTAAAGCACTGGAAATAAAAGCAGAGGTATGGATTGATGGTTCTTTTGCTACGGAAGCACCCGATCCGTCAGACGTGGATGTGGTATTTTATTTCAATCCCGAAGAGATTGACAGTTTGCAAGGCGAAAAGAAAGCCCAGTTTGAACGGTTATTTACGGAACGTAAGTTTATGCGAAATTTATATAAGGTTGAGGTGCACTATGCTACAATGGGGAACGAAGCTGATTATAGACAATGGCAGAAAACTTATGGAACTTTTTATGATAACATTACACCAAAAGGTATTTTTAGACTGATGTATAACTAATGAAGGCAGAAGAAATATTAAATACAATTAAATCTTTTGAAGAAACGCTGCTGCGTTATCGCTCCGATTTGGAAAAAAATCCGGGCAGTACCTTCTATTCAGGCTTGGTAAAAAATACAGAGGAATTTATTGAAGAATTAAGGGAGGAATTAAAAAAGCAAAAAAGAGACGATGGCATGGATAAAATACTTTCTGGTACGGGCAAGAGCATAAATGAGGCTACCTCTACTGATTTGCAAATTATACTCAGGCTTGTTAATGACTATGGCTGGAAAGTGGGTGATACTTTATTATACCAGCAGCAATATGAATTATCAGAGCATTTAAAAAAGGAATATGGGAAACCATACATTAAGCCTGATATTGTATTACAGGATATGAATGGAGAAATAATTGCTGTAATAGAAAACAATTTCGGAAAAGAAAGAAAGGATTTTTTAAAACTCCGTACTGTTATTACACAATTGCTAAAGCCTCGGTTTCTTTACGCCTGTAGCACAGAACGTATTTTGTTTTATGATACAGCCTGGAGAGGTTTAGATGCAGGTGAGTTTAAGCAGGTAAATGGTTTCATGACTTTAGAGGACATGAAACTCAAAATTGAACAGCAGAAAAAAATTGCTACTAACAGGGAAATAACTATTGACACCACCATCGCAGGCGGTTTTGACCCAACCGTTGGAAAAGAACGTTATTACCAGTTGCAATGTATCAGAACTATTATTGAAAACTACAAGGCTGGTAAGCAAAAGATGCTCGTTCACATGGCAACCGGGCTGGGCAAAACCCGAACCGCTGTTGCATTGGCAAAAGCCTTACTCGGCCATAGCCTGGCTAAGCGTATATTATTTGTGGTTGACAGACGGATGCTTGCCAAACAATCTCTTGATGATGGCTTTGCCATTATCAGTAAAGAATTTCCAAGCAGTTGGATTACAACTTCCAGTTTCAGATCAAGAAAACATGCCAATATACATGTGGTTGTGATTGATACATTAGAAATGATTCACAGCGACCTGCCTGCAAATTTTTACGATCTGATCATAGTGGATGAATGTCATCGCAGTATTAATGTGAACAGGAAATTGATTTTTGATCACTTCCTCTGTCCACGGGTTGGTTTAACCGCCACACCAAGAATTGCAGTTCCTAAAGACGGCACAGATGTAGCGGAAGAAGATTTGGCTATTATTGATACTTACAAACTCTTTGGATGTGAAACAGGCGAACCTGATTTCAAGTTCGATATGCAAAGAGGTATTGATGAAGGCTTTCTTGCTCCTTACAAACCAATTGAACTTAAATCATCATTGATTACCGAAGCAGAAGAGGAAGGGATTGATTTTAGCTATGTATTAGAACCGGAAGAGAAATACCAAATTCCTTTAGGTGCTGAAAAGAAAATAAAACTGGAGCAGCTCAACCGCAAATTCATTTCAGAAGAAAACTGTTTGCGTATTGCAGAAGAAATAAAAAAGAATACACAGTACGGAGAAAAAGTAATTCTGTTCGGTGTAAGCCAGGCACATTGTATTGAACTGGCAAAGGCAATTAATAAAGTTTTTGAAAATGACAATGCTGAAAAGCCATATTATGCTGAAGCTGTAATATCAGAAAACGATACACTGAATGAAACATTAAAGGCATGGTTCAAAAAGCCATATCAAAAACCTTATGTAGTTACTTCGGTAGATATTTTAAGTACAGGTGTTGATATTCCCTGTGTTCGGTACATCGCATTTGCAGCCTTAACTAAATCTTCCGGCAAGTATATCCAGATGATAGGTCGTGGAACCCGTCTCGACCCTAAGACAGGGAAATTCAGCTTTACAGTTTTGGATTTTGTTGGTTTGTGCAAAAGAATGGAAGATAATGGCAAGGGTACATTAAAAGAAAATAAAAAAGTAGTTAAACCCGGTGATAAGAAACCAAAATTACAAGGTCCGGTAACACCTAAGGGTGAATATTTCCTGATTGATAATCCTGATCCGGCAAACCTGATTCAACGGGTAGAAATTCATGGTGATTCAATTGTTGTAAAGGATAATATTCCCATTGCCGAAGCGAAAAGAATCTTTGAGGAAGAATTGAAAAAGACACAAGAACCGGTTATGGCTGATTTGAAAGAAAAAGCAGCTCAACCAGATTACCAACCTACCGAGCAAGAAATCGCAATACTCCTTGATTGGTTGAGCAAACCAAATACATTTTTGGACGAAGGGCACTTGCAGAAAATGTACGACTATCCGGAAGGCTCTGCCTGGGACTTTTTATTACATGCGTTGGGCAAAAAGAAAATCCCAACTCCAAAGGAAAGAATTGAGAAAAACTACCTGTCATATATACACACCTACGATTTCACGGATGAACAGATTGTGGTGCTCAAAAAGATAAAGGATGTATTTGCTTCAAACATTGCATCTAAAAGAACGATTGACGAAAAGGATATTTTCGGAAATCCGATTTATGAAAAGCTGATTGGGTCATACGATTCAATTAATAAGAAATTTGATGGTAAGTTTGGTTTAGTGATTCAGGATTTGAAAAATACATTCGGTAACAGAGGTAGTGCGTAATTGAAAGTGATGGTAGAGCAAATAGAATTTTCGATCATTAAAATAAAAGGAGGTAGAACTCCCTATACTGATAAAATAAAGTTGCCCGGATGGCTAACCAAACCTTATTCTTTAATATCGTTCCCTTTGATTTTCCCACTGGAAAACAAACCTTCTATTTCAGCCTGTCTGAGATAGGAAAATGTACCCGTATTCACCATACACTTTTCCCAAACAATATTGAAAATATTTTCCACGGCATAGTTTCAGACGGCACGGAGTATATCTATACCAGCTTCGACTATGCAAAAGAAGGTTTTGTTCCACTGGCAATAGATTTCAAAACAGAAAACCAGGATTTCCTAAGACGGTTTTACAACCGTCAGATAAATTATTATTTCCGTAAAGAATTAAAACAACTGGTAAGAACCGGTTTCATTGGTCAGAACCAGGTTTGGGTTCCGGCAAAAAAACTTTCCAATGATCAGTTCAAAGTGTTCCATAAGTTTTCGCTGAAGCTGCAATTCTGCAATGTCAGCAAGCATCCAGAATTGGTACTTTCTTACGATGGCAAATCAAAGCAGTTAAGAACCAATCTTGCCACATTGGTTAAACAAGTCTCTCCCTCTTGTTTCAATTGGGTTATTAAAGACAATGTGTTGTACAGGTATGATGAATTGGTAACTCATGAAAACCCTGATTATTCAAATGCCTTTCCTGTCCTCAATTTCAATCTGTCAAAAGCAATGGGTATAGATCCTGATTCATTGCAAAAAGGGAACAGGTACAAAACATACAAGGAAGTTATTGATACCTTTTATGATTTCTTCCTTAACAAACCTGCCTTCAGAAAGCTGATACCACTGCACGAAGACGGCTTTTTAAAAGTGGATGATAGCACTATTTCTTATGTAACGGATGCCAGCAATGACCTGGCTTTTGAAAACAAAGCCAAGGGCCGGACACCTAAACGGGATTTTCTTTACAAAAAGCCATTCCTGAGATGCCAGCATAAAAATGTACACCTGTTTTTCATTTACCACAAAGACGATCAGGTAACTAAAGATAAGCTGCAAGGCTACCTGGAGAATGGCTTAGGCCATTACCGGGGCTTAACCAATTATGCAGGCATCTTGTTTCATGTAGAAGAGGCAATGACGGTTTGTTTTGAAAACAGGAGTAACCCTTTGGCTGAGATTGACGCATTCTTCAGCAACAAATCTTTCAATGATACTTCCATAAAATACCTCGCCATTTATTTAACGCCATTTACCAAAGAAGAAACCCGTAAACAGGAAGTAAGGGTTTATGTAAGAGTAAAGGAGTTATTGCTCAAAAGAAATATAGCCTGCCAGTTTGTAGAGCCTGAAACTGTAGAAGCACCCAGAGACGCTTTTAAATGGAGCCTCACCAATATGTCAGTGGCTATATTGGCAAAGCTGGGCGGTATTCCCTGGCGGCTAAACCGGGTACCAAATGATGAATTGATTGTCGGCATAGGCGCTTTTTATTCAGTTACCCGTAAAACAAGATATGTAGGCTCTGCATTTTGTTTCAACAATGAAGGCGAGTTTAAGGGCTTTGAATGTTTCGGCAGTGCCGATACCATCAGCCTGGCAGGTTCCGTAAGAGAAGCCGTAGATAAATTTTTAAAAGCCAATAAAAAAGCAACCCGGTTAATCATCCACTTTTATAAACTGATCAGTAAAAAGGAACTCAAACCAATTTTAGATACACTCTACAACAAGCTCGATTTACAGATACCAGTAATTGTGGTTACCATTAATAAAACCGCCAGTAAGGAATTACTGGCCTTTGATATGTCATCTGAAGGATTGATGCCATACAGCGGCACATATATTAAAGTGGGAGAGCGGGAATACCTCTTATTCAACAATACCCGGTATGATGAAATTTCAAAGCCAACGCCTAAGGAACACCACTTCCCCGTTAAAATAAAACTTACTTCCACGCAGTTGGAACTGCTGGAAGAAAAAGAATTAATTGATTTATTGATTGACCAGGTGTATCAGTTCAGCCGCATGTACTGGAAAAGTGTAAGCCAGCAAAACCTGCCGGTTACATTGGCTTACCCCGAAATGGTAGCCGAAATGTTTCCGTATTTTAAGTATGATAAGCTGCCGGAATTTGGGAAGGAGAATTTGTGGTTTTTGTAAATTGTAAAACAATGAATCTCTACATAAAAAACATGGTTTGCAACCGCTGTATCATGGTAGTTAAGCAGGAACTGGAAAACCTGAAACTTAAGCCCCTCAAGGTTTCAATGGGAGAGGCAGAACTAAGCAAACAACCATCTGTAAAGCAAATGCAGCAGCTTAACAGTCGCTTATTGCAATTGGGTTTTGAAATATTGGACGATAAAAAGCAAAAACAAATTGAAAAAATAAAAAGCCTGCTCATTAAAAAAGTACAGTCGGGAGTAGTAGAAGAACATTTCAGCATCAGCGAATATTTGAGCAATGTCCTCCATAAAGACTATAGCTATATCTCCCGGTTGTTTTCCGAAGTGGAAGGAATAACAATTGAACAGTTCTTTATCCTCCAAAAAATAGAAAAAGTAAAAGAATGGCTGGTATTTGGTGAACTCAATCTCAGCGAAATTTCTTTCCGGTTAGGATACAGCAGTGTGGCCCATATTTCAGCACAGTTTAAGAAAATTACGGGGCTTACCCCAAGTCATTTTAAAAAATTGGGTAATCCGCTACGAAAATCGCTGGATGAATTGTAACTAATGTTACGCAATTCAATAACAAACATTTTAATTTTGCAACATGCCGCAAAAACAACATTGGGAAAAAGTATTTGAAACAAAAGCCGATTCAGAAAAAAGCTGGTTTCAGCCCTTCCCCGAAACGTCGGTACAGTTCATTAAAGACTTAAATATTCCCAAAGATGCTGCCATAATTGATGTAGGTGGTGGCGACAGCTACCTGGCTGATGTATTATTACAGGAAGGTTATAAGGATATTACCGTACTCGATATATCTGCCAAAGCCTTGCAAAATGCCCGGAAGCGTTTAGGCAAAAAAGCAAATAGAATTAAGTGGGTTGAATCGGATGTATTGAATTTTCATCCCGAAAAAAAATATGATTGCTGGCACGATAGGGCTGTGTTTCACTTTGTAACTGATAAAAAAGATATAACGGCATATAAAAAACAGATTGCCGGTTCCGTTAAAGATGAAGGCAAGTTGATTGTAGGTACATTCTCAGAAAAAGGCCCTGAAATATGCAGCGGCCTGCCGGTTCACCGCTATTCGCAGCAGCAACTCACCAATACGCTTTCCCGAAATTTCAAAAAAATAAAATGTATTGAGGAAATACATCAAACGCCGTTTAATACTTCACAGTCATTTACTTTTTGCAGCTTCCGGAAAAGGAAAAAAGCGGTTTAATTGTAAATCATTTCCATAATTCCGTTATAATTCTCCTTATAAAGTAAACTACCTTTGTATGTCATTTATCAAAGCATAATAGTATAAGTGATAGTTATAAAATCAATAAGGCAATTCTTCTGGAAGGGTTTTAAATTCCTTTTTGTACACAAAAAAGACTGTTGTAAATAGGGTTTTAAGTCATTTAAGTATAAATAGTTAGTAGAATTATGTAAGAATCCTCAAAAATTGTTATACTTTTGTAGCAGTTTAAAACATGAAAAAGTTTATCACCGCCATATTAGCTGTTTTGTATCTGGGCACTTCTTCAGGAGCCACAATACACATGCATTATTGCATGGGCAAGCTGGCCGATTGGGGTTTGGGACATAAAAATTCCAAAACCTGCGGTCAATGCGGCATGGAGAAAACCGAGTCAAAAGATAACGGTTGCTGCAAGGATGAATACAAATTTTTAAAAGACGATTCAGCACAAAAGGTAACCCAAAGCAACCTGCAATTGATACAGTTAATGGCAACAGCTTTACCGTCTGCATATATTCAATTACCTGAAATAGCATTTCCTTCTTTAACTGAAGAAAGCCCTAACAGCAATGCTCCTCCCCGAACGCAAGGCGTTCCCGTTTACATTCGCAACTGCGTTTTCCGTATTTAATACAGTTCCCACTTGTTGAGCCAGGCAATTGATTTGCCGGGCTATTGGCATTTGCCTATGCCATGTATTCTGCAATTTTTTACAATTAAATCAAATTAAAATGAAAGCAATTAAAATGCTGATGATGGCGGCGTTAACCATCGTTTCTGTTTCGCTGTTTGCACAGGACAGTACCAAACAAAAATCAAAAGCACCTAAACAAAAAATGGAGCAGATGAAATACAGTTGCCCCATGAAATGTGAAGGTGATAAGACCTATGATAAAGCCGGCAAATGCCCCAAATGCGGTATGGATTTAACCAAATCCAAAAAAGAACAAATGAAAATGGAAGTGATGAAAACCTATACCTGTCTCATGCATCCGGATGTTACAAGTGACAAACCTGGCAAATGTACAAAATGCGGTATGGCGCTGAAGGAAAAAGTACCTGCTGTTGCAGTTTATAGCTGCCCCATGAAATGCGAAGGGGATAAAACTTATGATAAGCCCGGTAACTGCCCAAAATGCGGCATGGCATTAAAGGAACAAAAAGACGATCATTCCAATCACAAACATTAATCAACTAAAAAATATACAAATGAAAAAGATAATTCTTTCACTAACAGTAATCGTTGCTATAGCCGTGGTTTCCTGCAACAGCAACAATTCTGCAAAAGACAACAGCACGGGTATGAACCATGACAGTATGCCCATGCCCATGAAAGACAATACAATGGCAGATGCCAATGTGAAAATGGTAGCAACCACATTCGCCACTGTTGATCCCGCTGTTTCAACCTTTATGAAATCAATGGTGGCAGATTACCTGGCGGTTAAAAATGCGCTGGCTAACGAAAATGAAACTGAAGCAGCTGCAGCCTCTGGAAAAATGTTTGATGTTATGAAAGGGTTTGATAAATCACTATTAAGTGCCGACCAGAAAAAAGTATATGATGATATTGAAGCTGACCTGAAAGAACATGCAGAACACATTTCAAAAAATAAAATTGAACATCAGCGGGAGCATTTTGCCATGATGAGTAAAGACATGTACGATATGGTGAAGGCATTTGGAGCTGGTATGACATTGTACCACGATCATTGCCCAATGTATAATGAAGGATCTATGTGGCTCAGTGAATCCAAAGACATCAAAAATCCTTACTACGGAGATAAGATGATGACCTGCGGTAGTGTAGAAGAAATGATGAAATAATTCACAAGCCAAAAAAAGCATTATGATTCCTAAATTAATTTCCTGGTCATTAAAAAACCGCTACATCGTTTTGCTGCTGGCAGCAGGCTTGTTTGCGTGGGGCATTTTCAATATCAAGAAAAACCCCATTGATGCAATCCCTGATCTCAGCGAAAACCAGGTGATAGTATTTACCGAATGGATGGGCCGTAGCCCCCAAATTATGGAAGACCAGGTCACATATCCGCTGGTAAGCAATTTGCAAGGCATTCCAAAAGTGAAAAACATCAGGGGCA
>CAYTQB010000042.1:19198-24299 GCA_964439615.1 uncultured Ferruginibacter sp. | reverse complement strand
TTTTTCTTCCCGGTGGTTGCCAAGGGGCAAGCAAGGATAAGGGTGCAATTAAGCGCCGCACATAGTCAGCGGCATTTGGATAAAGCCATTGAAGCTTTTACCAAGACCGGTAAAGAATTGGGTGTGTTGAAGCAGTAATAATCTTTATAATAAATAAAATTTCGCTGTTCATATGTTATTTTTTAATACATAGGTTTTCAGCGTATTTCTTTTAATTCAATTGACCATCCAAGGTCCATTTTTAATATCAATGCATTACCAGATATATTATTGATATAAAGCGTTTGAGTTCCTTTTCCATCTGCCGCATTGTTAATAAAAAAGCCTTGAATATATTTCTTCTGGTTTTTTATTTTTACAGGCATGGAAACTTCATTTTCATCAGGGCTGTAAAATGTTTCGGCTGCATGATTATCTAACTGCATGGTTGTTCTCCCCTGGGCCATGTCGCTGAAATTTTTGTCTGATAACCATACAGTACAGGCATCTGTCAATTTCATTTCGCCTCCACGGAAAAAGTTGACGTATTTGGTTGCACTGCTTTTGGCCTCGTTACTTATGGTTACATGACCCCTGGTATTATTGGTATTCGTCATTTCATAGTTAAAATCCAGTGCATTAGATCCCGGATTATTAAGAGTTACTATGAACTCATATTCACTTCCACCGGCTTTTACCTGGTAAACCAGTTTATCTCCTTTTTGTATGTCATAGGTTTCTACACTTCCGTCTTCGTTTTTAATCATTACAGGCAAAGACATGGAACTCTGGGCTATACTCCCAAATGCAAAAGCTACCAACAAAATAAAAAGTACGCAATGCTTTTTCATGATAAAAAAATTTTTTTGAATTATAAAATTAGTGTCTTCTTAAGATTTAACCCATACCCTGCAGACGGTATTTTATATCAGGCAGAAATACTGGTAAAACTTTATCTTTGTTTCTTAAAAAAGCGATAAGCTATACATCTGTAGTGCGAATCGTTGCTATTTGCCGGTGATTTATATAGAATAGCTTTTATCAACAAATAAAAAATTGAAACAAAACTGTCCAATTACCCCACCTCAGCAGGAAATAGATGAGCCCGAAAAATAACATGTCAGAACAATCTCAAATCTTCGTAGCTAAAAGTAGCGTCAAGGCCGCCGACCTTGAACACCGGCGCAAGATCAATTTCAATATTGGTAAGTACAATGCTGTTGTTCCTAAGGGTAAAGAACAATTTGCCGATACACATCTTGCCCGGGAAAGAGCCAAGAATGTAAAATGGCGTGCCATTGAAACCCTTGACCAACAGTTGGAAGAGTTTGAACTCAATTTTACCAAACGTGGAGGCAAAGTCATCTGGGCCGAAGATGCTGCTCAGGCTGTTGCGGAAGTTATTAAAATATGCCAGGAAAAGAATTGCAAAACATTGGTGAAGAGCAAGAGCATGGTTACCGAAGAAATTCATCTGAACAAGGCTTTGGAACAAAATGGTATTGAAAGTGTGGAGACAGATCTTGGCGAATATATTCAGCAACTGGATAATGAGCCTCCTTACCACATCGTAACACCGGCCATGCACAAGAGCAAAGAAGATGTGGCCAGGCTTTTCAACCAAAAACTGGGCACCCCCGTTAATTATACTCCTGAGCAGCTTACATTAAAAGCAAGGGAAGTATTGAGGGAAAAATATGTGCAGGCCGAAGTGGGCGTTACCGGCGCCAACTTCATCATCAGTGATATTGGTGGTATTGCTGTTACCGAAAATGAAGGTAATGCCAGGTTAAGTTGTGCATTTCCTAAAACACATATTGCAATTGTTGGTATCGAAAAGATGATCCCGTCCATTACCGACCTGGGGTTGTTCTGGCCCTTGCTTGCTACTTTTGGAACGGGGCAAAGAGTAACGGTATATAATACCATTGTTACCGGGCCAAGGCAGGAGAATGAAGTGGACGGGCCCGAAGAAATGTATGTAATACTGCTGGATAATGGCCGTACCAATATTTTACAAAATCCCAAACAGCGCGAAAGTTTGTACTGCATTCGTTGTGGCGCTTGTCTTAATGCCTGTCCTATTTATAAAAATATCGGTGGCCATGCGTATGGTGTAACGTATAGCGGTCCAATTGGCAGTGTAATTACTCCACACTTGCAGGGCATGAATGATTTCAAGCATTTAAGTTATGCGTCTTCGCTCTGTGGTAATTGTACAGAAGTGTGTGCAGTAAAGATCAACCTGCATGAATTGCTTTTGGAGAACAGGCATGAATCAGTGGAGGAAGGATTAACATCCTTTACTGAACGGATGGCCTGGAAGGTATGGCGCCTGGCCAGTTTGAAAAGGGGCATGATGAATTTGGGGAGCGGTAACTTTAAAAACAAAGTAGTGAATGGCATGTTCAAAGGCTGGAAAGAAAAACGGAGCGACCTGAACTTCAGCCAGAAGACATTTAACCAGATGTGGAAGGAGAGATATAAAAGTTAAAAGGCAAAATTAAAAATTAAAAAGAGGTCCTGCTGTGGCGGGACTTTTTTAATTTGTGATGAAATGGTATTGATCTACTCACATATTACATCCACCAGGCTGCAGTATATCTGCCATTTCATTTTTAAAGAACTGATGGGGGTTGAGTTCAGGATCACAGTAGACTCTGAAGAATTTAAAAATCATACCGGTGTAAAGATCAACTATAGTGACAGGGAAATTGATACTGCGCAGGATGGCCCTGTTTTCAATATCCAGGGGAACAGTTTACTGTTTGATGAGATAATCATACAGCAGGAGATCATTTGTTTTGATGTACATGGTACAAAAGCTTTTTTCAGGACACATAACTCCGATTTTCCCTTCGATATTTTCGCCGCTTCCTTTTACCTGGTTACCCGTTACGAAGAGTACCTGCCCCATGAAAAAGATATGTACGGGAGATTTGATCACAAAAATTCCCTGGCATTCAAAGAAGGGTTTTTGAACATTCCTTTGGTCAATATCTGGGTTGCTGAATTTGCTAAAAAATTAAAGGAAAGATTTTCAATATTCAATCCTCAATATTCAATATTCAATATTGAACCAACTTACGATATCGATATTGCTTATTCTTACAAACACAAAGGCTTCTTAAGAAACATGGGAGGTTTTTTGAGATCCCCGTCTATGGAAAGAATAAAAGTATTACAGGGCTCACAAAAAGATCCGTTTGATATATACGTCTGGCTGCAGGAGTTACACAATCGATATCATCTTGATCCGCTTTATTTTTTCCTGGTTGCAGAAAGGAATGGACGATACGATAAAAACATCCTGCCCCATAAAGAAGCCATGTGGAAACTTATAAAACAGCATGCAAAAAAATACACTGTTGGATTGCACCCTTCCTGGCAAAGCGGAGACAATACTTCATTGTTAAAAAAAGAAAAACTTCAACTGGAAGCGATGGCCGGTCGGGGCGCTTTAAGTGACCTGCCCGCTTTAGAAAACGACCTGAACAGCATCACCAAAAGCCGCCAGCATTATATACGTTTTAACCTGCCTGGAGGGTATAACAAATTAATTGAAGCCGGTATAACAGATGACTATTCGATGGGTTATGGCAGCATCAACGGTTTCAGGGCATCGGTGGCGTCATCTTTTTCCTGGTACGACCTGGAGAACGAAGAGAAAACCAACTTGCGTATCCATCCATTTTGTTTCATGGATGCCAATGCCTATTACGAACAAAAGCAAACCACACAACAGACTGCTGAAGAAATGAAACATTATTTATCTGTTTGCAAACAGGTAAACGGCACGTTAATTACTATATGGCATAATAATTTTTTAGGAACAGCTAAAGAATTTAAGGGATGGAAAGAGATCTATGAGGAATTTATAACTCTGGCTCAACAATAATTTTTTCCCGGTTACGCCTGATGCTGTAATTCACCAAGAACACACCAATCAGTGTTACAATGGCACCCCACAATATATTCATTGTAAGTTGCTCATTCAAAACAATGGCGGCTGTAACCATGGCTACAAGTGGATTTATATAAGCATACAAAGAAGACAAGGCCGCCGGCAATTTCTTCATGGAGTAAATAAATGCAATAAAAGCCAATAATGAACCTGCCAGCACAAGGTAAGTGATAGCCAGCCATGATTTGGCGGTAATAGCCTGTAATGGAATAGTTGGCTGAAAAATGTGGGAGATAATGAACAACATACCTGAGCCAATCAGCATTTGCCAGCCGGTAGCGTAGTAAGGATTCATCTTCACTTTATTCCTTACAATAAAAATAGTACCCACACTCCACGACAACATCGCTATAACGGAGAGTATCACTCCATAAATAAACCCATCAGGCCGGTTATGAAAAGCATTTTCATAAAACACGATACCAATACCTGCAATACCAAGCAGCAAGCCGATAAATGTCAGCACATTCATATTACGATTCTTGAAAAACAGCATTTCAATGACTACTACACTTAAAGGATATAAGGCTCCAATCAAGGCGCTTAACCCGGTTGGAATATAATTCAGGCTCCAGGTACTTAAACCATTCGCCATCACAAACATCAAAAAAGCCATCATCAATAACCAGACAAATTGCTGTCGTGAAGGCAGCCCTATCTTTTTATAGAACAGGAAAAATAAAACAAAGAAAATGCCGCCAAAAAACTGGCGGATGGAAGCCATTTGTAAAGCGGGCATGTCAGTGACAGCAATTTTACTGGCAACCCATGTAGTACCCCATACTATGCTGGTAATGCATAGTGCAAGGTATCCACCGGCTTTGCCCTTAGGTAAGTTATCGCTGAGGTTCATTTGTAATCTGGTAATTAATGTTTAAAATGCCGAAGCCCGGTGATCACCATGGCCAGGCCATTGGCCTTGCAATAGTCAATTGAATCTTTATCACGTATGGAACCGCCGGGTTGAATGAACGCGGTAATACCTGCCGCATGAGCGATCTTCACACAATCGTCGAAAGGGAAAAAAGCATCACTGGCCAAAACGGCCCCGTTCAGATCAAAATTAAACTGCTTTGCTTTTTCAATCGCCTGCCGCAATGAATCTATACGTGATGTTTGCCCGCATCCCTTACCTGTTAATTGTTTGTTCTTCACCAA
>CAYTQB010000042.1:3653-19098 GCA_964439615.1 uncultured Ferruginibacter sp. | reverse complement strand
GTTTCTCCTTTTTGTTCTTTTAATATTTCCTCCAGCAAAGAATAATCTTTTTTTGCTGCAACCACTACAACCGAAGCATGATTTTTTGCAGCGGCACGGATCATAGACGGTCCGCCAATATCTATCTTCTCAATAATAAGGGCCTCCTCCAAGCCTCCTCCTTTGGAGGAGGCTTTAAGCATCTGTTCCGCCACAGTCTGTTCAAATGGATAAAGATCTACGATCACCAGGTCAATTTCCGGGATATTATATTGCTTCATTTCAGCCAGGTGTTGGCCATCATCTCTCTTTCCTAATATGCCGCCAAATACCGAGGGATGCAATGTTTTTACCCTGCCCCCTAAAATAGATGGATAGCTTGTCAGGGATTCAACCGCAATACAGGGAATTTTTAATTCTTCAATAAATTTTTGTGTGCCGCCTGTTGAATAAATGGTTATTCCCAGTTGATGTAATTGCTGTACTATACCTTCAAGCCCATCTTTATAAAAAACTGAAATGAGGGCTGATTGAATTCTTTTCTGCATGTGTGTCCTGGTTGAGTTGGCTGGAATGGAAATATCACAGCCTTGAGCATTTAATTTCGCCGCAAAGTTAAAACTTTTACAGGCAGTAACAGGTTCTCCGTTGAATGTTTTGAAAAATTGGATGAAAAGCAGGCCAGTATTTATTTCCTCGTGAAAAGGATCTCCGCTCTTGAGTTCACTTGTACATCCTTGGGCGTTTTTCCTGCATTGATAGGCCTTGAACTGCTATATCCTTTTACCGAAATGATCCGGGATGGGTTGAAGCGCCTGGACAAAAGATATTGCTTCACTATCTCGGCCCGGTCATTGGCAAGACCTTCGCATACTTTATATATACCTTCTGTTTTATAAGCATGGCCCTGTATAGCAATGGTGATGGAAGGATTTGCTTTCAGCATCAGCAGCACGCTATCAAGTATAGAAAAGGCGCTGGTGTAAAAGTCCGATCGCCTCACTTCAAAAGGTACAATTACAAAGTCAGTATCGGGGCATCCCAGGTTATCCCGGTATCCAAAAACATCCGGGCATTTATCCTCCAGATCCATAACACCATCTTCATCTCGGTCCTGCGCCTTCACCTCTTCGGGCCTGGGCGGATAGGTAAGCATGATCTCGGCCCTGCAATTAACCAAAAAACCGTCTTTATCTGTTTTTTGCGACATAGCCTTCCGTTTTCCATGTGCAGTTACAGAAATAATTCGTGAGCTGTCAATACCCCTTCCTAAAATATAAGTTTGAAGGAACAATGCCCGGTTAAGTGAAAGGTAGTAACATATCGTATCGCTACCCTCATCTTTGTAGGCATACCCCTCAATGGACAGGGTAACTTCTTTATTCCGTTTTAAGAGGGAAACAATGCTATCAATAACTTCAAAAGTATACGGATGATAAAGGGCTGATTGTTTATAGTCGAACCTGATGACCACAGTATCTTTTCCGTAGCGGGTGTAAGTGCTGTTGTCCTGTTTCATCGCATTAGCCTTTATCCCTGCAAAAGCAGCGGGACCAGAGATGAGCAGGAAAAACAATAATACCCGGCGGGATAGATTCATCTTGTGAAATTTAACAGCAGCACAAATTTACTTGCTCTTGCTTATACTAGTTCAGGTAACATGGTCAAATTAACAGGAAATTAAATGGCAACTTATATGCCAATATTCCACACAAATGCGCCATCTGCGGACACAGCATGACTGGGTAACTGCAGGGCGTTGCATTCTTTTTGCCATCTTTCAATTTTCCACAAAGGATTTGATGCATCAAAAATAAACCGGCTGCAGTTAACAGACCGTACCAGTTGAGATATAGAAAGTTTGGGATTACCTGAAATAATGACCAGGTCGATATCGATCTTTTTTTCAGGAGCTGCTATGGTAAAAGGCTTATCAACGATCATTATTCTCTTACCCTGGAACTGGTAAAACATCTCATGTTGGTAAACCCCTTCCAACGAATCTTTCCTGTCATTAAGTTGTAAGGCGATCCTACCCGGCTTCAGGTGAAAGTTTTGCAACAACCCGTCCTCTAACAAAAGACTGTCTCCAACAAACTGATAATTTGTACCACTCACAAAGTCTATGGCCTGATAGCGGGGTACATTATAAACAATTATTTTTTGCTGGTTAAGGGTTTGCCACCTGTTATACGTATGTAACAAAACAAAAGCAAAAAAACAAAGCAAGGCAGGCTTTACATATTTTTTGTTCTTGCTGATAAGCCATGCACTTAATCCAATAACTACTGCATACAAAAGCCAGGTAGATAATACCGTAGCCGGAATTTTATCCCAAACAGCAAATGACAGTTCATTTATCCAAAGAATTATTTTGTTCATCACCCACACCAGTCCCGAAACAAGTTTACCAATATATACACCAAGAAAAGGCACCCATGATAAAGCTACCAGGGCGATCTCAGCATACAGAATAATGCCCGACAAAGGCACAGCAATGATATTGGTGATCAGAAACAGGTTAGGAAACTGGTGGAAATAATAAATACAAACAGGAAATGTAAGTAACTGCGCTGCTAAAGAGATGGCCATTAATTGCCATAATTTACCCAGCCATTTGTTTCTTATGTAGAAGCAATTGTATATCGGCTTTTGAAAAGCAATTATTCCGCCTACAGCCAGGTATGATAACTGGAAACCTACATCCCACAAAAAATATGGGTTAAAACAAAGCATTAAAAAAGCAGAGGCCGCCAGTGAATTATATACAGAGGTTTGCTTAAAGATATTTTTACCTAATGCGATAAAGGTGAACATAACTGCAGAACGAAGAACAGATGCAGCTGCTCCTGTGATCAATGAAAAAAGCCAGAGACAAGCCAATATCAAAACAACCTGCAATATGCTTGACCGGTTAACGAAAGGTATCTTCACAAACAACCAAACCAGCATTACGTAGATCAGCCCAAGATGCATTCCTGAAATAGCAATGATATGAACCACACCTGTATTACTATATGCCTGCACAAGGTCTTTGTCAAGATCATTCGTATAGCCGATAAGCAACGCTTCTGCAATACCCAGTTCATCCTTCCCGGCTTCTATTCTTTTGCGTAAAACCGATAACACATGGCCCCTGGCATTAAAGATCAATTGCTGTAATTGGCTGGTATTTTCGCTACGGCCTTTTAATTTTTGCCAGTCTTTATCTTTTAAAAAGACATGATGAAAAGTTTGATGAAAGGTAGCATAGCGCTGGTAATTAAAAGCTCCGGGGTTTCCGGAGTTCTTTATAAGTTGAGGACTCTTATGAATTAAGATCCTGTCGCCATAGTTTAACTGTTGGGTAAATCCATCTTTCGAAAAATATAACAGCAATTTTCCCTTACACGGAATATTTGTATCGTTTGTAATTACAGACTCAACATACCCATCTGCCTTGAAGGATTTATTTTTTTCTACAAGGGGTTCATCAATCCTCACTACCAGGTAGCTGCTGTCCTGGTAATAGTTTCCATACCAGTTATTATCATGACGGATATCTTTTTGCCAGGTAAGCAATAAACCAAAGCTTATGATCAGCAGGTGAATGATAAAGCCCTGTAATGCTTGCAATTTAAACCTTACTGCAACAGGCAGCAGCAAAAACAAACAGAATGAGACAGTAAAAGAAATTATGGCTGTTATGATAACAACCGCCGGTAATTGTACATACCATTGTAGTATGATGCCTGCCACCAACGGCAACAGCAGCCTGATGAATGGCGCCTTTTTCCAAACAGGTATACCATAAGGGCGGGTCATTTAACAAAATAAAAAATCAACCCAGTATTTGCAAGCGAATTATTTACTCAGGTGCATACTCCTTTCCTTATATAGTGTTCTAAAATAAGGGTCACGTAGGTCCTTAATAAACCGGATAGCTTCTCCGGTACTTTTCATCTCGGGCCCCAGCTCTTTATTTACGCCGGGGAATTTATTGAAGGAGAAAACCGGTTCCTTAATGGCAAAGCCGGTGAGTTTTTTATCGAAAGTAAAATCTTTGAGCTTGTTGGTACCCATCATTATTTTAGTGGCAATATTCAGGTAAGGTATCTGGTAAGCCTTGGCAATAAATGGTGTGGTACGGCTGGCCCTTGGATTGGCTTCGATCACAAACACATTACCATCTTTAATAGCAAACTGGATATTGATAAGGCCCTTTATGTTCAACCTCCTTGCAATCTTTTCGGCATACTCTTCCATGGTGTGAACGATGAGTGGAGACAGGTTGAACTGAGGAAGTACGGCATTACTATCGCCACTATGGATGCCCGCCGGTTCAATATGTTCCATTACCCCCATTACATGAAAATCCTCTCCATCGAAAATAGCATCTATCTCCGCTTCCTGGCAACGGTCCAGGAAATGATCGATCAATATTTTATTTCCTGGCAAATGTTTGATGAGGCTGAGCACTCCTTTTTCAAGGTCTTCATCATTGATAACGATACGCATCCTTTGCCCGCCCAAGACATAACTCGGCCTTATTAAAACCGGGTAACCTACTTTATTGGCCACTTCAATAGCTTCATCGGTATTGTATGCAGTTCCGTAATTCGGGTAAGGTATATCCATTTCCTTCAGCATATCACTAAACCTTCCCCGGTCTTCGGCAATATCCATACTATCGAAAGAAGTGCCGATTATTTTTATTCCTTTTTCATTAAGGCGCTTGGCAAGTTTCAATGCAGTTTGTCCGCCAAGTTGCACAATAACACCATATGGCTTTTCATACTCAACGATCTCCCAAAGGTGTTCCCAGAATACCGGTTCAAAGTAAAGTTTATCAGCAATGTCAAAATCGGTTGATACTGTTTCAGGATTGCAATTCACCATAATGGCTTCGAAACCGGCTTCCTTAATAGCCTGCAAGCCGTGTACACAGCAATAATCAAACTCAATGCCCTGTCCGATCCTGTTGGGCCCGCTGCCCAGTACAATTATTTTTTTCTTGTTGGAAACAATACTTTCATTACCTGTCAGCTTGTTTTCATTAGCTGGTTTATTCTCAAACGTAGAATAGAAATAAGGTGTCTTTGCTTCAAACTCAGCGCTGCAGGTATCCACCATCTTGAACACCCGGGTGAGGCCCATTGCCTTTCTCCTTTCATAGATCGGCTCAGCGCTTTCTTCCTTCATGATATTAGCAAGTTGCTCATCACTGAAACCTAAATGCTTTGCTTTTATCAACAATTCATCAGGCAATGTTTTCAGGTCATATTGTGCAATTTGTTTTTCACAATCGCATATCTTCTGTATCTGGTAAATGAACCAGCGGTCTATCTTGGTGCTTTCACAGATACGTTTAATGCTGGCGCCGGCCATCAATGCGTCCTTAATGCGAAATATCCTGTCCCACTTGGGTATCTTGATATAGTCCACCATCTCATCAATACGCATCAGGCTTTTTCCATAATACCCCAAACCAACTACTTCGTTTTCCAGGCTCTGGCAGGCTTTCTGCACCGCTTCGGCAAAACTTCTTCCAATACCCATTACTTCGCCAACGCTTTTCATTTGAAAGCCCAGTGTATCATTGGCACCTTTGAATTTGTCAAAATTCCACCTGGGTATTTTAACGATCACATAATCCAGCGCCGGTTCAAAATATGCTGAGGTTGATTGCGTGATCTGGTTTTTTAATTCATCAAGATTGTAGCCAATCGCCAGCTTAGCTGCAATTTTTGCAATGGGATAACCGGTTGCTTTACTGGCCAGCGCTGAAGAACGGCTAACCCTTGGATTGATCTCTACAACGATCAGCTCTTCTGTTTGCGGATTGAGTGCAAATTGCACATTACATCCTCCTGCAAAATTTCCAAGTGCCCTCATCATGGCAATGGCTGTATTACGCATCTTTTGATAAGCCGTATCACTTAAGGTCATGGTAGGCGCAACGGTAATGGAGTCGCCGGTATGAACTCCCATCGGGTCAAAATTTTCTACACCACAAATGATGGCTACATTGTCAGCATTGTCTCTCAATAACTCCAATTCAAATTCTTTCCAACCCAACACTGCTTTTTCTACCAGTACCTCATGTATGGGGCTTGCCGTTAACCCTATGTTCAAAGCTTCATCCAGGTCTTCTTTATTGAATACAATGCTTCCTCCTGTTCCTCCTAATGTAAATGAAGGACGCAATACCAGCGGAAATCCTATCTGTTGTGCAAACTCTTTTCCTTCTAAAAATGAATTGGCAATCTTTGCAGGACAAACCGGTATTCCCATTCCAATCATCCACTGCCTGAATTTTTCCCTGTCCTCTGCTTTATCAATCGCCTTAATATCAACACCAATTAACCTGACGCCGAATTTTTCCCAAATACCCAGCTCATCAACTTCTTTACAAAGATTAAGCGCTGTTTGCCCACCCATGGTTGGCAATACTGCATCAATTTTATTTTCTTCGAGTATCTGTTCAATGCTTTCTACGGTAAGCGGTAAAAGATAGACCTTATCGGCCATCATCGGGTCGGTCATTATGGTAGCCGGGTTACTGTTGATAAGAATAACTTTTACCCCTTCTTCTCTTAATGAACGGGCAGCTTGTGTACCGGAATAGTCAAACTCACAGGCCTGACCGATAATGATAGGGCCCGAACCAATAATTAAAACGGACTTAATGGAATTGTCTTTTGGCATAGGTGAATTGCCGATGATGTGGCGAGCAAAAGTAATTGTAAATGATGTAAATAAAAAGCGGATGCTTATTCATTTTTCATTTAGGGGCTACTACACTAAATTTACAGCACAAAATCAAAAAATATATTGAAATCACTGGTTGTATATATAAATATTGCCTTTATCCTTTCACTTACTGCTTTAAATGCTTCTGCCCAGTTTTTTCCGCCTGAAAATTATCCACAAAATTATTTTAGCTGGCCCGTGATTGCAACAAAAGGGCTCTCTGCCAATTTTGGAGAACTGAGGCCCAATCATTACCACATGGGATTTGATTGCCGGACCGATAAAAAGCAGAACCTGCCAATTGTTGCTGCAGCTGATGGATACATAACAAGGGTAAGGATAGAGCCTTTTGGTTTTGGAAGGTCATTATATATTAATCACCCTAACGGGTTCACAACAGTATATGCTCACTTGAATGAGTTCTCACCCAATCTGGAGAAATATATAAAAGAGCAGCAGTACAAATTAAAAAGCTGGAAGGTTAATATAAGTATCCCCGAAAATTTGTTTCCAGTAAAAAAAGATTCGATGATTGCATTTAGTGGCAACACAGGTTCTTCACAAGGGCCACACCTGCATTTTGAAATAAGAGATACAAAAACCGAGAAAGTATTGAACCCCGGTTTATTTGGATTCGGTATTTCTGATACCATACCTCCCGATATTATCAGGTTAGCTGTTTACGACAGGCGACTGAGCATGAATGAACAAACTCCAAAACTTTATTCGCTAAAAAAAGTTGACGGTATTTATGTTCCCAGGTCACCATTAATAATAACAAGTACCAATAAAGTAAGTTTCGGCATATCAGCATCTGACCGTGTCAGCGGATCAGCAAATCCCAATGGCATTTATGAAGCGGTATTATTTGAAAACGAAAACCTTGCAATTGGCTACCGAATTGACCAGGTAGGTTATGATGAGACAAGATATTTTAATGCCCATATTGATTATAAATTAAGAAGCAGTGGCGGACTTTACGTACAACTCTTGTCAAGATTGCCCGGCTATTCTAACAGTATTTATCGCCCTGAAAATGCTGACGGCGTAATTTCTATTGATGACACCAGCATTCATAAAATGAAGATAGAAGTACGGGATTCTGATGGCAATACTTCGATAATTCAGTTTGACATAAAGAAAGATTCTGCTTTTACCGAGGTTATGAAAAAAGACTCTTTAGCTTTTTTTCAGCCTCTTGAATTTCACCCGGGGTTCATCAATGTTTTTGAAAGAGATAATATTATTTTTTACCTTCCTGAAAATTGTTTGTATGATTCTCTCCGCTTCAAATACAGCGAGCAGGCAACCAAAACAGGATACCCTATTTACCAGTTGCACAATGTAAGCGTACCGGTACATACTTCTTTCCCGGTTACCATTAAGGCATCAACAATGCTGCCCGATAAAATGGTAATGCAACGATCTGCAAATGGAAGAAATGACTTTGCAAAAGCGGAACTGGTGAAATATGGCAGGGAGGACGGCTGGTTCAGAGCCAGCTTCAGGGATTTTGGAAGCTTTCAGTTGATGGTTGACACTGTTCCGCCCAAAATTTCACCACTTGGTTTCAAAGACAAGATGAACGGCAGTAAACTAAAAAGCATCAGGTTTGTTGTAACAGATAATACCGAAGAGATAAAAAATTTTACTGCAACACTGGATGGAAACTGGCTCAGGTTCAGTAACGATAAAGGCAGGATATTCATTTACGACTTTGATGAAATGTGCCCCGCCGGAGAACACGAATTAAAGATCATTGCCGAAGACCAGGTTGGCAATATAACAGAGAAGGTTTATCATTTTACCAGGTAATTATGGCAACACATATAACAGAAGGCAGTAAGGCACCTTCATTTAGCAGTAAAGATCAAAACGGGAACCCCGTTTCTCTTTCGGATTATAAAGGCAAAAAGGTCATTTTGTTTTTTTATCCCGAAGATGATACTCCCACCTGTACCATACAGGCCTGTAACCTCAGGGATAATTTCGGGTTATTAAAGAAAAATGGGCTTACTGTTTTAGGCGTTAGCCCCGATGAAGAAAAGAAGCACAAAAAATTTGAAGCCAAATACAACCTACCTTTTACATTGATTGCAGATCCTATCCATAACATTATTGACAAGTATGGAGTGTGGGGCGAAAAGCAGTTGTATGGCAGGAATTATATGGGACTTCACCGCACTACTTTTTTGATAGATGAAAAAGGAATTGTTAAAAAGATATTTCTAAAGCCAAAAAACAAGCAGCATGCTGAAGAAATCATGAAGGCATGGCAACTTATTGAAGAGAATGAGCGTTAGTGATAGCAGAAGGCTTTAAAATTCCAATGATGAAAAAAGTGACTATGATCTTTTCTGCTGTTTTTTCAACTGCTGTATTATTTACCGCCTGTAGTAAAAGTGATGGACCGGGCGGATCGGGCGGCGGCAACAGCATAACATTTTCCTGTGCAGGTATCAGCCCCAAGTTTTCAACCGATATACAGCCCATACTCACTTCTGTATGTTCCATTAACAGTAATTGCCATGCCGGTGGCAGCACCAATACAGGAGGGCCTTTTACAACACAATCCGAAGTATTTGCAAAAAAATCAAACATAAGAGCGGCTATTCTTGCCGGAACCATGCCTCAAAGTGGTACCTTAACCCAGGCACAGATCAATGCCTTTATATGCTGGATCGATTCAGGTGCACCCAATAATTAGTAATCTTTTTTGGAGCAACATTCATTTTACATAAAAGAAAATTCATGGCTTGCAAAAATTGCAGCCAAAAAACTGGGCTATAGTAAAGTGGCTATGGTGTTAGGCAAAACCATTCATTTATATAATACCGGTAAAGATGATTTTCTGAAAAATAAAAAATGGCTGAAGCATGAGCTTTGCCATGTGCAGCAATTTAAACGATATGGTTATGTAACATTTATCTGCATGTACGTATGGGAGAGTTTGAGGAAAGGGTATTATAATAACCGCTTTGAACAGGAAGCAAGGGCAGCCGAAGAATTATAAAACCCATTCTACTTCTCCAAAATCAAATTCACGATCAGTTGAATCTACGGTTAACAATTTTCCTTCGGCTGAAACAGTTTTTATCACCGTTTCAAAAATGGAGTCTTCTTTTTTGAGCAACACGTTTTTATTAAGTTTATACAGGTGTGTATTGTAGTCCTCTAGTATTTTATCAAACGATTTGGCGCTCAGTTCAGGTATTTTTTTCATCAGCAATGCATAGAGTTCCTTTGCCAAAGCAACAGCATCAAATTCTTTTCCTGTTATTTGTTTAAGCGAAACAGGGTTCTTTATCGCTCTATCAAAACTCACCTGGTTGATATTGATCCCGATCCCAACAATTGCCCATTTCCATTTTTTGCCATGAAATACATTTTCAATTAAAACACCCCCTGCCTTTCTGTCACGCCAAAACAAATCGTTTGGCCATTTTATTTTTGTTTCATCCCCTGCATACCCCAAAAAAAATTTAAAGCAAGCCAGGGCAATAGCTGCACTTAAATAAAATTGTTGCCGGGCATCTAAGAAATCGGGCTGTAACACCAGACTCATAGCTATATTTTTCCCGGGTTGGGTTTCCCAGCCCTTGCCCCGTTGTCCCTTTCCTGCGGTTTGTTCATGTGTAAACCAGGCCATTCCATGGCTGGCCATCCCGGCCTGAACCCGGGCCATGGCATAGTTGTTGGTACTATCTACCGTGTCCAATATTTTAAAAAACCTGTCCTCTGGCATAACTAACCAAATGGCAAAGAAGTGTTACTTTTGCGATTATTTGCAAGCTACGGCTAGTTTATAAAAAAAATAACAACCAACCCCTGTAATGGCAATAAAAGCCACAGGGACATAAAAAATAAAAACAGTATCACATTTGAGTAATTCGAAAGCAGTAAATAGTCTTAAAAAAAGCAGTGTTGTACGGATAACGAGTAAAAGTAAGATCTTCAAAACCATCATTCACGCAATACAGGAGAAAAAGGGCGAAAATATCATTAGCCTCGATCTCCGGAAAATACCTGAAGCTGTTGCTGATTTTTTTATAATTTGCCAGGCTGGTAATACTACCCAATTAAAAGCTATTGCAGATTTTGTAGAAACAGAGGTAAAAGAAAAATGCCTGGAAATGGCTTACAAGCATGAAGGCAGGCATGGACAACAATGGATCCTGATTGATTACGTTAATGTAGTTGTTCACATCATGATGCCCGAGCCCAGGAAGTTCTATCAGCTGGAAGAAATGTGGAGCGATGCACCAATGACCGAGCATAGGGGTTAAGTAAAAACTAGCTTTAAATAATTAAAACAACAATACACCAGGATCGTCTATAGTAAAAGCCAGGTAATGGCTTTTGCAGGTACCCAAAATAATGGCCAAAAAACATGAATCAGCAAGACAGTAACAGAAAATATAATCCCGATAACATGCCTCCCAAAGGTGATGATCAAAAAAGAAAGCCCCGGTTCAATATTTACTGGATATACGGGATCATCTTTTTATCCATCGTAGGCATCAACCTCTACCGCAATGTTGGCGGAGCCGGCATTGAAATGAACCAGCAATACTTAAGTGAATTGCTCAAGGCCGGCGATGTGGAGCAGGATTCCAAAAAGGAAGCCGATAAAACCGGGTTGGTGGTGGTGAGGAATAAAAAGATTGTTCGCATTTTTTTAAGCAAGGACAGTGTAATAAAGAAAGCTCCGTTTTATAAAACTTTTTTGAAGACAGCAGAGTATGATAACCTGGTTAAAGCAGATGCGCCGCAACTTTATTTCAGCATTGCAAAAGACGAAACTTTTGCCAAGCAGTTAGATGAGTTCTACACCAGCAACCCCGATCTTAAAAAAATATTGCCTGCTTATACCGAAGAAGGTGAAATTTTCGGTCAGATCATCAGCACGCTGCTTCCTATTTTATTGATCGGTTTGTTGTTTGTAATGATGATGCGTAAAGTAGGCGGGCCAGGTGGTGGTGGTGGACCGGGCGGCATTTTCAGCATTGGTAAATCCAAAGCAACACTTTTTGAAAAAGGAACAAGGGTTAACATAAATTTTGGTGATGTGGCAGGCCTTGATGAGGCAAAAGTGGAAGTGATGGAGATCGTTGACTTTTTAAAGAACCCAAAAAAATATACAGCGCTTGGTGGCAAGATTCCAAAGGGAGCGTTATTGGTTGGCCCTCCGGGAACAGGTAAAACGCTTTTGGCAAAAGCCGTTGCCGGCGAGGCACAGGTACCTTTCTTCAGCCTTAGCGGCAGTGATTTTGTGGAAATGTTTGTAGGCGTGGGCGCCAGCCGGGTACGTGACCTTTTCAAACAGGCCAGGGAAAAAGCGCCTTGCATAATTTTTATTGATGAGATAGATGCTATTGGAAGGGCAAGAGGAAAGAATATGATGATGAGTAATGATGAGAGAGAGAATACACTCAACCAATTACTGGTGGAGATGGATGGCTTTGGAACCGATCTTGGTATTATCATTTTGGCGGCTACTAACAGGCCAGATGTTCTGGACAGTGCATTATTACGCCCGGGCAGGTTCGACAGGCAGATATCTATTGACAGGCCTGACCTGGTAGGTAGGGAAGCTATCTTCAAAGTACACCTTGAGCCAATAAAAATTTCTCAAACATTAGACATTCATAAACTCGCCGAACAAACTCCGGGTTTTGCCGGCGCTGATATTGCCAACGTTTGTAATGAAGCAGCATTGATTGCCGCAAGGAAAGGAAAAGATGCAGTAGATATGAGTGACTTTCAGGATGCGATTGACCGGGTGATCGGCGGTTTAGAGAAAAAGAATAAGATCATTTCTCCCGAAGAAAAAGAGATCATTGCTTACCACGAAGCCGGCCATGCTATTTGCGGTTGGTACCTGGAACATGCTTATCCTTTATTAAAAGTAACTGTGGTACCAAGAGGAACGGCAGCTTTAGGCTATGCTCAATACACACCTAAGGAGCAGTACTTATATAATACTGACCAGTTAATGGATCAGATCTGCATGACACTCGGCGGAAGAGCAAGTGAGGATATCTTCTTTGGAAAAATAAGCACCGGCGCAAGTAATGACCTGCAGCAGATAACCAAGATCGCTTACAGCATGATCACCGTTTATGGTATGAATGACAAAGTAGGCAACATCAGTTATTACGATCCCAACCAGGAAAATGTTTTTACCAAACCTTTCAGCGAAGAAACAGGTAAGATGATTGATGAGGAAGTACGTAAATTAATTGACAACGCCTACCAGATAACCAAGAACCTGTTGCTTGAGAAAAAGGGCGACGTGGAGAAACTGGCAAAAGAATTATTAAAGAAGGAGGTATTGTTCAAAAGTGATGTGGAAGCATTGATCGGCAAAAGGCCTTATGAGGAAAAGAAGGCATTGGAAATAGTAGTTAATGAAAAGGATGTTCCTGCTGGCGACGCCCCGGATACCAGCATGCCTCAAGAATTGAAGACACCTCCTGCAATTTAAACTACAACATGGCTGTTACACCGGCAAAGGAAAATATTTTAAAACGGATCCGAAAGGCACTGAGTAACCCGGTGCCTTTACCTTTTCCACAAAGCGAAGGTGTTAATTCTGTTTTTCAGCCGGCTACTGATGACCTGGAAGTGATCTTTGCACAGGAATTTACTACACTGCAGGGTAAGTTTGCTTTTTGTGTAGACGAAAAAGACATGGTGCAGCAGTTGCTTCAACTGATTGCTGAAAAGAAATGGACAAAAATTTATTGTAACACTAACAAATGGAAAGATTCATGTAGTAATACCATTGACCTCCCGGGCTGTGATGCATCGGTTACCGATTGTGAATTTTTGGTGGCCAGGACCGGAACCATTGTAATGAGCGCCGCACAACAAAGCGGACGCACAGTAAGTGTATATGCACCCGTTCATATTTGTATTGCCTATACCAACCAGTTGGTATATGATATAAAAGACGTCCTGCAATCAGTAAAAGAAAAATACTCCGGTAATATTCCTTCCCTTATCACTTTTGCAACCGGGCCCAGCCGCACGGCTGATATTGAAAAGACGCTGGTTACTGGTGTACATGGCCCAAAAGAAGTGTATTGCTTTCTAATAGAAGCTCTGCAATAAAATTGTATATTTGGTTAATGAATAGTTCAAAAACATATAGGGTGGTTTTGCGAAAAGAACCGGAAGGGACTTATACAGCTATAGTACCTGCACTTCCTGGTTGTATTACCTGGGGTGAAACTATTGAACGTGCTATGGAAATGGCTAAAGAAGCCATTGAAGGTTATATTGAAGTTTTAAAGGAAGAGGGAGAACCAGTGCCTGATGATAATGAAACATTAGAATACTCTTTGCAACTGACCGCATAAAATAAGTAGTAAATTTACCCAGAATTTTTAGTTCCTTGATTTGCTGTTCTTTAAAGCTTCCTACTTTTGTTCCATGAATCAAAGCCCGCAACATTTAATAAAATTACTGGAGCTTAAAGGGTTTCTACTGAAAAGAGTTACCGGCAGCCATCATATCTTTTTTCATCCTGGATCAAGAAAAACAATTGTAATTCCGGTACATGGAAAAAGAGATATCCCTAACGGAACATTTCTAAGCATACTCAAACAAGCGGGAATTTCAAAAGAAGAAATTTAGAATATGAGTAACGAAAATTATAAACTTTTTGTGTATGGTTCTCTTCGCAGCGGGTTCCGTAACCCGGTATACAGTTACCTCACTCAATATTTTCACTTATCAGGCGAGGCCGTTGTAAAAGGAAAACTCTATGACACAGGTGAATTTCCTGTAGCTATTTCGTCAAATGAAGAGAAATTTATTTCCGGGGAATTATATGTTATTAACGACCCGTTGGAATTTTCGTGGGCCATCGGCCAGTTAGATGACTATGAAGGCCTGAATGCCGAAGAAGGTGAACGGCCCTTGTATAAACGTGAAGAAGTAGTAGCTTATCAAAACGGGCAGCCAATTGTAGCATGGATTTATTGGTTCAATGGAAGTGTGACCGGCCTGGCCGAAATTGAATCGGGTGATCTATTGCAATACCTGCAGAAAAAAAACAAACCCTGATTGCAATGGAAGGCAACAAAAAAATTTACTTCCTTTCCGATCTTCACCTCGGCGCTCCTGACCCAGAGACCAGTCTAATCAGGGAAAAAAAGATCATCAGGTTCCTTGATGAAGTAAAAACTGAAGCTGCTCAGATATTCATTGTTGGAGACTTGTTTGATTTCTGGTATGAATACAGGAAAGTGGTTCCCAGGGGTTATGTACGTATCCTGGGTAAGCTTGCCGAGCTTACAGATTCGGGAATACCTGTTCATTTTTTTGTAGGCAACCACGACATGTGGATGAAAGATTATTTTCAGAAAGAGTTGAATATTCCTGTTTATTTTGAACCTGTTCCTTTTGAATTTAACGGTAAGAAATTCCTGGTAGGCCATGGCGACGGGCTTGGGCCGGGCGATCATGGATATAAATTTATCAAAAAAATATTCCGTAATAAAATTTGCGACTGGCTTTTTGGGATCTTACCCCCTGCAGTTGGCATGGGCATTGCACATTACTTCAGCAGGAGAAGCAGGGCGCAAGCCGGCCAGGCTCATGAAATATTTTTAGGTGAGGACAGGGAATGGCTGATCATTTATTGCAAAGAAGTTTTACAAAAGGACTTTTATGACTACTTCATTTTCGGCCACCGGCATTTGCCTATTGATTTTAAATTAAGTGA
>CAYTQB010000042.1:0-3553 GCA_964439615.1 uncultured Ferruginibacter sp. | reverse complement strand
ATGTATGGTTTCAGTAATGGCAAATTGTACAGCTATGAACTGAAATCTCTTAATCTTAAGGAATACAAGTTGCCGGTTTTTTTTGGGAAATTTTCCTCAATAAAAGCAATGAACGGAAAAGTGTATCTTCTTAATGAGGCAGGAATAACTATTTACCTGATGAAATAACCAGCCAACAGGAAGTTATTGATTTAAGATAGTTGCCAGTTCCTTATCCCATTTCCCGGTTTTACCATACTCTACAACCCGGCCTATCTCTTTTCCATCTTTCATTACTATTATGGTAGGCACAAGGGTTACATTAAATGCGTCGCTGATACTGCTCAATGATTTTTTTGCCCTGTTCACTCCAAAGAAAGTTATGGTATTATCGGGTACCCCCGTTTTCTCCTGTAGTTTAAAAAATTTAGGCAATATAAATTGCGTGTCTTCGCACCAGGTTCCGCCAAATACAACAAACTGCACTTTACCTTTAACCCTTTCAAATGCACTCAGGGTAGCGGTATCGGGGTTATAATAATTCTGGCTGCTATTGTACCATTTGCTGTAAGCAGTATCGTTTTGAACAAGGTATTTGTTGATGATGCCACGTAAAATGCATTGCTCCGGGTGTTTTTCATCTTTGAGTATCTCGTACTGTGCCTGTGCAAACAGCCTGCTTTGTGCTGTTGCTAAAAACAATACCAGCAATACATATTTTTTCATTTTCTTCTTGCTTTAATAAAATGTACAGGAATTTTCGGGAAATAAATATCGCATCAATTATGCAGGAGCAATAAACTATTATGTTAATGAGTGGTTATGCCGACTAAGAGCATAAATGATCAAAATTTTATTCTGTCGGCATAATACCTTCTACTATTTACCTAAGTCCTTCGGACTTAATAAATAAAGATGGTATTATAGGTCAGCTTTCAGTTCGTTCAGAAAACCCTTGAGTTTTTGCAGCGATTCTATAAGGGCAAACTTTTCTTCGGCCCTTTTATTTTGTTTCAGGTATTCTTTGGCACCTTCCATGGTATATTTTCTTTCCCGCAGCAGATGATAGATCAGTTTCAGGTTCTTGATATCCTCGGGCCTGAACAGCCTGTCGCCTTTTCCGTTCTTCCGTGGCTTTAAAATATCAAACTCATTCTCCCAAAAACGTATCAGTGATTGGTTCACCTTAAACATATCTGAAACCACCCCGATAGCATAATATTTTTTCTGAAACAATATTTCATCTTCCGGTACTTCAATTAGGTCAATCCCGGTATCGGCCTCTTTCAAACTCATTCTGCCACGGGTGAGTTTTTTATTATCTCTTTTCAGTTTTATCTTCTCTACCCTCGGCTTTTGGATAGCAATGGTTTTCACTTCCGGCATTTCTGCAACCGAAGCATCATCAAATGCAAAAGATATCTGGCTAAGTGGCATATTCAAAATTAATCAAAACTTTTGTAACTAAATTCAAAAGATAATGAACGATGTATGAAATAATAATTATACTTTTTTGTGTTTTTAAGCGGTATTCTCTGAGCCATATAATGGCATAACCAGTAAACTTTTTTAGTTTTAGGCAGGTTATTGTACCATTTTAGTGTGTTCAAAGGGGAAAAAGTATTAACTAAACGCTTAGTACAATTTATTCTATCGATCGTTTTATGCCTGTAAAAATCATCATCTTTTTTTTGTTATGAAAACATCATTTTTTTGTCTCGCTCTCTTATTTGCATTTTGTTTTACTTATGCACAAAAAAACACTAAACTAAGTCCTTCTATAGAAGTAGGTGTTGCTTACAGGGCCGGGGTTATAGAGTTGTCTAAACTTTCAAGATTGCCTAACCTTGGCCAACCATATACTACCTACACTTATAGTTCAAAAAAGCACTTTAATAATGTAAATCTATCAATCGCCTTACAGCAATTTGTACTAAAGCAACGTATAAGCCTTCAAATTGCATCCTATTTCAGACACAACCATTTGTATTATGGCAAAAATGCACAAGGTATTTCCAGTAATAAAGAAAAAGAATACAAGCGCCTGAAGTACGATTTATTTTTTGACGGGTTGTTTAATTTTAAAAAAAGTAAATCAGGAATAGGAATTATACTTGGAGCTGGCATTGGTGTTATGAATTACGGTACCCTATTTAAAGATTCGGTTTGGCGGGGTAGTGATTCTCTTATAGCAACCAGGGGATTTAGGTTTCTGGCACCCCGTTTAATTGTAGGTGTTATCAAAAATAATTTTTCATTTTTTGCAGTTGCTCATGGTACACCTGATAAAGAATACGAAGGCAACCCATCAATCTGGCTTGAGTTTAAAGCAGCTTATACTTTCTCTCCTTTCAAAAAGACAAAAAGAGAAAAATAAATTAATCAAAACTTTTGGCACTACCAGTGGCCGCCAGTTTTAGTACACGGTCATATTGTTCGGCATTCAGATCGTTGAAGAAAAAATACACCGGGTCAACCGGGTTACCGTTGATGTGTACTTCGTAATGGCAATGCGGGCCCGTACTTGCTCCCGTACTACCTACCCACCCAATAACTTCTCCTCTTTTTACCCGTTGCCCGGGCCTTGCTTTCACTCTTACCATGTGCATGTATTCTGTTTCGTAACCATAACCATGATTAATGACCACATGATTACCTGTACCTGTGCCCGGGCCTGCTGCAGTAACTACACCATCTCCTGTTGCATAAATAGGTGTACCCTGTGGCGCCGTAAAATCGAGGCCGCTATGCATTTTGGCAATGCCGTAAATAGGATGTATCCGCATCCCGAACCCGCTGGCAATACGGTTAAGTTCTTTATTGCTCACCGGTTGAATGGCTGGAATACTGGCCATCTTGGTCTCCTGGTTATTGATCAGTTTTTCAATGGCCGTATAACTTTCAAATTGATAGGCCACTCTTGCAGTGAGGTTGTTGAGTGTTTTAGCAATATCGCTTCCCAGTTGATCTTCCCTCAACAAATTCACTTTATCCAGTTCCTTTTTTTGCTCTATCAGCTTTGTCCTGGCACTATCCGATAAAGGAACGGCTTCAAAAATAGAACGGTAAACCTGGTTATCCCTTTTCTCAAGCTCTGCCATCTGCTGTTGCAGGTATTTTGTTTTTTCTGCCAGGGTGAGATAATCATCCTTAATTACCTCATATTTTAGTTGGGCTTCCTTATCGGCTGCCGATGGAAAAAATCTGGTGTATATGGAGATGATGATAAATGATGTTACCAGTGCAGCAGAAATAAATCCGAAAATTCTCAGCAGCTTTACCCGGAAAGGGGTGACCAGCTTCTCATAGCGAAGTGTGTGGGTATTATAGTAGTATTTTATTTTTTTCATGCTACTGTTCTTACAAAAAGAATATTGAATTTATGACCTCACCCCGGCCCTCTCCAAAGGAGAGGGAGTCGTTATCCCCAACCTGTTTCCTTGCGGCATGGCGCTGTTTTATTACCTTTGCCCACATTGAACGGTTGTTCACAAATATAGCTCCATAAATCACAAAAATCAACCCATATAAACAATTGGTATATGATGACGGGTACTGAGATACGACAACAATT
>CAYTQB010000041.1:10858-25047 GCA_964439615.1 uncultured Ferruginibacter sp. | reverse complement strand
TTTTCGCAGTTAAATAATAGCTGGATAGATTATAGCAAGACCTATTATAAGTTTAAGCTTGCCAAAGACACCATGTGTCGTATCTATCAGCCTGTTCTTGCTGCCGCAGGTTTAGGAAGTGTACCGGCTCAGAATTTTCAGCTTTGGCGCAATGGAAAGGAAGTACGTTTATATACATCGGTACCATCAGGTACATTAGGTTCGGAAGATTATATAGAGTTTTGGGGCGAAATGAATGATGGAAAACCCGATAAAAGTCTTTATCGCAACCCTAACGACCAGCTTTGTGAAAAATACAGCCTGGAAACAGATACCGTTACTTATTTTTTAACCGTTAATCCTGCAGGAAGTAACCTTCGCTATTTAGCTAGCATCAATAATACTGCCGGGAATGTTCTACCTGCAGATCCGTATTTTATGCGGAGGATTGAAACCCATTACAGAGGCCAGATCAATAAGGGATATGCTGCGGTTATAGGGGAATACGTTTATTCATCATCCTATGATGTGGGAGAAGGCTGGACAAGCGGGGACATATTTCCCTGCTGTGCCCTTTCAAAAGATCTGCAGAACCTGAACAAGTATGCAGCAGGCCCGGCTAATAGCGTTATATTTACTGTTAATGCTGCCGGTAATGCATTATATCCCAGGGAGATGGTGGCCAGGTTTTATAATACCGTTGTATCGCAAAAGGCAATGCCTTATTTTAATTATCTCAAGGATACTGTAAGAAATTTACCATTGTCCCTTTTAGCCAGTCCTACAAATTTGCCTGTGAGTGTAAATGGTAATTCAACAAATGCCAATGACCGCATAGTGGTGAGTTGCTTTTCGGTAACTTATCCTGCTACTTTTAATTTCAACAATGAAAAGAATTTTTATTTTGAATTAAAGGAAAATATAGCCGGTAATTTCCTTGTCATTACAAATTTTAACAGCAATGGCGTTGCGCCCATACTATACGAGTATAACACTTCGAAAAGATATTTGGGAGATATCAGTACCCCGGGCCAGGTAAAATTTGCTTTACCCCCGTCAGCAGATACATTGAGGAAATTTAACCTGGTTAGCCAGGATGCATCTAATATCAACCTGGTTACATCACTAACAAGCAAAACATTTATTAATTACGCTGCTGCAGCCAACCAGGGAGATTACATGATCATCAGTAACCCTGTACTGTATAATAATGGAAGCGGTGTAAATTATGTGGATCAATATCGCCAGTACAGAAGTTCACTAACCGGTGGTGGCTTTAATGCTAAAATTTATAATATAGATGAATTGAACGACCAGTTTGGATTTGGAATTAAAAAACATCCATCAGCCATCCGTGATTTTATTCGCTATGCGAGCCAGCAGTTTAGTGTTACACCAAAATATATATTTATTATAGGCAGGGGGTTGAGTTATATTGATTATACAGCAAACCAAAATAACCCGCTTTCAGACCAGTTAGATCTTGTACAAACTTTTGGATGGCCTGCTTCAGATGTTTTGTTATCCTGCCCGCCGGGTTCTAATGTACCTTTAATACCCATTGGCCGTTTAGGCGCCATTAACGGAAGTGAAGTTGGTACTTACCTGGATAAAATGAAACAATACGAACAAGTTCAGCAAAATACCAGTCAGACCATTGCAGATAAAGGTTGGATGAAGAATATGCTGCACACTGTTGGCGGAGCCGATAGTACGGAGACCGCTGATTTTCTTGTTTATGTTAATAATTATAAGGCAATTGCCGAAGACACTTTATTTGGAGGCCATGTTGAAACATTTGCCAAGACTTCGGTTAGCACTATTGAGCAGCAACAGAGCCAGCGTATAGCTGAGTTATTCCAGCAAGGGCTTAGCTATGTTAAGTATTTCGGGCACTCATCTGCCAATGAACTGGCCATTAACCTGAATTATCCGGAGAATTATCAAAACACAGGTAAATATCCTTTCATGCATGTTAGTGGTTGTACCGTAGGTAACTTTTTTACTTTTAATCCGGAAAGGGTTACTGCAGGTTACACAGCCATGTCGCTTTCAGAAAAGTATGTACTTATTCCCGATAAGGGTAGTATTGGTTTTTTGGGAAGTACGCACTTTGGTATTGCACCCTTTTTGAATTACTATAATACAAGTGTGTATAATAATTTCTGCAGAAACATGTATGGTAATACGGTAGGCAACCAGATCAAAAGCACACTTCAAGCCCTGGGCAGTAATCCCGGCCTGGATTTTTATACAAGGATACACCTGGAAGAAGTAAACCTGCACGGCGACCCTGCTTTAAAGATAAATGCATTTGCCAAACCTGATTATGTAATAGAAGACCAATTAGTAAAATTTACGCCTAATATTATTACAGTTGCAGATAATACTTTTACTGTTGATGTTAAAATGATGAATATCGGCAAGGCCATCAGGGATTCCATCAGGGTGTCTGTAAAACAAAAACTGCCTAATGATACCATCCGGGTTTTATATAACCAGCTTATTCCTGCCATACTTTATATGGATTCAGTTCACCTGGTGGTGCCTATAAATCCATTAACAGATAAGGGACTGAATAAACTGATTGTAACACTGGATGTAGATAACAGAGTAAATGAATTGTCAGAATTGAATAATACGCTCACCAAAGATTTTTATATTTTTGAGGATGAGTTGCGTCCTATATCTCCTTATAACTACTCCATAATAAACCAGCAAAATATTACTTTTTATGCCAGTACGGCGAACCCATTGAGTGGACAGCGGCAGTATGTAATGGAAATTGATACAACCGAATTATTCAACTCGGCATTTAAAAAAGTGTATAATGCCTCCGGAACAGGAGGGGTAATTCAGTTTACCCCCTCAAATCTGACGTTTACCGACAGTACAGTTTATTATTGGAGAACATCAACGGTTCCTGCGTCGGGCAATAACTATATCTGGAATACTTCTTCATTTATTTATCTGCCAACCAGCACTACAGGATTTAATCAATCACATTATTACCAATTCCAAAAAAATACCTATAACGCTATAACGCTTGGCCCCGACAGGAAACTCAAGTTTACGACAAGGCCTATTGAATTTAAGGTACGTACCGGCATTTATCCTTATTCCGGGTCAACTCAGGGGCCAGATTGGTCAATAAGGAATGATGGTGTTTTAGTAATGGAAGGCTTTTATGGGCCCGGGCTTGCACCTAATACTGAAGGGCTCAGGTTTTACATTATTGATACTACTACACAAAAAGTATGGGTGAACCAGGATGATGGTGTATCAGGCCAATACGGAAGTGTAAGGCCAATACCCATTAATAGTACAGCTAAACCAGGATGGTTCCAGTTTAAAACAGAAACAGAGGCTCAAAGAAATACCGTCAGGGATTTTCTGAATAATATCGTACCAGTGGGACATTATGTAGTATTAACAAACTGCCCTGCAGCGCCATTTACTCATTTCCCCAGTGAGTGGATTAATGATAATAGTGGATCAAACAATTTGTATTACGTATTAAAGAATGCAGGTTTTAGTATGATCGATACTGCAAATACCTTCAAACCATTTGTTTTAGTATACAAAAAAGGAACCGGTCTTATCAGTCAAACATTTGCTGTAAACCCATCAGATAAACTGGAAGTTAGTTTTCTTACAGTTGGTAATAACCTCTCAGGAGATATAACATCAGATAAATTTGGCCCTGCATTGCAGTGGACCAATTTGCATTGGCGTGGGACAGCCCTTGAAATGCCAACCTCTGATTCGGTAGCTGTGCAGGTATATGGTATTACCACAGCCGGTAACAGTGATCTTTTAGCAACAGTGAGGCCGGCTATTGATACTTCTTTGAGTTGGATAAATGCCCAAACCTACCCTTACATCAGATTGAAAATGCTGAATACAGACTCATTAAATGCAACACCGCAGCAGTTGAGGTACTGGATGGTTAATGGTACTTATATTCCTGAAGGTGCTGTTGCCCCAAATATACTGTTCAGCAGTAAGGATACAGCCGACCAGGGAGAGATAGTTGATTTTAAACTGGCTTTCAAGAATATCAGCCAAACCAATTTTGCTGACAGTATGAGATTTAATTTTGTTATTACTGACAGAAACAATGTACCACATCCAATCATTCTCCCCAAAGGGAAAGTGCTTGTTTCAGGCGACACGATAGTAATAAATTATAAGATTGATACAAAAAATTACCCGGGTGCAAATACCATTTTCGTTGATGTAAATCCGAATAATGCACAACCGGAGCAATATCATTTCAATAACATACTGTACAAAGATCTTTTTGTAAGGCCCGATAACTATAATCCGTTGCTGGATGTAACCTTTGATGGAGTGCATATACTTAATAAAGATATTGTTTCGTCCAAGCCACACATACTGGTTAACCTGAAAGATGAAAGCCGGTTTATGGCGCTTGCCGATACAGCGTTGATTAAAGTGCAGGTTCGTTTCCCTGATGGGTCATTGCATAACTACAATTTTGGAGACTCAATGAAGTTTACACCAGCAAATCTTGCCAGTGGCAATAATACAGCAACCATCGACTTTTTACCATGGTTTCCCGAAGAAGGAGAATACGAACTGATTGTTTCAGGCAAAGATGTGGTTGGTAATACAGCAGGAAAACTTGATTATCATGTGACATTTACAGTCATTTCAAAATCGATGATCAGTAATTTGCTTAATTACCCCAATCCATTCAGTACATCTACTGCATTTGTATTTTATATTACCGGCAGCGAAGTGCCGCAAAATATAAGGATACAGGTGTTGACCATAACCGGAAAAGTGGTGAGAGAAATAACTACTGATGAACTGGGCCCCTTACATGTGGGCAGGAATATTACAGAATTTAAATGGGATGGTACCGACACCTACGGTAGTAAATTAGCCAACGGAGTTTATTTGTACAGGGTATTAACCAACCTGAACGGAAAATCATTGGATAAGTTTACAGGAAACGGGGCTGATAAAACAGACAAGTTCTTTACCAAAGGATATGGCAAGATGGTTATATTGAGGTAAAGAGTTTAGATAAATGTGAAAAGGGCAAGTTCAATTTTGAACTTGCCCTTTTATTTTTTCTGATAAATGCCAAACATGAAATCTGAATATTTCTTACCGGCTATATAATCATCTTCTGTTTTAAAAAGGCGCTGAAGCGTAGTAACTGCTTCGGGATCATCCGATAAAAAATTATGGGCAATATCTTTAAGCACAAAATGTAAAATATCGCCGCCCATCTTTTTTTCTTCAATAACATTAAACTGCCCGTTCAAACATTGTATAATAGCCGAAGAATTGCATGCTTCAGAGGGATCTGCTATATACATTCTCAATAAACCAGGCTCGTAAATTGTTTTTTTTATGCGGCTTGAGTTTAGCCTGGGCCTTAGGTTTAGGGGAATATTATTGAGTATTTTGTTTAAAAGGTCTTTTCTTTCTTTGCCAAACTGGAATTTATTGGGCCCGGTATATTCATGTATAATTACCAGGCCTTTATCTGCAAGCATATTGCTGGCTTTTGAAAGTATAGCGGGTATATTATTAAAATGATGCAGACTTGAGTGAAACAGGATTACATCAAAGGGTTCTTTTGGAACAAACTTTTCAAAAGAAGCGTTCTCAAAGATTACATGCTTCAAATTAAGTTCAACAGTTTTTTGCCTGGCAACTAGCAATGGAGCTTCTGCAATATCAATGGCCCTGATGCTTGCTATATTATGGTTCCTTGAAAATGCAATTTCATGATCGCCTTCTCCGCAACCTACTGAGAGTATAGCAATATCTTTCTTATCGTTGAGGTATTTGGCTGCTACATAATCTTCATATTCCAGGTTCTCATTGCCGGTAATAAGTTTGTTCCATCTTTTTCTCACTGCTTCAATGTTCCACCAGTTAGAAGAATTGTTATGTACATCATTCCATGTATTTCTGATACGGGTTGCTGTATTCAGTGAGATCTTTCCTGCAACAAATTTTATACCCCGGCCTTTGATTTTATAAAACAGGTCAGTAAAATCTCCCGGCGAAATAAATCCCATCACTAAAGCTTTTTAATAGCAAACTGAAATTAAGGATATATTTGCACTTGCATAAAAATCAAACCCGTTAAGCAAAGTATAACAACAAAGTATGGCTAAAATAGCTATCAATATAGCCACAGGAAGTTTACAGCAGGAAGAAATAATTGTTGGTATTGATCTGGGGACAACTAATAGCCTTGTTGCCATTATTCATCCTGAAAGTAAAAAACCTGTTGCTCTTAAAGAGCATGACAGGAATTCTTTAGTGCCTTCAGTCATTCATTTTGGCGATGCAGGAACTGTTTCAGTAGGTGAGGAAGCAAAGGAATTCCTGCTCACTGACCCAGCCAATACTATATTTTCAGCTAAACGTTTGATGGGTAAAACCCATAACGACGTTAAAAATAATTCAGCCTCCCTGGGCTATAAAATTATTGATGATGAAAATAAGCTGGTGAAGGTCCAGGTTGGAACTACATTTTATTCACCGGTTGAGTTGTCATCACTTATACTGAAAGAACTTAAAAAGCAAGCGGAACATATATTAAAAACACCGGTAACTAAGGCGGTCATCACCGTGCCTGCTTATTTTAATGATGCACAAAGGCAGGCAACGAGAGATGCTGGTAAATTAGCGGGACTAGATGTATTGAGGATCATTAATGAACCTACTGCAGCCAGCCTTGCTTATGGATTTGGTTTAAGCAATACGGAAAATAAAACGATTGCTGTGTATGACCTGGGAGGCGGAACTTTTGATATTTCTATTTTAAACATATCCAATGGGATATTTGAAGTGCTTTCGACCAATGGGGATACTTATTTGGGAGGAGATGATCTTGATGCAGCCATTGCAGATTACTGGATTAAAGAATATAAACTAGATAAAAGCAATCACAAGGTAAATCACAGGCAATTACTCCGGTTAAAAGCTGAAGAAGCAAAAAAATACTTATCCGCAAATGAAGTATTTGAATCAACTTACAGGGGGAACCCTCTTTGTATAACCCGGGAACAGTTTGAAAAGATAGGTACGCCTATTATTGATAAAACAATTATTTCCTGTAGCAATGCTGTTAAAGATGCCGGAATAAAAAAATCAGTAATTGATGAAATTGTTATGGTTGGTGGAAGTACAAGAATTCCATTAGTGAAGAAGATGGTCAGTGATTTTTTTGTGAAAACTGTAAATGATAGTGTTGATCCTGACGAGGTTGTTGCTCTTGGCGCAGCTATACAGGCAGATATCCTGGCCGGGAATAAAAAAGACCTGCTTTTACTTGATATAACACCACTCTCTTTAGGGTTGGAAACTATGGGTGGCTTAATGGATGTACTATTGCCCCGCAATTCAAAAATACCAACAAAGGCCTCCAGGCAGTACACAACCTATAAAGATGGGCAAAGTGGAATGAAGATCGCTGTTTTTCAGGGAGAAAGAGATCTTGTAAAAGATAACCGGCGCCTTGCCGAATTCAATTTGACAGGTATACCGGGCATGCCGGCTGGTTTGCCAAAAGTAGAAGTCAGCTTTTTAATAAATGCAGATGGAATACTGGTGGTGCATGCAAAAGAATTGCGAAGTGGTATTGAGCAGTCTGTTGAAGTGAAACCACAATATGGATTGACTGATGAAGACGTGGAAAAAATGTTGCTGGATTCTATGCAACATGCAAAAGAAGATATGGAGGGTCGTGCCCTTACAGAAGCAAAAACTGAAGCTGAGCAGCTTTTACAAACTACAGAGAAATTCATTCATAAGAATTTTCAGGAGCTGACTGAGAAAGAAATTACGGAAACCTCACTGGCCATTCAGGCATTACAGTTATCCCTTGACATGAATGATAAGAACCTGATACAAACAAAAACCGAAGAACTTAATAATATTTCCCGACCTTATGCAGAAAGGCTGATGGATGCAGCAGTAAGTAGTGCTATGAGTGGAAAAAAGATCTGACAGCAAAATGAACAACCGCCCTGCCACATATTATTATCCCCAGTTGGACGGTCTTAGGGGGATCGCATTTTTATGCGTATTTTTTTTACATGCTTACCACCCCGGCTTTAGCGACAATTTATTCGGTGAGTATTTACAATTCCTGTATTCAAGTTTGGCTTTGTCAATAGACACATTCTTTGTGTATTCTTCCTTTTTGCTTACACTGCTGGGCATAAGGGAATATGAAAAAAACGGCGATTTTTCGTTTATCAATTTCTTTTTAAGAAGAACTTTCAGAATATGGCCACTGTATTATTTTTTAATGCTGCTATGTTTCGTTGTAGTCCCATTTGTAGCAAAGCAGGCAGGGGTTGATGTTTCATTGCCACCGGCTAAATACTATTTGTTCTTTGTGTCTAATTACTATTCCGGTGCACATGTTTTCATGCTTCAGTTTTTATGGACCTTGTCGGTTGAAGAACAGTTTTATTTGGTGTGGGGAATAGTGTTGATGAAATTTCAGAACTATTTTAGAATTGTTATTACACTCTTCATTTTAATAAGTATTGGGTTCACTGTGTATTCAACTTTCAGCCATTTGCCAAACTTTAATAACACGCTGTCTTATTTATTCGACTTCTCGGCTGGAGCCCTTGCTGCAATAGCCCTGCACAGGAGAAATAAGATCGTCACTTTCTTTCAAACGATATCAAAAATTCAATCTTATATTTTTATCATTATTATCCCAATTGTTATAAGTTTTTCGTTTTTCATGATTATTGGTGCAGTTGGGGGAGTTTATCAGTTGCTGTTGCAGGATTTGTACAGGTATTTTTTTGTAGTGTACATAACACTCTTAATTATTGAGCAGTTAGTAAATGAAAATACAATATTGAAATTGGGGAAAAGCAGGGTTTTGGTATACACAGGCAAAATTTGCTATGGTATGTACTGCTTTCATGGGGTGGTGCTCACTTTTGGGTTTTATATATTAGATAAACTACCCTCTATGAAATATTCTTTACTCAATGCTTTTCTATTACTGGCGGCAACTTACCTGGTTGCAACATTAAGTTATCAATACCTGGAAAAACCTTTCTTAAAACTGAAAGACAAATTAAGGAGAGTTTAAGTTTCAAAAAATCGCACTACATATTTACCGAGTATGTCGAATTCGATATTTACAGCGCTGCCCGGGGTAATATCTTTTATGTTAGTATGCTGGTAAGTGTAAGGTACAATGCCAACACAGAAGGTGTTTTTAGAAACATTGTATGCTGTTAAACTGATGCCATTTATACAAACGGAGCCCTTTTCAATAATTAACTTTGCAAATTTCTCATCAAACTTAAATTGGTATTCCCAACTGCCTTCATTAGCTTTTGAGCCAGTACATTCTACAACACAATCCACATGCCCCTGTACAATATGCCCATCCAGCCTGCCATTCAGGGGTAAGCACCTTTCAAGGTTAATGGGGGTGCCCTTTTCCCATTTATCCAAATTGGTCTTTGAAAGCGTTTCCAAAATAGCAGTAACCCGGTGCATATTACCCCTGATCTCTTCAACTGTAAGGCAAACTCCATTATGACTCAGGCTTTGATCTACTTTAAGCTCATTTGCCAGGGAAGAAGTTATCCAGAAGGTTTTATTGGTTCCATTGCTGATAATTTCCTCAACAACACCCGTTTTTTCAATTATTCCTGTAAACATTGTTCAAATTTCGGAATTTGTTCATAAGAATTCTATTTTTTAAATAATTCTACTATCTTTGCGTCCCGATAAACTTCGGGATTAAAATCACCTAAAGGAGGTATATAATTTATGTTAATCATTGATTCTAAAGATTGCGAAAACATTGACAAGGCCCTCAAAAAGTATAAAAAGAAATTTGAGAAAAGTAAGGTATTGTTGCAATTAAGAGAAAGGCAGGCTTTTACCAAGCCTTCTGTGCGTCGCCGCAAGGAAGTGCTTAAAGCTGTTTACAGAGAGCAGGTTACCGCTGGAAAATTCGACTAAGATTATTTAAATCAGCAATATATTAAACTGATATCCGGTTATCATAACTTTGGATATCAGTTTTTTTTTATGCCCCAACCCATTGAACAAACCATAAATGACTTCCTTGATTACCTGAAATTTCAGAAAAGGTATTCTCAACATACGGTCATATCATATCAAAATGACCTCAATTCTTTCTTCAATTTTCTACAGCAGCAGTTTGGCGATATACCCCTGGTAGATATAAAAGCAACTTTTGTAAGATCCTGGCTTGCTGAGCTTAAAGAGCAGGGCATGGAATCAAAGAGTATTAATCGCAAGATATCTGCACTTAAATCTTTTTTTAAATACCAGTTGATCAGGGAAAGCATTCTGGTGAGTCCGATGGCCACCATTATATCGCCAAAAGTCAGCAAACGGTTACCACAATTTGTAGATAAAGATGCGATGGTAACATTATTTCAGCATGTTGAATTTCCTGATACCTGGGATGGCAAAACACAACGGCTTTTAATGGAACTCTTTTACAATACCGGGATACGCCAGGCCGAATTGGTTGGTTTAAAAGAAAAGCACATTTCAAAAAGTAATAGTTCTATCAGGGTTTTAGGGAAGGGGAATAAAGAAAGAGTGATTCCGGTTAGTTCTCAATTGATGAACCAGATGCAGGATTACATGCTTGAAAAAAAGAGAATCTTTGAAGCAAGTGATGATGTGTTTTTACTGGTCAATGCTAAGGGAAATAAATTGGGCCCTAAGTACGTATATAATACGGTTAACAAATACCTTAGTCTGGTTACTACAATCGACAAGAAAAGTCCTCATGTTTTGCGGCACACCTTTGCTACACATTTGATGAATAGTGGCGCCGATTTAAATGCCGTGAAAGAATTGCTTGGCCACAGCAGCCTGGCTGCCACCCAGATATACACACACAATACCATTGAAAAACTGAAGGATATCCATAAAAAAACCCATCCAAAGGCATAGCCCACCTTGCCGGGAGTTGCGTAAATTTCCTGCCATCAAAGTCATTTAAAATTAACAGAAATGATATGAAAATTATTTTGAAAAACAGGTTTTATAAATTAATTTCATCTGGCAAATAAACCCTATTACCAACCACCAAAAAATTGCCTATGGCCAATCCCCAACGTAGTTCTTTCACATTATTTTTCACAGTTTAAAAATAGACGGTATGAACGTAAACATTCAGACAGTACACTTTGATGCAGACACAAAATTGGTATCATATATCGAGAAAAAAGTTTCTAAACTATCACAGTATCACGACAGGATAACCAAGGTGGATGTATATTTGAAGCTGGATAATATAGTGCACAACATTAAGGACAAAGTAGCAGAAATTAAAGTACTCATTCCCAGACATGAATTTTTTGTGAAACAATCCTCTAAATCATTTGAAGAAAGTTTTGACAGTGCATTAGATTCAGTAATTACGCAAATCAAAAGAAAAAAAGAGAAGAAGGCGGCATAAGTTAAACCGCTTAAAAATATCCAGTCCCCGGCATGCCGGGGGCTTTTTTATTTCGGTTATTCACATTTTGCCAATCCATATAAAAAAATCTATTTCAAAGTTTTTGTATTAATCATTTTCTCTTACCTTTGCCTTCCCAAAAAATGGGCTGGTTTTGTATTGGCCCTATTTTTTGAAAATCAGTTCTTTAAGGATATGACGAAGTAGCTCAGTTGGTAGAGCACCCCGATTTAATATCGGGAGGGCCACTGGTTGAATTCATTTAGATAGATAAAATGCCGAAATAGCTCAGTTGGTAGAGCAACTGATTTGTAATCAGTAGGTCGCTGGTTCGACTCCAGTTTTCGGCTCAGTTAGGTTTTGGGCAGATGGCCGAGCGGTTAAAGGCGACAGACTGTAAATCTGTTCACGTAAGTGTACGTAGGTTCGAACCCTACTCTGCCCACTTTATCCACCCTGATCAGGTGGAAGTTCTTTTACAGGTTTAAATGGTTTAAGTTTGGCTTAACCGCCTTAAACCGTGGATGATAAACAAGCGGAAGTAGCTCATTTGGTAGAGCGATAGCCTTCCAAGCTATAGGTGGCCAGTTCGAGCCTGGTCTTCCGCTCATTTTCTGCCTGCTGCGGCAGATTGGTTAAGCCGTGGTAGCTCAGGGGTAGAGCACTTCCTTGGTAGGGAAGGGGTCGTGAGTTCGATTCTCACCTATGGCTCTGAATTTGATTAAAAAACTAATTCTGTTTGCACAGGATAAACAATAAAAGTCGATGGTTTCAGACTCTAAAACGATAACCAATTTCAAAACAAACAATAAAAATATAAACAATGGCAAAAGAATCTTTCAAAAGGGATAAACCCCATTTAAACGTTGGTACTATCGGTCACGTGGATCATGGTAAAACAACACTTACAGCCGCTATAACCGATGTTTTGTCAAAAAAAGGTTTGGCGGAGAAAAAAAATTATGATGATATCGATGGTGCTCCTGAAGAAAAAGAAAGGGGTATTACGATCAATACAGCCCACGTTGAGTATGCAACGGCAACACGCCACTATGCACACGTAGACTGTCCGGGTCACGCCGATTATGTGAAGAACATGATCACTGGTGCTGCGCAGATGGACGGTGCTATTCTTGTAGTTGCTGCAACAGACGGTCCTATGCCTCAAACTAAAGAACACATCTTGTTGGCACGCCAGGTAGGTGTACCTCAGATCGTTGTTTTTATGAATAAAGTTGACCTGGTTGACGATCCTGAATTACTGGAATTGGTTGAAATGGAGATTCGTGAGTTGCTAACTTCTTACGGTTTCGATGGCGACAAAACTCCGATCATTCAGGGTTCTGCAACAGGAGCTTTGGCTGGCGAAGCCAAATGGGTTGCTAAAATCGACGAATTAATGGATGCTGTTGATAGCTATATTCCATTACCTCCACGTCTGGTTGATCAGCCATTCCTGATGTCTGTAGAGGATGTATTCTCTATTACAGGTCGTGGTACAGTTGCTACAGGTCGTATTGAAAGGGGACGTATCAAAGTTGGTGAGGCAATTGAGATCGTTGGTCTTCAGGAAAAGCCTTTGGCTACAACTTGTACTGGTGTTGAAATGTTCAAGAAATTACTGGATGAAGGAGAAGCTGGAGATAATGCAGGTCTTTTATTACGTGGTATTGAGAAGACTCAGATCCGCCGTGGTATGGTTCTTTGCAAACCAGGTTCTATTACTCCACACACCGAGTTCAAAGGGGAGGTTTACGTATTGAGCAAAGAAGAAGGAGGTCGTCATACACCATTCTTTAACAAATACCGTCCTCAGTTCTATTTCCGTACTACAGACGTAACCGGAGAAGTTACTTTGGCAGCAGGAACTGAAATGGTTATGCCTGGTGATAACACTTCTTTGAGTGTTACTTTGATTCAGCCAATCGCAATGGAAAAGGGATTGAAATTTGCGATTCGTGAAGGTGGCCGTACAGTAGGTGCCGGTCAGGTAACTGAAATTATGAAGTAAAAAACTGCCTCCCCAAGCCCCTCCAAAGGAGGGGTTTGGCAAGAGTTCAAATAAGTAAAGTACCTTTGGTTTTTTAACCACTGGTACTTTGTTTTTTAAAGTTCTTTAAATTAACATTGGTCTTCGCAAAGTCCCTCCTTTGGAGGGTGGGGAGGCTTTTTACGGGCATGGTGCAACGGTAGCATACGGGTCTCCAAAACCTTTGATCTGGGTTCGAATCCTAGTGCCCGTGCAAATAAAGGTTGCAACGGTTCAATAGTTAAGGTTTAACGTTGATCAACCCTGGATATTAAACCTTAAATACTTTAAACAAAACAAGTATGAACAAATTTTCTGCATATCTGAAAGACTCTTATAAAGAATTAGTGCACAAAGTAAGTTGGCCGAACTGGGACCAGTTACAGCAATCAACCATGATCGTTTTAGGGTCTACTTTAATGATCACTGCTGTAGTTTGGGTTATGGATTTTGCATCCAATAACACCATGAAATTTATTTACTCGTTATTCAAATAATTATGGAAGCAACAACACCAATTGTAGAAAAGACTGAAAAAGCCGAGAAGGAAAGTAAATGGTATGTGCTACGTGTAGTCAGCGGTAAAGAACGTAAAATAAAGGAATATCTTGATAAGGATATTGTACGCAATGGCTGGAGTAATATAGTAAAGCAGGTTTTTCTGCCCGTGGAAAAAGTATATAAAGTGGCTAATGG
>CAYTQB010000041.1:6752-10758 GCA_964439615.1 uncultured Ferruginibacter sp. | reverse complement strand
AATGATGAAAAGAAGAAACTGAAGGTTCAGGTAAAAATATTCGGAAGGGCTACCCCGGTAGAACTAAGCTATATGCAGGTAGAAAAAATAGTTTAAATTGTAAAGCCATTTTAGTGGTTTTTTTACTTATAAATTTAAAAAGATGAAAAAAATATTAGCAATTATTCCGGTTTTGTTTCTTGGTTTTAGCTTATTGGCGCAGCCGCCCAAAGGGCCTGCAGATAAGGGAATGACTTTTGGCGAGAAAACCACCGCAGACGGTGCTATAACATCCGATGAGCTTGCTGCTAAATTAAAAGGTACAGCTCCTGCTGATGTAAAAGTGACCGGCGTGGTTACTGAAGTTTGCAAGGCCGAAGGCTGCTGGCTTCGGATGAAAACAACTAATGGAACAATGCTTATAAAAATGAAAGATCATGCTTTCCTGGTCCCACTTTCTATGAATGGCAAGACCATCGTAGCAGAAGGGACGGCTACTTTGAAAGAAACATCTGTAGAAATGTTACGTCATTATGCCGAAGATGCTGGTAAAAGTAAGGAAGAGATAGCAGCTATAAAGGAGCCTAAAAAAGAGATAACCATGCAGGCAAAAGGAATTTTAGTATTATAATCATAGGTTAAACTGATTTTATCCCCGATCATCGGGGATTTTTTTTGCTATTATGCCAAAATTGGAAATATTTTCCTTAACTTTGCCGCCCCAAATAGTTCTTTTTATGCGTCTCAGCCTTGGCGAAGGCGCATTACAGACAATATTGACTTGGGAGTTCTGGTAAAATGCCGGGACGCTATCACCAAAAAATGTAAAACAATGGCAAAGGAAATCACCGGCTATGTGAAACTCCAATGTAAAGGAGGGCAAGCTAATCCGGCACCGCCAATAGGACCAGCCTTGGGTTCTAAAGGTATCAACATCATGGAGTTCTGTAAGCAATTCAATGCAAGAACCCAGGATAAACAGGGTAAAGTGCTCCCTGTAGTAATCACAGTTTATGCTGATAAGTCATTCGACTTTATCATTAAAACCCCACCCGCAGCAGTTCAATTAATGGATGCCGCCAAACTAAAAAGTGGAAGTAAAGAACCTAATCGTGTAAAAGTTGGAAAAGTTACCTGGAACCAGGTAGAAGAGATAGCCAAAGATAAAATGGCTGATCTGAACGCTTTTACCATTAACAGCGCTATGAAAATGGTGGCTGGAACGGCACGTAGCATGGGTTTAACTGTTGAGGGTAAAGCTCCCTGGGAAAATTAATTATCAACCTTAAAAATTTGTAAGAAATGATTACGAAAAAAAGAAAAGTAGCAAATGCTAAGGTTGATGCCAATAAAGCTTATTCTCTTAAGGAAGCTTCAACCTTAGTTAAAGAAGTTAATACAACAAAATTCGACAGCTCAGTTGATTTGCATATCAGGTTAGGCGTTGATCCTAAAAAAGCGGATCAGGCCATTCGTGGCACAGTTTCATTGCCTCATGGTACAGGTAAAACCAAAAAAGTATTGGTATTATGTACACCCGATAAAGAAGCCGAAGCAAAAGCAGCAGGCGCAGACTATGTTGGATTGGAAGAATTCATTACCAAAATTGAAGGTGGCTGGACAGATGTTGATGTGATTGTTGCCACCCCATCTGTGATGCCTAAGATCGGTAAACTGGGTAAAGTATTAGGTCCTCGTAACCTGATGCCTAACCCTAAAACCGGAACAGTTACAAATGATGTAACTGGTGCTATCAATGACTTGAAAGGTGGTAAAATTGCTTTTAAAGTAGATAAAGTGGGAATCATCCATGCATCTATCGGAAGAGTAAGTTTTGCATCTGAAAAGATTGCTGAAAACAGCCAGGAGCTTATTAATGCTATTATCAAACTGAAGCCTTCGTCATCTAAGGGTACCTACCTGAAAGGTGTTAGCATGGCCAGCACAATGAGCCCGGGTATTGCAATTGACACAAAATCTGTTCAAAACTAGTATCAGCTCAACAGCTTGATGCATAAAAATATTTGTTATGACAAAACAGGAAAAGAACGAAGTGATTGAACTGCTTAAAGGCAAGTTCTCTCAATACAATAACTTCTACATTACCGATACAGAAAGCTTAACCGTAGACCAGGTAAATAAACTGCGTGGGCATTGTTTTAATAAGCAGGTGGAAATGAAAGTTGCCAAGAATACGCTTATCAAAAAGGCATTAGAAAGCCTGGATGCTGAAAAATATAGTGGAGTGTATGACTCTCTGCACAAGGTAACTGCTTTGATGTTCAGCGAAAACCCTAAAGCTCCGGCTGTTATCATCAGCAGCTTCCGCAAGGAAACCAATATTGAAAAGCCGGTATTGAAAGCTGCATTCATCAATGGCGATGTATTTGTAGGGAATGACCAGTTGGCAACTCTTACTAAGATTAAAACCAAGAATGAACTTATTGGTGAGATCATCGGACTGTTGCAATCACCAATCCAACGTGTATTGGGTGCATTGCAAAACAAGCCGGAAGCTGAAGCTTAATATAATTGGCAATAAACAATTAGCAAATTTGCGCATTGCCCATTGAAAATAAACCCAAAGCCCGAGGGAAGAAGGCAAATTTTTTTAAACTCTCCGCCGGAGACAAAACTATGAAGGCGGAAAAAATTAAACATTATGGCAGACGTAAAAGCATTAGCTGAAAATTTAGTAGGCTTAACAGTAAAAGAAGTTCAGGAATTAGCTGAATTTTTAAAAACAGAATACGGTATTGAACCAGCTGCGGCAGCAGTTGTAGTAAGTGCCGGTGGTGGCGAGGGTGCCGCTGCTGCTGAAGAAAAAACATCTTTCAATGTTATCTTAAAAAGCGGTGGGGCCAACAAACTTGCTGTAGTTAAGATCGTTAAAGAATTAACCGGTTTGGGTCTGAAAGAAGCGAAAGACCTGGTTGACGGCGCTCCAAAACCAGTTAAAGAAGGTGTTGATAAAGCAACCGCTGAAGAATTAAAGACAAAATTGACTGAAGCAGGTGCTGAAGTTGAAATTGCTTAATTGATTCATTAAAAATAGCTTTAAAGCCGGGGAGAAGTCCCTGGCTTTTTCATTTTCACAGATAGCTCCTGATATTGATAGAATCACTCATTTTCAGGCAAAAGGCGGTTAATTTGCGAAAAAAGCCGGGTTATCCACAAAAACCCTTCCAAATCCTCAAAAAATCATATAGTCAGGTCTCAAAATAGCAAATTATTCCCTACCTTTGCCCTCCTTTAATTTAGGCTTAGTGGCGCTAGTAGTTACCAAGTCCCGATGCTAAAGGATCTTCTGCACATTTAAACGTCTTAATTACAATATGTCTGCAACTAAAACAAACGCTGCTAAACGTATCAATTTCGGAAAGGTTGAACTTTTAGCAGAGACTCCCGATTTGCTGGGAATCCAGATTCAATCATTTAAAGATTTTTTCCAGTTACAAACTACTCCCGACAAACGTAATGTGGAGGGATTGTTCCGTGTGTTCAAGGAAAATTTTCCTATTACCGATACACGTAACATTTTCGTACTGGAATTCCTGGATTATTTCGTAGATCCTCCAAGATACACTATTGAAGAGTGTATTGAAAGAGGCCTTACTTATGCCGTTCCCTTAAAAGCAAAATTGCGTTTAAGTTGTAATGATGAGGAACACGTTGACTTCCAGACAATCGTTCAGGATGTGTTCTTAGGTAATATTCCGTACATGACACCACGTGGTACATTTGTTATCAATGGTGCAGAAAGGGTTGTGGTTAGCCAGTTGCACCGTTCACCAGGTGTATTCTTTGGCCAGTCAGTTCACCCTAATGGTACAAAAATTTATTCTGCAAGGGTTATTCCTTTTAAAGGAGCCTGGATGGAGTTTGCAACAGACATCAATAACGTGATGTTTGCCTATATCGACCGTAAGAAAAAATTCCCGGTTACTACTTTGTTACGTTCTATCGGTTTTGAAACTGATAAAGACATACTTGAATTGTTTGGTATGGCCGATGAAGTTAAGGCTGA
>CAYTQB010000041.1:0-6652 GCA_964439615.1 uncultured Ferruginibacter sp. | reverse complement strand
GATGATGAAACAGCCCGTGGTATCATTGATAAATTGTTCTTCAGTGATAAGCGTTATGATCTTGGCGAAGTTGGTCGTTATAAAATTAACCGTCGTCTTGGACTTAACTTCCCGATCACTAAAAAAGTACTGACTAAAGATGATATCATTGCCATCATTAAAACATTGGTGTTATTAACCAATGGCAAGAGTGAGGTAGATGATATTGATCACCTGAGCAACCGTCGTGTACGTACTGTGGGTGAACAATTGTATGCTCAGTTTGGTGTTGGTTTGGCCCGTATGGCTCGTACTATCCGGGAAAGGATGAATGTTCGTGATAACGAGGTATTTACTCCGGTTGATCTTATTAATGCTAGGACTTTGTCTTCTGTTATCAATTCATTCTTTGGTACATCGCAGTTATCACAGTTCTTAGATCAAACCAATCCTTTAAGTGAGATAACACACAAACGTCGTATCTCGGCGCTCGGGCCCGGCGGTTTGAGTCGTGAGAGAGCAGGTTTTGAGGTTCGTGACGTTCACTACTCTCACTATGGCCGTCTTTGTACAATTGAAACTCCTGAAGGACCAAATATCGGTTTGATATCTACGCTTTGCGTTCATGCAAAGATTAATGATATGGGCTTTATTGAAACGCCTTATCATAAAGTAACAGACGGAAAGGCAGATATGAAGAAGATCACTTTCCTGAGTGCAGAAGAGGAAGATACCGCAAAGATTGCCCAGGCAAATATTGAAATGGATGCGAAAGGAAACTTTGTTGATGACAGGATCAAGAGTCGCCAGACCGGTGATTTTCCTATTCTTGATAAAACAGAAGTGGAATACATGGATGTGGCACCAAACCAGATCGTTGGTTTGAGTGCTTCATTAATTCCGTTCCTTGAACATGATGATGCCAACCGTGCACTCATGGGATCAAACATGCAACGCCAGGCTGTTCCATTGATCAAACCAGAAGTGCCTATTGTTGGTACAGGTTTGGAAGCAAAGGCAGCCCGTGATGCAAGGATTCAAATACATGCAGATGGTGATGGAGTTGTTGAATTTGTAGATGCCAATGAAATTCATGTTCGCTATAAAAGGAATGAAACACAACAACTGGTAAGCTTCGACGAAGACCTGGTTGTTTACCGGTTAACTAAGTTCGTTCGTACTAACCAGGAAACATGTATCAACCTGCGTCCGGCTGTTACAAAAGGACAAAAAGTTACGGAAGGAGATTTCCTGACCGAAGGTTATGCAACCAAGGGTGGTGAGATCGCTTTGGGTCGTAACATGAAAGTGGCCTTCATGCCATGGAAGGGTTACAACTTCGAGGATGCGATCGTTATCAGTGAGAAAGTGGTAAAAGAAGATCTGTTCACTTCTATTCATATTTCTGAATTTGAAATCGAAGTACGTGATACCAAACTGGGTGAAGAAGAATTGACACCAGATATTCCAAACGTAAGTGAGGAAGCAACCAAAGACCTTGATCAGAACGGTATAATCCGTATTGGTGCACATGTTAAGGAAGGTGATATCATCATTGGTAAAATAACTCCAAAAGGTGAAAGCGATCCAACTCCTGAAGAGAAGTTGTTACGTGCCATTTTTGGTGATAAAGCCGGTGATGCGAAAGATGCTTCATTGAAAGCACCAAGTGGAACAGAAGGTGTTATCATTGATAAGAAATTATTCCAGAGGGCAAAGAAAGATAAGAACGCTAAAGTAAGAGAGAAGGCACAACTTGACAAAATAGAGAAGACGCATGAGAAGAATGAAGCAGACCTGATGGAGTTACTGGTCAATAAACTGCAAACCCTGCTGAAGGATAAGACAAGTGCAGGCGTAAGTAATAACTTCGGAGAAGTGTTGATCGGTAAAGGAGCAAAATTCAATTCAAAGAACCTTGCCAACATTGATTACCAGAACGTAAACCCATTGGGTTGGTGTGGTGAAGCCAAGACGGACGAATTGATCAATATCCTGTTGCACAACTTCAATATTAAGTTCAACGAAGAATTAGGAAGATATAAGAGGGAGAAATTCAACATCAGCATTGGTGATGAATTACCAGCAGGTGTATTGAAACTTGCAAAAGTGTATATGGCTGTTAAGCGTAAGCTGAAGGTGGGGGATAAGATGGCCGGGCGTCACGGTAACAAAGGAATCGTTGCCAAGATCGTTCGCCAGGAAGATATGCCTTTCCTTGAAGACGGAACTCCTGTTGATATTGTTCTGAACCCACTCGGTGTACCAAGCCGTATGAACCTGGGACAGATATATGAAACAGTTCTTGGATGGGCTGGTGAAAAACTGAATGTGCGTTTTGCAACGCCGATCTTCGACGGAGCAAGTGTTTCAGAGATTGACGAGAACATCACTAAAGCAGGATTACCGAAGTTTGGACACACATATTTATATGATGGTGAAACCGGCGAACGCTTCGATCAGAAAGCAACTGTTGGTATCATCTACATCATTAAGCTTCACCACATGGTGGATGATAAAATGCATGCCCGTTCTATCGGGCCATACAGTCTTATTACCCAACAGCCGCTTGGTGGTAAAGCCCAGTTTGGTGGTCAAAGGTTTGGTGAGATGGAAGTATGGGCACTGGAAGCTTATGGTGCATCAAACATTTTGCAGGAGTTGTTGACACTTAAATCTGATGATATCATCGGAAGGGCGAAGACATACGAAGCCATTGTGAAGGGTGACAATATTCCAAGAGCCGGTATTCCTGAATCATTCAATGTATTGGTTCACGAATTGAGGGGATTGGGATTGGATTTGAAGTTTGACTAAGAAGTCAAAAATCAAAATTCAAAAGTTAAAATGGAGCATTTTCTGAATTTTTACTTTTGAATTTTGACTTAGTAAAAGTTATTAATTAAAATTTATCTACTACAAATATGGCATTCAAAAAAGAAAACCGCCCAAGGCCAACATTTTCTCAAATAACAATTGGTTTGGCTTCGCCGGACAGCATTTTGGAAAAAAGCTACGGTGAAGTTTTAAAGCCCGAAACCATTAACTATCGTACTTACAAACCTGAACGTGATGGTTTGTTCTGCGAAAGGATATTCGGGCCTGTAAAAGATTATGAGTGTGCCTGCGGAAAATATAAACGTATCCGTTATAAGGGTATAGTGTGCGACCGTTGCGGTGTGGAAGTAACAGAAAAGAAAGTTCGTCGTGAAAGGATGGGCCACATCAAACTGGTTGTGCCTGTTGTTCACATCTGGTACTTCAAATCATTGCCGAATAAGATCGGTTATTTATTAGGAATGAGCTCTAAGAAATTAGAGAGCATTGTTTATTACGAACGTTTCGTGGTGATACAATCAGGTATCCGTGCCGATAAAGGCCAGAACTATGGAGACCTGTTAACAGAAGAAGAATATCTCGACATATTAGACACACTGCCTAAAGACAACCAACACCTGCCTGACGAAGATCCAAACAAGTTCATCGCCAAAATGGGTGCAGAAGCAGTACATGATATGTTACAGCGTATCAACCTGGATCAATTAAGCTTCGACCTGCGTAATGCTGCTGCAAACGAAACATCTCAGCAACGTAAGGCTGATGCATTAAAGCGTTTGAGTGTGGTTGAAAGCTTCCGTGATGCAAATACAAGGATCAATAACCGTCCTGAGTGGATGGTAATGCAATACATTCCTGTTATTCCACCGGAACTGCGTCCGCTTGTTCCTTTGGATGGCGGCCGTTTCGCTTCATCTGATCTGAATGACCTGTATCGCCGTGTTATTATCCGTAACAACCGTTTAAAGAGGTTATTGGAAATTAAGGCGCCTGAAGTTATCCTTCGTAATGAAAAAAGGATGTTACAGGAAGCGATTGATAGCTTATTTGATAACAGCCGTAAATCAAATGCCGTAAAAGCAGAAGGTGGCCGTGCATTGAAATCATTAAGCGATGTATTGAAAGGTAAACAGGGACGTTTCCGTCAGAACCTGTTGGGTAAACGTGTTGACTACTCTGGTCGTTCGGTTATCGTGGTAGGTCCTGAGTTGAAAATGCATGAGTGTGGTCTGCCGAAAGATATGGCTGCTGAATTGTTCAAACCATTCATCATCCGTAAGCTCATTGAAAGAGGTATTGTAAAAACTGTAAAGAGTGCCCGTAAGCTGGTTGATAAGAAAGAAGCCATCATCTGGGACATTCTTGAAAATATATTGAAAGGACACCCGGTTCTGTTGAACAGGGCCCCAACACTTCACCGTCTTTCTATCCAGGCTTTCCAGCCAAAATTGATTGAGGGTAAGGCAATACAACTGCACCCATTGGTAACAACGGCTTTCAACGCCGACTTTGACGGTGACCAGATGGCGGTACACGTGCCTTTGAGCAGTGCTGCTGTTTTGGAAGCACAGTTACTGATGCTTTCTTCTCACAACATTTTAAACCCTCAGAATGGTACACCAATCACCCTGCCTTCGCAGGACATGGTACTTGGATTGTACTATATCACCAAGGGTAAAAAATCAACTGCTGAAGAAAAAGTAAAGGGCGAAGGAAAAGCTTTTTATTCCGCTGAAGAAGTGATCATCGCTTTTAATGAGAAGATGATCGATCTTCATGCCAATATAAAAGTGAAGACTGATGTACGCAGTGCAGATGGTACGTTGACCCAAAAACTGATAGATACAACTGTTGGCCGTGTTATATTCAACCAACATGTTCCAAAGGGCGTGGGATTCATCAATGCACTTTTAACCAAAAAAGCATTGCGTGAAATTATCGGCGATATTATTAAATGGACCAGTGTTCCTATTACTGCAAAATTCCTGGATGATATTAAAACATTGGGATATCGCATGGCATTCCGTGGTGGATTATCATTTAACATCAATGACCTGATCATTCCGGAAATAAAGCAAACACTGATTGAGAATGCACAGGCTGAAGTAGATGAAGTGTGGGAGAACTACAACATGGGTCTCATCACCAACAACGAGCGCTATAACCAGATCATTGATATCTGGAGCCGTGTGGATACTAAAGTAACAGAAACATTGATCCATGAACTGGCTACCAATAAGCAGGGTTTCAATTCTGTTTATATGATGCTTGATAGTGGTGCCCGTGGTAGCAAGCAGCAGATCAAGCAGCTTGCCGGTTTAAGAGGATTGATGGCCAAGCCACGTAAATCAGGTTCATCTGGAAGTGAGATCATCGAGAACCCGATCCTGGCAAACTTCAAAGATGGCTTAAGTGTATTGGAATACTTTATCTCAACACACGGTGCCCGTAAAGGTTTGGCCGATACCGCCCTTAAAACAGCGGATGCAGGTTACCTCACCCGTCGTTTGGTTGACGTTAGCCAGGATGTGGTAATTAATGAAGAGGATTGCGGAACCTTACGTGGTATTGCAACATCAGCATTAAAAGATAATGAAGATATTATTGAACCATTGAGCGACAGGATTGAGGGACGAACATCATTGCATGATATTTTCCACCCGCTTACCGAAGAGTTATTGATCAATGCAGGTGAAGAGATAAGTGCAGAGATGTCAAAGATCATTGAAGAAGCCGGTATTGAAACCGTTGAAATACGTTCGGTACTTACCTGCGAAAGCAAGCGTGGTGTTTGTGTTAGATGCTATGGTAAGAACCTGGCATCAGGAATGCTGGCACAACGGGGAGATGCAGTAGGGATTATTGCCGCACAATCTATTGGTGAACCGGGTACACAGTTGACCTTACGTACTTTCCACGTGGGTGGTGTGGCAGGTTCTGCTTCGGTAGAATCTTCATTGCCTGCCAAGTTCGACGGAACATTACAGTTTGACGGTTTGCGTACGGTATCAACTGAAAATAACGATGGTAAAAAAGCACACGTGGTTATCGGTCGTACCGGTGAGATCAGGAATATAGATGTAAAATCTGACCGTTTACTCAACAGCATGCACATTCCTTATGGAGCTATGCTGAATGTGAAGGACGGACAGAAAGTAAGCAAAGGTGATATTATCTGTACATGGGATCCATTTAACAACGTAATAGTTGCCGAAGTAAACGGTACTATTCATTTTGAAAGTCTGATCGAAGGTGTTACCTATCGTGATGAGGCAGATGAACAAACCGGTCACCGTGAAAAAGTGGTTATTGAAACAAAAGATAAGACCAAACTACCTACCATTATTGTTGCAGGAAAAGAAAAGAAAACATACAACCTGCCTGTAGGTTCACATATTGTTGTGGAAGAAGGGGATGATGTTAAGAGCGGCCAGGTGTTGGTAAAAATTCCAAGGGTATTGAGCAAACTGAAAGATATTACCGGTGGTCTGCCACGTGTAACAGAATTGTTTGAAGCAAGGAACCCAAGCAACCCTGCTGTGGTTTGTGAGATTGACGGTGTGGTTACATTCGGAGCTATCAAGCGTGGTAACAGGGAGATCATCGTAGAAGCTAAAGATGGCGTGGTGAAGAAATACCTGGTTCCATTGAGCCGCCAGATCCTTGTTCAGGATGGTGACTTTGTAAAAGCCGGAGCTGCACTCAGCGATGGCCAAACAGCACCAATTGATATCCTGGCTATTAAAGGGCCTTATGCGGTACAGGAATACGTGGTTAACGAGATACAGGAAGTTTACCGCTTACAGGGTGTGAAGATCAATGATAAACACGTTGA
>CAYTQB010000040.1:3782-26055 GCA_964439615.1 uncultured Ferruginibacter sp. | reverse complement strand
ATTATCAAACGTTTTATAAAAGGTAGTACAGACGACGAATAGAGCCCCACTCCTATCCTCTCCCCAAAGGGAGAGAGAAATGGAGAAGATCAATGCAAAGATCATGTCGCATTTTTTAAATATCTATTTCACTCCAGAATAGTTTATGAATCACGAAACATTGAAATCCCAGGTCGAGTTCCCTCTTCTTTTGAGAGGGGTTGGGGTGAGGCTTGACAATACCGGCAAACGCTTCAACCGGGAGTGGATATTCCGCCGCTGTAGCTATGAATTCTTACCAGGCAAGACTTATGCGATCACCGGACCTAATGGATCGGGCAAATCAACTTTACTGCAGGTTATTGCTGGTTCTGTTCAGCAGAATGAAGGAACTATTGAATATAAAGACGGTCAATCGCCGATAAGAAATGAGCAACATTATACTTCAGTTTCTATTGCGGCCCCTTATTTAGAATTGATTGAAGAAATGACCGCAGCTGAAATATTGGAATTTCATTCAAAATTCAAACCGCTCCTTATACCTATCGCCGATATTTTGAAAACTGTTGGATTAGGCGATGCAGCCAATAAACAGATACGTTATTTCAGCAGCGGTATGAAGCAGCGTTTAAAACTGGCGCAGGCTTTTTTTAGTAATACCCCGGTACTTTTATTAGATGAGCCCACAACGAACCTCGATGAAGCTGGTATTACTTTGTACCATTCGCTCATCAGCAATCACACGAAGGGCAGGCTGGTCATTGTAAGCAGCAATGTTAAACAGGAGTATGATTTTTGCGAAGAGGTGATTGAGATTGGAAAGTATAAATCATCATAACGCTTATCATCTCTTACTAGCTATCAGCAAATTCAGGTCGGTAAATTTCAAATCGAATCTTTCACTTAAATAAAAATTGGTAAGGCTTCCTTTAAACAAGTAAATGCCGCTGCGGATATTTATTTTATACCAGATGAGTTTATCAACCCCGCCTTCGGCTGCTGTTTCCAGCAACAAAGGCATCAGCACATTACTTATCGCCTGCGAAGCAGTCCGGGCAAAACCACTGGGTATATTAGGTACACCATAATGTATCACATCATATTTTTTAAAAACCGGCCTTTCATGTGTGGTTACTTCGCTGGTTTCAAAACAACCGCCACGGTCAATACTCACATCCACGATAACAGTACCCGGCCGCATATTACTTACCATTTCTTCTGTAACCACCACCGGCGTACGGCCTGCATTGCTGCTCAATGCACCCACGGCCACATCACAGGTCTTTAGTTGCTTGGATAATATCTTGGGTTCAAGTACACTCGTCCACATGCGTACGCCAATATTATTTTGTAGCCGTTTCAGGCGGTAAATATCATTATCAAATACTTTCACGCTGGCACCCATTGCCAAAGCGGTTCTTGCAGCATACTCTCCAACAATGCCTGCGCCTATAATGATAACTTTTGTTGGTGGGATACCACTGATACCTCCTACCAAAACACCTTTACCATTATTGGCATTACTTAAATATTGCCCTGCAATGAGCATCACGGCACTTCCGGCGATCTCACTCATGCTGCGTACAATAGGGTTATGGCCTGTCTCATCCTTGAGGTTCTCAAAACTAAGGGCAGTGATTTTCTTATCCATCATCTTCTGCAGTATATCACTCTTCATAACAGCCAAATGGATAGGTGAAATAATGTACTGGTTATATTTCAGCAATTCACATTCACTCTCACTTACCGGCGCACTTTTTACCAGTATATCACTTTCATAAACTTCTTTTTTGTCATATGCAATCTTAGCCCCGGCTTCGCTATAATCTTTATCGGTATAACTCGACCCAATACCGGCCCTGGTTTCTACAACCACCCGGTGGCCATTTGCCACCAACACTCCCACGGCTTCGGGTGTAAGGGCAATGCGGTTTTCGCTGAATGAATTTTCTTTGGGGATACCTATGAACAGTTCGGCACTTTTGGGTTTTATGTCCAGTGTCTCTTCCAGTGTTTCGTATGAAAATGCAGAGGATACAAATGGTTTTGATGAAGCCATAAACGTATTTTGAAAGACTACAAATTACAAATTAATTTTCAGCTTTCTGGTATAATCATCCACAGAACTTATGGTAATGTGCAAAGTATCTTCTGGAAAAATACCCGGCGCTTTCTCCGGCCACTCCACCAGGCATATATCTCCCGAATAGAGGCAATCTTCAACCCCCGCATTAGTGGCTTCTTGGTCATCCTTTATACGGTAAAGATCCATATGATAAACCGTTTCACCTTTTACTGTTTTATATTGGTTGATGATTGAAAAAGTGGGGCTGGTAACAACATCTTTTACACCCATGGCTTCGCATAATGCATGTATAAGTGTGGTTTTGCCTGCACCCATATCTCCGTGCAGGGCAATCACTTTATGGCCGCTGGCAGCTGATAGCAGTTTTATAGCTGCATTCTGTATTTGTTCAAGTGTAAAATTTACCTCCATGTTGCAAAGATATTTTCCTTCATTAGTAACCAGGCAACAATTTCACGAAATAATTTTGTGTTATGGAAAAAGTTGAATGGAAGGTTGAAGGCATGGATTGCACCAATTGTGCACTAACCATTACCCGTTACCTGCAGAAAGAAGGGCAAAAAGAGGTGAACGTAAATTTTATTGGCGGTGATGTGAGTTTTGAAACCGATGGCCATAAATCGAAAGAAGAATTATCGAAAGGTATTGCCGGTTTGGGATATAAGATTGTGTCGGAAACGATCGCTACACCAATTCAACATTCAACATTTAACATTCAGCATTTATTCTCCAATCATCTTCAGCGTTTCCTCTTCTGCCTTCCCTTTACCCTCGTATTGATGCTGCACATGCTGCCATGGCATATTCATTTTTTAATGAACCCGTGGATACAGCTGGTAATTTGCATCCCTGTATTCATAGTGGGTATGGGTTATTTTGGTATCAGTGCAGCTAAAAGCCTGCGAAGGGGAATACCTAATATGAATGTGCTGATTGCCATAGGCGCACTGGCGGCATTTGTGTACAGCCTGATTGGCACAATTGGTAACCTTGGAATGGATTATATTTTTTATGAAACAACCGCAACCATCATCACACTTGTTTTTTTAGGTGAGTGGATCGAACACCGTTCAGTAAGCATTACACAAAAAGAATTGAACAAACTGGCCGGACAACAAAAAGTAATGGCCAACATGATAGCTTTTGATGACAAATACCAGGAGCTGATCTTCCCTGTAGAAAATACAAAGTTGCATGTAGGTGACCTGGTGCTGATAAAATCAGGCGAACAGGTACCGGTGGATTGTAAAATTTTATGGGGCGATGTGCATGTGAATGAGGCATTGCTTACCGGTGAAAGCAAACCCGTACACAAAGAAAAAAAAGACAGCCTCATTGGCGGAAGTATTATAACAGATGGAACAGTAAAGGCACAGGTAACTGCGGTTGGTAAGGACACTGTACTCAGCAATATTCTTTCCTTAGTAAAACAGGCGCAGGGCGAAAAGCCTCCTGTTCAGCAATTGGCCGATAAGATCAGTGCCGTATTTGTTCCGGTGGTAATTGGTATTTCAACTCTAAGTTTCCTGCTTAATTATTTTGTTTTTGACGTGAATGGCACTAATTCCTTAATGAGGAGTATTGCGGTTCTCGTTATCAGCTGCCCCTGTGCTATGGGGCTGGCTACACCTGCTGCTATTGCTGTAGGACTGGGCAGGGCTGCTAAAAATGGTATTTTATTCCGTAATGCAAAAAGCCTGGAATTGTTTAAAAATATCAGGACGGTTGTTTTTGACAAAACAGGTACACTAACCAAAGGGAATTTAAAAGTTACAGGATTTAAGTCGCCTCTGCTAACTGAACCTGCATTCAAGCAAGTTATTTTTTCGTTGGAAAAATATTCCAACCACCCGGTAGCAAAAGCAATAAACGAAGACTGGAAAACCAATGATACCCTTCAATGGAAAAAAATTGAAGAGATAAAAGGCCTGGGTATGAAAGCCGAGGATACATCAGGCAATACCTGGCAATTGGGTTCATATAAAATTGCAGCATCGCAAACTTATGATACAACACACACTGCCTACTTATTACAAAATGAAAAACTTGTTGGCTGGTTTGATATGGAAGATGAGATCAGGCCCGAAGCAAAAGAGGTTATCAGTTACCTGCACAGCAGGAATATACAAACCATTTTGCTAAGTGGTGACAGTTTACAAAGAACAAAAGCAATTGCAACTACCTTAGGAATCGATAAAGTATATGCAGAAAAAACGCCGGAAGAAAAGCTGCAGATCATTGAATCATTGAACAACGAATCTCCGGTTGCCATGGTAGGCGATGGTATCAATGATGCACCGGCGCTGGCCAAAGCAACCATTGGAATATCCATGAGTGAAGCAACACAGTTAGCCGTACAAACCGCACAGGTTGTATTAATGAACAAAGGAATTCAACATTTGCCATTGGCCCTGGGACTAGGAAAACATACCTTCAACACTATAAAAGGAAACCTTTTCTGGGCCTTTATTTATAATATAGTTGCTATTCCCGTTGCAGCCGTTGGTTTACTGCAACCTGGTATTGCCGCACTGGCCATGGGATTTAGTGATGTGGTATTGGCCATAAATTCCATCAGGCTCAATTACAGGAAAGTGGTTTAATTTCAAGCCACAATTTATCCGGTGACTATTCATGAAATTTTAAAAACTTATTGGGGCTATGATGAGTTCAGGCCTTTACAGGAAGATATCATTAATGCTGTATTGGAAGGGAAAGATACTTTAGCATTACTCCCTACAGGCGGGGGTAAATCAGTTTGTTTCCAGGTGCCAGCACTGGCAAAGGAAGGATTGTGTTTAGTGATTAGTCCGCTTATCGCTTTAATGAAAGACCAGGTAGAAAGCTTAAAACAAAAAGGAATACCTTCCCTGGCTGTTTACTCCGGCATGAGTTTCCCGGAAATAAAAAAAACATTGCAGAATGCTGCTTATGGCAACTATAAGTTCCTGTATGTATCTCCTGAGCGATTAGAGACAAATTTATTTTTAGAGTACCTGCCTGCTTTGCATATTAATTTGATAGCAGTTGATGAAGCTCATTGCATTTCGCAATGGGGATATGATTTCAGACCGCCTTATATGCGGATACCCGCCTTGAGAGAGCATTTACCAGATGTTCCCGTTCTGGCGCTCACTGCCTCGGCTACAAAGGTTGTGCAGGATGATATTTGTGATAAATTAAACCCCCAGTCCCCTGAGGGGGGAGTTTTTCAGTATGCCTGGAAAAGATTTCAGCAATCATTTGAGCGCCCCAACCTGTCTTATTCTGTTTTCAATGTAGCTTCCAAACAAAATAAATTACTGGAGATATTGAAGAATGTTCCCGGCACTGCTATAGTGTATTGTAAAAGCCGGAAACATACAAAGGAGATAGCAGAGCTGTTACAGATGAATAAGATCAATGCTGATTATTACCATGCCGGGTTAAACAATGAAGAAAGAAATAAAAAACAAGAAGACTGGATCAATAATAAAACAAGGGTTATTGTTTGTACCAATGCGTTTGGCATGGGTATAGATAAACCAGATGTAAGAGTGGTGGCACATTATGATGTGCCCGACTGCCTGGAGAATTATTACCAGGAAGCCGGAAGGGCAGGAAGGGATAGAAAAAGGGCGTATGCCGTTTTATTGTATAACTATAAAGAGATAGAATCACTGCAGCAACAGGCAGACTTGCGTTTCCCCAAAGAAGAAGAGATCAAAAAAGTTTATATCGCTTTGATGAACCACCTGCAGATACCTGCAGGTGCAGGCGATGGAATGAGTTTTGATCTTGACATTGCCTCCTTTTCAAATGCTTTTAAGATAAACATTCTTACTGCCACTTATGCTATTAAAACTTTAGAACAGGAAGCCGTGCTGAGTTTTAATGAAGTCTTTTTTAAGCCATCTACGGTTGTTTTCACCAGCAGCAGGGATGAGCTTAATGACTTCGAAAAACAATACCCTGACCAGGAACCTATTCTGAAAGGCTTATTAAGGTCTTACGAGGGGGTTTTTGATTTTCCTGCAACTGTTTATGAGAGTCAGCTGGCAAAATTCTTACAAGCAGATAAAGAACAATTAAAGAAAGACCTGAAGAAACTAAACGATCTCGGTGTGATCAGTTATGTTCCGCAAAAAGACAAGCCTCAGGTAACCTTACTGCAAAACCGTATGTATACCGATAGCTATGCTATTAATACAATTGATTACCTGAAACGCAGGCAGTCTTTTGAGCAGCGTGTAGCAGCGATGGTTGAATATGTACATAAGACCCTCGGTTGCCGCAGCCAGCATATAGCCCTTTATTTTACTGCTGCGAAAATAAATGCCTGTGGCATCTGCGATAATTGTATTAATGAAAAGGCCCTGCATATTTCCACCGAGGAGTTTACAGCCATTGCCGACCAGATCCTGGAGTTGACCACCGGCCATCCCATCCAGGTAAATAATGTGTTGGTCAGTTTAAGGGGAATAAAAAAAGAAAAGGTTTGGAAAGTAATGAACTACCTGCAGGCTGAACGAAAAATACAGGCGGATAAGGAGGGTTATATAACAGCTATTTGAAAACCGGGAGGTCTATAAAATAAAAAAGGGACCAAGATAGAAATCTAGTCCCGCTTTAAAATCCAATATCCTATGAAAAACCGAAACGAAGATAACAGTGTTTTTATGATTATGCAACATTTTTATGAAGTATTTTCGAAAGAACTATAAAGAAAGGATGTGTAAAAATTACAAGAAGCCTGGCCTTATTTATCATTTACGGCATTTAAAATCAATCATTTATGCTATTTTTTCAATTAACGTCCTTACCCAAAATAACTAGCTTACCATAAGGTTAATGTTCCTTGATTTATTGACATAAAGTCCGGAATGAGGGGATTATGTATCGGCCACGTTAAGAAGCTTGCAATAATACTTTTTCACCCTTCCAGGGTGTTTTAAAACGGGCAACCATTAAAACCAACCACTGCTCTTCTTACTCCTGCTTCTTCCTCCCAGCCCTAAGGCGCCGAGAAGTGACCTTACAATGGTATTGCCTGCCGTACGGGCCATGCTTTTTACAATGGTATTGTTGGCAACTTTCTCTAGGGTGGAAGGCTCTTCTTTCTCCGTTTTCTTCGACTTGGTTGTTTCTTCGCCGGTCTTCTCTGCAGCTTCCTGTAATTTGGCTGTTAATATCTCGTAAGCGCTTTCGCTGTCAATCGCTTTATTATACTTGGTAACCAATTTTGACCTTCCTGTTATTGAATCAATCTCTGCATCCGTCAACACATCCATGCGGCTGCGGGGGGCGCAAAGCATGGTATGTGCAAGCGGCGTGGGAATTCCTTTTTCATTCAACATGGTTACCAATGCTTCACCGATTCCCAATTGCGTGATAAGATCTTCAGTTTTATAATATTCTGTTTCGGGGTAGTTCTCCGACGTCTGTTTGATCACTTTTCTGTCGGCTGCGGTAAATGCACGTAAAGCATGCTGCACTTTCAATCCAAGTTGCGCCAGCACGCTTGCCGGCACGTCCATGGGATTTTGTGTGCAGAAGAAAATACCAATCCCTTTTGAACGGATGAGTTTAATGATAGTTTCAATCTGCTGCAGTAACGCCGAACTTGCTTCATTGAATATCAGGTGTGCTTCATCAATGAACATAACCAGTTTTGGTTTATCCATGTCCCCTTCTTCGGGGCAACTGGCATATAATTCTGCCAGCATCTGTAACATGAACGTGGAAAATAATTTTGGTTTGTCCTGCAGGTCCGTTACCCGCAATACGCTGATCATGCCTCTTCCATCATCGGCAATACGCATCAGGTCATCCACTTCAAAACTTTTTTCACCAAAGAAAATATCGGCGCCCTGTTGCTGCAGTTCAATCACTTTACGAAGTATGGTTCCGGTAGAGGAAGTGGAGATCTTTCCATAGGTCTTTTCAATTTCTGCCTTACCCTCATCCCCGATGTATTGAAGCACTTTGATAAAATCTTTCAGATCGAGCAGCGGCAACTGGTTATCATCGCAATATTTAAAGATCAATGCTACTACCCCGCCCTGCGTATCATTTAATTCAAGGATCTTACTCAACAGCACAGGACCAAATTCGCTCACTGTTGCACGCAGGTGAACTCCTTTTTGCCCCGTCAGCGTCATCAGTTCGGCCGGAAACAAAGCCGGTTTATATTCCATCCCCAGTTTCTGGTAACGATCCTTAATCTTGTCATTCTCTGCTCCCATGGCAGCAATGCCACTTAAGTCTCCTTTTATATCCATTACAAGCACCGGCACACTGTTATCGCTTAAAAACTCGCTGATGACCTGCAGGGTTTTTGTTTTACCTGTACCGGTTGCACCGGCAATCAAACCATGGCGGTTCATAGTCTTGAGCGGTAAGAAGATACTTGCCTCTGGTACTAATTCACCGTCCAATACAGCCGCACCAATCTTTACTGATTCGCCTTTAAATGTATAGCCTGTCTTAATGGCCTCTACAAACGTTTCCTTATTTGCCATGGTAATTATTTTAAGGGAAAGGTACAACCAGTTGTTTAATTGTTTATGAAGATTTTTTCGATTGCAACGTGTAAATTTGCTGTGATGAGAACAACAGCACTTCCTTTTCTTGCATTAGTTATCACTATAGTAATTACCAGCTCTTTTTTTGAAAAAGAAAACATGGAGATCAGAACCAAAGCCGCCCTCGGTAAAAAACTATTTTCCGAAAAAATACTTTCCAAAGATTCCTCTGTTAGCTGTGCCAGTTGCCATAAACCGGAATTTGCCTTTGCTGACACTTCTGCTTTCAGCATGGGCATTGGCGGCAAGCTTACAAAAAGAAACACCCCTTCGGTATTGAACATGAAGAACCGCCCTTATTTTTTCTGGGATGGCAGGGCTGCATCACTGGAAGAACAATCATTAATGCCCATACAGAATCCTGATGAAATGGGGCTCTCCATTGAAGAAGCGGTAAACCGGCTGAATACATCTCCCCAATACAAAATGCTGTTTCAAAAGATATTCCGGCAAAAACCGGATGCCAAAAACCTGGCTGCTGCTTTTGCCGCTTTTGAAGAAACACTGGAAACGGTTGACAGCAAATTCGACAACTGGAGCAACAACCTGGGAAAACTAACGGCACAGGAGGAAAGAGGAAGGCAATTATTTGTGGGCGATAAAGCAAAATGTTTTGATTGCCACCGTATGGAAGATTTTACCACCGATGAATTTAAGAATATCGGGTTGTATGATGAAGGAAAACTGAATGATGCCGGCTTGTATAACATCACCAAAAAAGAGAGCGACAAAGGTAAATTCAAAACACCTGGTTTACGTAATGTTGCCGTAACAGCACCTTACATGCATAATGGTATGTTCAAAACCCTGGAAGAAGTACTCAATTATTATAACAGCCCCGACTGGTTTGTAGAGAATTCTGTAAACAGGGATGATGCATTTAAAACACCACTCCGTTTAACGGCACAGGATAAGAAAGACATCATTGCATTTTTGAAAACACTCACTGATAAAAAATACTTGAGAAGTCAATAGTCATTAGTCATTAAGTTATTGTTGGAGTTTTACAGATTTGATATTATTTTGATCTTATAAACAGCATGTATGATCTTGCTTGAAGAATTAAAAGTCTACCAGCTTGCTATGGAAATTGCTGAGTTGGTCTTTAATATTGCTGTTAAATGGGATCCTTTTAATAAAAAAAGTTTAGGGGATCAATATTTGAGAGCAGCAGATTCAATAGCGCTAAATATTTCTGAAGGATATGGAAGATTCCATTACAAAGAGAATAAAAACTTTTGCTGGTATGCAAGAGGTTCGCTCTTTGAAACCAAAACTGCCAACCAAAAAGCTTTTAATCGTAAATTAATTACAGAAGAGGAATACAATATTTTACTAAACAAACTAAAGGAATGTCATTTATTGCTGAATGGTTATATTAAAAGCATTGGTAAGCAATCTGGAGTAAAATGACCAATGACTTAATAACAAATGACTTAAATTTACCTTTAACAAAATATTAGGCACAATATTGGCTTAATCAAATTTGATTTAATTTTATTTGCTCATAAACCAACAAAAATGGAAAATACAAAACCCCAGATATTGCTTTGCGAAGATGATACCAATCTTGGCATGGTACTGAAGAATTACTTAGAGTTGAATGACTATAATGTGACACTGGAAAGAGATGGTAAACTCGGGCTTGCTGCATTTCAGCGTGAAAAATTTGATATCTGCCTGCTTGATGTGATGATGCCCAACATGGACGGCTTTACACTGGCAGAAGAAATACGGGATGTTAACCCGGATGTGCCTTTATTTTTCCTGAGCGCTAAAACCATGAAAGATGACATCATCCAGGGTTATAAACTTGGCGCCGATGACTATATTACTAAACCATTCGACAGCGAAGTGCTGCTACATAAAATAAAAGCAATCCTCAAGCGTAATGAAGAAATGCACCGGGAAGAAGTTAATGCTGAATATGATCTTGGCAAATATCATTTTAACCCAAGGCTGAGGGAGCTGGCGATCAACGGGAAAGTGCAAACACTTTCGCCCAAAGAAAATGAACTGTTGAAAATGCTGAGTGAATACAAGAATGATCTTTTAAGCCGTGAGATCGCCCTGAAAAAAATATGGGGCAGCGATACTTATTTTAATGGCCGCAGCATGGATGTGTATATTGCCAAATTGCGTAAATACCTGAAAGAAGATTCTTCCATTGAGATCGTAAATATCCACGGAAATGGTTTCAGGCTGGTGGTTGCAGATTAATAAAACTTGTTCAGATAGATTGAGTCCCGCTATAGCGGGACTTTTTTATTTTATGGCCAGCATTAGTTTAGCCCAGAAGTTATTATCGAATGAAGAGGGCCCAAGCACTGCATCACCGGTATCATCTCCATTCCTTATCACAACAAGGTCTTTTGAAGGAATAACATATATCTTTTTATCTCCCTTCCCTAAAGCTGCGATCATATCCGAAGGACCAGCAGTGTTCAGCATACCTGGAAAAACAGTAGTTAGTGTAGGCACCATAAAAGAGGATTTGCCATTCAGCCACCAGAGATATCCATACGACTGGTTATAGTTCTGCGAAGTATTCACCATGGCATTGAAATAACCCTGGTCGGTCATGATCGTATTACCGTTCCATATTCCTTTGTTCAAAATTAGTAAACCGAACCTGGCCATATCCCTGCTGTTGAGCCACAATACATAATTAAACCAGGTATAATTTTTCATTCCGATCTTATCGGCCAGTTTTGTTTTGGTATAAGTACTATAATTAGTAGCTGTTGCATTAGCGATCACATCTTGTACCAACCGGTAAGGCGCATTATAATAATACCAGAAAGTACCTGCATCTGCTTTATAAGTAAGGCACGAAGGAGTTATACAATCATCATCGGGCACATTATATTCCAGGCCCGTGGTCATTGTCAGTTGGTGACGTACGGTGACCAGGTTTTCTTTTGCTAATGGTGCCGATGTCCATCCATTGCCGAGATAAGTGCTTGTTTTATTGTTGATGTTCAGTTGTCCATCCTGTTGTGCAATGCCGGCAAGAAAAGCCGTTACACTTTTGCCTGCAGATGCTATATAATATACCGTGTTCATGGTCCAACCGTTCCAGTATCTCTCTGCCACAATTCGTCCCTTGTATAAAATGATAAGCCCATAGGTGTTTTTTGTTCCGGCATAATCAATGGCTTCATTCAATCTGGTTGCATCCCATCCTAAAGATTGCGGTGTTACCGTTTCCCAGGTATCACCAATGGGTGGAAAATACATGGTGGCCGGAGGTGACGGGGTTATTGGTGTTAGTGTCGAACTATCTTTACTACATGAAGAAAACAGGATACAGAATAAGGCAGCTGCAAATATTGGTTTCATACATAAAAAAGGTTGAACATTTCAGACAAAAAGGCGATGCAGAAGTTTAACGGCCACAATAATTATTTAGTATCAGGAAATAATGAATTGCCCTGTCTTCCACCGGCTGATCTTTTACCCAGGTGTTCATAGGCTTTTGCTGTTGCTTCTCTTCCACGGGAAGTGCGTTGCAAAAAACCTTCCTGTATCAGGAAAGGTTCATACACTTCTTCCAGTGTACCCACTTCTTCGCCAACTGCAGTAGCAATAGTTGTAATACCTACCGGGCCTCCTTTAAATTTATCAATGATGGTATGAAGGATCCGATTATCCATTTCATCCAGTCCATGCTTATCTACATTCAATGCTTTCAAAGAATGTTCTGTAATGCCAAGATCGATCACCCCATTACCAATCACCTGTGCAAAATCCCTCACCCTGCGCAATAGCCCATTGGCAATACGTGGTGTACCCCGGCTTCTACGTGATATTTCATCCGCAGCATCGCTGGTGATCTTTGTACCCAATATTTTTGCAGAGCGAAGGATGATATTTTGTAAAGTAACTGTATCATAATATTCCAGTCTTGATTTTATACCAAAACGGGAAAGCAATGGAGCAGTAAGTAATCCGCTTCTTGTTGTAGCGCCAATTAAAGTAAATGGATTGAGGTTGAGTTGCACACTTCTTGCATTGGGCCCCGTGTCGATCATGATATCAATTCGGTAGTCTTCCATGGCTGCATATAAATATTCTTCCACTACTGTACTCAGACGGTGTATCTCATCAATGAAAAGAACATCGTTGGGCTCCAGGTTGGTCAGCAATCCGGCAAGGTCGCCTGGCTTTTCAATAACCGGGCCACTGGTTTCTTTTATACTAACTCCCAATTCATTGGCTACAATTCTTGATAAGGTGGTCTTCCCCAATCCCGGCGGGCCATGAAATAAGATATGGTCCAGCGCCTCGCCCCTGATCTTTGCCGCCTTGATAAAAATGGTAATATTCTCAATGATCTGGGCCTGCCCCGAGAAATCATTGATGACCGAAGGCCTGATGGTATTTTCAAACTCCCGCTCTGCAGAGCTCAAAAAGTCAGTTTCTTTATATAAATTTGGATTGGCCATGAACAATTTTCTTTCGGTTTTGTAAAACTAATCATTAATCGTTAAAAAAATTTTTATGAAAATAGGTATCCTCGGTAGTGGCATTGTTGGCCGTGTGTTGGGTTCAGCTTTTTTAAAAGAAGGAAATGTAGTAATGCTGGGTACAAGAGATACAAACAAAGAAGAAGTGGTGAAATGGAAAGCAGAGAACAATGGCGCCCAAACAGGCAGTTTTTCAGAAACAGCAGGCTTCGGCGAGATACTTGTTCTGGCCATCTCGGGCCTTGCTGCGAAAGAGGTCATTGATATCGCCGGTATTGATAATTTCAAAGGCAAAGTAGTAATAGATGCAACCAACCCTATTGCTAATACTGCACCAGAAAATGGAGTGCTCAGTTTTTTTACAGGTAATAATGATTCACTGATGGAACGAATACAATGGCAGGTACCCGAAGCATTTGTTGTAAAAGCTTTCAGTTGCGTGGGTAATGCTCATATGTATAAACCTGACTTTAAAGGCATACAACCCACTATGTTCATCTGCGGCAATGATGAAAATGCAAAAAAAACAGTCACATCTATACTCAAGGCATTTGGCTGGGAAACGGCCGATATGGGCATGGTAACGGCGGCCCGGGCCATAGAACCATTGTGTATTCTCTGGTGCATACCGGGCATACTTAAAGGCCAGTGGAACCATGCTTTCAAGCTGTTGAAAAAGTAGTGGTTTTGTCATTTTATGCTGACAATACCAACCTCCCACCCCAACATTTCACCATTAATCAAAACAGCGTTTAAAATCACTATATTGAGTGGTAATTTTGCAGCATGAGTAAAACAAATATCAGGTATTGGTTATGCCAGGTAACCGGGTGGGGTGTTTGGGGTTTAATTATACTATATTTCAACTTTGTTGTTTTTGACCGTATAAAAGAACAAGGCGGCCAGCAGCAATTTATCATCAGTCTGCTCATTTTCCTGGCCATAGGTATATTAATAACACATATCGCCAGGCTCATCATCAAAAGAACCAACTGGCTCCGGTTTTCAATCAATAAGATCGTACTGATGTTTATCCTGGCGGTAGGCGCTTCGGGTACCGGTTTATTTTATGCCGATAATTTTATTGAATACCGCTCCGGTTATTCTTACGACAAATTCGTACTCAACAAAAAACTGGAGAAGGCTAAAAAGATGGAAGAGCAATATGGCCTTTCCACCATTGCTTATTACAAAGGCCAGACAAAGATCATTGACAGCAGTATAAAAAAAGGTGTTGCCGAAATAAAAAGAACCACCAGCTGGTACAGGAACACAAAAGGTGAATGGGTACATGAAAGCAGGGCCGACCTGGTAGGCATTTATTATAACCTGCTGTTAACAGCAATATGGATGCTCATCTATATTGTTTACCATTATGTAGAAAAGAACAGGAACAGTGAACTGGCCCGGCTTAAACTGGAATCAACCGTAAAGGAACTGGAGTTAAAGACCATTAAGTCACATATCAATCCTCACTTTATTTTTAATTCCCTCAACAGCATCCGGGCATTGGTTGATGAAAACCCCACAAGGGCAAGAAGGGCTATCACCGAATTAAGTAATATCCTGCGTAGCAGTATGCAGGCCGAAAAATCGGAAACAGTAACACTGGAGAGTGAACTGGATATTGTGAAAGATTACCTGGCCCTTGAACAGATGCGTTTTGAGGAAAGATTAAAAATTGAAATGGAAGTTGACAAGGATACACTTAGCCAGCAGGTGCCACCCATGATGCTGCAGACCCTGGTAGAGAATTCCATTAAACACGGGATAAGTAAATTAGTGAACGGCGGAACGGTACGTATTGTCTCCAACTTTAAGGATGATAGTCTGGAATTAATGGTTCAAAACACCGGGCAGCTCAACGGCCATATTAACGGCAATGGTTTTGGAATAAAAAGTACCCAGGATAGATTAAATTTGATGTACCAGGGCAAGGCTGTTTTTGAGATCAGGAATATAGATTCAAATATGGTGGAGTCAAAGGTCTCACTTCCTGTAACGATATAAATTAACTACTTTCAACCTGCCTGCCTAACAGCAGGCTCAAATTTTCAATAGTATGCAGAAGGTTTTAATAATTGACGATGAACGGTTGGCAAGGAATGAGTTAAAAAAATTGCTGTTGGAATTTCCTGAAATTGAAGTGGTGGGTGAGGCTGCCAATGCCGCCGAGGGACTGGAAAAAATTGAGAGCCTTTCTCCCGACCTTATTTTTTTAGACATCCAGATGCCAGGTAAAACCGGCTTTGATATGCTGACCGAACTGGATAGCGCCCCACATGTGATATTTACAACCGCTTATGATGAATATGCTTTGAAAGCATTTGAAGTAAATGCACTGGATTATTTAATGAAGCCGGTGGAGCCCAAGCGCCTTTCCGATGCCATACACAAGTTGCATTTAGCCGAAGAAAAAGAGATGGCGGCAACCATGGCAGGTATTAACCGGGGTATCCTTACCGAAGCAGACCAGATATTTGTGAAAGACGGAGAACGCTGCTGGTTTGTCAAGCTGGGTGAGATACGCCTGTTTGAAAGCGTGGGCAATTATGCCAAAGTATTTTTTGGAACGTACAAACCGCTTATCTTAAAATCGCTGAATGCATTGGAAGAAAGATTGGATGAAAAAGTTTTCTTCCGGGCCAACCGCAAGCATATTGTTAACCTGCGCATGATAGAAAAGATAGAACCCTATTTCAATGGCGGGCTTTTACTGGAACTGCATGGCGGTGAGAAGATAGAAGTGAGCCGCAGGCAGGCAGTGAAGTTTAAAGAGATGATGAGCTTGTAAGGTCCCTCCTAAATCCTCTCCGCCAGTTGGCGGAAGGACTTTAAAAAGTGCAATAATTTAACCTTCCAAAATGTTTTCATGAGAAAGAGTTTATTAATTACAATCACTCTCGTAAGCAATGCTGTCTGCTTTGCACAAAACATTGATAAGATCATCAATGCTGCTGAAGTAGACCGTATTGAAAGAATACTATCGGCAGATGATATGCAGGGCCGAAAGACCTTTACCCCGGGTATTGATAAAGCAGCCGACTTCATTGCATCGGAATTTGCAAAGAGTAAACTCAGGTTCTTTGGGAATGCCAAAAGCTATTTCCAGGAATTTGCCATGACCAAAAGTAAACCAGTGGAAGTAAAAGGTATGATTGATAATGAACCACTCACTACAGACAATATTGCCGTAAACACCACTGCAGCTGAAGTAAATATCAATTCGCTGAAAGATTATGAAGTGGTAACCTTAAAGGCAACCGATACATTCAACAAAGTGATATTCCCCTTATTTGAAGCAGAGAAGAATGTATTGATATTGGTGGATACCGCTCATACCCGCCGTTTCAGGAGCATGCAACGCTTTTCAACCAATGCCAAATTCCCTTCCAATGTTACGCAGGTACTGATCCTGACCACAAACATGAACCCTTCTTCTTTTAACCTGCATGTTAAACATGAACAAACATTGCAGGCGCTTAAGAATGTAGTTGGTGTAATACCCGGCAAAAGTAAAAAAGATGAGTATGTTGTATTCAGCGGACACTATGATCATTTAGGTATTGGCAAGCCCGATAAGAACCAGGATAGTATTTTCAACGGCGCCAACGATGATGCAGCCGGAACAACAGCCGTGATGATGCTGGCCCGGTATTTCAGCGAGGCTAAGAACAATGAACGCACCCTGGTATTTGTTGCATTCACCGGAGAAGAGATAGGTGGTTTTGGAAGCCGTTACTTCAGCAAGCAGATGAACCCCGATAAAGTGATGGCCATGTTCAATATTGAAATGATAGGCACCGAAAGCAAATGGGGTACCAACAGCGCCTATATTACCGGCTACGAAAAAAGCGATATGGGCAAAATATTACAGGCCAACCTCGAAGGCTCTAAATTTCATTTTGAACCCGATCCGTACCCCAAACAAAATTTATTTTTCCGCAGCGATAATGCAACCCTTGCCGCGTTGGGCGTACCTGCCCATACTATCTCCACCAGCAAAATGGAAGAAGCGCCCAACAACGAACCTAACTATCACAAACAGAGCGATGAGATAGGCACGCTTGACATGAACAATATGGCCGAGATAATTAAAGCCATTGCCATCAGCAGCAAGACCATTGTAAGTGGCAAGGATACGCCAACAAGGGTGGAGAAACAGAAATAATTAACTACGCATAATATTTTGAGCCGGGATTACTCCCGGCTCTTTTGTTTTAAATGCTCTCTACCCTCGGTCAGTTTCTCCACCGACCGGAATGAAGTACTAAAACATTTGCACATAATGAGCTAGTATGCTGAATTCATCGGATTCTCTGGTCGGTGAGGACACCGACCAAAGAGGAAACAATACAAAAAATAATTTATTACTTCAAAGTGTAACATTTATCACAAGTAGACAGATTTAGTAATAGTACATTTGTCTAACAATAACTAAAAAATAAAATCATGAACGGTAAAAACAATATTGCAATAGGATTCTTAACAATGGGCTTTTTTATGGCTTATGGATTTCTATTAATCTATCTTCGTGACTTTGCCCCAGGCAAGGAGGAGTGGATAAACTCATACTCAACTGGTAAACATTTTGAAACGAGATTAGCACATGTTCACGGAAACTTATTTGCTTTCCTGAATATACTTATTGGCTATTTGCTTTTGAGATTTAATGACAAATTAAGTAGCGTGAAAGTGATTTCTTGGTTAGGACTAACTGGACTTTTGATGCCATTAGGTATTCTATCAGAAGTTTATTTCGGACTTCCACCAATTTTTGTTCTAATAGGAGCAATCGCAATGACTGTTTCTGTAATTTGGTTGGGCATTTCCTTTTGGAAAATGAAAAAGATTAATGCAGAATAATGAAAACTTACAAAATCCTTCGCTATCTATCCGCCATTATATTAATTGGTTTTGGACTGCTAACCTTATTTTTAAGTGCATCAGTTATTTTTGACTTATTTGGGATTAGAGCTAAGGAAGGTAACTATGTCTTGTTCGTAGTTTGGGCAAACTTTATCAGCAGCTTTTTATACCTATTTTCAGCTTATGGTTTTTTAAAAATAAAAAGTTGGACAAAGACTCTATTAACCATAGCTTCTATAATATTAATTATTGCATTTGTTGCTTTAAAAATACATATCAGCAATGGTGGTATTTATGAAACTAAGACAGTTGGTGCAATGATATTTAGATTTAGCTTGACAATTTTCCTTGCTCTTATTGCATACATTACAATTGGCAAAAACAATGAACTTAAAATGTAATCATACAAACGATAAACCCGTTTCAGCAACAACACTTTTTAAAGGAGAGGGAACTGTCTCGTCCTGAAATAGGTTGACTACAAAATCAACCAAAATGGAACTAAAAGACCAGATCATTCAGGAGTATTTAAATACCGGATGGGGATTCAGAAAAAAGGCCACCCGCTTTTTTACGGATGGCCTGTCGGTATGCTTTTTTATTACCTATTGCTTCACAAGTTTTACCCTTTCTTTCTTATCGCCCTGGCTTACCTCTACTATATACATGCCCGAAACAACGCCTTCGCCCAGTATATACGTATCGCCGGCTGCACCACGTTTAACCTGAACCATTTTACCGGTCATATCATACATCCTTATCTGCACGGTTTCTTTAACCGGGCTGTTTACTTTCAGGTTAAAGTAACTGCTGGTCGGGTTCGGCCAGGCAGATATAGAAAGCCCTGGTAACTCCTTCCCGGGATATTTCGGAATTATTGTTATTGCAGGAGTTGTCACTTTTTCAGTACCTGTAAATGGTGGCGGACTGCAGATCGGGTCGGTTGTAGCTACCACAGTAACCGTTGTTGTACAGGTTGATATATTTCCATTTACATCCTTCACTGTCCATGTGATGGTAGATACACCCAGGTTAAATATTCCGCTTGCATTGATGCCCGAACCCGTGCGGCTCGTAGCTCCCGTGATCCGGAATGATGTACTTGCTATCACGCAATTATCACTCTGTACCATTACCGGTACACTGTACGTGTTATTGGCAACCTTACAGAATGTTTGTGCAGCAGGACAAACAAGCGTTGGTGGCGTCACATCTTTTACCGTAACCGTGAACGTACATGCTTTTTGATTACCCTTTGCATCAACAGCGGTATAGGTAATGGTGCTTAGTCCGGTGGCAAAGTTCATAGTTGGCACATAGTTGATCCCCGTGCTGGGCGAATTGCCCCAGGTAACGCCTACCATGGTCCATGTTAATTTAACAACACCGCAGTTATCACTGAATACCGGGTGTGGTATCGTTACCGGTGTAGCTGTACATACAGCCCCTGTATTGGCGATCACATTTGCAGGACATGTTATAATTGGTTTTTCCACATCATTGACTGTTACCCTTTGTACGCAGGTACGGGTATTGCCACTCTTGTCGGTCACTGTCCAGGTCACAAAGTTCACTCCATTGGCATAAACCGCAGGCGCATTATTGGTAACAGACGCTACTCCGCAGTTATCACCTACGGTTGGAGTACCCAGGCTTACCGGTCCGTTTCTATAACATACACCCGGGCTGGTGTTTACGTGTATATCCAATGGACAGAGGATGGTTGGGGGTAAAGTTTCTTTTACGAGCACGGTAAATGAACAGGTCTTTACAATACCTCCCGTAAAGGTTGCTGTATAGGTAACCGTGGTTGTACCCACGTTCATATTTCTTACACCCAGGTAATTGATACCGGTTGAGGGCGAACTCAGAGTTGTTGCACCAGTCAGTTTCCACGTAAGTTTTGTGAGTGTGCCGCAGATAGTAGGGTTAGGTGTAACAACCGCTTTGAAACAGATCACATCATTGATTATCTCAACCATATTAACAGGGCAGGCTAAATAAGGGGCCGGGTTAACAGTAACTGTTGCCGTAACAGGTGTACCCTCACAGGTTACTTCTCCATTGGTATAAGAAGGTGTTATGGTAAAGGTTACGGTTACCGGGGCAGCGGTTGTATTAGTAAGTGAACCGCTGATGTTTCCGCTTCCACTGGCTGCTATACCCGTTACATCTGCGGTATGATCTCTTGTCCAGTTAAACACCGTACCGCTTACAGTACCACTGTTTATGATGGTGGTAATTGCTGAACCGGTACAGATGGATTGTGATGATGGAGTGGCCACGGCATCCGGTACCGGGTTAACTGTTACTGTAACAGGATCTGAAGTTGCTGAACAACCATTCTCATCGGTTGCCTGAACGGTAAATGTTCCGCTTTGAGTAACATTTATACTTTCTGTAGTTGCTGCATTTGACCAGAGATAACTATAGGTATGAGCAAGGGTATTACCGTTCGTTGTGCCCTGTGTTATCATATTCTTAAGTATCGCACCATCCGACAGGCTCACACTGATCGTAGGTATCGTAATTGTCGGATCAACACCGCCCATGTTAACAGGTCCTCCTGCAATATTATTAACTACAATAACAGCAATGGCCCCGGCATCCTGCGCATTTTTTGTTTTGATAGTAAAGAGGCAGGTTCCCCTGTCTATCAATGCCACTTTACCGGTAAGTGCACCAGCTGTATAAGGATTGCATCCCAAATGACTGGCGGTATTGTCTGCTATATAAACTATATCGCCATTTACAGGAGTTGTTGTAATAGATGGCCCGAAGACTGCGGTACCAACAGGGAAATTAATATTATATGGAGTTACCAGTCTCAGGTAATTCGCATATTGTACTTCTGCATTAAGGTTTACAGAACCACCCTGACAAAATACAAGTGGTCCGTCTGGAATCACTGCAACTACTGGCGTTACCGACTCATGAATAATAACCGGGTTACCGCTATACGAAGCAAAACAGGTTGGGTTGCCCAACACCCGAACCACTATATTATAATTACCCGGTGCAAGCCCGCTGAACGTAGCAGTAGGTTGCCAGCTAACACCATTATCTATGCTGTATTCCAATGCTCCTGTTCCGGTCGCATTCACTACAATGATTCCGGTAAGTATTGTACAGGTTGGCTGGGTAACGGTTGGCGCATTTACAACAGGTGTTGTACATGTACTTTCAACAGTAACTGTAAAAGTACAGGTAGGCGATAAGCAGCCATTAGACGAGGTTACTGTAACCGTAGTAGTTCCAACATTAAATGTAGAACCGCTGCCTGTTCCGCTACCACTGCCTGTTGTTGCACCGGTGAATACATATGAAAGTGTTACCGGTCCTGATGATGAAGTAGCAACCGCATAGGTAACCGGGTTAACAGCATTTGTAATATTAGCCGGGCAGGTGATTGGTTCGCCATCATTTTCGCAGGGAAGATTGGCTGCAATATCCAGCGTAACACAGTTAAAAGTGCCGGCATCTCCACTAGCATCATCAACAATACGCAATATCCATGTTCCATTTACATCAACCCCCGATTTACCACTGAATGCAGAAAGGGGACTCTCTGGTTTAAAAGTACCCACAAATGGCGCAGTGCCCACTGTAATAGAGGTGGCAGCAGCGTCATCAAATGTTGTTCTGCTGGATACGGGGCTGCAGGAAGTACCATAATTATCTGCGCTGCTGCCATTATCACTTGACAGGTCAACTGTTGTTCCATCAGGTCCGATCAGGGATATATCAAGGTCTGAATCCCAGGTATGCAGCAGGTGAATCGAAAGCGTTATTTTACCAATAGCGGTAGTGATTCCCGATACGGCAATCGGAATATTGGTTGTTGCTACATCAGGGATTGGTGTAGCTGTATTGTTGCTGAATGAAACCGCTGGCCCAAACAGGGATGTAGCTGGCAAAACCAGGTTAAATACAACAGTCCCGTCTGAAGAAGTAACAGTAAGTGTCAACTGAACATTGGTTCCGCATATATACCCTGTTGAAGTGGCAATTGTAAATGCGGTTGAATTTACTGCTGAAGCCCCTGCCGCAATATCCGGATAAGCAGAACTGCCCTGCGTTATTACAACGCCCGGTGTGCTGCTGGTGATCACTCCATTAATACTCTGGGCAGTAACTGACCCAACATTCGTCAAACTGATACTGATCGAATTGCATTCATTCGCATCAATGGTTGCATTACCGTTGCCACCGGATATAACAGGCGCTGTTGTATTGGTTAAAACCGATGTACCAGCAACTCCATCATGAGGTACCTTGGCAAAATAAACATTGGGGTCTTTTCTTGG
>CAYTQB010000040.1:1226-3682 GCA_964439615.1 uncultured Ferruginibacter sp. | reverse complement strand
TTATTATTGAACGTTACATAAATATGGCCACTGACAGGGTTTACAGCCGCATGCGGAAATGAATTACTTCTGAAAGCGGCAAATGAACCGGTTCCCTGCCTTAACCCGGTAAGGCCAAGATCACCATTACTGGTACCAAGTCCGGTTGCAACAGTAACAGCGGCAGCAAATGTTAGCCCCTGGTCAGTTGACTTTCGCATTAATATCTGACCAGATCCATTGATATAAAATGCATAGATGTTATGAGCTGGATCTACTTCAACGAATGCACCCTGTCCACCGGTAAATAACTGTATGCCCGGACTAAAAGTTGAACCATCATCTGTTGAACGATGGAAATAAATACCAACCGTACCACTAAAACGGCGTGACATCAAATACAAATTACCATTTCCTGCTCCGGCATAATTATCTACGGTCATCCACTGTTTATCTTCTGAACTTCCCCCCGGTGTAGCATTTACAGGGGGCAGCCAGGTCAAACCATTATCATCCGATCGGAACAACTGAATGGTACTGACACTGTAGCCAAGTGTGGAGAAATAGATCCTGCCGGTTGTATTATTCCTGGCCAATACCGGATCTCCTGCATCTCCTCCTGCATTAACGGGGAGGTTACCCGCATCTGTAAAAGTTAATCCACCATCCGTTGAATAAGCATAACCCGTGAACCGGTTGGCCCCGCCTGCATTGGAACCGGCATCATTAAAGCCGGTGATCACATTATTGCCATAAGCAAGGATCGTTGTCTCACTCTGGGTAAAGTTTCCTGTTGCAATGGCTCCGTTATTATTGTTCACAAGAACATTTGTTGGCGCAAGGCCCTGCGTTGAGGTGGTTTGTGTCCTGGATAATAGCCAAGGTGTTTTCGACACAGGCCCTTCTGACTTTGCCTGTTTTTCAAGCTGTTTATTCAGCAGTTTTTCTTCGGGAGTAGCTACCACAGGCAATTGCTCGCCTTGCTGGGCATTTGCAAAAAAAACTGTCATCAGCAAAGCTGCCAGTGTAAAGATCTTCATCAGTATTCTCTTTGACATAAAAAATGGTTTAATTATGGTTAATTCTTTATTGAAGTTTAATACAATGATTGCAACAAGAGGTATAAGCAAGAATACGCTACTAATAAGTGTTTTAACAGGGTTAAGGTAATTCAAGAAGACATTTTTCAGCAATAACCCAGTGTAGAAATCCGGGATATTGCAATACTAAAATTGCTCAATGCTTTCAGGAAAACAAAACAGAGGGGTATTAGATCAATGGATATTGGAATACTTAAGGGTAACGCATTTGCGGTTTAAATGAACCGGTTTTCGGAAGGGTCAAACAATCGTGTTATTTATTATTGAGCCAAATGCTGTGCAGACGGCGTTATTACTAATTACCAGGAAAAGAATTTTGATTTTTATTTTGTGGAAGCAGTATGTAACAGACATCAAAGTAATCTTATTTCGCAGACTTCCAAAATTTCTATTCCTTAAACCGTTCTTATTTTTTTAACAGGTTATGAACATAGGAGCTGCGTTTAATTTTTTAAGCTTACTTGATTTTGAAAGAAGGAAACTAACCGGGTTGAAGTTCTTTGGCCCGGCATGGCTGTTAAATATGATTTGTGAGCCTGAACAGCTTGAAAAAAATGTTTTACTCAAATACCCCGCTTACGGGCGGGTAAAGAACAATGGTAAGTATGAACAGGAGCCGGCCATCCTTCATCGCCCTATCGGCATACATGACTTTTGACCTGAGGAATTTATCATCATTGCAATTTGTACAACCCATGATCACATCTTTATTCCCAAAATCAACCCTGGCAGTTGATTCAGAAAGTACCAGTCCCGGGTTGGGTGCATCGCCTCCGCAAAAGGCAATATTATTTCCGTTCAGTTCACGCAGGTCAAACAAAGGCATACCGGCGTATAAACCACTCTTCAGTATCCAGCTGTTCTCGGTATTCACCGAGTCCACACCTTCCAGGCTTTTTAATTTATGCTGGCCACCCAATATCATGTTGCCGATCTTACGCCTGTTAAGGCCGTCCTTCCAGATAAAGATGACCTGCCGTTTGGTATTGATGAACAGGACCGAGCATTTGGCAATATCATTTGCCCCGAAATAGTAGATATCTTTTTTTACATTCTTTTCTCCGAAATAATAAGCAAGATATTCATGGGAGCTGAATTGGAGCAGGTCCTCGGCAAAATATAATCCACTGGTAACACTCAATATTTTTTTAAAAAAGCTTATGGAATACCATGCGGCACCTTCCTCTTTTCTTATAGATGCTTCAGCAGTATGGTCCTGGTGCTGATATAAATAAGATGTCAGCTTCAACGTACTGTCTTTTTCATATTCACAGTAGAATCCTTTTTTCTTCAGGTCGGAGATGATCTTCCTGTATTCTGTTGCTGAAGTAGTGCGGTAAGTAATTATGAATGTTTCGTTAAGTACAGACCGGATGA
>CAYTQB010000040.1:0-1126 GCA_964439615.1 uncultured Ferruginibacter sp. | reverse complement strand
AGTCTTTTCATTATTCCCGGTTAACGGATATCGGAAAAGATACTAATTAAAATCCTTACGGCATAGTGTATTTAGCTGGCGTCAACAGGAACGAAAGAAAATAAATACCTAATAAAAGGTATTCATTAAATTATTCAGCCGCGTGATTTTATAAAAAATTATTAGAATAATACCAACGCCATGTTATGTGTGAGACGAGGCGGAGAGTTATTAATAATTGAGCATATTAACTCAACTGGTGCAGGAATGTAGCCTGGTTCCATTTCCCGGCAAGGTCTCACCTATTATTCGTGTGCCGGTTGAGGATGTGCATTTGTTATATAACCCCGTTAACGCAGTGTTCTTTGCAAGAAACGTTGAGAAACAAGATCCATGAATTGATAAAATACTGACAGGTTCATTGCCACAGCTTCCCTAACTTTATCCACTCAATATCATTATCATGAAGATATCTGAAAGTTCCCATATCATCCGCTTCCCTGATTGTGACCCCTTTAATCACCTCAACAATTCCCGGTATATTGATTACCTGATCAATGCAAGGGAAGATCATTTGCTGAAGAACTACAATTTTCCTATCTATCAATATGCAGCCGAAACAAAAACAAGTTGGGTGGTGGCGCTCAATAAGATCGCCTACCTGTCACCGGCCTACCTGATGGAAAAGGTGATCATTCAATCCTGCATAATACAGATGAACAGCTCCGATATACTGGTGGAAATGCTGATGTGGGATACGGAGAAGAAAAAGCTTAAGGCGCTGTTATGGACCAGCTTTGTACACGTTGACCTGAAGACACAGAAAAGGATCGATCACAATGACTCACTGGCGCAGCAATTCAGTAACCTGGTGCAGGCATTGCCACATGCAATTGATTTTGATGAAAGAGTTGCTTTTGTAAGAGGAAAGAGCAGCGCAGCAATTTATGCAGTGGTAGAAACAGCATAATATTTCAGGCGATGCTTCTGCTTCCCCAAACGGTGTCCTCACCTACCGGAATAAAGCAAATCAATACCCGATCAACCAGCTCCATTTCACTTTATCTTTTTCTTCTGCTGTTAATTTTTGCCCCTGCCATAATGCGTTTTCCCAGTCGCCATAAGTGGCATTGGGCAGCATGATATA
>CAYTQB010000039.1:5307-26576 GCA_964439615.1 uncultured Ferruginibacter sp. | reverse complement strand
TGATAATTGATCGCCGGTAATGCGGTCATCTCCACTTTCTTTACATCATCGAAGTAAGATATATTCGTATCAATAGTGTACCAAACTTTTGCCGCATCCTGTTCCAATACACCGGTTTTTTCAATAATTTCAACAAAGGGTTCGCTGCTGCCGTCAATGATTGGTATCTCGGGACCATTCAATTCGATCAGGCAGTTGTCAACACCCATACCAACCAGTGCTGCCAGTATATGTTCAACGGTGCTTACTTTGGCATCGTCTTTTTCTAAAGTAGTACCCCTGGAAGTATCAATAACAAAATCGCAGTCTGCTTTAATAACCGGCATCCCGGGCAGGTCAACACGTTGAAACTGGTAACCAAATCCGGGGTTGGCTGGCTTCAATGTCATATCCACATTAATACCCGAATGAAGACCGGTTCCGGAAATACTCACTCCCTTAACTAATGTATGTTGTTTATCCGGATTGAAATTCTTATCCATGTGTGCTGGCAAATTTTGTTGGCAAAGATATTTAAAATAAAATGCCCGTGATATTTATGCAAATGGGCTCAATAATGAGGTTAAAACTGGATTTGGAAGCTTCCGAAGATACCAAACTGGTTTCGTTTGCCTGCATAAGCCGGTGAAGGAGATAATCTCCAGACAAAATCAAGACGAAGTATCTTGAGAATATTATCGATACCGGTTCCTACTTCAATATAGTTCCTTCCATTCAGGCTTTTAAAAGCCGGCATTTTGTTTCCTGAAGTATCGATTGTATAATTAAGTGCATTATTCCCACTGCTCAATGACCCCCATAGGACTTTAACATTCCAGAACTGCCGCCATTTTAATTTACGGGTTAAAGGAATGAACCTGAAAAAACCTGACCCGATATTGTGTTCAACATTCACTCCTGCATATTTATCGCTGAGGTATTCAAAGCGATTCATGAGGTTGTATGCTGAAGGACCATAATAATAAAGATCGTTGCCGGGATGATTCTCCAGGTTGGTGAAAGGCATTATTCCATTCACTTTTCCTGCATGCACTTTATATTTTAGCGTGCCATAGGGAGAGATCTTCATGAAATCCTTTACCAGTGCAGAGTACTTGGTATAATTGTATGCACTGTTGAACACTCCTTTGAATCCTTTCGCAAGCATTACTTCCACGATCGGGTATTTGGTGCCAATAGAGAAACGGTTGTAATCGGATTCTAAAAAACGTTCCAGGTATGCAAAGCGGAGTTTTAGCGCAATTTCAAAATTGGTTAGCACTGTTCCGCTATTGACAGAAAAGTTTGTCTTAAGGGGTAAATTCAGTAAGGGTTGATATTGCCGATGAGCAATAAACCATTCTGTTGAGAATCCTTTTCCCCATTCATTGAAAAATTCAAACCTTGCATCTTTAACGCTTATGAATTTACGGGTTACATTAGGCTTACGGATCGCCAGTGAAAAGATATTGTCCTGGCTTACTTCACCCAGCTGACTTATCCCGTTATCTACATCATTCTGGTAGCTGATGTGCATCCGGATACGTTTAGGCGCCCGCTTTACGATCCAGTATGCTTCTGCCTGTCCCTTTAATTTTTTATCTCTTGTTCCGTATGCCAGGTAACCATGCAGGTAAATGTTCTTAAAGAGTTTGGTGTTTGTTCCCAGGTCGAACCTGAAACGGGTTCCTTCCCATTGGTTACCGCTGATCCAGTTGAACCAGGGCCCGATCTCTAATTTTCCAATATTACGGTAACCTCCTGCAAGGAATTTTACATTGCGCTGGAATTTTTGAAACTTAGGCATTGCAAGGAGCTTATCAACCGTTTCATATATTGCTTTTTCATTTTTGGATAAACTGTCGTGCCTGAGCGTAGCCCATGCCGAATCACTTGTCTTAACCGCACCCTTTTCAATTTTCACCACTTCCTGAATCTTTTGCTCTTTGAATGCCGCTCTTAATGAATCGCTGTTGATGATGATATTCCTGTACGATGTGGTCTTCCTGCCGATCAATGTCAGGGAATTCTTTCCAAGTACCCTGAAGTCGGCAAAGAATTTATCCCGGTTAAGAAAAATAACTGAATCATTGATAGGAAGATATTCCTGGAAAACGCTGACACGGTCGATATAATTGATATTGGCATCCTTGCCAAGATAGAGTGATATCCTTTGTATCTGGAACGTTCTTTCCGTCACCCATGCGTCTCCTTTGAAAGTATTTGACCCCACATGCTTGGGTTCGAATACAAAATGAAATATCTTTTTCCCATTCACGATCTGTGTATCCGGTACTGTAAAATTGTAATAAGCATCACCATTGTCATGGAACGGACTGATGAAGTCCTTGTCCATCACATTCACGTAGTTGCTGTAGATGCTAACGTTCTGGTCCATCACACCAAGCAGCTTGCTTACACTCTCATTCTCCAGGCCCTTGGTGTTACTGGCTTTCTGGTTCTCATAGAATTTTTCAGGCTTGTTCTGGTGAGCATAATCGCTCAGTGATTCGGTAAGATAGAATGGTAAGAAAGGAGTGCTCTCGGAAACGCTATCCATAATATCAAAAACAAATCCAAATGATCTCAGTATGAAATTCTTCTTTGCTTTTTCTGCATTAAAATTCTTTATATCTACTTCCAGTTTATTGTAAGCTTCATAGGCGAAGTTCTCCAGGTCATAACGGTTATATTGTTTCTTCTTGCTCATTATCTTTCTCCACAAAAAAAGCCCTTTGTTCACTTTCGATCTTACCACGACAACGTTGTTCAGCCCGCCACGCTTTAACTGGATATTGAGGGGTTTGTTATCCTGCAACTGGGTTACAGCAACCTTGTACAGGTCGAACCCTATGTAACTTACTACCAGGGTATCTTTTGTAAAGTTGTTGAAATAAAAAGTAAAATTTCCTGCACTGTCGGATGTTTTACCTGCTTTGAGACGGGTAAAATAAACCGAAGCGTAACTTATGGGTTCCTTGGTATGCTCATCAATGATCTTCCCCGTAATGGTTATGCTTTGGCCGGCAACTGAAGAGGATATAAAAAATAAGAATAAAACTGCTATCGTGTATCTGAATATCTTCAAAATCTGTTTTTATGATTTGGGCAGGTATACTAAAGCCCTAAAGGTATTTTATTTTTAAGGCAATCAGCTAATCAAAATGTTAAGAGTTGTTTTTTTGTCGGCAACATGACAAAGGGGAAGGGCTTGCATTTAACTATTTTGTTGCCATCATTTCCTTTAATTTTTTTTCCAGTTCAAGTACCCTCTTTTCCAGTTCGGGCAAATTGCGGCTGGCGGCCTGGCTGCGAAGGGCTGCGGTATAATCAAAAGCAGGTGATCCGGTAACGGCAGAGTTGGGTGTTTTAATGGATTTGCTTACGCCACTTTGTGCATTGATCTTGGTACCATCGGCAATTTTAATATGTCCAACAATACCAACCTGTCCGCCAATCATAACATTGTTGCCGATTTTTGTACTTCCGCTGATTCCGCTCTGCGCAGCGATCACAGAATTATTTCCTACTTCCACGTTATGGGCGATCTGTAACAGGTTGTCTAATTTGGCACCCGATTTTATAAGTGTGCTGCCGATGGTTGCCCTGTCAATGGTAGCATTAGCGCCTATTTCCACACCATCTTCAATGATCACATTACCAATTTGCGGAACTTTTTTTAACGTACCGTCGGCCTGTGGTGCAAAACCAAAACCATCGCTGCCAATCACTGTGCCGGCATGAATGGTCACATTTTTTCCAACCAAACAATCATGATAGATCTTTACACCTGGATGGAGAATTGAATTCTCTCCCACAACTACATTGTTTCCGAGGTATGCATTTGGAAAAATTTTTGCACCGTCACCAACAATAACGTGTTCACCTATATAAGCAAAAGCACCAATGAAAACATTTTCGCCGATCCTGGCTGTTGCTGCCACATAAGCCGGCTGCTGTATACCATGCAACTGTTGTCTTTGTATTTGCTGGTATTTTTCTAATAAAGTGGCAAAAGCCGAGTAAGCATCGGGAACTTTTATCAATGTGGCATCAACGCTTTGTTTCAATTCCTGTGTTTCGTTGATGATGATGATGCTGGCCGCTGTGCTGTATAAAAACTCTTCGTACTTGGGGTTTGCCAAAAAAGACAGTTGCCCTTTCTGTGCTTCCTCAATTTTACCAAAAGATGCTACAGCTATATCGGCATTACCTTCTACTTTGCCGTTGATCATCATCGCTATTTGTGCTGCGGTAAATTGCATATCTGTTAATGGTGATTAGTTAATCGTTATCAGTTAAGATTCAGAATAAAGGATGGTTTGCTACCATGAACTATTAACCAGTAACGATTAACTACATTCTCGGATAACAAATGTAATATTTTTTAACCTTGCCCATAAGGTTTTGATTGATGAGGGCATTATCCACTTCTGAAATATCTTTTACCTCGCCGTTTTTAAACAGGATATGAATATGCTCCTCCTCCAGGTTATAAGTAGTGCTGGCCACTTCGCCACTAAATACTAACCAGTTCGCTTCTTCCGGGCTTAATTTTAACCGGGTACAGGCCTCTGCAGCTTTTTCGTGTACCATTTTTTCATCAACCGGGTGTCCGAAATACTGAACTTTCAGCAGTTGCCTGTTGATAATCCCCTTACATAAACCGGATAATATTTTGTCTTCATGATGACACCAGCCTTTTATTGCAGCCAATAAGTCATAATCATCAAGGCTGCAAAATTCTTCCAGGGTAGCTGTTTGAATAGGCCTGTTGATAAAATTATTTAAAGGAAGCTGGGTTGTTGCTTTCAAATATTTAGCCCTTTTAATAATGCGCTTTAGCATTTGCTCGGCACATAAAACTGTTTTATGCAGGTAAACCTGCCAGTACATGAGGCGGCGGGCCACTAAAAATTTTTCAATCGAATAAATTCCTTTTTCTTCCACCATCAGCTCGCCATTATTAACAGTAAGCATTTTTAATATGCGGTCATAGCCGATCACTCCTTCGTTAACACCACTAAAAAAACTATCCCGGGTTAAATAATCCATTCTGTCCACATCCAATTGGCCGCTGATGAGCTGGTAAAGGAATTTTTTAGGATACTTGTCGGTAAATATTTGTAAGGCCAGTTGTAATTGCCCGTTGAATTGTTTGTTCAATTCTTCCATGATCATGAGGGATATCTTTTCATGCTGCATGCCTTCTATCAACACATGCTCCAAAGCATGGCTGAAAGGTCCATGACCGGTATCATGAAGAAGAATGGCAATTTTTGCAGCCTGTTCCTCAGCGGGGGTGATCTCAACACCTTTACTTTTTAACTCATTAAGTGCATTGCACATCAAATGATAAGCGCCCAGCGCATGATGCAGCCTGCTATGTACAGCCCCGGGATAAACCAGATTAGCCATAGCCATTTGATTGATGCGGCGGAGACGCTGCACATAGGGATGGGCAATAACCTGGTTTATTAATTCATCATCAATTGTAATAAAGCCATAAACCGGGTCGTTAATTATTTTTCTAAAAGGCATTAATAGTTTGATGTTTGAAGTTTGGGGTTAGGCTATTCAGCAAACCTCCTATATGTTAAAAGATGCACAAAGCTAAATAAAGCTTATCATCCTTGTCATAAAAAATTACATTTGTAAGAACCGGTTCGGTAAACCTTCAAAAAATAAATATGAGTATAGCTAAAATACTTTGGGTTGATGATGAAATAGATAGCCTTACATCGCAGATCATGTTCCTGGAAAATAAAGGCTACGAAGTACAAACCAAAACAAACGGTTTTGATGCGGTGGAATATATAAAAGACAATATTGTTGATGTGGTACTGCTGGATGAGACCATGCCGGGCATTACCGGCCTGCAAACCCTGCAGCAGATGAAAGAAGCGAACAGTAACCTCCCCGTGGTTTTAATAACTAAAAATGAAGCGGAAAATTTAATGGATGAAGCCATTGGTTCGCAGATCAGTGATTACCTCATCAAGCCGGTCAACCCAAACCAGGTATGGCTGAGTTTAAAAAAGATCATTGATAATAAAAGACTGGTGGCTGAAAAAACCACGTCGGCATACCAGCAGGAATTCCGGAGTTTATTTATGGCATTGAACGACAACCCGGATTATAATGAATGGATGGAACTGTACCGTAAACTGGTTTACTGGGAACTGGAAATGAAAAAAAGCGACAGCCCGGAAATGCAGGAGGTTTTTCAAACACAGAAGAATGAAGCCAATACGGAGTTCTTCAAATTCATTTCTAAGAATTATGCATCATGGGTAAGCCCTAAAAGCGCTGACGCACCAATAATGAGCCAGAACCTGATGAAATTTAAAGTATTTCCTCACCTGGAAAAGGGTACACCCCTGTTCTTTGTACTGATTGACAATCTTCGTTTTGACCAGTGGAAAACCATTCAGCCCATTTTTTCAGAGAGCTTCCGCATTCATGAGGAAGAAACTTTTTATGCCATTCTTCCTACAGCTACACAATATGCCCGTAACGCCATATTTGCAGGTATGATGCCTGTGGATATAGAAAAGCAATTTCCGGTACAATGGAAAAATGATGATGAGGAGGGAGGAAAAAACATGTTTGAAGAAGAATTTTTTAAGGCCCAATTAAAGAAACTGGGTAAATCAGACCTGAAATATTCTTACACTAAGATCACTAATAATAATGACGGGCAGAAGCTGGTAGATAATATCCATAACATAATGGCCAACGATATCAATATCATTGTATACAATTTTGTAGATATGCTGAGCCATGCCCGTACGGAAATGGAAGTACTGAAAGAACTGGCCGGCGATGAAACCAGTTACCGGAGTATTACCGCAAGCTGGTTTGAACATTCGCCGCTGCACCAGGCGCTCAAAAAAATTGCCGATAAGAAATTGACCATGATTGTGGCCACTGATCATGGCAGTGTGAGGGTCAAGACACCGGCAAAAGTTATTGGGGATAAGCAAACTACCGCCAACCTGCGTTATAAACATGGACGGAATTTGAATTATGAGGCCCGGGATGTACTCGCTTTTCGTGATCCACGGGAAGCAGGCCTGCCAGTACCCAATGTAAATTCCTCTTTCATCTTTGCCAAAAGCGACCTGTACCTATGCTATCCCAATAACTACAACCATTTTGCCAATTATTACCGTAATACTTTTCAGCATGGTGGTATAAGCCTGGAAGAGATGATAGTACCCGTGATAAGGATGACGAATAAATAAAAAGGCAAAAGTAAAAATTCAAAAATTATCAACCTTTTGGTGATAACTTAAAGTATGATAATGAATGCCAGCGATTAATTTTGTTATGTTTTATATTTTTTACTTTTGATTTTCAACTTTTGAATTTATAATGAAATACACACAACATAATTTAGATAAGATAGAAAAAGTTGTTGAAGAAGCCGGTTATGTTATCCGCTACGAAAGAGGTACTTTTCAAAGCGGTTATTGTATCCTGCAGGCGAAAAAAGTAGTGGTGTTGAATAAATTCTTTCAAACGGAAGGAAGGATAAATACCCTTATTGACCTGATGCCGCAATTGGATATCAATGTTGATACGCTTACTCACGAAAGCCAGAAGATGTATGAAGAAGTGATGAGCGTGGAAAATAAACAATAAGCAACTTGCAATTGGAGTTTCCTTCTTTATCAATTCCATATATTTATTTATGCTTTCATTGTAAATAGGCAGTTGCCGATTGTGTATTGCCAATTGCCTATTTTTGCCTGATGCAATGCCCCCCTTTAAAAATAACGTTCCTCGGCACCGGTACCAGCAGCGGTGTACCCATGATAGGCTGTGATTGTGACGTATGTGCTTCTCCCGATAAAAAAGACAAACGCTTAAGATCCAGTATTTTGGTTGAAAGCAGTAACACTACCATTGTAGTTGACACCACACCCGATTTTCGTTACCAGATGTTGCGGGCAAATGTAAAAAAACTCGATGCTGTTCTATTTACACATCCCCACAAGGACCATGTTGCCGGGCTGGATGATGTGAGGGCCTACAATTATTTTCAGCAAAAGCCGATGGAGGTTTACACCAATTCGTTGACAGAGGAAACCATCAAAAGGGAATTTGCCTATGCTTTTTCAGATAAAAAATATCCTGGTATCCCCAGTATCAACCTGAATACTATTGACGATGCTCCATTTGTTATCGGCGATATACCGGTTGTGCCGGTACTGGTATGGCATTTAAAAATGCCGGTACTGGGTTTCAGGTTTGGCAGCTTTACCTATATAACAGATGCCAATAAAATTGATGCAGAAGAAAGGGACAAAATAAAAGGCAGTGAAACTATTGTGCTGAATGCCTTGCGAAATGAAAAACATATCTCTCATTTTACGCTGGATGAAGCCGTTGAAATGGTGCACCAACTACAGGTGCCTGAAGCTTACTTTACACATATCAGCCACCAGTTAGGCAGGCATAATATGGTAAATAAGGATCTCCCTAAAGGAATTGAACTGGCCTACGATGGATTGGAATTGAGGTTTTAAGTTGTTACTGCTTTATCAATACAAAATTTTTGGGCAGAGTCATTCCAGGACCACCCGTAAATACCCCAAAGCCTTCACGCCGTTCCTGCTTCCAGGTCATTACGGTATTGTTATTGCTTAGCGTTGCAGTAACTAAATGGAATTCATTGTTCTGGTGATAATCCCAAATATCACCAGTTAATTTGATAATATTACAATCTCTACTAGGCCCCAGTTGTATAGAAGATAAATAGATACTTAAAGTGTCAATATCATAAGGAAGATTAATAAAACGATACTGATAGTTGCTTTCTATAATCGTATTTCCGCTTTTATATTCATGCCAACCCCATAGAGCATCAGTTACATAATTAAAATGCTGATTAATGCTTCGGTGTGCCCTTAAATAAATTCGTATAGTGTCTTGCCCGTTTATATAGCGCCATTCCCCCTGGTACTGCTGCAGGCTATTACAGGTATCATAAGTTGTGGCTTGGGCAGTTGCCCTACTGCTAATAAGTATTAGAATAGTAATGGTTATTATATTTTTAATCAATTTCATAGCATTAATTTTATAAAGTTAATAGCAATTTAGTACAGATACACCTCCAACAGAATTTAGTCCTAGTTTTTGCCAGTTATGGCAATTACTTGCACTGCGATAAACACCTAAACCATTTAGGCCTCCCTCAGCCTGTAACATTTCTAAAAACTCCAATTCTGTTATTCCAAGATCGGGGGAATTAAACTTGTTTCTGTATTTATATCTAAAATCTTCCATTTTCTTTTCATCCCTGCCATCCACACCAGCAATTTTTTGAGCAAATGTTCTAAATGCTGCCGTGTTATTAACTTTTATTAAGTAAGGATTTGGGCCTGTACTGGTAACACCAGAAAATAACCTATTTGTATCTCTTGCATGGCCTGTTAAGTAAATCTGTGCCATTAGCACTACATCCTGGGGTGAAAACATTGCACTTAGCCCATCAAAATGAGCGTGCAAAACTCCATCTACCAATGTATTGGCGCCTAATGCATCCGCCCAATCAATACCCGGCTCGTTATAGTTTCCGCTTTTTGGAAAATACAAATTTTGAGCTCTATTTGAAACAATATAGCCAGACTCATAGTTTAGATGTGTAACAGAGTATTGATTAAGCCAGTTAAAAGTAGCTTTGAAGGTTGCATCATTTTCTAAAATACCAATAAAAGTATCACAAGGGTTTGGCGGTAATGGTGGTGGTGGAATGCATGGATTTGGGTTTACTACATTTTCACCATACCAATTCGTAATTGCATATGAGCATGGGGGGGAGGAGCCCCCACCGCCACCTCCACCACCCGGTGGTGGAGGTGGCGGTAAGCATATTGGACAAGGATCATCATTACTTATACTAATACAGCTTGTTGTAACACATCCTGTGCAATTATCACAATAGCCTGTAGCAGGGATGCAGGGGTTAGTTCCAATACAATGATAGTTGTAAACACAGATAACGTAGGACGATGAATTTGGGGCGCCAGAACTTGTAGTATCTAATTTAATAGTTTTATTACCGTTGGAATCCAACTTCGTTGAATTTATAAATAAATTTGGAGGAATATGGTAAAAACTTGTAGTGCCAAAAGTTATATTTTCCATCAGGAAAAATATGTGCAAAGCTTTTTCTGCGTCAGCAGTGTTCACATTTTCGCCATGGGTAAGTTGATAAAGATAGGATTGAGTATAGCAAGTAATGGTATAGCCACTTTGAAAATTCCCAATGGCAATTATTATTGAGGAGAGATTTTCGTTATTTTCTGTTAATGGAATAATATACGCAGTATCTGTGCCACTGGTAAACTGAGATACATTATTCTTCGTATTAAGGGATATTGATTTCTCCCATACAGGTAATCCACAGCGGGCAGGTAATTTATTTACAAAACCAGTCTTTTCATTTTCTTTTTTCAGCAATTCAATAATATTTGCAATTTCTTTTGTCTGTTCTGTTTTAGTTTCAAAGAATCTTTTTGAAAAATTTTCTTCATGCAAAAAAGTATTGGATAAATCTATCTTTCTGCAAGAATTGCCAATGTAAATTATGAGGGTAAATGATAAAAGCAATTTGAATAAAGTCTTTGGAGTGATATTCATAAAGGGGGCATTTAGGCGGGTAAATAATGTGAAAATAAAAATAAGGATAATTATCCTTATTAAACAAATTTAATTTCTTCTCCCTTTGGTTGTGCCAAAAGGAGAAAGGAAAAAATATTACAGGGATGAACAGTTTCTAAAAGAACTCGGATTGCGAATCAGGCAGTTGCGTTTAGAAAAGGGAATGACCCAGGAAGAATTGGCATTTGAATGTGACTATGCAGATTTTTCGCAAATAAACCGGATAGAACTCGGCAAGGTGAATTTTTCAATTTCTTACCTGAAATTAATAGCACAAAAACTCCAGGTGCCTGTTTCCCGTTTAGTGAATCCTGAACAGTAGCTATTACCACTTTAGGGTATTGCAGGAGAATTGCTAAAGCAATAATTTGTATGTCCTAAAACGGGAAAATGTTAAAAGACTTTTTATCCGGCTATCTTAATTTCACTAAAAAAGAAAGATGGGGAATTATTATCCTGCTCTTTTTCATTACCCTTACCATCCTGCTGCCTTTCTTATTCCCTTATTTTATTGTACAAAAGAAAAATGACCACAGCCGGTTTGCAAAAGAAATTGCCGCACTTAAAATAAAACAACAGGATAGCACTGCCAGGTTCAACAAAGAAACACCTGATGAAAGCGACTACGCCAATTATTACCTGCCATCCGAAAAAAATAATTACGGTAAGCAGCCCAAAGGCGAATTATTTTATTTTGATCCGAATACCTTACCCGCCGAAGGATGGAAAAGGCTGGGCATAAGAGAAAAAACAATAACAACGATTCAGAAATACATATCCAAAGGAGGTAAATTTTATAAACCGGAAGATATTGGTAAGATATGGGGGCTGCATGAAGATGAGATTAATAGGCTGGTGCCCTTTGTAAGGATAGAACAAAAGACTAATGATAAGTACATTTTAGCTGAAAATAAAGAATTTAATAAGTCAACTGAAAAACCAAAGCAAAGCAATATTCCTGTTGATATTAATACGGCCGATACATCAATCTTTATTGCCTTGCCGGGTATTGGCAGCAAGCTGGCAAACCGTATCATTGCATTCAGGGATAAATTAGGCGGTTTTTATAAAATAGATCAGGTGGCAGAAACCTATGCGCTTCCCGATTCAACTTTTCAAAAAATAAAGGACAGGCTGGTGATTAGCAGTCAATCTGTCAAAAAAATAAATATCAATACCGCCACTGTTGATGAAATGAAGACTCATCCATATATCAGGTACAATATGGCTAATGCCATAGTTCAATACAGAAATCAGCATGGCGGTTTTATTGCGCTGAGTGACCTGAAAAAAATAATGCTGGTTACCGATGATATTTACAATAAGGCAGAGCCCTACCTTTCTATCCGTTGATATACTAACAGATATTAGTATTTTAAAATTCCCTATTTTGCAGCCTTAACGATTGTTTGCTATGAATTTTAAGACTAATGAACTTACCGAACAGGTAGCTCAAACAGCCAGAGATTTTGCCAACCAGTATATCAGGCCGCATTTAATGGACTGGGATGAAAACCAGGAATTTCCGGTACACATTTTCAAAGAGATGGGTAAATTAGGTTTAATGGGTGTTTTAGTTCCCGAAGAATATGGGGGCAGTGGAATGGGCTATTATGAATACAATGCTGTTATCCAGGAAGTGTCCAGGATTTGCGGTTCTATCGGCCTGTCCTTAGCTGCTCATAATTCACTTTGCACAGGGCATATTTTGACCTTTGGAAACGAAGAGCAAAAGAAAAAATATTTACCCAAACTGGCTACTGCCGAGCACATTGGTGCATGGGGCCTTACAGAAGCCAATACCGGAAGTGATGCCGGTAACATGAAAACCACAGCAGTAAAAGATGGTAATGACTGGATTATAAACGGAACTAAAAACTGGATCACCCATGGAAAAAGCGGAGATGTGGCTGTAGTGATTTGCCGAACTGGTGAACCAAGAACCAAAGACAATGCGACGGCATTTGTTGTTGAAAGAGGCACCCCGGGTTTCAGTGGTGGTAAAAAAGAAAATAAACTCGGTATGCGGGCCAGCGAAACTGCCGAAATGATATTTGATAATTGCCGGATACCTGATGCAAACCGGTTAGGTAAAGTAGGAGAAGGCTTTAAGCAAAGTATGAAAGTGCTCGATGGAGGAAGGATATCTATAGCCGCATTAGGTTTGGGTATAGCAAAGGGTGCTTATGAGGCATCGCTTCAGTATTCAAAGGAGCGCCACCAGTTTGATCAACCGATCGCCAATTTCCAGGGCATCAGTTTTAAGCTGGCAGACATGGCTACAGAAATTGAAGCCGCCGACCTGTTAATTAAGCAAGCCTGTGATTTAAAGATGAGGGGTTTACCCATGACGAAAGAAGCAGCCATGGCTAAATATTATGCCAGCGAAGTGTCGGTAAAAGTAAGTACAGATGCAGTACAGATATTTGGCGGATATGGATACACCAAAGATTTTCCGGTGGAGAAATTTTACAGGGACAGCAAACTCTGTACAATTGGTGAAGGAACAAGTGAGGTACAAAAACTGGTGATCAGCAGGGAAGTGTTGAGATAAATAAATTGCAACACAATTTTAATCCCCATTAATCGTTTTTTGGATAATATGTCAAAAATGAAAACTCTTTACTGCTTTGTAACCTTATTTGTGATGATCAGTTGCAACAATGTCCAGTCCGGAAAAAAAGTAAATCCGAATATTGATGCCGCCGGCCTGTTCATGAGCCAGTGTGCATCCTGCCATAAATGTGATGTTGATTTTACCGGTCCTGCGTTAAAAGGAGCAGCTTCACGCTGGAAGGATAAAGAACTGATGTATGAATTCATGAGGAACCCGATGGGTGTTATCCAGAAAGATGCTTATGCGGCAGGGCTTATGAAAAAATATAACGCTATGATGACACCTTCTACATTGACCAATGAAGAAATTGATGCTGTTTTAGAATACTGCAATAGTTCGGGTGGACAATAAATTACAGCCCTTCTTCATCAGCAGAACCTGAAGACGCAAACATATTATCTACAGCTCCACCCAGCATCGGGAATTTTTCTTTTACAAAATCTTTTATTGTTTCAAGAGCTTTATAGGCCTGGTCTTCATTGATGCCGGCATTCTGCATCAGTTTGTTTATTAATTCCTGCATAAGTTCATTATTTTAAATGTTGAATTTTGAATGTTAAATGAAAAACAATTCAACATTTATCATTTAACATTCAACATAATTATTCTGTATCGTATCTATCAACCCGTTCAATCCCTGGCAAAGCAATCAACCTGTTTACCAACTCGTCCAGTTCTTCCTTATCATGAACAAATATCTTTACGTTGCCTTCGAACACACCTTCTTTCGCTTCAATCGTCATGGCCGAAATATTGAATTTTAATTCACCGCTGATGAGATTGGTTATTTTATGTATAACACCTACATCATCAAGCCCGATTATTCTTAAGCCGGTAAGAAAAGATATCTCCTTATTTTTTGCCCATTTTGTTTTTACCACCCTGTGCCCATAGTTAGCCAGCAGCCTTGCTGCATTGGGGCAATTGGTACGATGTATCTTCAGCCCTTCACCGGTTGTAACAAATCCAAACACATCATCACCGGGTATGGGTTTGCAACAATTGGCCAGAGTATATTGTATCTTATCGCTGGTCTCGCCAAAAATGATCAGCTCAGCATCTTTTTTATCATAGTTCTTAAAACTGATCTCCTTTTCCTGCTTTTCTTCAACGGCTGTTTTAACCGGTTTAGGCGCCACCAGTTTATCACCATGCAGTGTAAATTCCTTTAACTCTTTGAGATCAATTTTTTTTATGGCAATATCATACAGCAGATCAAGCGATGATCCGGTCTTATAAAAATTAGCCAGTTCTTCCAGGTTGCTTTGGTTCATGGAAGCGCCCATTCCTTCCAGTTTTCTTTGCAGTGTATATTTCCCTTCTTCTGCAGTATTTCTTTTTTCCTCTTTTAGTGTGTCTTTGATCTTTGTTTTTGCCTTACTGGTCACCACAAAATTCAACCACTCGATATTGGGCTTTTGCTTGGCACTGGTAATGATCTCTATCTGGTCGCCGCTGCGTAATTTATGGCTGATGGGCACTAATTTATGGTTTACTTTGGCGCCAATACATTTACTGCCAACTGCGGTATGCACTCCAAATGCAAAGTCCAGTGCAGAGGCTCCTATCGGTAGCATCTTTACCTCTCCTTTGGGAGTGTACACATAGATCTCTTCTGCAAGAAAAGAAGTTTTAAAATCCTGCAAAAAATCAATTGAACTTCCGTCCTGGTTGCTCAACGCTTCCCTTATCTGGTGAAACCATTTATCAAAGCGGCTTTCATCATCCTTGCCTTCCTTGTACTTCCAATGAGCGGCAAGTCCCTTTTCAGCAATTTCATTCATGCGTTTTGTTCGTATCTGCACTTCCACCCATTTACCATGTGGTCCCATCACAGTAGTATGCAATGCTTCATAACCATTACTTTTAGGATTGCTCAACCAATCCCTCAGGCGCTCGGGAGATGGTGTGTATTCATCCGTTACAATACTGTACACTTTCCAGCAATCTTCTTTCTCTTTTTCCAACGGAGAATTTACAAGAATGCGGATAGCAAAAAGATCATACACTTCTTCAAAACTCACGCCCTTCTTTTTCATTTTGTTCCAGATGGAGTGAATACTTTTTGGGCGTCCATAGATTTCGAAGTCGAATCCGGCTTTTTCTAATTTTTCCTTCAGAGGCCTTACAAAATCATTGATATACTTGGTTCGTTCCCGCTTGGTGTCAGTCAGTTTTTGTGCAATGTATTTGTATGTATCCGGCTCCATGTATTTCATGGCCAGGTCTTCCATCTCTGTTTTAATAGTATATAAACCCATGCGATGAGCAAGAGGGGCATACACATAAACTGTTTCGCTGGAAATTTTTAACTGCTTCTCCCTTTTCATACTTCCCAGTGTACGCATATTGTGTAAGCGGTCAGCAAGCTTTATCAATATTACACGGGGGTCGTCAGTGAGCGTTAGTAGTATCTTTTTAAAGTTTTCGGCCTGTTGGGTACTGTTGGTATCCATTACCGTACTTATCTTGGTAAGCCCATCAACAATTTTTGCAACCTCCGACCCGAATTCCCGTTGAATATCCTGTAAAGTGATGTCAGTATCTTCCACCGTATCATGTAATAAGGCGCAGATAGTACTTCGGATACCCAAGCCAATTTCTTCCACACATATTTTAGCCACAGCAATAGGATGGAGTATATAGGGCTCACCGCTTTTGCGACGCATGGTTTCATGTGCTTCGGCAGCCATTTCAAAAGCGGTTCGAAGCAGTTCTTTATCACCCGGTTTAAGCTTTGATTTGAGTACCCGTAAAAGCCCACGGTAATGCCTCAGGATCTCTTTTTTTTCCTCCTCCTCGTTGAGATTGTACTTTGGTATGTCAATCGTTGTTTCCATATGATTATTTACGAATTTACGTAAACAATTCTGTTTTCTGTTTTGCTGAAATGCCTTACTTTTGCAGCCCTTTTGCGGATGTGGTCCCGCCTGAGGCGGGAGCAGACGCACCACAAGCGGATGTGGCGAAATTGGCAGACGCACCAGACTTAGGATCTGGCGGAGCAATCCATGTAGGTTCGACCCCTATCATCCGCACAAACAAATGACCAGCAAGGAACAAGGAATAATGGATGCAGAACTTTAAAATTCAACATTCCTTATTCCTTGTTCAATAATAAACATTAAATAAACAACAGATGGCAACAGTAGTAAGAGAAAATATCGGTTTATTGCACGATAAACTGGTTGTAAAACTTAGCAAGGATGATTATTACCCATCCTTTGACAAGAAACTGAAAGAGTACAGCAAAACAGCTAATATTCCCGGTTTCAGGAAGGGAATGGTGCCCGCAGGAATGATCAAGAAAATGTACGGCAGTTCAATTTTTACAGATGAAATTTTAAAATCGGTAGAGAAAGAATTATATACCTGGCTCAATAATGAAAAGCCCGAAATTTTTGGCCAGCCATTACCATTGCAAAGCGACCTTAGCAAAATGGATATCAATAATCCATCTGATTATGAGTTTGGATTTGAAATTGGTCTGAAGCCCGAATATACTTTAGCTGACGTTTCAAAAGCAAAATTAACATTGCATAAAGTGAAAGCTACAGATGCGATGGTTGATGAAGAGATCAGCCGAATGCAGATCAAAGCTGGTAAAATGACCGAGCCTGAAGTAGTGAACAACGAAGAGAACGTATTGAACCTGTTTTTTAAAGAAAGTGATGAGGATGGTAATGTGGTTGAGGGTGGAGCAAGTAAAGAGAATTCTGTAATACTGAAATATTTTACTGCCGCTGTTCAGAAAAAATTCATTGATAAGAAAATTGGGGAAACAATTACTGTGCAATTGAATAAGGCATTTGACGAAGATAAACTGGCTATGATCTTACAAGACCTTGGTCTGGATAAGGATGATAAAGAAGCAGCAAAGAAATATTTTAACCTGGAGATAGTTAAAATAGGCCTGGTTGAAAAGCGTGAACTGAATGAAGATTTTTTTAAGGAGGTTTACCCTGCAAAAGAAATTAAAACGGAAGAAGAATTAAGAGCTGCGCTTAAGGAAGAAATTGAGAATTACTGGCAGGGCCAGAGCCGCAATCAATTACAAGATCAATTGTATCATTACCTGATTGATGAAACCAACATGGAATTTCCGGCAGAATTTTTAAAACGCTGGCTACAAACCGGTGGTGAACAGGCAAAAACGGCTGAGCAGGTAGAAGCGGAGTTTCCTGTATTCAACAACCAGTTGAAATGGACATTGATAAGCGATAAACTTATTAAAGAGAATAAGTTGGAAGTGAGTAATGACGAACTGAGGGATTATATGAAAGCAGAAGTGATGCGTTATTTTGGCTCTATGAGCCTGGGAGATGATACCACCAGTTGGCTTGAAAGTTATATTGACCGCATGATGAAGGATGAAAAGCAGGTTGACGGAAGTTACCGCAGGCTGATAACAGATAAACTGTTCAACTCTCTCGAGAGCCAGGTGAAACCAAAGGAAAAAGAAGTGACTCCGGAAGAACTCGCTGCCATGCAACACCACCATCATCATTAATTCAAACATTTTAATGTTATATTTATCCTCTTGCTAACACAAGAGGATTTTTTTAACGAATTACCCAATGTAAACAAATGACTCTTTACGACCTTATGCAAATTTTAAACGCAGCGAATAGAAATAAAACAGTAGAATTTAAATTTGGTAGTATTCCTACAGAACAAACAGAGAAGTTCATATACCGCAAGTTCTCATCTTAACAAATCGGATTAAGGATTTTGAATTTACAATTACTATTCAACTTTTTGGAGCTTTTAAAGCAACTTGTGTAAATTACAATTTTATATCGGGGGCAGAATGGGAACCTACTTCTACTGAGGCAAAGGACCTGGTTAGTACAATCAACAACTTAAACTATTAATCTTATAGCTTTATCTCCTCATCACTATCATCGAAAAAGTGAAACTGAGTTAAATGGTAATTGGAGTTAGGTTTTAATTTGATACGCTGTTTGTATTTACGCCTCCATTTAGAAAGCTTGGAAAATAAAAACCCTTTAGTGAGGTATGAATGTAAAATAGGATGCATTTCAATGGTTAAACCCTTATGCTTTTGCATGATCAGGTAACTGAGGTTCTTTTCTATTTCGTCTTCTAAAATAAGTGTTGAAGATATTTTTCCGGTACCATTGCAGCTTGGGCAAATTTCAGAAGTATTGATGTTCATTTCGGGCTTCATGCGCTGACGGGTAATTTGCATTAACCCGAATTTGCTGATAGCCAGTACGGCATGTTTTGCCCTGTCTGGCCGCATGAAGGTATCCATAGCATCAGCCAATTTCTTTTTATTTTCCATTAACTTCATATCAATGAAGTCAACAACAATAATACCACCCAGGTCTCTCAGGCGCATTTGCCTGGCTATCTCTTCAGCAGCTTCCAGGTTTGTTTCCAGGGCATTCTGTTCCTGGTTGTTACTTACACTTTTGTAACCGCTGTTCACATCAATAACATGCAATGCTTCGGTGTGCTCTACGATCAGGTAAGCACCGCTTGGCAGGTTTACAGTTTTTCCAAAAGCTGCTTTAACCTGTTTGGTAATACCAAAACTGTCAAAAATGGGAGAACCATTATTATAATGAGAAACAATATCGGCCTTATCAGGTGCAATACGCTGGATATAAGTTTTTGTATCGCTGTAAATGTTCTTATCGTTTACAACAATTTTATTAAAATCTTCATTCAACAGGTCACGCAGTATACTGGTTGTTTTACCCTGTTCGCTTAGAATTTTGGCTGGTGGTGTAGTGCCTTTTAAATTAGTTTGAATTGTCTTCCATGTAGCAACCAGACTTAACAGGTCTTCATGTAATTCTGCTGTGTGCTTACCCTCAGCTGCAGTTCTTACAATTACTCCCAAATTCCTCGGTTTAATTGCTTCTATGATCTTGTGTAGCCTTTTTCTTTCTTCAGACGAGTGAATCTTGCGGGAAACAGCAATGATATCATTGAATGGAGTAACGACTACAAAACGGCCTGGTAACGACAACTCACAGCTTAAACGTGGGCCTTTGGCTGCGATGGGCTCCTTTAATATCTGCACCAAAACATTTGGACGGCCGTTCAGAACTTCAGCGATCTTACCCGTTTTAACGATCTCGGGCTCTACTTTAAACTTTGAAAAATCAGCCCCGTTCTCAGACTTGTCGTTGATAGCTTCATTTGTAAATTTCAAAATGGAACGAACATAGGGGCTGAGGTCGGTATAATGCAGGAATGCGTCTTTTTCAAATCCAACGTCAATAAATGCGGCATTAAGACCTGGAATTAATTTTTTAACCTTTCCAAGGTACAGGTCTCCCACGCCAAAACTTGCATCAGCTTTTTCACTGTGTAGTTCCACCAGCTTCTTGTCTTCGAGCAGGGCAATTTCAACCCCCTGCGGTGCAGCATTTATAATCAGTTCCTTGGTCAAGCGCAAATTTTTTGTAAGACCATTACATCATGGAAGGAAACCATAAGCAGCATACATCAGCAACTACATATAAGTTGAAATGAATGCAGGTAAAATGGTACCGGTATGAGGATTGCCGGCACGGGTAAGAAAAAGATTACTTCTTCTTATGACGGTTCTTTCTTAAACGTTTTTTACGCTTGTGTGTTGCAATTTTATGACGTTTTCTCTTTTTACCACAAGGCATAACTAGTCTTTTTTTGTTTAAAATAATTTTTAAAAAATATGCAAACCGAATTTCACTTCGATATATTACCTCAATGATTTGATCCTTTCATCTACCTCCTGGCTGTAATGCGGATCATTGGCTAATCTTTTACTGATCAAATACCATTTTACAGCGTTCTCTTTATCCCCTTTAGCAGCGTATGTATCTGCAAGGAAGGCTATGGCTTCCAGGTTATCGGGTTGAGCAGTAACTACTTTTTGTAAACGCTCAATGGCTTTATCATATTGCCCCGAAATATAAGCACCAACTCCCAGCATCATTTGAGCTTTCATGTTGGCAGAATCTTTCTTAACCACAGCCAGTAATTGCTGAATGCCCTTCATTGTTTCCTGGGGTTGGCCAAACCTGCCCCTTCCGAACACATAACAACTCCCCAAACCAACTTTTAAATCATCATTATTGGGGTTAAGTTCTATTGCTTTTTCAAATAAGGCTATTGCCTGTTCTGCTTTCCAATTCAATTTCGCTTCATCCTGTTCTGCCCTGAGGTTGTTTAAAATTAATTGGGCAGCAAAGGTGAGGTTTTTTTCCGACTTATCCAATTTAGCAGCCTCCGATAAATAATAGGCATAAGGTTCAAAAGAGTGCATACTGTCTTTCCAGAACTCAGCTAGCCGGGTATTGGCAATAATCTGTTGATTGGAAATATCGCCACGTATTACACTGTTTTCTAATTTGCCGAGGTTAACTGCTTGTGAAGGGGTCAGTTGTTGTTTTTTTTCTTCAATAAATTGGGTAATATCAAATGCCTTGATTGCCGGGGTTGCGGGTGTAGGGTTACCTGTTTTATGCGCAACAGTTCTCCCAAAATAGAAGAGTAAGATTACTGCAATAAGTCCGCTGAGAGTAAATATGAATTGTTTTTTCACCTGCCGAGTTTAGCCGCTTACATAGCGGGCAGCAAAGGTACGTCAGTCTTCGTTGTCCTCCTCCTCTTTTTCGGTGGTCTCTTTGATATTTTTTGAAGATTTTATCTCTAACATGAACTCTTTAGCAGGCTTGAAGGCCGGTATAAAGTGTTCCGGAATTTCTACGGCAATATTTTTCTTAATGTTGCGGCCAATTTTTGCAGCTCTTTTTTTGGTTATAAAGCTCCCAAATCCACGGATATAAATATTTTCACCGGCAGCCAGTGAATTCTTCACGGCTTTAAACATAGTTTCCAATGTAACCAAAACATCTACCTTAGGTATGCCGGTTTTATCAGAAATTTGATTGATGAGGTCGGCTTTTCTCATGTTAATTATGTTTAATAATATTAATGATTAGAAAAATACAACAAAAAATTTGAATTTCCCAAATAAGTT
>CAYTQB010000039.1:3494-5207 GCA_964439615.1 uncultured Ferruginibacter sp. | reverse complement strand
GTTATCTGTAAGCCCAAAAATCCTGTTTGCAAAAGCTGCCCACTCAGGATGAGGTGTGTTGCCAATATAAAAGGTATAGCGGGTAAGCTCCCGGTAAAAAATGGTCCAATTAAAAAGAGGTTAAGATGGCTGTATTATTTCATTATTGAGCATAACAACAAGTTTTATGTTCGTAAGCGGGGAGCCGGAGATATCTGGGAAAACCTGTTTGAATTTGTTTTACTGGAAACTCCTAAACCGGTGACTGTTGAAAAACTTATAAAGACTCCAGGTTTCAGGGAATTAACGGGCCACAATAAAATAGATGTCACCGATAGCTCAAAATTGTATAAACAGCAATTGACTCATCAAACTATCCAGGGTAGGTTTTTTCATCTAAAAGCAAAAAAACAAATGCCTTTAAAAACCTATAAAGCCGTAACACTTAAAGAATTAAAAAAACTTCCTTTCCCAAAATTCATAACAGGTCATTTATCAGAAAATGGGGCTAGGACATTTGAAAGATAAAAATGTATCTTTAAATTTGTTGTAACGCAGTACGAATCAACAATAGGCAGACTTAAACCAAATTTTATGAGAGGGGTAAACAGGGTAATGCTGATTGGTAACCTGGGAAAGGATCCGGACATGCAATTCCTGGAAGGAAATATAGGCGTTGCAAAATTTTCCCTGGCCACTACCGAAACTTACAAAGACAGGAGTGGAAAATTGATCTCACAAACTGAATGGCATACAGTTGTTCTATGGCGGGGATTGGCGGAACTGGCACAAAAATACCTGCATAAAGGAAGCTTAGTATATATTGAAGGCAGATTGAAAACCCGTAGCTGGGAGGATAAAGAAGGCAATAAAAAATTTGCTACCGAGATTGTTGGCGATAACCTGATCATGCTGGATAAAAGAAGTGATGGTAGTCAGGTCACCCACGGAATGGAAGGCCTTGATGGACCGGATAATGATACTGATATTCCAACAGCAGATGATGGATCGGAGAGATTACCGTTTTAGTTATTTGTGCTGTTACATTTTAGTGTGGTAGCGATAATTATATTCTTTAGACTTATTAGAATATCCGGTAACAGGATATATTTTTTACATAAACTCATTGCATTGGACTACTATTCGGTTCATGGATTTACTGATATTTTTTCATTTCCCTTTTTGGCAATAACACCAGCTGCTGCTACTGTGCTTATTTTTTTAGTGGTGCTGCTCTTTATATTATCTTTTTTACTGGCAGGATCCGAAATTGCTTTTTTCTCCCTTACGTTCAAGGACATTAATATGCTGAGAACAAAGAAGCAACCTGCCTACCGTCGCATTGTCAATTTGCTCGACCATCCGAAAACATTACTGGCTTCTATGCTCATCAGCAACAGTTTTGTAAATATTGGGATCATTTTGATCTCCAATATTTTAATTGACGGTTGGATCTCCGATCTAAACCTGAGTTTCTGGCCAATCTTCTTAATAAAAGTAGGATCTGTAACTTTTTTGCTGTTGCTATTTGGGGAGGTGTTGCCAAAAGTATGGGCAACACACCATAAAATATGGTTTGCCGCTACGGCATCGCTCATCATTGAGATATTCAGCAGTATTTTTTACCGTTTCAGTAAGCGAATGGTTCGCTTCAGCGACAGGATAGAAAAGAGATTTTCTCCTGAGAACTCATCAATCATAGATAGAAGCGATATTGATTATGCCATTGATCTT
>CAYTQB010000039.1:1765-3394 GCA_964439615.1 uncultured Ferruginibacter sp. | reverse complement strand
TTCTCTTCCTGCAATTCAACCTATACCTCCAAAAAAAGAGGATACTATAAGATAGATTTTCCTGAAAGAAAGTACGTGAGCTTTCAAAAGGAAGGATTTCCGTACACATTTGAATATCCTGCTTACGCACAAATTATAAAAGACAGTACTTATTTCGACCAGGATAATCAAAACCCTTATTGGATAAATGTTGATTTCCCCCAGTTTGGCGGTAGAATATTCCTGAGCTATAAAGCCATTGGTGGCAAATCAACCTATAAAGTGAAACAACCTAACGGCACTTACAAAGATTCACTTGGTATAAACCTGTTCGATAATATGGTTAACGATGCATTTAAACTCACCAATAAAAATGAACCTGTTGCTTCTTCAATAAAAGACAGCCTCTTTCATACGCAGAACGGCATCACCGGTGTTTTCTTCCGGGTGGGTGGCAATGCGGCAACAGCAAAACAATTTTTTATGAGCGATACCACTACAAATTTCTTCAGGGGAGCCCTGTATTTTGATGTAACGCCCAATGCCGATTCTTTAAGGCCTGTCGTGGATTTCCTGCAAAAAGATATTGACCACCTCATCAATACTTTCAAGTGGACAAATAAATAAACCGGTAACCACATTGGTGCAACAATTTTCAACTGCTAAACCCCATGCTTTCATTAATTTTGCCACATCATGATTGCAATAGATAATATCCTGGTAAGCGATGAAGTGGTTAAGGAACAATTTGTTTGCGACCTCTCTAAATGTAAAGGCGCCTGCTGTGTAGATGGCGATGCCGGGGCCCCGCTGAAAAAAGAGGAACTGGATAAATTGAATAAAGTATATGATACCGTACTGCCTTATTTAAATGCAGAAAGTAAAAAGGAGCTGGAACGACAAGGAAGATATGTGTATGACAAAGAATATGGCTGGGTAACACCAACTATCAACAGTAAAGTTTGTGTGTATGGGATCAAAGATGCTGCAGGTATTGTAAAATGCGGAATTGAACAGGCTTATATTGATGGGAAAATAAAATGGAAAAAGCCTATCAGCTGCCACTTGTTTCCTGTTATTGTTAAAGACAGTAAGCACAGCGATAATGTTTATGTGAACTTCGAACCGAGGGAAGATAATTGCAAAGCCGCCTGTGTGCTTGGTAAAAAAATAAAAGTTCCTGTATATGTTTTTTTAAAGGAAGCATTGATCCGCAGATTCGGGAAAAACTTTTATGATACCCTCAAAGCAACTGCCGAACGCCTCAACAAAAAATGACCATCCTATAACAATGAAACGAATTAATACAAACCTCTTGCTTATTGCTTTTTGCATGTTGTTCATCTCCTGCTCGGTGAACAAAGCAACAACCGATGATAGTTTAAAAAAATATTTTGATGAGAACAAAGTGGACGGCTGCTTTACCATGCTTAACAACGCCGATGGGGAGATCACGGTATATAATATGAAATACGACACTATGCGTTTTTCTCCAGCCTCTACGTTTAAAATTGTAAACTCACTCATTGGACTGCAGACCGGGAGAATAACTGATGAGAAAATGATCGTCAAGTGGGATGGTGTAAAACGTTGGAATGAAGAATGGAACAAGGATATGAATATGGCCGAAGCATTTAAAGTAAGTAATGT
>CAYTQB010000039.1:0-1665 GCA_964439615.1 uncultured Ferruginibacter sp. | reverse complement strand
GGAGAACAATACGGCATATAAATTGAGTTATAAGACCGGGTGGGGTTTTGCAGAAGATGGTAACAGCATTGGATGGGTGGCAGGATGGATTGAAGAGAACAGGCATGTTTACTTTTTTGTAACTTTCGTAAAAGCCCCCGATAATAAAACCGATATCAAAACTGTGAGGATGAACATTACAAAATCCATCCTGAAGCAATATGGCTTTTTTGAAGGCAGGCGATAGTTCGGTTTACTTTAACAATTTCCTTCCCACTGATTTATTAATTTGCCGCACATGTTCCGGTTTCAACATAATGAATACTTAATAATACTGGCAATAATCCTGCCGCTGGTACTATTATACTTTTTTGTGTTGTACTGGAAGAAAGAAACGATTAAAAAAATTGGCGACGTTCGATTGGTAAAAGAAATGACCAAAAATTATTCTTCACAAAAATTTGCTTTAAAATTTATCCTGGTTCTGGCAGCATTTAGTTTGGGTGTTTTTGCACTTGCAAACCTGCGTTCGCCGCAAGGAATGGAAAAAGTAAACAGGAGTGGGATTGATATCATGATCGCACTTGATGTAAGTAAAAGTATGCTGGCGCAGGATGTAAAGCCAAACCGGCTGGACAGGGCAAAACAGGCATTGGGAAAGTTGATTGATAACCTGGATAATGACAGGATAGGAATTGTGGTATTTGCCGGCAGAGCCTATTTACAAATGCCTTTGACAGGTGATCATGGCGCGGCAAAAATGTACTTGTCATCTGCCTCAACAGAGATTGTTCCAACACAGGGTACTGTTATTGCTGATGCCTTAAAGATGTGTTACAGCTCTTTCAACGCCAAAGAAAAAAAATATAAAGCCGTTGTGTTGATCAGTGATGGTGAAGACCATGATGAAAACGCATTAAAGGTTGCAGAGCAAATGGCAAGTGAAGGGATCGTCATCAATACTGTTGGTATAGGTTCACCACAGGGGTCAACCATTATTGAGGAGTTGACCGGCGAAGTAAAAAAGGATAATAACGGCACACCCATCATTACTAAATTGAATGAAGAAGAATTAAAGCAAATTGCTCAAAAAGGAAATGGCACCTACCAGTTATTTGCCAACACTGATGACCTGGTAGCAAAACTAGATACCCAACTGGGAAGCATGGATCAGCGTACTGTTACCGAAGATTCCCTGGTGAACTACAAGAATTATTTCCCTTATTTCCTGGCCGCAGCACTTGTTTTATTGATAGTTGAATTGTTTATCTCTGAAAGAAAAAGGATAATCCTCGTAAAAGAAAAAAAATCACCAAAAATACCCTTATCTTTTTTGCCTATTGCCTGTTGCTTGATGCCTGTTGCAACTATCGCACAAAACGAAAAAGTATTGATCAAAAAAGGGAACGAGGCCTATGAAAGAAAGGAATATGACAATGCAATAACCAACTATATGAAAGCTGCGGAAAAAAGCCCGGCCAACTCCACAGCACAGTATAACCTGGGGAATGCACTCTATAAAAATAAAAAGACTGATGAAGCAGTACAGGCTTATGAAAATGCTTTGTCAAATACCGTTTCCAAAGATGACCGGTCAAAGACTTTTTACAATAAGGGCGTGGTGCTGCAGAACAATAAAAAACTACCTGAATGTATTGCAGCCTATAAAAATGCACTGAAGCTGAA
>CAYTQB010000038.1:0-26595 GCA_964439615.1 uncultured Ferruginibacter sp. | reverse complement strand
ATCAGTAATCCTTCACAATATTCAACGATCACACTCACAGCAAAATATGATGACGGTGCAGTGATCTATGTAAACGGGGTGGAAGTGGCAAGGATGAATATGCCTACGGGAACATTGGTTTATGGAACTAATCCAAGTGGAAACAGGGAATATACAGATGGTGATTTTGTTATCGACCTCCCGGCTTCCAGTTTCTCGAATGGTAATAATCAAATTGCCGTAGCATTGTACCAGGGCACAAGTAGTACAGTGGATTTTTATTTCAATATGGAATTGGATGGAAATATTGTTGATCCTACTTTCAATTCATCTTCTGCCAACCTGATCATGCCGGCAGGTACCAATACTGTCAAGTTCGCCCGTTTGTACTGGGGTGGAAGGATTGATGGCGGAACCGGTGGCAACGATAATATCAATTTAAGGTCGGCGAAGATCCGTAAAGGAACATCAGGTGCTTATACATCTGTCATTGCTCCTTCAACCCAGGTTGATAAATCGAAGATCAATGGTACTGATACGGCTTACCAGTCTTATATTGATGTTACTGATTTCATCAACATCAATGGGGGAGGTACCTATACCGTAGGAAATATTACTATCGCCAGCGGTTCGGTAAATGGCGGCGGAAATTATGGCGGATGGGCTTTAGTGGTGGTATTCGAAAACACTTCTTTACCTTATTCAAGTGTGAGGGTGTATGATGGTTTTATCCAGGTATACAGTGGCGGTAGCCCTACAACGCAATCCATCCTGTTAACAGGACTGAATGCACCTGGTTCTCCTGTGCTTGCTTCAGATGCATATATGACAACCGTCTCATGGGAAGGCGATGGCAACCTTGGCTCTTCCACCAGCAACCCTAATGGAGATTATATTAAAGTAAACAATGTTGCTGTTTCGAATGGCGTAAATCCAGTGACCAATTTCTGGAATGGTACCATTTCAAAGAACGGGGCTCATATCAACACAAAGAATCCGAACTTCTTGAACCAGATGGGTATTGACATCGATGAGCAGGAAGTGGGTACAGGATATAATATTCCGGTGAATGCCACACAGGTTAATATCGAATTTGGTACAGAAGCCGACCAGTATTTTCCGAGTGTATTTGCATTTACCATTAAAGCTAAGGATCCCGAAATTACTTTAGACAAAACAGTTAGTGACGGCACTGCACCATTTGGACAGTTACAAATTAATGAGATACTGACCTATACATTGTCCGGGTCAAACCTGGGTACTGCAGCAGCTTTAAATTGTACAGTTGTTGATAGTATACCAACCAATGTTGCTTATGTTCCGGGCTCTATGATCGTGGTAAATTGCCCAGGCTTTACAAATAACAGTGTTCAGTCTGATGCATCAGATGCCGACTTTGCCTTTAAAGGCACTAATGGCTTAAGAGATTATGTGAAGTTTTATATTGGAACAGGAAGCACAAATGCAGCAGGTGGTACTTTACAACCGGGTGAAACGTATACACTCAGGTTCAAAGTAATTACTCCTGCGTCAGTTCCTTTATTGTCAACGGTAACAAATACGGCACGTATCACCGGCCAGAATGTATTCGGTGACCAGTTTGTGGATGACGGAACTGCTAATATTGCTGCAGGAAGTATTATGGCTGTAAAAATGACCTCATTCACTGTTAAGAAAGAAAATAACAATGCTGTTTTAAGATGGACAACAGTGAGTGAAACCAAAAACGATCATTTTGAGATCGAACGCAGTGTTGACGGCATCAATTTTACTAAGATGGGTATAGTTTCAGGTAACGGTACAACTGCTATGACCAAGAACTATTCTTATCCTGACCCGCTGGTGAATGTAACTGCAAAAGTACTGTACTACAGGTTGCGTATCATTGATATTGATGGTTTCAATACTTTCAGCCAGGTTGTGGCTTTGAGATTAGACGGTTCGATCATTATGAGCAATATGACTGTCTATCCTAATCCGTTTACAAACAATATTAAGTTGCAGGTGAACAGTGTGAAAGAGGAGAACAGCCTTATCCGCTTTATCAATATGAACGGACAGGAAGTTTTAAAACGTAACGTAATATTACTACCGGGTGAGAATATTGTGATCATCAAAGACCTGGAAGTAATGGCTCCGGGAATGTACATCATGGAATTTGGAACCAAAGACGGTGTAATGACTCAAAAGATAATTAAGAAATAATAATTCAGGGATTGTAATTACTAAATTCCCAATCATTTGATTGGGAATTTTTTATTTTATGAAATCTTATGTAGTTATAAATACCGTTCTTCTATGATCTTTTTGTGGTGATTGAAATGACCCAGGGTAATAAAACCTAAGCTTTTAACAGTGATTGGGTTATTATTTGATAAGCCCGAATTTTCAAGCATCTCATCTGTAAAGCTGTTGAACATTATCTCAGTTCCCTTACGCACCGTTACAAATTCATCCACCAGGTCCTGCCATTTCCTTGCATTGCCATTTGAATTGGCTGCATATTCGTTCTCATCAAAACCCGATAATGAATTCTTTTCCTTACGGGAGATACACAAAGCCCTGTAACTAAATATTCTTTCGGCATCAATTATATGCTGCAACACTTCTTTTAATGTCCATTTGCCTTCGGCATAAGCATAGGTAGATTTAGCCTCATCAATTGTTGATAAAAACTGCTTAATGCCAGATGACTGATTTTTAAATGCAGTGGATAGATCGTCTTCCGCAACCTGGTCAACATATCTTTGAAAATACAGAGGGTAATTTGCAGGTAATGGTTTTGACATGATGAGTGTATTTAAAAATTTGTTGAAGAGAGTTATCCTTTTTTATTCCTTACCAGTTTAGGTTTGGGCAATGCTTCTTTCCGATCCTTTATTTCGCCTTTTAAAGTGGCCGCCAGTTTAAGCGCTTCGTAAGCATTAACGATACCGCCTGTTTTTGAAATTTCGCTGAGGTCAACGGTTTCATCTGTTCCCGGTTTGGTTACTTTATACTGGGGTTTTTGTGCCGATTTTTCAATTACATATTTCACTTGCCTGGCAGAAAGGGTGGGGAAGTATTCCATCGTTAATGCAGCAATACCTGATACAAGGGGAGCAGCCATGCTGGTGCCCTGTAAATTGCCATAGTTATTACCGCCGGGAAGTGTAGAGAATATTAAAACTCCCGGAGAAAAAACATCTACCTCCTTTTTGCCATAATTACTAAAATAACCTACCAAACCGCCAGCTTTAGGATCACCGCTTGCACCTACGGTAATAATATTGCCGGCCCTACCTTTCCCGTCTTTGTAAACAGGGTTGGGGAAATTATCTGCTGAATCAATATTTTTTGAACTGTTGCCTGCTGCCAACACCAATAAAACATTCTTACTTTCGGCATAGCGGAAGGCATCATCTACCCAATGCTTTTGTGGCGAAAAATTTTTACCAAAGCTCATACTTATTACTCTGGCTCCATTATCAACTGCATATCGTATGGCTAATGCGATGTCTTTATCATGCTCATCTCCGTCGGGTACCACACGCAGCATCATAATGCGTACATTATCAGCAATGCCGTCCATGCCCTTACCATTGTTACGTGCAGCCGCAATAATACCCGAACAATGTGTGCCATGCATAGAAAAATCGGCCATCACATCGTTATTTCCATAGACAATATCATTGATATTGTTCTCATTGTCACCTACAATATTCTTCCTGTATTCAACAGGGGGAGATTTTTTAGCTTCAGCTTTGGACTGTTCTCCTTCCACATATTCAATATACTCATTCAAACCGTCTATAAATTCTTTATTGGTCTGGTCAGTCAGGTTATTCGCTTTCATGATGCCCAGCATACTGTTCTTTGCTCTTTTTTCTTCCAATGATTTGGTAGCATAAGCATCCAGCTCAGTGCCGGTAAAAATATCTTTTCCAATAGCCAGCTTTAAAACACTATCACTTCTCAATAAACCCTTATGAAGGTCTTTAAGCGAAGGCACATCAACATCCGAAACATCATTCTCTTTGTTCACATTGCCGGTAATGGCAGCCCTGGCTTTTACAAACATTTCGTATTCGTATGCCTCGTCCTTGGTCAGCGTTTCTTTGTTAACTGTTTTGTTATCCCATTTCGATCTCAGGCCATAATAAACCCTGGCACCTTCATCACTGTCTTTTTTAACATTAGTTCCATCTCTTCCACCAAGGAAATTCCAGCCATGTATATCATCTACATAGCCATTTTTATCATCGTCAATACCATTGTAGGGAATCTCTTTAGGATTGGTCCAGAGAACGGGTTTCAGATCTTCCTGGAGTGTATCAATACCGGTATCTATTACTGCAACAACAACTGTTTTACTTTTCAGATTCTTAGTCTTTATAAAACTGTAGGCTTTATCGGCGCTAACACCATAAAAGCCACTGGTCTCTTTATCCATCAAATGCCATCCTTTGGGAACTTCATTACTTTTTTGTGCAAAAGAAGAAAGGCATGTACTTACTGCAACAATAAGAATCTTATAAAATTTATTCATATCGGGGTATTTGTTTAGGCTAAATTAAATGCTATAACGGTAACAGCCACACCGTTCGTCTTTATTGGCGAAAATTTACAAATTAAATTTAATTCCCTGCGCCAGTGGGAGCTTGTCTGTATAATTTATTGTATTTGTCTGCCGGCGCATATATACCTTCCAGGCATCGCTTCCGCTCTCACGGCCGCCACCGGTTTCTTTTTCACCGCCAAATGCACTACCAATTTCAGCGCCAGATGTGCCAATGTTTACGTTGGCAATGCCGCAATCACTTCCTGCCTGCGAGAGGAATTGTTCAGCTTCCCTGAGGTTGCCCGTCATAATAGCTGAAGAAAGGCCTTGCGGCACTCCATTTTGTAAAGCAATGGCTTCATCCATTGTTTTAAATTTCATCAGGTATAAAATGGGCGCAAATGTTTCATGCTGAACGATAGCAAAATTATTTTTCGCTTCGGCAATACAAGGTCTTACATAACATCCGCTTTCAAATCCCTTGCCTTTAAGTACACCACCTTCCACGATAAATTTTCCGCCTTCGGCTTTACATTTTTCAATAGCATCCAGGTACATCTTAACAGCATCCTTATCTATCAGCGGGCCTACATGATTTTTTTCATTCAGTGGATCACCGATCTTAAGTTGTTTATAAGCATTCACTAATTTTTCTTTGAACTGGTTATATACTTTTTCATGAATGATCAGCCTTCTTGTAGATGTGCACCTTTGTCCTGCAGTTCCTACTGCACCAAAAGTTGCGCCTATCAGTGCCATATCCAGGTCAGCATCTTTTGATATGATGATGGCATTGTTGCCACCAAGCTCCAGTAAACTTCTTCCCAATCTTTGTCCAACAGCAGCGCCAACAGCCTTGCCCATTCTTGTACTGCCGGTTGCAGATACCAATGGAACCCGGGTATCATTACTCATCCATTCGCCTACATTTCTTCCACCAATGATTATATTAGATACACCTTCAGGAACATTGTTCTTCTTAAACACGGGTTGTATTATGTTTTGACATGCAATTGCGCAAAGCGGTGTTTTTTCACTTGGCTTCCATACGCAGGTATCACCACATACCCATGCCAATGCAGCATTCCAGCTCCATACAGCAACCGGAAAGTTGAATGCAGAGATAACACCAACAATGCCCAGCGGATGATATTGTTCATACATCCTGTGCCCGGGCCGCTCACTATGCATGGTAAGACCGTGCAATTGTCTTGATAGACCCACGGCAAAATCGCAGATATCTATCATCTCCTGCACTTCGCCCAAACCTTCCTGCAGGCTCTTGCCCATTTCATAACTTACCAGTTCACCCAGTGGTTGCTTATATTTTCTGAGTTCTTCGCTTACCTGTCTTACTATTTCCCCACGTTTGGGTGCAGGCCAGCTGCGCCATTCAATAAAGGCAGATTGCGCTTTTTGAATTACCGCTTCATAGGTCTTTGCATCGGCGCCGGTAACAGAAGCTATCAGTTTACCATCAACAGGAGAGTAGGAATTTAATTTTTCGCCTTTAGATTTTAACCAGTTGAGCCCGGTTGACACACCATCATTATTGGATTGGATCTTTAGTTCCTTTAAAAATTTCATAATATCGTATTAACAGTGAAATAAATTCAGGGCTGCAAGTTACGGGCTAATATGCTAATGTGATAATTTGCTGATGTGCTAATGTTAGTACTGTTCCTGTTCGTTGGGGAAATCTTTGCTTTTTACATCCTTGATGTATTGTTTTACTGCACCATCAATTTGTTCGTACATGTTCAGGTATTGACGCAAAAAACGGGGTTTGAATTCTGTGTTGATGCCCAGCATATCATGCATTACCAACACCTGCCCGTCGCAATGGCCACCGGCACCAATACCAATGGTTGGTATGTGCAGGCTTTCACTTACTTCTTTGGCCAGTACCGCCGGAATTTTTTCCAGCACAATACCAAAGGCTCCGGCTTCCTGTAATAACAAAGCATCTTTTTTTAGTTTGCTGGCTTCATCTATTTCTTTTGCCCTTACGTTGTAGGTACCGAATTTATAAATGCTCTGAGGCGTTAATCCCAGGTGTCCCATTACAGGTATGCCAGCGCTTACGATCTTCTTTACCGAGTCGAGCACTTCCTCGCCACCTTCCAGTTTTACGGAGTGACCACCGGTCTCTTTCATTATTTTAATAGCTGAGGCTAATGCAATATCTGAATTGGACTGGTAATAACCGAATGGCATATCCACCACCACCAGGCAACGGTCAATACCCCTTACTACACTTTGTGCATGATAGATCATTTGGTCAAGGGTGATGGGCAGGGTGGTTTCATGGCCGGCCATCACATTGCTGGCGCTGTCGCCAACCAGGATGATATCAATACCTGCTGAATCAAAGATCTTTGCAAAGGAAAAATCATAGGCCGTTATCATGGATATCTTTTCCCCGGCCGCTTTCATCTTCTGCAACGTATTGGTGGTTACTTTCCTGATCTCTTTATTGACTGACATAATAAGATTGTTTTACGTTAACTGGTTGTGCTAAGTGGAGTTGGCTCTGCGTTAGAATAAAACAAATCCGGGAGCGTTGCGTCTGTAAATGTAGAAAGAATTATCTGAAAACTATTTTACAGGCATTTATTTTTAAACAGGCACTATAATTTGCTTATATAGTCTGTCCAGTTTGCCAGCAGCTCTGCTTCAGATATATTAAGTGATTGAAGTATCTCGGATTTTTTATTGAGCGGTAAAAGTTCTTTTAGCCTGGTTCTTCCGTATTTATTTTCAATATACATAACCACGGAGCCCGACAGTCCGTATCTTAACTTGCCGGTCCAGAACTTATCAAGTGTGGATGGCTTTTTTTTGTCGGCAACGGCTTTTTTAACTTCAGCAATTCTTTCCGGGTCGCATTGTCCCGAAGCAAATGTTGCCAGGCCTTCTACAAACCAGTCAATGCTTTCTGTATTGCTGAAATCGGGGCTTACATTCAGTTGTCCGTGAAATACATGGACCATTTCATGCGTAATGAGTTGCTGGGTCTTTACAGCTTCGGAATATGTATGTTCGCATGCGGTTTTATCCCATGTCTTTGGAGAGATGATATCAAGCCTTTCAGCAACCCCACTCGCCACCATCCAGCATTCCGATTTAAAGGCCGGCATTTTCCAGTCGGTCTGCCAGGTACTGTCTAACGATTGCCTGCCCGGGTGAATGTACACTGCAAATTTCTTTTTGAATTTGTCGTCAAAAAATATTTCAACAGTTTTAGCACCAGTGTTCAGTAAACCGGTATATTTTTTTCTATTACTCTCATCTGCAGAAGTATAGTATAAAGTATATTTTTCCTGTTTGGAAGTTTTCCAGCCGGAATCATAGGCAGTCCAGCTTATTGATGAAATGATCAATAAGCATATTGCCAACAGGGTTGGTTTGCGTTTAGTTTTTAAACTGTTCATTAAAGCTGATCATCCAGTTAACACCAAATTTATCTGTGAACATGCCGAAGTAATCGCCCCAGAAGGTCTGGTTCATTGGCATTTTCACCACACCGCCGCCGGAAAGCCCGTTAAAGAGTTTATCGGCTTCATCCTTGCTGGTTGCTGTGAGTGAAATGGAAAAGTTATTTCCCGGTTTGAAACCGGTAGCCCATTCACCGCCGGTATCGCTGCCCATGAGTGTGGTCTCTTTGCTGATGGGAAGGCTCACATGCATGATCTTATTGGCATCCGCCTCGGGCATAGATTTGCCGCCTTCCATGGGTGGCATTTCGCTAAAGCGGCTCATGTAGTTGAACTCGCCGCCCAGTACCGACCTGTAAAAATTAAATGCGTCTTCACAGTTACCGTTAAAAGTGAGATAGACATTTGCAATAGCCATAGTTTTTGATTTTATCGTTTATGATCTTTAATTAAGTGTCAAAATAATCTGTTCTTTTAGGTCCATTTTGGTTGATTTTGTAGTCAACCTATTTCAGGACGAAACACTACAAACTTAATTAATTATTTGGGGTGTTACCGCATCAGCACCGTTGTTCCCCTGGCCTTATATACTTTATTATCGGCGCCTATTCCTTCAAACATCCAAACCAGGGTTTGTACTTCTATGGGTGTGCCTTTAAAAATGCCATCCCATCCCTTTTCCATGTCACGGGTCTCAAATATCATTTGCCCCCAGCGGTTGTAAATCCGGAAGAAAGAAAGTTCTTTTATACCAATGGTAAAGGGACGCAAAAAGTCGTTGCGGCCATCGTTGTTGGGCGTAAAGCTGTTGGGTACATATATCTCAATGCCCTTATGGATCTTTACCAGTTGTGTATCCACTGTTACACAACCCGACGCTGTTCTTATTTCAACTGTATATAACTGTTCTTTATTACCAATGAATGTAGGTGTATAGCTTGCCGGGTTGTCTAAATTGGTGGCAGGCGACCAAAATACATTATTGCCAAACTGCCTGGCATGCAGGGTGAGTGGTAAATTAACTACGGCTATCTGTGCCGGGTTATTTATGCCGGGCCTTGGTGCATCAACAAAAACAAAACGCTTCTGAATATTCAAAGGCAACGGGCATTGGCCGGAGCTTACTGATAAACTCATTATATAATCTCCCGGGCTGGTATATACCTGCGGCGGCGGGTTACGTAAGGTAGATGTCTGGCCGTTTCCAAAATCCCATAAATAATAAACAGGTGTAGTACCGGGTTCAATAGTATTGTTTACCGGCAGCACGGGTAAGTTTATACATACCGGGTTTATGGAAAAATTGGCAAGCACATTTTGATAAACATGAACTGTGAGTGTGGTGCTATCGGCGCAAACACTGCTGCTCCTTACTATCAGTACAACTTTGTAGATACCTGCCGCTTTATAGCTGTAAGAAAAATGGCGGCCCGTTCCTGTAAATCCATCGCCCATTATCCATTGGTATTGCATTTCACCAACAGCATTGGTGCTGGTGTTTGTAAAGATGAACCGGTTATTGAGCAGGCACTGGTCGTTTTTATTGACAGTAAAGCCAACAACAGGTATGCTGGCAATACTCACATCCTGCTCAATGGTTGACAAAACGCAACCTGCAAAATTAAATACAGCAGCATGATAAGTTCCCGATTGGGTAACACGTAATACCGTATCATTTGCACCGGGCATCGGCACATTGTTTCTATACCATTGAATACTGTCGGCAGGTTTAACTCTTAATACGGTACTGTCGCCACTGCCAATGCACCAGGTCGGACTGCCAATTACTTCCAGTGTATTATCAAGTATGGCTGCTTTAACAACTACTGTATCGGTGCTGGCACAACCGCCACCATCGTGTATGGAAGAAAGCACATAGGTGGTTGTAGTATCCGGGTTTGCCAGTGGGTTCGATCGGGAGGGATCGTTTAGTCCCGTCGGCGGAGACCATGTATATATGAATCCTGCTTTGGGGGGCACCCCCAACTGCACCAGGTTATTATTGCAGGAGGTTTTGTCGGGGCCTGCGTTTGCCAGGTAATGTAAAGTATCAGTCAGTTCAGTATATAAAGTATCCAGGCATCCATAACCAGCGTAAGGCACCAGCACAACTGCAACGGTAGTGCCGGTTGTTGGAGGCGGAACAAGTGTAAGCGTTTGCTGGTTACCAAGCACCTGGCTGAAATCATTATTATACCAGGTGTATGACTGGTACCCGTAAGGAGCTGTAACTTTTACAAAGGCATCATCGGGGCAAAAATTAGCGCCGATGAATTTATCGCTGCATTCGGTATTCACATCAATATAGGCATATCCAAAATGCCTGCGGAAAGTACAATCAGCCGTTTTAAAAAATAAGCGGATATTATTTCCTGCAAGGCCATCGAGGTTAATTGAAACAGCGGACCATCTTTTAAACCAAACTGGGGTATTGCTGCCGGGGCTGTCAGATAACTCGAAACCCGGAAGCGGGGAGCCAATAGCGAAAAAAGTAAATGAAGAACAATGGATCAAACCGCCGGTGGTAAGATTCCTTATTTCTATCTCCATTCGTGGCTGCTCCGATGGTAAATGGCCGGGATCCTGAAATACAACAGCATAATTATAAATAAGGGTGTACACATTTGCATTGGCCGGAATAGTAAAATCATAAGACACGCCTTCGGACTCTGTACCTGCCTGGTCATTGCCTAACCTGATGGAGTAGCCGCTTCCGTTGGGACAATTCACAGGGAAGTGGCCATAGCGATCCAAACCATCGCCGGGGTTATCAGAATACATAGTATGCCTGTTGGGAACGGGATCACCGGAATAATTGAAGGTCATCACATTTGCCCCGCCCACCGATGCCACAGTACCTGTGTAACATACCCAACCAGAAAAAGTTCCGTTCTCAAAATCAATATTTGGCGGGCAGTTTTGTGCAAGTGCAGAAAAATTTACTGTGCATAATAATGAACCGGTTAAAATGAACTGCAGTATGGTACGATATGCCGGCATTGATGACCGCTGACGGGATTTAATTTACAGTACGGGTTGTTTAAGGCTTCTAAAGATAAATCAAAAAAAGCAGGGTTAAAAGGTTTTTTCTTAACAGTAAAAACGTATAGAAGCCAAACCAGGTAAAATCAACCATACAGCCTATAACCCTAAACTTATAACTCTTAACTGATAACTGTTAACTGCTTATCTTTGCGGCATGACAATAGAACAAATCAAGGCTCTGAGAGACCGTACAGTGGTTTTGAAGAGATTTCTTTGACGTAGAAAACAGGGAAGCTAAAATAGCAAACGACAAACAACTTTCACTTTCGCCGGGCTTTTGGGATGACAATGCCAGGGCTACATCCATTCTTAAAGAAATTAAGGTAAATGAGTACTGGATAAACCTGTATAACTCTGTCAGTACGGCTGTGGAAGATTTTGTTGTGCTGTTTGAATTCTGGAAAGCAGGTGAAACAACAGAAGAGGAAACCAAAGAGGCTTTTGATAAAGCGGTAATTATGGTGGAAGATGCCGAATTTAAAAGTACCCTTAATGAGCCGGAAGATGAGCTGCCTGCCGTATTGCAGATAAACAGTGGCGCCGGTGGAACCGAAAGCCAGGACTGGGCCGAGATGCTTGCCCGGATGTACCGCATGTATGGCGAAAAGCAGGGCTGGAAAGTTACAGAGATAGACTGGCAATGGGGTGATGGGGCCGGTATTAAAACCTGTACTTATGAATTTGAAGGTGACTTTGCCTATGGCTTTTTAAAATCGGAGAATGGTGTTCACCGCCTGGTGCGAATTTCTCCATTTGACAGTAATGCAAGGCGGCATACTTCTTTTGCTTCGGTGAATGTGTACCCGTTGGTAGATGACAGGATAGAGATCGAAATAAATCCTGCTGATGTAAAAATGGAAACATCAAGAAGTGGTGGGGCCGGCGGGCAGAATGTAAATAAAGTAGAGACCAAGGTACAGTTAACTCATATTCCAACCGGCATTGTTGTTGTTTGCCAGCAGGACAGGAGCCAGTTGGGCAATAGGGAACTGGCCATGCAAATGTTGAAGAGCCGCTTGTATGAAATTGAACTGCAAAAGCGCAATGAATTAAAAGATGCCGCCAACAGCAAGAAGAAAAAAATTGAGTGGGGCAGCCAGATACGCAGTTATGTTTTCCATCCTTATAAAATGATAAAGGACCACCGTACCGATTATGAAGTGGGTAATGTTGGACCGGTGATGGATGGCGAACTGGATGGGTTCATTAAAGCATACCTGATGAGTGAGAAGGAAACGGAAGTATAATTTGAAGATTTGGCGATTTGGAGATGCGATGATTTGAAGATGAAATGGCAACTACTCTTAAATTCGTGTTATTATGCAAATCATTTTGTATTTTAATTTCCAAATTAGCACATTACCAAATCTTCAAATCGCTTATGCAAGGGAATAAAGAAAAGAATTTAATTGTTGATTTGACTTTTGATTTTGCATTGAAGATCATTAAATATGTAGAGTTACTGGAGAAGAATCATAAGTATGTAATTGAAAGACAATTGCTGAAATCCGGAACAAGTATTGGTGCAAACGTAAGAGAGGCACAAAATGCAGAAAGTAAAATGGATTTTATTCATAAGTTAAAGATTGCGGCAAAAGAGGCAGACGAAACAGAATATTGGTTGTTACTTTGCAAAGGATCGGCAGGGTATGAAAATTGTGATGACCTGTTGGATAATTGTAATTCAGTTATAAGGGTGTTATCTAAAATAATAGCATCTTCAAAATTAAAGTCAATCAACTAATCACCAAATTTCCAAATCACCAAATCATTTTTATGCAATACGGAGACTTTTATTACCCCATGCCGGCCAATGAACCCGTTCTTTCTTATGCCCCGGGCAGTAAAGAAAAAGCAGCATTAAAAGCAGCTTTGAAAGAATTAAAAAGTACAAAGATCGATGTGCCTATGTACATTGGTGGCGAGGAAGTAAGAACCGGAAAAACGGTTGAGCTTCGTCCGCCGCATGAGCGTAAGCATTTATTGGGCCATTTTCATGTAGGTGAAGCAAAGCACGTAACAAAAGCCATCAACGCAGCACTGAAAGTAAAAGATAAGTGGGCAGGCATGAGTTGGGAGAATAGGGCGAATATTTTTTTAAAGGCTGCTGATCTTCTTGCCGGAAAATATCGTCCGTACATCAATGGAACAACCATGCTTGGCCAAAGCAAGAACGCTTTCCAGGCAGAGATAGATTCTGCTTGTGAACTGATAGACTTCCTGCGTTTCAATGTTCATTTCTTGAGTGATATTTATCGTCAGCAGCCTATAAGTGGCCCCAGCATGAATAACAGGATGGAGTATCGTCCGCTGGAAGGATTTGTTTTTGCATTAACTCCGTTCAATTTTACAGCGATCGGAGGTAATCTTCCAACCTCTGCTGCCATGTGTGGTAACGTGGTGATATGGAAATGCGCCAACACACAGGTGTACAGTGCACAGATGTTCATGCGTATTTTAAAAGAAGCCGGTTTGCCTGATGGTGTTATCAACCTGATTTTTATTGATGGTCCAACGATCGGTGAAGTTATTTTCAATCATCCTGATTTTGCAGGAATACATTTTACCGGAAGTACAGGCGTATTTAATAAGATGTGGGAAACCATTGGAAAGAACATGGCGATGTACAGGTCGTACCCTCGCATTGTTGGAGAAACAGGCGGAAAGGATTTTGTAATTGCACATAAGAGCGCCGATCCTGATGTTGTTGTTACTGCATTGGCAAGGGGAGCATTTGAATACCAGGGACAAAAATGTTCGGCTGCTTCAAGAGCTTATATTCCATCTAATATAGCTGCAGAAGTAAAAAAGAAACTGGTAGAAACAGTGAAGACGATGAAGATGGGAACGGTGGAAGACTTTACTAATTTCATCAACGCAGTAATTGATGAAAAGAGTTTTGATAAACTGGAATCATATATCAAAGGAGCAAGAAAAAAAGATGCCAAAGCAAAAATATGGGTAGGAGGTAAGTGTGATAAAACTGCCGGTTATTTTATTGAGCCAACTATTATTGAAGCAACAGATCCGTATTATGTAACCATGTGTGAAGAATTATTTGGCCCGGTACTCACCGTTTATATTTATGATGAGAATAAATATGAGGAAACATTGAAACTGGTGGATAATACATCTTCTTATGCACTGACAGGAGCTGTAATTGCACAGGAACGTTTTGCAGTAGAGCTTGCCACAAACAGGTTACGCAACAGCGCCGGTAATTTTTATATCAACGATAAACCAACAGGTGCGGTTGTAGGGCAGCAGCCATTTGGCGGGGCAAGAGGTAGTGGAACGAATGATAAAGCAGGTTCTATTTTGAACTTGTACCGCTGGTTGAGTGCAAGGACGATCAAAGAAACCTTTAATTCACCAACAGATTACCGTTATCCTTTTATGCAGGAGAAATAAAGCCCCTCCTATCCTCCCCGAAGGGGAGGGAAATGGAGAAGATATTAGCGAATGAAAAGATCTTTTATTAATTAAAGCCATAATTGAATAATTTATGAGCAGCTCAGATAATAATACTCCTGAAAGCCCCTCCTTAGGAGGGGTTTGGGGAGGCCGGACAATTTTAGATAAACAACAATTACATCTCACTATACTAAGACTGGCTCACCAGTTGCTGGAAAATAATTTGCATTTAAAGGATGTAGTGTTCATTGGCATACAGCCACGTGGTGTACAGGTAGGCACTAAACTCATAGAATGCATCAAACAACTTTATCCTGCTGAAAAAGTACAATATGGTGTGCTGGATATTACTTTTTACCGGGATGATGTAAGGAATGAACTGCATGTGGCCAATACAACCGACATTCCCTTTTCAATAGAAGGCAAGAAAGTTATTTTAATAGATGATGTGTTGTACACCGGCAGAACCATCCGTGCTGCCCTTGATGCTATCCAGGATTTTGGAAGGCCGCAAAAAGTGGAGTTATGTGTGTTGGTTGACCGGAGATTCAACCGGGAGCTACCCATTCAGCCAGATTACTGTGGCAAAGCCATTGATTCCATCATTTCGCAAAAAGTAAAAGTGGAGTGGGATAAGGAGGAAGTGGTTTTATATTAAGTCAAAAGTAAAAATTCAAAAAGGGGCCTGTATCTCAGGAATATGCCTTTTAACTTTTGAATTTTTACTTTTACCTTTTTACCATAACTTCGCCACTTAATGCAACTATCTACCAAACATCTATTGGGCATTAAAGACCTTACTACACAAGACATTTCCCTTATTTTATTCACCGCCACCCAGTTCAAAGAAGTTTTACAGCGTTCTGTCAAGAAAGTCCCTTCTTTACGGGATGTTACGATCGTGAACCTGTTCTACGAAAATTCCACCCGAACAAGAATTTCCTTTGAGCTTGCTGAAAAAAGATTAAGTGCCGATACGATCAATTTTACTGCGGCTGCATCTTCGGTATCAAAAGGAGAGACCCTGCTTGATACGGTGAATAATATTTTAAGTATGAAGGTGGATATGGTGGTGATGCGGCATAGTGCCAGTGGCGCCCCTCATTTTTTAGCCAAACATATTCCTGCTGCAATCATTAATGCCGGCGACGGTATCAATGAACATCCTACACAGGCATTGCTGGATGCTTTATCCATACAGGAGAAATTTGGGACTTTGGCAGGAAAGAAAATCTTGCTGGTTGGTGATATCATGCATTCAAGAGTTGCATTAAGTAATATTTACCTGTTGAATAAAATGGGGGCAGAGGTTATGGTTGCAGGCCCGCCTACACTGATACCAAAATACATTGCGGAGGCATTGAACGTAAAAGTGGAATACAATTTAAAAAAGGCATTGGAGTGGTGCGATGTGGCCAATGTGTTACGTATTCAGCTGGAGCGGCAGAACCAGGTGTTGTTCTCTTCTTTAAGAGAATATAACCTTGCTTATGGAGTAAGTAAAAAATTACTCAATAGTTTAAAGAAAGAAATTGTAATTATGCACCCGGGGCCTATCAACAGGGGAGTGGAAATTGACAGTGATGTGGCAGACAGTCAGCAATCTATTATTCTGCAGCAGGTTGAAAACGGTGTGGCTGTGAGGATGGCTGCTTTATATCTCTTAGCCCCCTCTATCTCCCCCAAAGGGGGAGGAAATGTTTGAGATTGAAACGAAGATGAATATTATTAATTGGTTAAGTAAGAATATAAATTAGTAAACAAAGACCTTCACATTTGTCTTCCAGTTCCCTCTCCTTTGGAGAGGGGTTGGGGTGAGGCTTCAAATCATCTGCATGAAACGCATATGTTTATTTCCTGGCACTTTCGATCCATTGACATTAGGTCATACTGATATTATTGACAGGGCACTGCCTTTGTTTGATAAATTGGTAATTGGTATTGGCAGAAACAGTAATAAAAAACCGATGTTCAGCGAAAAGCAACGGTTGAAATGGGTAAGGGAGATATATAGGAACAACTCAAAAGTAGAAGTACTGGCTTATGATGGTTTAACGGTGGATTGCTGTAAAAAAGCTGGAGCAAATTTTATTTTGCGTGGCATCCGGTATGTAAATGATTTTGAGTATGAAAAGGCCATTGCCGATATGAACCGGAGCCTTGACGAAAAGATCGAAACTATCTTTTTAACCTGTCTTCCTCAATACACTTCGGTAGCATCCACTTTGGTAAGAGATGTATTAAAAAACGGAGGAGATGTTTCTCAATTCCTTCCTGAAGTGGTAAGGCGCTCCATCGGAAAAAAGAAATGACCTCTTTATTTGATGTAAAACCCCGCTATGTCTATCTGGTTTAATAAATCATTATCTCTTCCTGATCTGAATCCGCTTGGTCCTGGCACTATGGGCGAATACCTGGGCATGGAGTGGGTGGCTATTGGCGATAACTATATTAAAATACGAATGCCGGTTGATAACCGTACCAGGCAGCCGTATGGATTATTACATGGCGGGGCAAGTTGTGCTTTAGCCGAAACAATAGGAAGTGTAGCTTCTCATTTTGTAATTGATGCAAATAAATGTATTTGTCTTGGGCTGGATATTAATGCGAATCATGTTCGAGGTGTGAGCAGTGGTTATATAACTGCCACCTGTACACCACTGCATCTTGGTGCTTCAACACATGTATGGGATATCAAGATCCATGATGATAAGGGAAAACTGGTTTGTATCAGCAGGCTTACTGTGGCCATTTTAAAAAAGCCGTCATAGTAACAAGCTGCAAGCCTCAAGGGGGCAATCTAAAAAATAAAGAGAGGGTTCATTTCAAAAAGCCTTGAGGTTACTATGCTTGTCCCTTACAGCTTTCTCTCAAGGAGTATCAAAAAAAATGCTCAGTATATTTTTTATAGAAGGATAGGTATTTTTCATGGGCTCTTTTATATCTATAGTCTTCACCCATTTTATTTCGGTTATGTGCTCTTCTGCCTGAGGTGTTAATTCCTGCTCCGAAGAGCAAGTCATGTAAAACCAATGGGAAGTCTTTAAAAAATGTTTACCAAATTGATCATATACGTGGAAGGTCTCACCAATTTTCTTTTTTAAACGCAAGCCTTTCACACCTGTCTCTTCTGTAACTTCTCTTAAAGCACATTCTTCTGCCTTTTCCCCTTTTTCGATTTTGCCTTTAGGCAGATCCCACTTACCAAGGCGTTTGATGAAAAGCAATTCTCTTTTATCATTTTGTACAATGCCCCCCGCAGCTTCAATAAGCGTAAAATTCTTAAAGAAGGTTGTTTTTAATTTATCAAGGTCTTTATTCCAGATAACACCTGCATGAAACTCTTCTTTTTTTATCTCATGCAGCATTGATTTTATTGCCAGGGGAGATATCTCATCAACAAATACCGCATCGGGATGATGGAGTATTTCATTTATTTCCTTGTCAATCTCATTGCAAAGAATAACCGGTTTATCGCCAAAATATATCCTGATGTACATAAATAAATTTCAGTTTTCAGATTGCATAGGTCAAATTTGCAGCATGACAAACGAAAAAGCAGTTGCTGAAAAGCTTTTACAAATTAATGCAATTAAGTTGAGCCCACAAGAGCCCTTTACCTGGGCCAGCGGCTGGAAAAGCCCCATATATTGCGATAACCGAAAGGCTCTTTCTTTTCCTTATATACGTGATTTCATTAAGAGTGAAATGTGCAGTGTGATATTTGAGAAATTCCGGGAAGCAGACCTGCTGGCCGGGGTTGCCACTGCAGGAATAGCATGGGGTGCAATGGCTGCTGACCAGTTGAAGCTGCCGTATATCTATGTTCGGCCTAAGCCTAAAGAACATGGTTTGGGCAATCAAATTGAGGGGGCGCTTGAAAAGGGGCAAAAGGTATTGGTTATTGAAGACCTTATCTCTACCGGTAAAAGCAGTTTACAGGTATGTGATGTGCTTAAAGCTGCCGGTGCCGATGTAATTGGTATGGTTTCCATCTTTACCTATGGGTTCGCTGTAGCTGAGGAGGCGTTTAAAAAGGCAAATATTCCCTACCAGTCGCTTACCAATTATGAAAACCTGATAAACCTGGCACTGGAGAAGGGTACTATAGCTTCGGATGAGCAAAATACCTTGTTAAATTGGAGAGCTGACCCGGCTAATTGGAAGGGGATTTAATAACTTTAATTCAAATTCCATGATATGAAGGCAATTTCACTCAGTCTTTTACTGGCAATATGTGCAGTTTCTACGGGTTTCAGCCAGCAGCAAAAGGTATCGGGTAAGGCAGTCATCAAAACACCTGCTGTTTTATGTGATGTATGTAAAGAGCGGCTCGAATTCTTTATTTCCCATGAGGCGGGAGTCACTTCTGTTAAGGTAAATACCAGGCAAAAGACCACAACCGTGACCTGGCTTAACGACAGGACCACCCTCGAAAACATAAAAGTGGCCATTGCTAACCTTGGTTATGATGCCGATGATATTGAAGCCGAAGAAGGCTCTTTTAAACGACTGCCAAAAGACTGCAAACTGCATAAAGACACACTTAAACCGAAAACACCCGAAGTGAAGCAATAATCTAACTTTCAGGGTATTTTCCTGCATTGGCCTAAAAAGCTGAAAATTTCTGTATGCTTTCGTAGTTTACTGTAAAAGACTTGTAAACATTCGCCTTCCCCAATTTTACTTTTCCCGTCATTTTTACTACTACCTCTTTGCCAAATAATGTGGGTAAAACATTTTTAAGGGCATTTTTCATGTCAAGTTCAATTTGCAGTGGAAGGGTAAATTCTGCCAGTCGGGGGATATTTACCTGCAGGTCCTGGCTACTATGGCCAAGATAAGTATTGTCAACAAAAATATCCAGATCGGTACTTTTTAACTGCAGGCCAAAATTATTGGGGTTGTAGTATACCAGGTCCAGGTTTAGGGTAGAGGCCCCAAATCCCAGCTTTCCCAATTTCAGGTTTTTAAAATCCCGGTAAACAAGTTCTTTAGGTGACTGGCATGAACAGGCCAAAAGAATAAGTAAAACCAAAAGTGTAGGGTAGAGGGCTTTGCTGATTTTCATACTTTTTACTTAGGGTGCAAATTAAGATAAAAATTTAAGGCTAAAAATATTGGATTGGCTACTGAATAATTGGCAGAAATTCAGGAAAGTATATGGCTAATGTAAATGGGATTGTATAATAGGTAATAAAATTTGTTATTCAAATAGTTATAGTGAATATTTGTTATAATATAGAATATATAAAATGATAAAAGTGGCATTGAACAGACAAATTTTTCAAAACAGTTTGATTTCAAAATAATGTTACCTATTTTATAAATAAATAATTGATATTTAAATTATTAAACTGTTTATTGAAAATAAAATATTGTCTAAATGAATAAATGACTAAAAAACATAACTTAAACGCCCTGATATATTCTGAATCGGTAAGTTTTTTGAAATATCCGGAATTTAGTTACACCGATTTTGAGTAGATCATTTTGCCAGGCATCCACAAAAACTGAACAAGCATTCGGGAAAACTGATGGTTACAGGTATGCTTCTTTTCAGTCTTTTTTTATGGGTCTTTATTTAATACTACTCCTGTGTAGATGTATTGTTACAGTAAAATTCCCACTGCAATCAGGGCTGTTTTCTTTGGCGATTTAAGTACAAAAAAAAAAAATTTCACGTATAAATGCACTATAAAAAGCCCGGTTTTATTACGTTTTGTATTAGTTTTTGCGCCAACAAAAAATTTTATCTATTTATTTTTCAAAAACGTTAGATAATATTTAATAAGTTATTCAGAAACAGCTTGACAGGATTCAAGAAAAGTGGGGTTTTAGGGGTTTTTACCAGTTTGACCGTAAAATTACGGATTGAAAAACTTGCGGTTTCCGAAAACCCGTATTATGTTTGCATTGAAATTAATAATGACCATTACCTCGGTTATTCTTTCTTTCAGGTCTTAAAATCCACCCTCCTCTAATTAACCATCCAAACTTGGTCCGGGTATAAAAGCCCTACGTCAAAATCCTGTCAGAACCAATTCTGAAACCTCAAACACAAGAAAATGAAAACGAATTTTACGCCTTTTAGGTACTTTGTATTAGTTATTGCTTTACAGTTCCTTACTTCTGATATAAAGGCAGACAATCTCTACAACTTTAATTTTAATTCTACTCCGGTTTTAGTATCCGGAACAAACCTTGCTGTTGGAGCTAAATACCAGTTTCTTAATGTTGCCAACGGTACTCAGGCCATTGTTACAATCATGAGTGCAACCGGCGGAGCTACCGTTATCATGATAGATGATAACAGCCTTACAATGCCCGAAGCATTTTCACCCCAGGTGCGTATACCTGCCAACAGCACCGGAATGGTAGAATTTAAAATTGAATTCTTTACCGGTATCTCAAATAACCCACGTATTATTGACACGCTTCGTGCCACTGCAATGGACATTGACGGTAATAATAATTTGCATGAAATGGATGCGCTTAATATGGGAGGGGGGGTATTATCTTACTTATCTAATACATTAGAGATCAATGTAACCCAGGTCGGTACCGAGTTTCTTGCAACAAATGTAGCAGGAAATGAATACTCAGGTGTTGATACTTCAGCCAAAGAGGTTATGTTTACGGTTACCAATACTGCAATCAGCAGCTTTACTTATAAAGCAGGTGCTAATAATCAGGCTTCTTCTGCAGTAACCAGGCAGAAGGGTATATATTTTAAAGGATTTAATTATCTGATTATGCCTGTAAAGTACCTTTCCTTTGATGCAGTAGTAAACGGTGAATCAGTGTTATTGAAATGGATCACGGCCCAGGAACTGAATCACAGTCATTTCGAAGTTGAAAGGTCTTTTGACATGAACAGTTATAATACTGCTGGTTTGGTATTGGATGGCTTTACAACAAATGGTTCTGGTAAGAGCTACCAGTTTAAAGATAATTCAGCTCAGTTAAAGGGCAGGTCAATGGTTTACTACCGCTTAAAGCAGGTTGATATAGATGGTAAAGCTACATACAGCAAGATTTTAGCTGTAAGGTTACAGGCTAAGAGCGATGTGGCTATGCAGGTTTCACCCAATCCATTTACTGAAGACGTAACGATCCGTTTCGCAGCTACAGAAAATGGTACCGCTCAAATGCGTATTACTAACCTGTCCGGACAAACAATGTTATCCAAACAATCTACAATAACTAAGGGCTACAACAACATCAAAATTGAAAGCCTTAGTGCGTTGGCTGCAGGAATGTACATGGTGCAGTTAACACTTAACGGAACTGTTATCAATAACCAAAAACTGATCAAAAATTAATTACCCTACCCTGGTTAGCAACAGTTCAACGGAAGCCGGTAGTGGGTTCTCAAACGCCGGCTTCCTTTTACAAAAAATCCATTATTCATTGCAAAGGCTTTTATCCTGAATTATTTGATAAAAAGTAAAAAACAAACGCAATGAAAAAGTTTAAAAAAATGATTTACCTGGTTATAGTTACCGTTTTTATTACTGGTAATATCCAGGCTCAGGAAGCAGTAAATAGTAAAAAAATTATTACGATCACCAATTTTAAAGTATATGAAAACAATAATCAGCTTGTTATTGACTGGTCAACTGATGGAACTGTTGAAACCAATTACTGGCAGGTACAAAGCAGTACCGATGGTCAGAAGTTTTCAACCATTGCCCTCGTTTTTGGTCCTGATCCCCGCCAGAAGGGAGATAACTACCAATACAAGGGTAAAATAAAAGACGCTTCAGACGGAACCGAAACGTATTACAGGGTTACCCCGGTTGATGCCAAAGGACAGGAAATAAACACCGAAATAGTACGCTCAGCAAAATAATACAACCCTAAGCCACGTTTATAGCCCGTGCCCCCGGCTAAGAAAAACGTTAGTGCTTGGTTTACGATGTTTTCTTTGGGGGTTACAGAATCGAAAGATTCTTAACAAAGGCCGCATTTCTATGCGGCTTTTTTTCTTTTTTCTGCTTTTTACTATGTATATTTGAGAGTCCCCATCCTTGTGTAAAACCTGTGAATTTCTTTTATCCTAGGCAGGCAACTGAATCCCCCAAAGCAGCATCCCTTTACCGGGCGTAACCATTATATTGCTTAACTTAATTTTTATACCAAGATTATGAGAAAATTTATACTTCTCTCTTTAGTTTTTCTTGCATCTTTTACTGCTTTTTCACAGGATTTTTCCAATAAAGGGAAAGATTTCTGGGTAGGGTATGGTTACCATACCATTATGCAACCTGGCAATGGGAATCTGCAGGAAATGGTACTATATTTTGCTACTGACCAGGTTACTAACATCACTATCTCAATTCCAAGCAGTGGCTATACTCAAACTATTACCACTCCGGCAGGTAATAATGTAACTACATCATTTGCCATTCCAAAAGCAGGAGCTCAGGATGCCAGATTGTTTACCGAGGGAACTTCTAGTAATGGTATTCATATTACCAGTGATAAGCCCATGGTTGCTTATGCACATATTTATAATGGAAACTGTTCGGGTGCCACTATTTTATATCCAACCAATACTCTGGGAAAAGAATATTATTCTATAAATTACAAAAACTGGTCTAATCAGAACAATGCAAATTGCTGGTTTTATGTTGTGGCTACTGATACGGGTACAACAACTGTTGAAATAACACCTCAGGCTGATCAGGCAGGTGTTGTTACCACCGGAGGATGGGTGGCCGGTACTACTTATACTGTTACTCTTACTCAGGGTCAGATATACAATGTAATGGGAGTGTTGACAGGAGGTGGGCCACCGCCAGGTAGTAACCCTTTTAAGGGAGTTGATCTTACCGGCTCAAAAATAAAGAGTGTAAACACAGGTAATGGTTGTAAAAGGATAGGGGTATTTTCGGGTAGTGGCAGGATAAGCATAACCTGTAACGCCAATTCCTCTTCTTCGGATAATTATATGGTGCAGGCAGCTCCAAAAACCGCATGGGGAAAAAAATATCTTACAACACCTGCTTTAGGAATTATAGATGCAACTCATCCTGAAGGTAATCAAGCTGTTAATATTTTCAGAGTTTGTGTCGCCGATCCACTTACAGTTGTTAGGGTCAACGGCGTAATTACAGCATTACCATTGCAGAATAATTTCTATTATGAAATCCCACAAACCAATCTGCCCCAGATGATAGAAGGAGACCAACCGATCATGGTAGCCCAATACTTTACCTCTTCAGGTTCATGTGGCAATGGCGCTCCCGGAGATCCTGAAGTGATTTACCTGAGCGCTGTTGAACAAAATATTAATACCGTTTTATGGAATGCTACACCCAATTTTGCAATTGGTGCACATTATTTTAATGTGGTGATACCTAATGGCGGCACAGCGCTAAGTTCATTTACACTTGATGGGATCCCCTGGGGCGGTTTTGTAACACATCCCCAGGATCCTAACTATTCATATTTGCGATTGGCAGTAGGTGGTGGGCCTCGCATTATAAAGTCTGATTCAGGTTTTAATGCGATTGCATATGGCTTTGGTTCTTTTGAATCTTACGGATATAATGCCGGTACCAATATTAAGGACCTTTACCAGCAAATTGGTGTTTCTACTACTTATGGTATAGAAACAACCCCTTCAGTTTGTACCAACTCGCCATTTAGATTCAAGGTTTCATTGCCTTACTGCGCCGATTCAATGCAATGGAATTTAACTGGATTACCTGGCCCACCAGCTGCGCCACCTACTTTAATTTACTCAACATGCACCCCCGGCCCCGGTGGACCAGATTCCACAACTGTAGTTAATGGGAAAACAATTTATTGGTATTCTTTACCTACACCTTATTCGTTTAGTACTGCAGGAAGTTTTCCTGTCACGATTACTACTTATAATAGTGCAAACCCTGATGGTTGTGGTAATGCCCAGGAGATTGATTTTGACCTGGTGGTTTCCGATCCACCTATAGCTGATTTTACGTGGACTCCCGGGGGGTGTGTTGCTGAATCATATAAGTTTACAGAAACCACACCACAATTACCTAAGCCAACCTATAGTTTTTATTGGAATTTTGGGGACCCCGGAAGTGGTGCAAATAATACATCCAATGTAAGAAACCCGTCACATACATTCTCTGCCCCGGGCACTTATGCAGTAAAGTATGTTGCTATTACAACACCGGGTTGTTTTACCGATACAGTTACTAAAACTGTTATTGTTGACTCTTTACCTAATGCAATCATCAGCGCTACGCCAGTGGAGGTTTGTTTAAATTCATCACCACAACCTGCAGTTACTTTTACCGGCAGGCTTGGTACACTGCCTTATACTTTTATTTATTCTATCAATGGTGTGCCACAGCCACCTTTGTTAAGTAATGCTGCAGGTATAGGCATAATTAACGCACCGGTTAATGTTGCCGGACCATTTGTTTATAAGCTGGATAGTATTAAGAATACGGGCTCCACTCTATGTGTACAGGAAGTATTTGGCCAATCGGTGACGATAAATATCACGCCTGATGCAACCATGGGATTATCGCCTACGTCACCCGGAACAGCCAGCCAGACTGTTTGTGTGAATACTCCGATCCTTGATATTGTATATGATCTTGGTGGCAGCGCAAATGGTGCCAGTCCGGACATTACAAACGTATTTCCCCCTGGTGTAACGGGGAGTTATAGTGCAGCTACAAATACATATACCATAACAGGTACGCCATCGGCTGCCGGTATTTATATTTATAGGATAAACAGTGAAGGACCATGTGTGAATGTATTTGTAACAGGAACGATAACAGTGACCGCTGATGGCGTAATCGCTTTATCGCCTACATCACCGGGTGCAGCCGACCAAACTGTATGTGTGAATACTCCTATAACCCAGATCATATTCCAGGCAGCAGGAAGTACGACCAACGCTACTATAGCCGGTCTTCCTCCGGGTGTAACGGGTGTTTACAATGCAGCTACAAAAGAATTCACAATCACCGGTACACCTAATCCTGTTATTACAGTAAGTACTGCATATCCTTATACAATTACCACGTTTGGTCCTTGTGTTAACCCGCCGGCATCGGGAACTATAACAGTTACTCCCGATGCGACAATAACTCTTGCACCAGGCTCGGGAGCTGCAGATCAAACAGTATGTGTAAATAATGTTATTACAAATATTGTGTATGACCTTGCCGGCAGTGCAACAAATGCAGTACCGGATGTTACCAGTGTATTCCCTCCGGGTGTTACAGGAAGTTATAATGCGGCGACAAAGAAATATACGATAGCCGGTACTCCAACATTAGCCGGCATATATGTATACCGCATCAATAGTGTTGGTCCTTGTGTAACACCATTTGTTACCGGAACAATAACTGTGACAGGTGATGGTACGATCGCATTGTCTCCAACATCCCCGGGAGCAGCGAGCCAGTCTGTTTGTTTAAACACGGCAATAACCCAAATCATATTCCAGGCTGGAGGTACAACTACCAATGCTACAATAGCTGGTCTTCCGCCAGGTGTAACGGGTATTTATAATGCGGCAACAAAAGAATTCACAATAAGCGGTACGCCTAACCCCGTTATAACTGCCACAACAACGTATCCTTATACTATAACCACATTTGGTCCATGTGTTAACCCAACTGAATCTGGCGTTATTACTGTGTATGCTTTGCCAACACCTAATTTCAGTTTCACCATGCCATCATGTGAGACCAGAACTATAAACTTTACCGATCTCTCCGTTGCCAATTCAGGAGTATTGAATAGTTGGTCATGGAATTTTGGCGACCCTGCAAGTGGAGCTAACAATACATCTACATTACAGAATCCAACTCATACATTTGCAACAGCAGGGCCGTATAACGTAACTCTTTCTGTAATAACTGCACCGCCACTGGGATGTACGAGTGCATTACCGGTTAGCATCCCTGTAACTATCAATGCCCGTCCGGAAGCCGGCTTTATAATACCTGAGGTTTGCTTAAGTGATACCTACGCTCAATTTACTGATACCAGTAAACTTGCTTTACCGGGTATTATTGACCGCTGGGATTGGAATTTTGGGGATCCGGTTTCGGGACCACTAAATACCTCTACTTTGCAAAACCCAACGCATAGCTATACTGCAGTTGGTAATTATAGTGTAAGTTTAATTGTATGGAACAATGCAATAGGTTGCAG
>CAYTQB010000037.1:21382-26785 GCA_964439615.1 uncultured Ferruginibacter sp. | reverse complement strand
TCCATTTCAATTACTTCTACGTTGCCCGTATACACTGTTGGTGATTGATAAGCCGGTTGATCGTTGATCGTTGTTCGTTGATCGTTGGTCGCTGGCAAAACAGAAACTTCCTGCACTTGCCGACTTGTCCCTTGTGGCTGTTGGCTTGAGGCTTTTCCTGCTACGTATGCTAAAATATCTTTCTTACTTACCCTTCCTTCCTGCCCGGTACCGGGGATATTTTCCAGGTCGGCCATACTGATACCTTCCTGCTGCGCAATATTTAAAACAAGCGGCGAATAGAACCGGATCGCAGATTTGCTGTTGTTCGTTGCTCGTTGTTCGTTGCTCGTTGGCTGATATGGTATCACTTCTACCACTTTGGCATCTTCATATTCTTCCTGCTTTGGCGCAGGGGCAGGCTGATTATTGGAAACGGCTGCATTGGCACCCACTCTTATTTTTGCGATGACCGTACCGATGGGAACTACATCATTCTCTTTGAACAGCACTTCTTCAATAACGCCTTCGGCTGTTGAGGGTACTTCACTATCCACTTTATCTGTTGCAATATCCAGAACGGTTTCATCCTGCTTAATGGAATCACCTGGTTTTTTATGCCATTTTAAAATGGTGGCTTCCATAATGCTTTCTCCCAACTTCGGCATTACTAAATCTACTAGGCTCATCTTGATTGAATATTTTAGATTGAATATTTAATATTTTTTTCCAGCAGTATATCCTCGCCCAACATCGTTGTGTCACTCCCTTGTACTGTAGTACAAAAAGCGGCAATAAAACAAGCAAGCATCAGACCGGTCAAAGGTAATTATTTCCACTTTAATCGGGTAAATCATGTTCAAGGTTCAGTTAGTATGAATTTCCGGAGCAGGTTCAGTGCGTTCATTGCGGTCAGCTGTATATTTCTTGTCCTGTCGAATCGGAAAAAAAATTTCTGGGACTGTATTTTTTCTTTATTGCCCACAGCCACCCATACGGTGCCGGCAGGTTTATCAGGCATGCCGCCGCCAGGGCCCATGATGCCGGAAATAGCAATGGTATAATCCGACCTGATATTTTTTAAAGCACCCCTCGCCATTTGAATCACTATTTCTTCACTTACAGCGCCTTTTGATTCCAGTATTGCTTTGTCTACCTGTAACAGGTCTTCTTTTGCTCCATATGAGTATGTAACAAAACTGCCGTCATAAAATCTTGAAGAACCGGGTATAGAGGTGAGCAGGTGGGCGACATATCCGCCGGTACAACTTTCGGCTGTGCACATGGTTTTGCCTTTCAACAAAAGCAAATTGCCAACTACGCTTTCCATGGTCTCATCTTCATTCGTCACCATGTATTCCTTCACCAGCAATTGTAACTTTTCAAATAATTGCTGTATTTCTTTTTCTGTTTTTTCTTTATCTGTTGCTGTTGAAGTTAACCTTAACCTTACCATTCCATAGTTGGGCAGGTAGGCGAGTTTTATATGCGGGGGAAGGCTTTCTTCAAATTCCCTGATCAGTTCGGCTAAAAAACTTTCACCCACCCCGGCGGTGAGTAATGTTTTATGGATGATGGTTGGGAAACTGAACTGCTTTAGCAGCGCTGGTATCACATCTGCCTCCATCATCCCTTTCATCTCGTGCGGCACACCGGGCATGCTTATAAAAACCTTCCCGCTTTTGTTGAACCACATTCCCGGGGCCGTTCCTCTTTTGTTCTGTATTACGGTGCAAACATCAGGCACTTCTCCCTGTTTTAAATTACGTTCAATGATGGGGCGGTTAAGTTTTGAAAAGATGTCAACCACATTTTGACGGGCTTTTTCGTCAACGATCATTTTCCCGTCAAAATATTTACAAAGCAAAGGTTTGGTTATATCATCAGCTGTGGGACCAAGTCCGCCGGTTATTAAAATGATATCAGTGTATTTTTGTTCTTCATCCAGCGCTGCCCATATTTCTTCCCATACATCACCCACGGCCACCCGTCGCTTCACACGTATGCCCCATTTGTTAAGTTCCTGGGCCATCCAGGCGCTGTTGGTGTCAATAACCTGTCCAATTAATAATTCATCGCCAATGGTAATAATAGATGCCTGTGTCATGCGTAAAGTTGCAGGATATTATGAATTAGGGAATATTTATCCAAAAGTGATACCCTCATAAATATCCTTTAGCATAAAAAGTTGGTCAATAGTTGTAATAGCGAAAGAATTTTCTATTGATTTATAATCTGTAAGCTGCCAGCTGTTATCTGCATGGCGGATATGTTTTTCAACATAAATTTTTTCGGTGTCAACCAGGATATATTCCTGTAAAGAATTGATATCCCTGTATAAAGTAAACTTCTCTCCCTTATCATAATTGCGTGTTGAGTTGGAAAGTATTTCTATAATGACAGTAGGATTAGTGACTGTATCAACTTTATCATCAGTAAATTCCATTGCTCCACAAATGATGGAAATATCCGGGTAAGTGAACAATGTATTTTTAGGAATATGTATTCTTAAATCGCTGCCGTAGGGCAGGCAATCTTTTCCTTTTAGTTTGCTGCCAATATCAATAAATAAATTTGTAAATATTCTGTTATGCCTTGCTGATGCTCCACTCATTGCAAAAATTTCCCCCTGGTAATATTCGTGTTTTTCCGAAGCCCCCCTTTCAGATTCCAGGTAGGTTTCCTGCGAAACATAATTATATTTAACCGCCGGTTCTTCCACTATATTTTTCATATACCAAATTTAAATCTTTTAGTTTTGATAAATAAATTTATTTGATGATGAAATTATTGACTGTAATGTGCTTATGTTTTGTTTACAGTTTTTCTTTTTCGCAGAGCGCTGAAGTTAAACTGGCGAATGCTTATAAAAAATTAGAAGCCGACAGCCAGTTTAAACACGCCATGATAAGCCTGTATGTAGTAGATAGCAAAACGGGAAAAGAGGTATTCAATAAAAATGCACAGCTTGCACTGGCGCCTGCCAGTTGCCAGAAAGTAGTTACCAGCGTTGCTGCGTTTGAACTGTTGGGAAAAGATTACCAATACAAAACAGAATTTGGTTATGATGGAAGCATAAAAGACTCAATGCTGAATGGTAATCTCTACTTTATCGCCCTGGGAGACCCAACCTTGGGTAGTTGGCGATGGACTGAAACAAAAGAAGAAAATATAAAAGAAAAGATATTGACTGCAGTAAAGGCAAATAGTATTTCAATTATTAATGGCGATATGATCATTGATGATTCAAAATGGGAAACACAGTCAACTCCAAGAGGGTGGATTTGGGAAGACGTTGGAAATTATTATGGAGCAGGTGCAAGAGGATTGAATTGGCATGAAAATCAGTACGATCTTATTTTAAAGCCCGGTAAAAAACCCGGCGATTCAGTTGAAATTGTTGCAACAAAACCTGAGTTGCAGGTTTCTGTATTGATTAATGAATTAAAAACAGGAAAAGAAGGAAGTGGAGATAATTCGATCATTTATTTACCCGAAGATGGACTGATAGGATATGTGAGGGGTAGAGTGCCTGCAGGAAAAGAAACCTTTACTGTTTCGGGGTCAATGCCTAATCCGGCCATTTCATTTACCAAAACTTTAGAAGATCTTTTCGACGATAACAATATTAAACTAACCGGTCGTTCTAAAACAAGCACATTGTTTTTTTTGAACAAAGAAACAATGCCACACTCTTCAAAAGCTTTATTAACCATAGTTTCCCCACCACTCGACAGCATCAACTACTGGTTCCTCAAAAAGAGTGTAAACCTTTATGGCGAGGCATTGGTTAAAACTATTTCGTACGAAAAAACAAATTTCGGTTCTACGGATACAGGCATCAATATCATCCGGAATTTCTGGAAGGACAGGGGTATTGAAAGATCAGCGCTCAAGATCATTGATGGCAGCGGGCTTTCACCGGCCAACCGGGTTACTACTCATTCACTGGTTACGGTGATGCAGTATGCAAGAAACCAGAGCTGGTTCCCGTCTTTTTATCATGCCTTGCCAGAGACCAATGGTATAAAAATGAAAGATGGGTATATCAGTGGCGTGAGAAGTTATACCGGGTATGTAAAATCTAAAACAGGCGCCGAATATACTTTTTCCTTTATCGTAAATAATTTCGACGGCAGTGCAGGAACAGTAAGGGGGAAAATGTGGAGGCTGCTGGATATATTGAAGTAACTTACACATTCACCCAAAACCAAAAAGAATGAGCCAACAGAATTTTAAGAACCACACCCGACTGGTTCCTATGTTTCATTTTGTGGCATTTACTGCCGCATTATTCCCGCTGGTGATAACAGTAATTCATTTTATTAACGGCGTAGGCGATGGAAGCGGCAGGCTTCATGCTGCAGCATCAGTATCATTAGTACTGGCAGTGATCCTGGGTTTATGGTATTCCAGGGTATTTGCACTAAGGGCACAGGACAGGGCCATACGGGCGGAAGAGAATTTTCGTCATTTTCTTGCAACCGGTAAACCACTTGACAGCGGCATAACCATGAGACAGATAATCGGGTTACGTTTTGCAGACAATGATGAATTTGTAGAGCTTGCCAAACGGGCAGTGGAAGAGAATCTTAGTGAAAAGCAAATCAAAATGGCTGTAAAGAAATGGAAGGCAGATCATCACCGGGCTTAGTTAACTGGAAATAAGCAAGTGAGTATCTTTGGTTACAGATCGCCTGTTGGTCATTGCCAATTGTTCGGTTTTCAAAAATAACCTATCAACTTTCCCTTTAGTGCTTCGGGCATCGAACAACGCTTCATGGTCTTTGCATCCACAAAAAATAAAGAGACCGTACCTGTATTCAGCAATTCATCCTGTTCATTGAATATCTCCGCATGGAATACGATCTTATGATGCGTTGGCATCTCCTTTAATGTTGTCTTTACGGTAATGAGGTCATCATATTTTGCAGGCCTTAAAAAACGGCTGTGTATTTCCACTACCGGCATGATGATACCCATGGCTTCTATTTCCTTATAGGTATATCCTATCTGCCTTATGGCTTCTGTTCTGCCGATCTCATAGAACTGGGCGTAGTGACCATAATAAACAATGCCCATCTGGTCGGTAAGGGCGTAATGAATCCGTATTTGTGTTTCGGTGACGAACATTTTATTAATTGATAGCGGATAATGAGTTAATGGATAATTTCTTTGAAGCAAAGGGCAATCAAGCTCAATAATACTCCGGTGAATTAAACATTTTCAATTATCCAATACATAATTATCCGTTAACTGTTATAGAATTCCAAAAGAAAATTTATTTATCATTTCATTAACAGGGTTGTAAAAATACATTCGTTTTGTTTACATCAGTTATCCACTTATTCACAACAGCTTTGGAATGATGTTTGTAAAGGAACTTAATGAAGTAATTTTGCAACCAGTAAAAATGACCGTCCT
>CAYTQB010000037.1:1272-21282 GCA_964439615.1 uncultured Ferruginibacter sp. | reverse complement strand
TGCGAATTAAAATTGCAGCAGCCCATAGCCGAGCAGGAAGCACGCCATTATATAAGTGTGGTGAATAACGAACCCCGCCGGCAACTCCTGAGTTATCACCTGGCTAAGTTTTATTTTATCAAGGAAGACTTCAGCAATGCCATCAACTTTTATGAAAGGGCAGGGCTTGATAACCTGAGCAACGACGAAATAGCTGATGCCAAATTTGAAAAAGCATATTGTTATTTTAATCTCAAACAATTCGCCGAGGCAAAACCTTTGTTCGACGAAATACACCAGCTAACCGATAATAAATATTACATACCCGCCAATTATTATTATGGATTCATAAGTTATTACGACCGCAATTTTAATGAAGCGCTTAAAGCTTTTAAACTGGTAGAAACACATGAAGAATACAAAGGTGTGGTGCCTTATTATATTGCTGAGATATATTATTTCCAGGGTAAAAAAGATGAAGCGCTGCGTTATGGCGAAAGTGTTTTAGGCAGGCCGGGTGTATTATATTATCAAAAGGAAATGAACCTGCTGATCGGCCAGTTACATTTTGAAAAGAAGAACTACCAGAAGGCCTTACCCCTGATAGAAGCCTATGTAAAAAGCAGTGATAAAGTGAGCAAGGAAATTATGTATGAACTGAGCTACTGTTATTATGACGCCAATAAACTGGAAAAAGCTATTGAAGGATTTAAGCAGTTGAGCAATGAAAAAGATTCTATGGGGCAAAACAGCATGTACCTGCTGGGCGACTGTTACCTGCGTACCAACCAAAAGGCAAATGCACGTACTGCATTTCAGTATTGTGCGTACAATAACTCCAATAAATTACAGCAACAAATCTCCAGGTTCAATTATGCCAAGCTTTCCTACGAGTTGGGTTACCAGGACATTGCCCTGAATGAAATGAAGAAATACCTTCATGACTATCCCAATAGTGAGTATGATACAGAGGCCAGGGAAATTTTAGTGAACCTGCTCACCAACACCAACAATTTTGCCGATGCCCTGGCTTTATATGAGTCTTTTAATAAGCCAACTCCATCCATGCAGGCTGCCTATCCACGTATTCTGTACGGAAGGGCGGTAGAACTGATCAATGACCAGCAGTTAAAAAAGGCCGATGAGTTATTGACCAAAGTATTACAATTACCAAATTCTTCCGTTACACCTTATGCAAATTTCTGGAAAGGAGAAATAGCTTATCGTAATGCAGAATACGACAATGCTATAAAATATTTAAGTTTTTACCTGCAGGCCAATGTGGCTTCACAGGGCGAAGCTAATAATACTACTGCCAAATATGACCTGGGTTATAGCTGGCTGCAGAAAGAAAGCTATACAAAGGCGCTTGGGTATTTTGAACAGGTAACAAAAACAGTTTCGGTAACATCTCCGGCTATGGAACAGGATGCTTATGTGCGGAGCGCTGATTGTTATTTTATGAATAAGGAATTTGTGAAGGCAAACAGTATGTATGATAATGTAGTGAATAATGCCTTGCCTCAAAGTGATTATGCTATGTTTCAAAAAGCATTGATAGCAGGGGTGAAAAGCTCAACCGAAAAGATAAGTACATTGAATAAGCTGTTGAAGCAATACCCCAAAAGCAACCTTGTTCAGGATGTGAATATGGAGATAGCTCTCACGTATATAGCCGATGAAAAATTCATGGCGGCTGTACCTTACCTCAATACATTGATCAATGATCCCCTGGCAGGCGGACTAAAACCCAGCGCTTATTTAAAATTGGGCTTATGTTATTATAACAGCGATAAGTATGACGATGCGCTGGCAAATTATCAAACCCTTATTCAAAAATACCCGCAATCATCCGAGGCTGATGAAGCAACGGGTATCATGAAGAATATTTATGTGGAGACAGGCAAGCCCAATGAGTACATAGAAATGATGAGGCGTAATGGTAAAAGTATTTCGGTAAGCGAAGCTGATTCGCTCACCTACACATCGGCAGCATTGAAATATAATGCTAATGATTGTGCTGCTGCCATTGAAGGGTTTAAAAATTATTTATCGAAATTTTCAAACGGCGCTTATGTTTTAGAAGCCAATTATTTCACCAGCGAATGTTATAATGCTGCCAAGGACTGGCAAAATGCTTTAACAGGTTACGATTATGTGAATAGCAAAGGCCTTAGCCGCTTTTTTGAAAAAGCTACACTGGAAGCTGCAAGGATCAGTTATTTTGAACTGAAAGATTACACCAAAGCAAAAAAATATTTTGAATCACTTACCAGCGGGGCAGTTAACCAGGATAATCAACAGGAAGCATTGAGGGGACTGGTGCGCTGTTATTACCAGTTGAAAGATTATGCGCAGGCCAATGATGCAGCAAGAAACCTGGTTGCTAAAAAGGGTATTAGTACAGATGACCGGTCAATAGCACTGCTGGTGCTGGGCAAATCGCAACAGGCAAATAATGATTGTGCAGGCGCCATCACTTCATTCAGATCCTGTGCAGCCATCAATAAGGCGGCATGGGGCGCCGAAGCCAGGTATGAAATTGCCAATTGCCAGTTCAGTATAGGCAGCTATAACCTTGCTGAAAAATCGGCGCTGGCGGTGATTAAAGAAACAGGTTCTTATGATTACTGGGTGACCAGGAGTTATATTTTACTCGGAGATATTTTCATGCAGCAAAAAGATTATTTCAATGCCAAAGCAACGTATGAGAGCGTAGCTAAGAATTCAGTGATTCCTGAATTGAAAAATGAGGCTCAGCAGAAATTAGATAAAGCCATTGAAGAAGAGAAAGCAGTGAGCAAGGTGGCTGGCAATTAATGATCTCTAATCAATACCTAAAAAAACAACAGTGAAAAAAAGAAACTATAAATATCCGATGATCAGTATACAATTATCAATGTTCTCCTTTAGAAGAAGCAGGCTGTTTGCCTGTAGCTTATTGCTTATTGCCTGTTGCTCATTGCCTGCTGCAGGCTTTGCCCAAAAAGACACCGTTAAGAAAAAAGCAACCATTGATATCACTTCAACATATAAACCGGTATTGCGTAATGCGATAAAGATCAATTTTTCCGCCACGCATTTAAATGCTGATACATCGCATCCCAATTTAACGTACAATATCCCGCCACAGAATCTATTTTATGCATACCAGCCCATTCCTTTAAAACCGCTGGCTTTACAACAGGATACCAACTTATATCTTGGATCGAGAAATTATCTAAAAGTGGGGTATGGTAATTTCTCCACTCCTTATGTGAATGCGGGCTTTAGTTTTGGCGATGGCAAAAAATTCCTGGCCAATGTATATGCCGGGTATATTTCTTCAAAGGGAAAGATGCTGTACCAGGATTATTCAAGACTGAACGTAAAAGCAACAGGCAGTTATTTCATGCCTAAGAATGAAGTGTATGCAGGAGTAAATGTGAAGATGAATGAAAATTTCCTGTATGGTTATGATACCAGTGTATATAAGTACAGTAAGAAAGATGTTCGCCAGCAGTTCCAGGATATCTCATTTAAAGGGGGTATTCGTAACACCCTAACCGGGGAGTATGGTATAAATTATAATCCAAGTATTGAAGTAAGCAATTTTACCAATGTAAATAGACTTACAGAAACTTCGATTGTGGTTAATGCGCCTGTTGAAAAACAATTTGGAGAAGCCTTTGCATTTAAAGTGGAAGCGAAAGCAGATGTGACTGCTTATGCTACAAAGAATCTTACTCCTGATGTAAAGCTTAACAATAATATTTTCCAGGTTGCACCTTCTTTGATCATCTCCACACCAAGATTTAGTGTAAATGCAGGAATACTGCCAACCTGGGATAATGGCAATTTTGTCTGGATGCCCAATGTGTATGCAGAAGCACAGATAGCTGAAAATATATTTGCTTTCCAGGCAGGATGGATAGGTAAATACACAAAGAATACTTATCGTAACCTGTCTGAAATAAATCCATACCTGAAAACATTGTCAAAACAACTCAACACGAAAGAGATAGAATATTATGGTGGAATAAAAGCCACACTGGGTAAACACTTCAACTTTAATGCAAAGGCAGGACTGGTTACTTATACCAATCTTCCATTCTTTGTCAATGATACAGCTACAGATAACAAAGCGTTTGTCATCAGCAATGAAACAGGTGTACGGAATCTGCGTGTTCATGGAGATATCAGTTATATAAACCAGGACAAGTTCACCGTAACTGCAGGACTTACCTTTAATGGTTATGCCGGTATGAAGAGTAATGGAAAAGCGTGGGGTACCATTCCTATGGAGTTTACCAGTGCTTTGCGCTGGCAGGCATTTAAACAGGTTCTGCTAAAAGCAGATTTTTATGCATTTGGTGGAGGGCATTACCTGGTCAAAGGAAATTCCAGTAAGATATTCAGTCCCGGTTCTGATCTCAGTGCCGGTATCGAATTTAAATTAAGCAAAATGTTCAGCGCCTGGATGGATGTAAATAATATCTTCAATACTAAATACGAACGCTGGCATAATTACCCGGTATATGGTTTGAACCTGATGGGAGGGGTAAGAGTAAATTTTTAAGCGACCCCTCTGCCTCACCAAGGGAGGATATTTTAGCGAAGTTAAATAGAGGTTTAAATCTAGAAGATACCAGCTTCGGGTTCCCTCTCCTTTGGAGAGGGGTTGGGGTGAGGTTTTTTATAGCATATCTTTGCCTGCCTCCGGTAGGTAAACCGGTGAGCAGGCGTAATACCTTAAACCTAATGCACCAATTAATCGCTTCATATCTTTTTCAAAACAAAAGTTGCCCGCTACCCGGGCTTGGCACTTTAACCATTCATATGTCCGGGGCAAAAGCAGATTTTGGCACTCAGCAGATAGCTGCACCGGAGCCTTTTATCCAGTTTAGTGATAGGGAGGCCAATACTGCAGGCTTCCTGGATTATATTTCCGCCAAAACTAACAGCAGTAAATATGAGGTAACAGAGGCCCTCGGTCATTTTTGTAATGAGCTGAAGAAAGGAATTTCACCGGGAGCAAAAGCAGGCCTTGAAGGGATCGGAAATTTTGTGGTGGATAATAACGGCAACATCATTTTTGAACAGTCGGCATTGCCTCTTGCATTTTTACAACCTGTTTTTGCCGAAAGGGTGATACATCCCCAGGCCGAACATCATATCCTGGTAGGCGATAAGGAAACCACCAATACACTGATGACAGAATTGCTCAGCGAAAAACCCGGGGAAAAAGACCGCTGGTGGGTATGGGCCATTGTGCTGGGTACAGTAGGTTTGCTGTTACTGTTGTTATATTTCTCACATTTAAACGGAACTTCCCCGTTTGGAAATGCGCTAAAAATCTAAAACATTCATGATTCATTATACCAGCTGCCCGGTTTGTAAAAGCGAATTGATACAGGCGCAACTTTCTGCAAAAGATCATACGGTTTCTCAAAAAGAATTTTCCATCTGGCATTGTAATTCCTGCACGGCAAGGTTTACGCAGGATATTCCTGAACAGGATGCCATTGGAGTTTTTTATGCATCTGATAACTATATTTCGCACAGCGATACAAAAAAAGGCATCATCAACAACCTGTATCATTTGGTACGGAAAAGAACACTTGTGTCGAAAAGAAGCATAGTGATGAATGAAGTGGGTATGAGAAAGGGTGAGATACTGGATATTGGTTGTGGAACGGGTGCTTTTTTGCAGAGCATGAAGGAGGCAGGCTGGGCTATCACAGGACTGGAGCCGGATGCAACAGCTAGAAATAAAGCTGCTGAGTTATATAGTATTCATCCACAGGAGCCCGGAAAATTATTTGAATTGAGACACAGCGCTTACCATGCCATTACCATGTGGCATGTGCTGGAGCATGTACATGAATTACATGCTTACATAAAACAGATAAGCGAATTACTTACGCCCAACGGAAAATTATTTATAGCCGTGCCCAATTATACTTCAGCTGACGCAAGCATGTATAAGGAGAACTGGGCAGCCTGGGATGTACCCCGCCACTTATATCATTTTTCGCCAATGAGTATGGAAAAATTATTGAGTATGCATGGACTCAAACTAACCAAGGTCAAGCCCATGTGGTTCGATAGTTTTTATGTGAGTATGTTGAGTGAGAAATATAAAAACAGTAAAGGGAATATTCTTAAAGCTTTCTTCAATGGCATTGTATCAAACCTGAAAGCATGGAGGAACGTAAATAAATGCAGTTCGGTTATTTATGTGATCGGCAAATAAAATAATCAATAACTGTTCCGAAAATAAAAGTAAGTTAAACCGGCAGGGAGCAAAGCCCTCTCTCTCTTTGGAGAGGGTTGGGTGAGGTCACTTCAACTGTATTTCTATCATCTTCGGCCAGCGTTTTCCCGTAACGAGTAACTTCTTTGAAGCGCTGTCATAAGCAATGCCATTCAGCACTTCATCCATTGGCTCAGGTATGTAGCCCGGCGCAACTTTCTGGACAAGGCCTGTAAGATCGATCATGGCAACCACATGACCGCTTGAAGGATCTATCTTTAGTATTTGTTCTTTTTCATACACATTGGCATAAATAAAACCATCGATGTATTCCAGTTCATTCAGGTATCCGATCGGGCCGCCATTATCACTCACACCGATAGTTGTCTTCACCCTGAGGTCTTCGGGATTCACAAAATAAAGGTTGGCAGTTCCGTCACTGATGATCAGGTCGGTGCCGTTATTGGTCATTCCCCATCCCTGGTAGGGCCACTTCATTGTTTTAACCGGCTTCGTAATATCTTTTGGGTCATAAACGTACATGATATTACTCACCCAGGTGAGTTGGTATAACTTGTCCTTAAGGATAGTAATGCCTTCACCAAATATCGAGTCTGTCCCCATCATATATTTGTTCTCAACACGGCCTGACTTATAATCAGTAATGCGGAGCGATGAATTTTTGAAATCACCTGTACCTTCATAAAGCTTGCCTTTGTAGAATTCCAGTCCCTGTGTATAGGCGCTGCTGTCGTGGGGGTAAGTAGTTACAATATTGTAATTGATAAGTGGTGTGGGTTGCACTATAAGACTCTTATCTTCATATTTCTTATCATCGCCACCATTACAAGCTGCAAGCAGAACAAAGAGTGCCAGGGCTGGGTATCTTTTCATCGTGTGTTTTTAAAGATTGACAAATGTAACAAACAGTTTCCTTGCATGTTTATATACCCGGTAAAAGATTGCAAATATTTAGTTAAGTGTGCGCTATAGTTCGGTTTTGATATAGTGTATATTCCTTTCCTTCAGATAATTCAGCATAAAACTAAAACAGGCTTCGTCTTTGCCAACCAGCTCAGGAGGGAAGACTCCTTTTGCCGTAAACAGTTTTTGCGCCAACATATTTACAGCAGCTGTACAGGTATATCCCGTAGTACGACTCATGGATGAGGTTTGTGTGGTTGCGTCATATTCGTCATACAGGTCGTAACAGATCGTTTTTTCTGCATTGCTGATCTTTATCCGCATCAACGTAAATTCTTCTTCTGTTTCTCCCAGTTTCCATTGATCAAACAAAAGCGAAGAGGTAAACTCTAATGGAGAAATTGACTGCCCTTTAAAAGAAACAGGGGTGTTGCTCAGAAAACCTGCTTTTATCAATCCCTTCATCAGGTCGATATGTCCCGGGTAACGCAAAGTTTTTTCTTTCATGTTTGGGATATGCCTCATAGTAAATAAGATGGAACGCAATCCATCTGTATTAAAAGATTCAAGTGTTCCCACATTTTCAAAGTCAATTAATTCGGCATCGCTTAGTGCAGGTTTGGTCACGATATGATTATTCTCTACATACCTTGCCGGCCTGGTATATTCTTCCAGCACATCGATGGGAGAGAAGGGCGCCTTGTATTCAAATGGATAAACCCTTTTCTTTGGCAAACCCCCAACCAGGCATTCAAAATCGGTGATTGCCATCCGCTCATTATAATAGCCTAAGATGAGATTACTCATGCCTGGAGCCACACCACAATCAACAATGGCTGTAACATTATTTTCTTTTGCAAGTTTATCCAGCTCCAGCGCATTTTCGGGGAAGAAGGAAATGTCTACTATATTCTTTTTTGCATTGATGACCGCTTCGAGGGTTTTATATCCCATAAAGCCAGGCACAGCAGAAATAACAAAGTCAAAATCCTTTAAGAATGAATTATAGTTGCTGTAATCACTGAGATCTGTTTTAATTGTTTTGATTGAATTATTTTTTTGAGTAAGCAGTTGCAACGACTTTTCGCTTACATCAAAAGAGGTGACATAATATTTTGCTGCCAGGTCAATGGCCATTGCACGGCCAACCATACCGGCGCCTAAGATTGCTATTTGCATAAGAATGATTAGTACTTATCAGCTTCAATAAGAAAGTGAAAGCTAATTTGTGAATTAAAATAATTGATTAAACGGGATTTTGTCATGCTGAGGAACGAAACATCTCATAATAAAATAATGGGATCCTTCGCTATCGCCCAGGATGACAATTTCGAAGTTCCATTCATCCAGATGGAAATGCAGGCTGAGAGCCTGTAGAAATGAATATTAATAATTGAATAGTGCGACATACAAACTATAGAGCACAAATTTACACAATCCTTTTTCTAAATGAAATAAAAAGGCCTCCTTTATTAAAGGAGGCCATATTACATTTAAGTCATTTTAATTATTGGGAACACCGCCACTTCTTGAGCCATAGCCATCATACACCGTAATGTTTCCATCTTTATTATCCTGTGCACCGGAGAAAATGATACGCTTTTCATTTCCATTATAAATACCCATTCTTCCACCGGCATCCGGGGTCGATAATTTGATCTGCTCCTTATTATTTCTTCCCATCAACGAAAAATAACCGCCGCCGCCTTCTGTAAAAGTAAGCCAGGCCAGCTTTTCGCCATACTTATCATTCACCCTGAAATAACCCGAACTGGATACGGTGGTACCTACTTCAAACACTTCTTTCCGGTCGGCATTAAATAAAGCCATATATCCTCCGCCATCTGTAGTACGTGTTACTTTAAAATTCACCTGGCCACCCCTGTCAAAAGTATTAATACCGCCACCGCCGCCATCAGAAGTAAAAGCCTGGAAAAGTTTATTGCCAGTGGATGTGTAGGTAGTGATAAGGCCATTACCTTTTTCTATGCTCATTTCGGCCAGCACATCATTATTGCTGTTTACCACCTGGAAAGCCTTTGCCTTCAGCACATCTGGCGGCGTATCTTTATCTTTAAAACCCATAAAAAGCGCAGCAGAAATGCCCACCACTAAAAAAACAGTTACAAGGCGGTAGGTACTAACTTGTTTTTCGAGCCGGTTCATGCGTAATTCAATGTTATTCATAAAAATCAGTTTAAAAGTTAAGAATGAGAATTAATGATAGTATATATCACGACAAATGAAACGAATATTCTGCAGTTTTCATATACCCTGTGGAAGGTATTTTTAAACAGCAGTTAATAAACCGGGTAGTTTAATTTTTGGTCTTTACAATTTTCATTTCGCTGATCAGGTTCTTTGCACCGGCAAACTTATCAACAATGAAAAGAACATACCTGATATCAACCATGATATTGCGGCAAATAGAAGGGTCATAATTAATATCACTCATGGTGCCTTCCCACACCCGGTCGAAGTTTAGCCCGATAAGATTGCCGTTGGCATCCAGCGCAGGGCTGCCCGAATTACCACCGGTGGTATGATTAGCAGCAATGAAACAAACTGGCTGGCGGCCATTAACGCCATAAGGTCCAAAATCTTTTTTGTTGTAGAGGTCTATCATTTTTTGGGGCAGGTCAAATTCATAATCTCCCGGCTTGTATTTTTCCATCACACCTTCCATGTAAGAATAGAAATCATATTTCACTCCATCTCTTGGCTGATAGGGCTTCACATTGCCATAGGTTACCCGCAGTGTACTATTGGCATCGGGGTAAAATGTCTTCTGTGTGAACACATCCATCTGCGCCTGCATATACGTACGCTGTAACTGGTTGATGTTTGCCTGTATATCGTTCAGTTTACCAGCCACATTGCTGCTATAAGTCTTTTGCATATCCATCGACAGTTGAAAAGCTGCGTCATTTTTAATGGCATCGCAAACATCTTTTGTATTGCCGCTCAATAATGTTTTTACTGATGCAAGAGAATTCAGTTTGGTTTTTGAAAACAGGTCAGCTGCAGTTTTACTGTAATTATTTCCGTTTTGGGTTAATAAATTTTTAAAGACAGGAGAAACATACATGTCTTTTTGATCGGCCACATACATTTCCATCAGCACTTCAAAAAGTTTCTGGTCAACAGCAGCATTGTATTCACCAAACAACCCTTCCAGGCTGGTAAGCACTTTCTCCTTTGTAGTTGCATAACCGGCTTCGCCATTTTTTTCAAACGCATTTACAAGGCCGTTTAGCTGTGTGGCAAAACCAAGAATCTCTATTTTCTGTGTTATCTCATTATAATAATCTCTTGCATAGGCGTAAGGTTCAATATCGGCATAAGCCTGCTTAAGGTTTTTCAGCAGGTCTAAGTAAGCCATATTTAGTTCCGGTTTACTAAGAACGATCTTTTCAAAACTGGCTTCCAACTCTTTTCTTTTAGCAACTGCATTGGTCTTTGTTAAACCCAGGACTTCGCCCTGCCATTTTTTCCAGGCATTGGAAATAGAAGCATATTTAGCAGCATACTGAATTTTTATTTCTTCGTCCCTGCGCATAAAACCGTCAATCACATTCAATGCCTTTGTACGAATAGCAATTTTTGCCGGATCACTTACATTTACTATCTGCTCAATAGCGCTGCTGTGCAGGTACTCAGTGGTACGGCCAGGAAAACCAAATACCATGGTAAAATCTCCTTCCTTAACTCCATTTAAAGAAATGGTTAAAGAACGTTTTGGTTTGTAAGGAACATTGTCGGGTGAATAGGCTGCAGGTTTATTATCCTTGCCGGCATAAATACGGAACATGGAAAAATCACCGGTATGTCTTGGCCACATCCAGTTGTCGGTGTCTTTTCCATAATTACCTATGGAAGATGGAGGGGCGCCAACAAGACGTATATCACGATAGGTTTCTGTTACAAACAAAAAGTATTTATTGGCTTCAAAGAAAGAGCGAATCAGGATATCCTGGTAGCCTTCTTTTTTTACTGTTGTTCTCAATGTTGCAATGTTTTTATCAATGGCGCTTTGTCTGTCTTTTTCACTTAGATTATTACTAACTCCTTTTAATACATCAGCCGTAACATCATCAATGCGGATGATGAATGTGGCAAATAATCCTGCATTTTGTAATTCCTGGCCCTTGTTGTAAGCCCAAAAACCATCCCGTATATAATTGTTTTGAATGGAAGAATGATTTTGTACAGCATCAAAACCGCAATGGTGGTTGGTGAGAAGTAGGCCCTGGTCGGAGATAACTTCGGCAGTACAAAAACCACCAAAACTAACAATGGCATCTTTCAAACTTCCCCTGCTGATACTATAAATGTCTGATGCATTTATTTTCATGCCCATCTTCTTCATCTGTTTTTCATTCAGCGCCTGTAATAACTGCGGCAGCCACATGCCTTCTTCGGCAAAACTTTTACCCAGTAATGAAATGGTAATGATGAGCAGGAGAAGATATTTTTTCATATACATCGTTTGTAACAAATGTAGGGAATTAATGATTCATATACTCCCGCATTTGTCATGCTGAGCGATAGCGAAGCATCTGCCCGACATTAGTACTACTGCCCGGCAGATTCCTCACTGCGCCTGCCTGCTGACAGGCAGGTTCGGAATGACAGCGTTATTTAACCCTTTATTAGCAACCATGGCTTTATTTTTGCAATACAGCTGAAAACAAAATCTATGAAGAAAGTTATACTAATATCCGTCCTTGTTTTTTTAAGTATTCAGTCGGTAGAGGCTCAATTGATCAAAGACGTGTTGAATAAGGTTAGCAAGAACACTTCGGGCAGTAGCCTCAGCAACGAAGATATCATCAGTGGTTTAAAAGAAGCCCTACGGGTAGGTACCGACAGCAGCACAAAAAAGTTAAGCAAGCTGGACGGGTTCTTTGGCGATGCAGCCATAAAGATCTTAATGCCTGAAGAAGCCAAAAAAATGGAGAAGACACTTCGAAGTTTTGGTATGGGAAGCCTGGTTGACAAAGCCATCCTGTCTATGAACCGTGCCGCCGAAGATGCAGCAAATGGTGTTGGTGATATTTTCTGGAATGCCATCAAACAAATGAGCATAAAAGATGGTCTTCAGATATTACGTGGCGGAGACTTTGCTGCAACTGATTATTTGAAATCAAATACTACAAAAGTGCTCACCGAAAAATTCAGGCCGGTGATCGATGCATCTCTCACTAAAGTGGATGCTACCAAGTACTGGAAAGATGTTTTTACTGCCTATAATAAATTTTCCTCCTCACCTGTAAATACCGACCTCAATGCCTATGTAACCGAGAAAGCATTGGGAGGCTTGTTCTATAATATCGGTTTGCAGGAACAAAAGATACGCAAGGACCCGGCAGCACAGGTTACCGATATCCTCAAAAAAGTGTTCAGCAGTAAGTAAGCGGTTCTTTTCTATAAACGGCATTGCAGTAATTGGGTATCTCTGTATATTCATGCCCTAAATCATCTGCAATGAAATCAATTGTAACACTCTTTTTAATTGTCATTTCTTTTTCAGCAACAGCACAGGGCGGTAATGCCTATTTCCTGTCGAACCCCTGCTTAACTCCCGATGGCCAAACGGTTATTTTTGCTTTTGAAGGCGACCTGTGGAAGGCTAATGTAAATAACGGCCAGGCCACAAGATTGACAGCCATGCAGGGTTACGAGACCTCACCAAGGGTTTCGCCCGATGGCAGATGGATCGCTTTCAGCGGAAGACAATATGGTAATGCAGATGTATTTGTGATGCCTGTTAACGGAGGCGAAGTAAAGCAGATCACTTATCACAGTAGTGGCGATGAAGTTACTAGTTGGAGCTGGGATTCAAAAAGTATTTATTTCAACAGCGGCCGTATGGGACAGATAGCAGGATTTAAAGTGAGTGCAGATGGAGGTACGCCAGAAAGGGTATTCGGCAATTATTTTTTCCAGTTCGATCATAACCTTGTTGAACACCCCACATCAGGGGAAATATTTTTTAACGATACTTGGGAGAGCAGTAACCAGGTGCAGCGTAAAAGATACAAGGGGCCTTTCAACCCCGATATTCAATCGTATAACCTGAAAACAAAGCAGCATAAAAAATATACCGACTGGCAGGGAAAAGATTTTGCAGCAACCATAGATAAGAACGGAAATATCTATTTCATTTCGGATGAAGCCAATGGTGAATACAACCTCTATACATTAGATAACGGAAGAAAAAAAGGCCTGACAAGGTTTTCTTCCTCTATAAAAACACCACAGGTAAATGCAAACGGCGGTAAAGTAGTTTTTGAAAAAGACTACCAGCTCTGGATCTATGATGTGCGGTCGGATAAAGAGACCAAACTGGATATTTCCATTATCCGCAACAATATTTTGCCCAAAGAAAAAGATTTTGATGTGAAAGGAAATATCTCTGCGTATGACGTATCACCCGATGGAAAAAAACTGGCCTTTGTTTCAAGAGGCGAATTGTTTGTAAGCGATATCGAAGGCAAATTTATTCAGCAGGTAAAGCGCAATTCAGCCGAAAGAGTGGTGGAAATAAAATGGATGAGTGATAATAAGACTTTGTTATTCAGCCAGACACTTAACGGGTACACCAACTGGTATTCAATAACTGCGGATGGCAATGGTGTGCTTAAACAACTTACTTCCGACAAAAAAAATAACCGCAGCCTGGTGATGAATAAAAAAAGAACACAGGCGGTTTATCTCAGTGGCCGTGATGAAGTAAAACTGATGGACCTGAAGACTATGGTAAGCAGAATGATCGTAAAAGATGAGATATGGGGCTTTCAAAACAGTGACCCTGGTTTTTCGCCCAATGATGAATATGTGGTCTTTACTGCCTACCGCAATTTTGAGCAGGATATTATCATACATAATATTAAAGAGAACAAAACTACCAATCTCACAAACACGGGTATTTCAGAAACAGGCCCTGTATGGTCATCGGACAGCAGGTATATTTATTTTACTTCGCAGCGTTTAAGGCCATCTTATCCTTTTGGTATGGCCAATGCAAAAGTGTACCGGATGCCATTGGAAAAACTGGATGAACCCTACCGCATTGATAAGTTCAATGAATTATTTAAGGAAGAAAAGAAAGAAACAAAAGACACGACAAAAAAAACTGCAGCAACTGACTCGGTAAAATCAATTACAATTGATACCGACCTGCTCATGGAAAGGCTTGAACAGATCAGCCCATCACTTGGAGCACAATTCCTGCAATCGGTTTATCAAAAGGCTGAAAAAACAACCGTGTTGTACACCAGTAACCATGGAGAAGGAAGAAATGCACTCTGGAAAACAGTGATAGAACCATTTGAACAGAACAAGACCGAAAAGATCGCCGGAACGGATAATAGTTTTGGGTTTGATATAATAGAAGTAAGTGATAAACTCTATGTACTTGCAAACGGCACTATTAATAAACTGAATCTTGATGGAAATAAAGTTGATCCCATAAGTATCAGTTATACATTCCGCAGGAACCTTTCGGAAGAATTTGACCAGATGTTCTATGAAGCATGGGCGCAGATGGAAGAGAATTATTATGATGAAAAATTTCATGGCCTGAACTGGAATAAGACAAAAGATTATTACAAGCAATTCTTACCTCACCTGAATACCCGTGCCGATATGCGGGTGATGCTGAATGATATGCTGGGCGAACTCAATTCCTCTCACCAGGGCTTTGGCACTTTTGGCGATGATGAAACCATTGCATTGCAAAACCAGACCATGGAAACCGGGATCATTTTTGAGAACGAGGATGCATATAAAGTGAAATATGTGGCCAGGCGTTCGGTAGCCGACAGGAAAGCAATTGATATAAAACCCGGCGATATATTGGTAAGGGTGAATGATGAAGAAGTTGACCGCAACAAGGACAGGAGTTATTATTTCACCCTACCAACTAGGGACAGGGAATTGAGGTTGACCTTCAATCGTAACGGGCAGATGGTAAATGTAAAAATTCATCCGCAGGCAAGTTTGTTCGGTAACCTGTATGATGAGTGGATAGACAACAACCAGAAAAGGGTGGATGAAAAAAGTAAAGGCAGGATCGCCTATGGATATATGAAGAATATGGGACAGTTTGAATTGGATCAATTCATCATTGACATGACACAGGAGCTGAATAAGAAAGACGCATTGATATTCGACCTTCGTTATAATACCGGCGGTAATGTGCATGATGAAGTATTGAAATTCTTGTCACAAAGAACTTACCTCAACTGGAAATACCGGGAGGGAAGCCTTACACAGCAATCCAATTTTTCTCCAAGCGATAAACCCATTGTGTTGTTGATAAATGAACAATCGTTAAGTGATGCTGAAATGACATCGCAGGGATTTAAAGCACTAAAGCTGGGTACTATCATCGGTAACGAAACATACAGGTGGATCATTTTCACCAGTGGCATTGGCCTGGTTGATGGTTCTTCGGTTCGTATGCCGGCATGGGGCTGTTATACATTAGATGGAAAAGACCTGGAAGCAACGGGTGTTCAACCCGATATTAAAGTGATCAATACTTTTGAAGATAAGATCAATGGAAGAGACCCACAGATCGACAGGGCAGTGGAAGAGATATTGAAACAATTAGGAAGAAAATAATAGACTATATGTCAGGTTGAGCTTGTCGAAACCGGCTTTATTTAAAGATCGCCTTCGGCAAACTCAGGCCTACATGTCTTTTTAAACTATGTCATGCTTGAGCTTCCAATCCGTTCAATATTCAGAAATATTGTTTATACTTGTACATAAAATTGCCACTCCGTAGAAACGGAGTGACTTTTTTAACGATTGCTTGCTATATGAAAAACTTATTTTCTCTTTGATGCTGACTGGATTCAGCTATTGACTAAATGCCTCCTAACGATTGATTGCTTCTTTTAGCGATTGCCTGCTATGTGAATTGACCATCTTTCGATGTTAAAATTAAGTCGTGTATTTTTGCACACCTAACTAAGTTCAGGGTTATTTTATCCTGCTAAAAGCCGGGTTAAAGTTATAAAACCCTTTACAGTGCAGGATTATAGCTAAAAGAGTTTATGATGTCCAACCGTTCTGCCGACATATTGTTTCAACTGATAAGATCCCTTGAGAAATCGGAGAAAAGGCATTTTAAGCTCTATATAAAAAGAAGCTCATCACGGGAAGATCTGAAGATCATCCAGCTTTTTGATGCCATTGATAAAAGCAAGGATTATGATGAAAAACTCATCCTGAAAAAATTACCCGGTATTGAAAAACCACAGTATGCCAATTTAAAGGCCCATCTCTACAAAGAATTACTAGCCAGCCTCCGCTTATTAAAAAGTACATCCAGCATCGACCTGCAGTTACATGAACAACTTGATTATGCCCGTATCCTGTACAATAAAGGGTTGTACCTGCAAAGCTTAAAGGTATTGGAGAAGGTAAAAGGCCTGGCCAAAGTTTATCACCAGGAAAGTTTTTTGATACAGGTTATTTCGCAGGAGAAAAAGATAGAGACCCTGCACATTACCGGCAGTGGTGAATCGGCAGCCGACCGGTTGACTGCTGAAGCCAATGAAGTGAATGGACAGCGTACCATGATCACCGGGTTGTCGAACCTGGCACTGCAATTATACCAGTGGTATGTAAAGCACGGGCATGCAAGAAATGAAAAAGATGAGAAAGGAGTGAAGCTGTTTTTTAAACAGAACCTGCAGGTTGATCCGCAAAGTATCACTGGCTTTTACCAGCTTTTATATCTCTACCAGAGTTATTGCTGGTATGCATTTATCCGCCAGGATTTTTTGATGTATTACCGCTACAGCCGTAAATGGATAGAACTTTTTAACTGGGAGCCATTGATGATCACTGTGGAGACCGGGCATTATATTAAGGGCCTGCACAACCTGCTAACCGCCAATTTTAATTTGCGCAACTTCAAGCAGTTTGATAATTACCTGTACAGGTTTGAACGTTTTACATTTTCCAAAGTAGCCAATCATCATGATAATTTCAGGATGCAGGCCTTTGTTTACCTCACCAGTGCAAAAATAAACCAGCATTTGATGAAGGGCAGCTTTGATGAGGGAGTGAAACTGGTTCCGGAAATAAAAAAAGGCCTGGATGAGTTCTCTCTTTACATTGACAGGCACCGGGTGCTGGTGATACATTACAAAACGGCCTTGCTTTATTTTGGCAATAGTGATTATAAAGCTTCCATAGATCATTTGCAAAAAATCATTAATGGCCCGGTTGATATTCGTATTGACCTGCAGTGCTATGCCCGGTTGCTGCACCTGATGGCTCATTTTGAACTGGGGAACGATACCATTATCGAATCCCTGATAAGGTCGGTATTCCGTTTTATGTCACGTATGGAAAACCTGACGGTGGTGGAAGAGGAGATGTTCAAATTCATCCGCAATAATGTGTATGAATCTGCCGAAAAATTAAAACCGGGATTAAAAAAATTGCTTAGCCGAATCAAACAATTTGAGAAGAACCGATTTGAAACGAGGGTATTCTCCTACCTGGATATCATCAGTTGGGTGGAAAGTAAGGTGTATGATCAGTCCATGAGTTCTATTATTCATCAAAAATACCTGCAAAGCAGGCACCGGTAGGATTTTTACCGGGATGTTTAATCACTATAAAATAATCTGCCTGGGCTCTGCTCCTTTCACAATAAAATTATTGTACCTTGAAACATCTTCTTTTCCGGATACGATTCATGAACCCCAAATACGACTACCAAACAAAATTTTACTGTATGAAAAAGATCATTGGATTATTGTTGCTGGCATTTTTTATTTCTCCTTTTACATTTGCCCAGAACGAAACTTTCCACCTGACAAATCCTGAACTTATCAAATGCGACCTTATTCGCATCACGCCACCAATAAGAACCCTGTCAAATGCAGATGCGCCAATGGGCCCTAATTACAGGACTGTGAAGGGTGTAAATAAAGAGGATGAAGACGAAGACGGACAGATAAGACTGCATAGAGTAAAAAACCCAAATGCATTGCCTAAGGGTATTAGTCCTGCCGTTCAGATGAACTATGATTTTGCAAATATTGTACGTACTCCGGCAACACTCAATCTGCAGTTTGCCGGTTTGGGATTTACCGGTGTAACCCCATCAGATAATAATCTGGCTTCTGGCCCCAATCATATTGTTCAGATGGTCAATAATAATTCCAGCTCCCTGGTAAGGATATGGGATAAAGCCGGTAATATATTGGTGAACTCAATTGTTTTAAGTACCATAACCGGGGTTAGCGGATTGGGCGACCCTGTTGTTTTGTACGACCAGTTTGCCGACAGGTGGCTGATCAGTGAATTTGGTAACGTGGGAAACCGTATTCTCATAGCTATTTCCCAAACAAACGACCCAACAGGATCATATTTTGTGTATAACTATGTTACTCCCCAGTTTCCGGATTATTTCAAATTAGCAACCTGGGGAAATTCTTATATAGTTACTTCCAATGAAAACAGCCCTGCACTTTATGCACTTGACCGTACAAAAATGCTCGCAGGTACGCCAACAACACTTACTCAAAGATTTACCATACCCTCTTATCCAACTATTGGTTTCCAGGCAGCAACGCCGGTTGATATGATTGGAACAACAGCACCGCCTGCGAATTCTCCTGCAATGTTTATGCGCATGGCCGATGATGCCTGGACAACAGGTATTGTTGACCGTCTTGAAATTTTTAGTTTAAGCGTTGACTGGGTAACACCTGCTAATACGACATTGACGGGGCCTCAGTTACTGCCCACATTGCCTTTCAGCACCAATTTCTGTGGCTTCCTTACTTTTTCATGCATACCTCAGCAAGGTTCGGCAGTAAGGCTCGATCCGCTAAGGGAGGTTTTGATGAATAAGATACTCTATCGAAATTTTGGAACTTATGAAGCTTTAGTGTGTACTCATATTGATGAACTTGATGGCAACTCACATGCCGGTGTAAGATGGTATGAACTGAGAAAAACAGGTGCAAACCCATGGACGATTTACCAACAGGGTACCTATGGCCTGCCGGCTGATCCAACACACAGGTGGATGTCATGTATTGGTATCAATCCGGATAATTCCATAGGACTCGGGTATAACGTTGCCGGGCCAAATAATTTTCCTTCCATACGATTCACGGGAAGAAAGTCATGCGACCCATTGGGTGTAATGACTGAACCTGAAACAACAGTAATTGCAGGTTCAGCACCCAGTTCAAGTAACCGCTATGGAGATTATAATGGGATGACCATTGATCCCATTGACGGGTCATTTTGGTTTACTGCCAATTACAACCCTACAGGTCAGTGGGCAACACGGGTTGCAAACTTTTCAATTTCACCGTGTGCGACTTGTACACCTGCTTCTATTACTACCCAACCCGCCAATGCCACTACCTGTGTGGGCAATAATACCAGTTTCAGCGTTGTGGCTGCCGGTACTGCACCCTTAGGATATCAATGGCAGGTTAGTACTACAGGCTGTGCCGGCGCATTTACCAATATTACCAATGGCGGTGTTTATTCAAATGCAACAACGGCAACACTGAATATTACCGGCGCTACTGCAATCATGAATGGCTATGCATACAAATGCGTGGTAACGGGTAACTGTGCCCCGTTGACGGTGACATCAAACTGTGTTAGTTTAACAGTGAACCCGGCAACAGCCATAACTGCTCAACCAGTTAATGCAACAGTATGTGCACCGGCAGCAACATCATTCAGTGTTACTGCAACCGGGACGTCGTTAACCTATCAATGGCAGTTGAGTACAAATGGCGGAGGTTCATGGTCTAATCTGACCAATGTGGCTCCTTATTCAAATGTTACCACAGCAACACTTAATATTTCTC
>CAYTQB010000037.1:0-1172 GCA_964439615.1 uncultured Ferruginibacter sp. | reverse complement strand
CATGTCCATCTCCGGCCACATCTAATCCTGCTGTACTCACTGTAGGTACTGCATTATCCATTACTTCACAACCTGCCAGTCAAACCCTGTGTGCAGGTGGTAATACTTCATTCAGTGTTATCATCAGCGGGGTAGTCACCAGTTATCAATGGCAGGAGAGTACCAATGGCGGAGGCAGCTGGAATAATATTGCCAATGGCGGTGTGTATTCCAATGCCACAACAGCTACATTGAATTTAACGGGAGTATTAGCGGCAATGAATACTTATCAATACCGTTGTGTGGTTACAGGTGCATGTCCTGCTATCAATTCGAATGCTGCTGTACTAACTGTAAATACAGCGCCGAATATTACGACACAGCCTGTTAACAGTACGATCTGTGCAACGCAGAGTGCAACATTCAGCGTAACTGCAACCGGTACGGCAATAACATATCAATGGCAGGAAAGCGCTACGGGTGGTTGTGCAGGCCCATGGGTTAATATAAATAATGGTGCACCATATAGTGGAGCTACAACTGCAACATTGACTATTGCGCCAGCACCTGCATTCATGAATGGTTATGCATATCGTTGCGTAGTTACTGGTACCTGTGCTCCTCCTGCAACATCAGGTTGCGGATTATTAACGGTAAATACAGCAATAACTATTAATACTCCTCCGGCCAATTCAACCGTGTGTGCAGGGGCAACCACAACATTCAGTGTGGCTGTTGCAGGTACATCACCTGCTTACCAGTGGCAGGAGAGCACCAATGGCGGCGGCAACTGGAATAATATAACTAATGCAGGAATATATAGCGGAGCCACTTCAGCCACATTAACGCTTACAGGTGTCACTGCTGGTATGAATACGTATCAATACCGCTGTGTGGTAACAGGAGCTGCACCTTGCGGAGTTGTAAACACAACTGCGGGAATTTTGACAGTGAATACAGCGCCAGCGATTACTACACATCCGACAGCAACAACCACACTTTGTGTTGGTGGAAATATAACCTATTCTGTTATTGCAAACGGAACAGCATTGACCTACCAGTGGTGGGTGAGTACGGATGGCGGAACAAATTATAATCTGCTTGCCAATGGTGGTGTTTATGCAGGAGTAACAACTGCAACACTTACTATTACCGGTGCTACAGCGGCAATGAACACATACAGGTATCGTTGT
>CAYTQB010000036.1:1170-27703 GCA_964439615.1 uncultured Ferruginibacter sp. | reverse complement strand
ATGGCTTTATCAAAATACCCGGCAGCAACCAGGAACCTGCGTGCCGTTTTTTCTTCAATTCCCTTTTGAAAGTAATGGGCAGAGCTATCCAGTGTTTCAGAGAACACAGGAGCAGAGAATAGCAATAAACAAATGGTAAATATGTTTTTCATAGTCTCCAAGTAAGGGTATAATACGGATTACAGAAGTATCACTGCTCCTAACGCCGGAAGGTGTACATTTATTTCATAGGTAAGGGCCTTTTTATCCACTAATTTCACCTGGGGAGCCGGGTTAAAAACCTTGCCTGTGCCCCAGTATTTCAGGCAGTCGCTGTTGAACACTTCCTTCCATATTGATTTACCCTTTACCTTCAGTTTCCAGTCCCGCCGCACTACAGGAGTAAAATTTAAAATTATCAATATGTCATTCTCCTTTTTTTTGCCTTTCCTCCGATAGGCAACCACCGACTCCTGACGATGAGTCAGATTCACCCATTCAAACCCCTTGGGGTCAAATTGTAATTCGTACAATGCAGGATAGGTTTTATACAGATGATTCAGATCAATCACACATTGCTGCATCATACTATGACAATCGAATTTCAGTAAAGGCCAATCCAGTTCTGTTTTGTAATTCCATTCGGTAGTTTGCGCAAACTCGTTACCCATGAATAAGAGTTTACCCCCGGGATGAGTGAACATATAGGTATATAACAAACGCAGGTTGGCAAATTGCTGCCATTCGTCGCCGGGCATTTTATAGATCATCGGACTTTTACCATGTACTATTTCGTCATGGCTGAAGGGCAACATAAAATTTTCATCATAATAATACATCATGCTAAATGAAAATTTATCCTGGTGAAATTGCCGGAGCAAGGGATCCAGTTTAAAGTAATCAAGTGTGTCATGCATCCAGCCCATCATCCACTTCATTCCAAAACCAAGTCCGCCTTCGGTTGTCGGTTTGGAAATTTTTGGCCAATCAGATGCTTCCTCTGCGATGGTTTGAATATCCGGGAAGTCACGATAAACCGTTTCATTGAACTCTTTAATGAAATCTATCGCTTCCAGATTACCATTACCGCCAAATTTATTAGGTTTCCATTGTCCCTCCTTCCTTGAATAATCAAGACGAAGCACCGAGTTGACTGCATCTACCCTGATACCATCAATATGAAATTTATCGAGCCAGAACCTGGCACTACTAATGAGAAAAGACCTTACTTCTGCTCTTTCATAATTAAAAATATAACTGTTCCAGTCGGGGTGATACCCCTTTTGCATATCGTCATATTCATACGTATGTGTACCATCAAACATAAACAAGCCATGTGCATCATAAGGAAAATGTGAGGGCACCCAGTCGAGAATAACGCCAATATTTTCTTTATGAAACGCATCAATCAGCTCCCTGAACTCATCGGGTGTTCCGAAACGTGAAGTGGCTGCGAAATAACCTGTGCCCTGGTAACCCCAACTGCCGTCATAAGGAAATTCCATCACAGGCATCAACTCCACATGGGTAAATCCCATTTTCTTTACATAAGGAACCAGGTTTTCTTTTAACTGCAAATAACTGTTGAAGCTTTCTTCATCGGTGGGCACAGGACGCTGCCAACTACCCAGATGCACTTCATAAACACTCCAGGGAGCAGTAAGTGAATTGTTCTTCTTTCTCTTTTTCATCCATGCGCCATCTTTCCACTTATGCTCGCTGTGCCAGCTTATTGATGCTGTTGCTGGTCTCAATTCACAGTATTGAGCATAAGGATCAGTCTTCTTTAACTCAACTCCCTTAAATCCTTTGATATAATATTTATACGATTCCCCTTTTTTTAAATTCGGAATAAAGCCTTCCCATATCCCCGATTTGTCGAGCCGCACAAAAAGAGGATGCAATTGCTGTTTCCAGCCATTAAAATCCCCGATTACCGATACTTTGGTTGCATTGGGAGCCCAAACAGCAAAATAAAACCCCAGGGTATTTAAAACTTTTATAAAATGGTTACCGAATTTTTCATAGCCATTATAGAGTGTTCCGTTTTTAAAATTAGTAATGTCTTCATCTGTAAACAGCGAATAATTCCATACCGGCTTTTGTGAATCAATAAAATGTTCTTCCTCGTATTTTAAAAGCGGCTTAGCCCTGGGGTTGGCTTTCCTGGCCTGTGTGGATCTTACCGGCTGTCGTTTAGATGTTGCCATTTATAGAATTGGGGTTTCAATGCCCCCGAAAAGAAGTGAAATTTGTTTTAACGTAAATTTAAGAATACCCTTTTAGTTAATGCGAATTAAAATAATCATCTTTAACTAAGAATTTAGTTTCGTACTATAAAACAAAGCCAAAGTATATGCCTAAACTATCTGTACTGCTGATAGCAGCCTTGCTGTTTTCTGCAAAATCCCAAGCGCAAAACATTTCCGTTTCCGGTTCGGTTGCCGATACTTCCGAGAAGAAGGGTATCAGGAATGCTGTTGTGGCATTACTTTCCACCAAAGACTCGGTGCTATATAAATTTACCCGTACAGATGCCAATGGCAAGTATACTTTCAAAAATGTGAAGGCTGGTGAATACGTTGTAATGACCACTCACCCTTACTTTGCCGATGTTATTTTTTCGCAGGATATGAAAGATGCAGAAACGAAGATCCCCGATATATCCCTGACCTCAAAAAGTAAATTACTTGCCGAAGTGATCGTAAAATCCGGGTCGCCCATCAGGATAAAGGGAGATACCACGGTATATACTGCGGATAGTTTTAAAGTAAGGCCGGGTGCAAATGTGGAGGAGTTGCTTAAGAAGCTACCGGGTATAACTGTTGATAAAGACGGTAAAATAACCGCCATGGGTGAGCAGGTTAAAAAAGTTTTGGTAGATGGTGAGGAATTTTTTGGAGATGACCCAGGTATTGCCACAAAAAATTTAAGGGCAGATGTGGTGAAAGAAGTGGAAGTATTTGATAAAAAAAGCGACCAGGCGGCTTTTACCGGTATAGATGACGGTATAAAAGACAAAACGATCAACCTTAAACTGAAAGATAATGCCAAGAAAGGATACTTTGGCAAAGCAGAGGCGGGTACCGATTTCAGCAATTATTACAACAACAGTGTAATGGTCAATGCTTTTAAAGGAAAAAGAAAATTAGCTGCTTACGGAATAATGAGCAATACCGGGAAAACAAATTTAGACTGGAATGATAACCAGAATTATGGTGGCAATGACGGAACAAACATGGAAATGATGGATGGAGGCGGAATCATGATCTACAATGATGGCGGAGATGATGGAGATAGTTATTGGAACGGCCGTGGTGGCATTCCCAAAAACTGGAATGGGGGCTTGCATTACAGCAATAAATTCAATGATGGAAAACAATCCCTGAACAGCGGGTATAAAATAAGCAAAGTGAACAGTCCTGGTGGTCAACGAAATTACAGTACGATCTTTTACCCGGGCGATTCAACAAACTCATCAACAAGTGTAACTGAGAACTTTTCTTCAAAACTAAAACAGAGCCTCAATCTGACCTTTGAAACGAATATTGATTCAAATAATTCATTGAAGTTCACTGCACGTGCCAACCTCAATAATACCAAATCAAACGGCACATACAGTCTCGTAACCACAGATGATGATTCAAAACTGGTGAATACCAGCCACCGCAGAACAAAAAGCGAGGTTGATAATGAGGCAATCAATACCACCCTCCTTTGGAAGCATAAATTCAAAAAGCTTGCACGAACACTTACGGTAAATACCAGCTTCAATTACAGTAGTTCAAAATCCGATGGTTTTGTTTATTCTGATAATGACTTCTTTAAGGGTTTTATAAGGCATGATACTACAGACCAGGAAAATATCAAGAATGTAAAGACAAATAACTTTACCACGAACATTACCTATACGGAACCGCTTGCAAAGGATATCTTCCTTTCTGCCAACTATACATTCAGCCGGGTAGGTAATACCAATGACAGGTTTACTTATGAACCTGATACAAAAGGTGCTTACCTGAACAGGATTGATTCACTTACCAATTCTTATATTTTTAATCAATCGATCAACAGGCCGGGCCTGAGTTTCAGAGTAGCAAAGAAAAAATACAATTTCAACATCGGCGCTGCTGTTTCATTCAGTCATTTTACACAGGACAATCGAAGTAAATCCATTTCCCGTACATATAATTACACCAACTTTTTTCCAACAGCTTCTTTTTATAAAAAGATGAGTGGCTATAGCGGCATCAGGATAAACTACAGCGGGTCAACAAAAGCCCCTACCCTTGATCAGCTTCAACCGATCGTTGATCTCTCTGACCCGATCAACCAATATGTCGGCAATCCTGACCTGAAGCAATCCTTTACCCATAACATCAACCTGAACTATAACTTTTACAATGTGCTTAAAGAAAGAGGGCTTTGGGCCGGTATCTATGGGAGCATGATCCAGAATGCGTTTGTGAACCAGACCATATACGACTCGAGTGGAAAATCAAATCGCCAGACTGTAAATACGAACGGCAATTATTATTTTAACCTTTATTCCAACTATAATTTTAAGTGGAAGAAACCCAATATCCATATCTCATTCGGACCTAACATTGGAGTTTCGCAGAACATATCTTACATTGGTTTCCCCGGTTTACCAATACAAAAGACCATCAACAAAAGCCAGACCTATGGCATTAATGCCAACCTGCGTAAAGAGAAAGAAAATAAATACGAATTCTCCATCGGCCCTGAATTCAGTTGGGTGAATGGCTCAAATTCTACAGGTAATTCGGCACTGGCCAAATATTGGCAGTTTAACCTTGATGTAAATGCAGAAGTTACTATACTGAAAAAATTCAGGCTGGGATCTGAACTGGAATACAAGGACAAACAACAGGATCCGAAGTTTCCTCAAAAGAACAGGTTCACGATATGGAACGCATCACTGAAAAGAAGTCTCTACAAAGAAATACTTGTAGCATCTTTATCAGTTAACGATATCCTGAATGAACGTAGAGGTTACGACAGAAGTTTCTCAAACAACCAATATTCAGAAACTTATTACAATACACTGAAACGTTATTGGATGATCTCACTGGCATGGAACTTCTCTAAGAACGGTAAACCATCATCCGGATTTTAAAAATAAAATGAAATTTATGAAATATATACTTGTAATAGCTTTATTCCTTACGTGCCAAGTCCTGCATGCACAGGTATTTATTGAAAAGGGCATGATAGAATATGAAGTAAAGCTTAATAACCACAAAGCAATAGGCACCGGTACCTGGGCCGAAATGATCAAGGATAAGATACCGAAATTAGCAACCAGCTACTACCAGCTCACTTTTGATACAGACAAAAGCATTTACCTGTTCAACCGCAAAGATGAGAAAACAAAATCGCCATTTGGATTTGGAAGTGAGGGGGAAGAAAATGTGTGGTATAACGATTACAGGAATGATAATTTTGTTCAGCAAAAATCAGTATTCGGTGATACCTATCTTTTAACCGACAGCCTCATCAGGATAGATTGGAAAATGACCAATGAGAGCCGGGAGATCGCTGGTTTCAACTGCCGCAAAGCTGTAGGCAAATTATTCGACAGTGTGTATGTTTTTGCTTTTTATACCGATGAAATTACCGTAAGTGGCGGGCCTATGAGTCTTCACGGATTACCAGGAATGATTATGGGTATCACCATTCCACGTATGTATTGTAGCTGGGTTGCCACTAAGCTGGAAGTAAATGGCGTAAACTACAGTAAGCTGAATGCACCTACAAAAGGGAAGAAGAAAAAAGCTACAGAACTGCAGGAAACTGTTGTAAAAGCTACCAAAGACTGGGGAAACTGGGGGCAGCAGGCAGTTTGGAATATATTCTTGTAGTTAATTAGTATTGGTTAACTGTTATCAGTCAAGGTTTTCTGGCGTTCCGATTAACTATTAACTTATATCTTAAACCCATCCGGAAGAATTGCCCCTTTTTTAACAACAACAATTCCGTCTTTAACAGTAAATAAAGCATGATCGCTATCGGCTAAATGTGTCCCGCCGTTAATTACAACATCATTTCCAATGCGGCAATCCTTATCAACAATGGCATTGTTAATTTTACAGCGCTCCCCTATCCCGAGTTTTGGAATTCCTCTTTCTAATGCATGAGCCATTTCGGGAATAGTCTCATAGTAATCGCTACCCATAATATATGTGCTTTCAATCTCCGTTTCTTTTCCTATCCGGGTACGAATACCAATTACACTGTTGGATATTTTTGATGCCCTGATAATACATCCTTCGGCAAGGATACTACTTTCTATATGTGTGCCTGCAACTTTCATCGGTGGCAACATACGTGCCCTGCTATAGATAGCCTTCGTATTATCAAATAAATTGAAAGGTGGTATTTCCATTGTCAAAGCAAGGTTGGCTTCAAAAAAGGAGTAGATATTACCAATATCTGTCCAATAACCATCGTACTGGTAACTCAGCACTTTATATTTATCAATAGATGAAGGGATAATCTCTTTACCAAAGTCGGTAGCATCTTTCTTATCGTTGAGCAACTGGTCGAACAATAACTTACGGTTGAAAATATAGATACCCATGGAAGCAAGATAATTGCGGCCAAGTATCTGCATATCTGATCCCGTATCACTTACCCACTCAGGCAGTAATTCCTTGGCAGGCTTTTCAATGAAAGAGGTGATATAATTCTCACTATTCGCTTTCAATATGCCGAATTCGGGAGCTTCTCTATCTGCAACAGGGATAGTAGCAATGGTAATATCTGCGCCCTTATTGATATGGGTCTCCAGCATATCACCAAAATCCATTTGGTAAAGTTGATCACCGCTCAGGATAAGCAGGTAATCAAAATCATTATTGCCGATATGTTTTAAAGACTGGCGAACTGCATCTGCCGTTCCCTGGAACCAGCCGAGGCTATCAGGTGTTTGCTCAGCAGCAAGTATATCAACGAAGCCACTGCTAAACGCACTGAATTGGTAGGTGTTCTTGATATGTTTATTGAGTGATGCGGAATTATATTGTGTCAATACAAACATGCGGTTGATGTTTGAATTGATGCAGTTTGAAATCGGGATATCTACCAACCGGTATTTACCGGCAATGGGAACGGCGGGTTTGCTTCTTGTTGAGGTGAGAGGATATAAACGACTGCCTGCTCCACCGCCAAGTATGACGGCGACTACTGATTTACTGATCATATATGGGCTCAAATTTGACGTATAGCGTTGTATAAGTTAATGTATTTTTTGCAACTGGTCTCCCAGCTATTGTCTATTAGCATTATCTGTTTCCGGATCTCTGCAAGTTTTTCTTTATCGTCATATAATTCAACCGCCCGGTGAACTGAATACGTAATATCCCAAACGCTGGCATAATTAAAACGTATACCATACCCGTTTGGCTCACCAAAATCGATCACTGTATCTTTTAATCCGCCAATACTGCGTACGATGGGTATGGTACCGTAACGCAAAGCATACATCTGGTTCAATCCGCAAGGTTCTACCCTGCTTGGCATTAAAATAAAATCGGCACCGGCATACATCTGGTGAGCAAGCTTCTCATTGTACCCGATCTTTGAATTATAATACCCGGTAAAACTGTTCTTTAAATTCGTTAGTTGTTCTTCCACCTGTGTATCCCCGCTTCCCAAAATTAGAAAATTCATTTTGTTTCCCAACTGGTTTAATGAATCATTAATTGCCTGCGGCAACAGGTCGGCTGCCTTCTCTGCCACCAGCCTTCCAATATAAATGAACAGGGGCTTCTTCACATCCAGCTTAAAATCCTTGCAAAGCTTTTTCTTATTTAGTTGCTTACCGGCTTCTTCATCCTTTAGTGAATAATTGTCCAGGATATAGGTATCTGTTTCGGGGTTCCACACAACCGTATCTATTCCATTTAATATACCTGTACATTTTGCTCTTTCCATCCTGAACAATTGCTCCAATCCATTCGCACTCTCTGTAAGTTCTTCCATATAACTTGGGCTCACCGTGGTAACCCTGTCGGCACATTTAACCCCACAGGCCAATGGATTGATGGTGTTACTCCAGTCCAATAAACCCCAATGCCAGGTATCCCAGGCAGGAATATAAGCGCTTTTATCCCAACTCATCCATCCCTGGTATTGCCCGTTATGAATGGTAAGCACAGTGGGCACTTTCGATAAACGGTTATAGGCATGACATTGCTGCATCATAAAAGGAATAAGTGCTGTATGATGATCATGCACATGAATCACATCGGGTTTATGCTCCCATTGGTTTATCCAGTCAACTACAGCTATCTGGAAAGCGGTGAAACGTTCGGTGTCATCATCATAGCTGTACACATTTTCCCGGTCGAGCAGGCCATAAATATCTACGCAATAGAGATCAAAATCCAGTTTGTTGGTTTTTTCCCTGATGATGGTGTACTCAAAATGCATGTGACCCATGTCAAAACCTCCTTTATGCTCCACTGTCCATTCATTCTCGTACAAAAATTTAGTACGGTGCATGGGCACAACCACTTTGGCAAAATGGCCCAGTTGCTGCTGGTATTTGGGCAATGTGCCTAACACATCGGCAAGGCCGCCAGCTTTTGCGTAGGGATAACATTCTGCACTAACATGTATGATCTCCATTCAGTTTGTTTATTGTAGTTCAATTTACCAATCATTTTGTTGCAAACCAATTCGCAATGAAAATTTTTCCCAATGATTAAATTATTCTATTTTCAGGCACTTAAACTTAACGATATGCCTACTGAACAAAATCAAATGACTAAGGAAACCAACTATGGAGCATTAAGTACATTAGTTACTGTGTTTTTCTTTTGGGGATTTATTGCTGCCGGTAACAGTGTATTCATTCCGTTTTGTAAACATTATTTTCATTTAGACCAGTTTCAAAGCCAGCTGATAGACTTTGCTTTTTACACTGCTTATTATGTTGGCGCATTGGCTTTGTTTGCCTATGGTTCCTTTGGCGGTAAAGACTTGGTGGGTAAATGGGGCTATAAAAAAAGTATTGTGTATGGGTTGCTTTTTTCGGCTTTGGGCGCTGCAGCCATGATCATCGCTGTAAACGCAAACACTTTTGCAGGCATGTTGGTTGGTTTATTTATTGTGGCGCTAGGTTTTTCTTTACAACAGACCGCTGCAAACCCTTTTGCTATTAATTTAGGCGACCCTGCTACCGGCAACAGCCGTGTAAATCTTGGGGGCGCTATCAATTCTTTTGGTACAACCATCGGCCCCATCATTGTTGCCATTGCCCTCTTTGGCACTACAGCAGCCATAACCGATGAAAAAATTGCTGCACTTAGTCTGAGCAAAGTGATCGTACTATATACATGTGTGGGCGCTTTATTTATTGGAGCTGCTGCACTGTTTTATTTTTCTAAAAAAGTTCCGGCAGGCATCCTAGAGGAAAAAGTAGAAAAAGCCAATAAAGCACTTTATACTTTACTCATCATGACCGGGTTATTGATTGTGATGTTTGCACCTGTTTTCAATAGTTATAAAACCGATCTCACTAATGCAACAGATGGAGAAAAACATGCGATGAATATGTACAGGATGTGGTGGCTGTTGGGTGCACTGGCTGTTGTGGTGATTGGTTTATTGGCAGCCAACTTAAGTGCTAAAAAGAAAAGCACCGGCTGGGGTGCAATGCAGTATCCGCAACTGGTATTGGGCATGCTAGCCATTTTTGTTTATGTAGGTGTAGAAGTTGCCATTGGAAGTAATTTAGGTGAACTACTCAAACAAAAAGATTTTGGCTCCTTCCAAGCGTCGGAGGCTACTCCATATATCGCTATGTACTGGGGTAGTTTAATGATTGGCAGGTGGGCCGGATCTATTACTGCTTTCCAACTCTCTAAATCCACTAAGAATGTTTTGCTTTTTATTGTTCCGTTCATAGCATTTGCCATTATTATCGGGGTAAACACAATTGCAAAATACGACATGGAGCCTTTGTACTATTATGCCGTATGTGTGCTGATTCAAATTGCAGCATTTTATCTCAGTAAAGAGAAACCGGTAAGGACTTTACTTATTTTCAGTTTACTGGGAGTCGCGGCAATGATCATTGGTACAATGACAACAGGAAAAGTTGCTATTTATGCATTTTTAAGTGGTGGGCTGTTCTGTTCCATTATGTGGCCTGCCATTTTCAATTTATCTATCGCCGGTTTGGGAAAATATACCACTGAGGGTTCTGCATTTTTGATCATGATGATCCTTGGTGGCGGTATTATTCCACCCATCCAGGGCAAACTGGCCGATGTGATCGGCATACATCAGTCGTATTGGGTTGCCGTAATTTGCTTTGCTTACTTAGCCTTTTTTGCTTTTGCAGTAAAAGGAATTTTAAAAGGACAGGGTATTGATTATGACGCCCAGGTTGATGGTGGAGGACATTAATTGCTAAAACATGGCGAAAAAGAAAGAATATGCTGTTGGTATCGACATTGGTGGTACCACTACGAAATTTGGTATTGTTGATCACCGGGGTGATATTTTATACCGTGGTGTTATCGCCACCAATAAATATGATACAGTTGAGCCTTACCTCGATGATCTATTTGAAGCCCTCTCTCCTGCCATTCATGAAGCAGGTGGTATTAATACGATCAAAGGAATTGGTATTGGCGCCCCCAATGGTAATTTTTATACCGGCACTATTGAATATGCTCCTAATTTAAGATGGAAAGGAATTATTCCCCTGGCGAAAATGGTAAACGAAAAATTCGCTGTACCTGCAGCGCTTACCAATGATGCCAATGCCGCTGCAGTTGGAGAAATGATGTATGGGGCAGCAAAGGGAATGAAAGACTTTATCATGATCACCCTGGGTACAGGTGTGGGAAGCGGTATTGTTGCCAACGGCCAATTGATATTGGGTCATGATGGATTTGCAGGTGAGCTGGGACATACTATTATTGTACCAGGCGGACGGTTACATAAGAGTACAGGACACAGGGGGCCACTGGAAGCATATACCAGTGCAACAGGCGTGGCGCTTACTGCTATTGAATTTTTAGAACAGCGGCCCAATGAAAAAACTTTACTGAGAAATTATGCCAAAGAAGAAATAGACAGTCGTATTGTATATGAATGCGCCAAACAGGGAGATGCAATGGCAAAAGACGTATATGAATTCACTGGCAAAATACTTGGAGAAGCATTGGCCAATTTCGTGATGTTCTCTTCCCCGGAAGCTATCATTTTATTTGGAGGCCTAACCTATGCCGGTGACCTGATAATGAAACCAACTAAAGAGCATATGGAAAAGAACCTGCTCCCCATCTTTCAAAACAAAGTAAAACTCATCTTTAGTGAACTGAAAGAAGCGGATGCCGCTATATTAGGTGCCAGTGCACTGGTCTGGGAGATGAAGGGATAATTTGATTTCCATACAAAATCAAAAAGCCCTCGTAGAGAGGGCTTCATGTTTACAAGTATCTATTTGACCCTCAAAACAGGTTTAAGCTTATAATTACCATTTCCTTCCTGCGTAATAGAAAGGGCGGCATCAAAGTCGATGATAATGGTTTCAAGCGTCTCCTGTAATTTTTTGTTCACTTTTATCTTCAAGCCTGATTCAGAACCACTTGGAATGGTCAATGGGTAAGATACACCCAACATGTCTACTAGTGTATTATTTGTACCCAGCACCAGCCTGATCTCTTTTACTACCTGATGAGGGAAAGCTCCGGTTGCCAGTAAAGTATCTACGCCATTCTGATAATCGAGCAGATTATAAATGCCGGGAAAAGTAGTGAGCGTTATCCATCCATTATTACTAAGGGTATCATCTGAGAATTTTACCCTTACTTCCCTGATATCTACATTCACTTCAGCAAAATTATTAGGCGCATCAGTAAGCCGCACATTCAGGGTTGAATTGCCACCGGTGTCCCCGGAATCTTCCTTCTGACAGGAAATAATGGCTATAACTACTGTAATGAGAGCAATGGGTAAAAGGAATATCTGCTTTTTCATAACAATGATTTTTTATGTTCAGTTTTACATACGCTGAAAATCATGCCAGTTATAAAAAATGTGAAGAAATACTACCTGATGTGAATTAAATAACGATGATAGGATTACCGAAGTCGTTGCAGAAGGTAGAAAAAAATCTAAAGGCCCTTAAAAGGGCCTTTACAATTGTGTAAGGATTTTTGAGTCTTAAAACGGGTCTTAAAATAGATAACCAAGCACGGCAATCTATTTACATATCTTGATTTAGCTGGAGTGTATGATAGCCGCTACCACGGCCACCAGCGAAACAGATAAGAAGAATATTAGCTTTTTCATAAAATTTTGATTGTTTAGTCTGCTTTTACTTATTACGAAAAACCGTGCCAGTAATGGAAAAAGGCATTGAATTAGTTAAAAAAACTACTGGCAAAAGGGAAAATCAGTTCCTGGAGATAATGAATACTGCCGGTACGGGCCTCTCCCCGCTCTTTTCGCTGGGGGTAATGGTTTCTTTGCCGTTTATGAGCATACAGCTACTACCCCCGCCATCGAGGTTCAGGGCTTCAATACAGCCCAGGTCTTTGAATAGCCGGGCTTCCTGGGTAAGTGTTGCACCTTCGGCAATACCGGGGTGCCTTCCTTCAATTACCATTATTATAAGCCTGCCGTCGCCGGTATAACCCATACCTGTACGGGGATGCTTATCGTCAATAGCTTTACCGGCAAATTTAAGTTCTTCATTGTTGGTGATCCTGATTACACCATCTTGCAACAGTACCGGACCTCCCCCTACTGCGGTTTTCATTTTCCATTTTTTCTTTGCCTTGAAACTTTTTGCTGATATGATTACCGAAGAATCTTTAATAAAATTTACTGGCTCCTGGAAAGAAAAAGGCTTCTTAACTGATGAATCACTGAACAGCCATGCCACATCTGCTTTTCTCTTTTTTGAAATTCCGATCGCACTTCCCAAAGGATGCCTGTATTGAAATGTGTCCTTTCCTCTCATCGGCAATGAATGATTATTTAAGGCTACCATTTCACCATCTTTGATTACCACATTTAAACTCCGGTTGGTTTCAAAACTGAAAAAAGTGCAATTAACCACTAACAGGGGTTTATTATTCTTCTCATAAAATTTTAAGGGAGTTATTCTTCTGTCCTTTGTTGTATCAGTGCTAAAGACGAGGCTTCTGTCTTGCAGCTTTGCTTCGGCATAATATGCAATGAAAGGTTTTCCATCCAGGTTTTCTGTGGTCTTGTACACATGAAAATTGGGAGGCAGTGGTTGAAACAGGGAATCTACATTCACCCATTTTTGCTGGGCGAATGGTTTTAATGAAAACAGGAAAATAAGTGATGTAATTAGTGAAAGATGAAAACCTGAGCCAGTCATCATGCCTATAATATAAGGGTTTAAACAACTCACTCCTTTTTTTCTGCAGTTCACTCTATTGTGCTTTGGATGCAATAGTAATTAGGTTAGTCTTGTGTCATAAAATTAACCTTTTTAGTAACAATAAAATTTATAGTCATGAAAGCTAATCATTTTTTTTATACTGCGATGCTGGCACTTTCCTTTACTGCAGTAAAAGCACAGACCCCAAAGCCCGCCGGTTTTACAAAAGGCACAATTACTTTGGCCGATGGCAGTGTTCTGACCGGTTATGTGAAAGACAATATCAAAAAATCTGCCTCGGTGGTTTATGTTGACAATACAGGAGCTAATAAAAAAACCTACTCTGCCAGCCAGATCAATGCCGCAACCATAGAGGCAACAGGCTATATCTGCATCAGCGGCGATTTCTTTAAAACGCTAAGCGCCGGCAAAATGAATTTCCTGCAAAAAGCCAGCAATGCTGCAGGCAGTGTTTCTTACAATGGAACTGAAGCCATATTCAGTAATGGCACTGAGGGCAAAATTGGCGACTACTTTGTTTATACCGATAATAAACTCAAACTGCTGAATAAAAAGAACCTCGAATCTTTTATCACTACCGACCTGGCCGTTTGTGCACCGGCAGTTGAAAAAGCAAAAACCATCAATGGGGATATTGCAAAACTGCAGGAAGCTGTTGATATCTACAATAAAAACAAGTGATCTTTGAATGTAGAACCGGGTACGGCCTTTTAATTTTTATATCTTTACAATATGAGGCGCACTATTTGCAAAATAGCATTCAATGATCTTCCGTTGATGCTGTTTGCAATACCGGTTTTAAGTTTTGTAGTTCCCATTGTATTCTTCGGGTGCCGCTTTAACCGGGAGCCTTACCTTGACTGGATACAATACTTTGTCACATTTATTGTAGTATCCCTGTTGTGGGTAGCGGCAAGGTATATCCTGATTTTATGCCGTACCCGGTATCCTCTTTTCAAACAAGTTCGTCGGCGGTTAATAGTCCAGTCATCTGCCTTGCTGGCTTTTACCATTGCCGGAGACAACCTGCTTCATTTCATCATCACCACGTATATTTTGCCAGACAGGCATATTTCTGGTTTTAATTCGGACGAACTGATCAACAGAACCGCAGCAGATGTGTTTTGTGTGATCACTATTATGTGTATTTATGAAAGCATCTATTTCATGTATGCACTTAAAGATTCGGTAGAAGAAAAAGAAATGCTTAAAAGGGAAAGCCTGCAGGCACATTTAGATGCACTGAGAACGCAGGTAAACCCCCACTTCTTATTTAATAACCTGAATACCCTTAGTTCATTGATCCCTGAGAACCCAAAGCATGCGGTTGACTTTGTTCAGCAATTATCAAAAGTGTATCGTCATATTTTAGAAGTAAAGGATGAAAAAAGCATTTTGCTGAAAGATGAAATGGAGGTATTGCATGCCTACACCTTCCTGCTTAAAACCAGGTTTGGCAATAACCTGGATGTGCGTATTGACATTCCTGACGAAAAACTGAAAACTAAAATTGTGCCGCTATCGTTGCAGATACTGATGGAAAATGCAATAAAACACAATATTGTATCCTCCGACAGGCCTTTGCATATACATGTGTTTACCAACAATGGCAACCTGGTACTCAGCAATAACCTGCAGGTGAAAAACCAGATCAATGAATCAACCGGCATCGGGCTCGACAATATTCGCAACCGCTATAAACTATTAGGCGATAAAGAATTAAAAGTAACAGAAAGCGAAAGCAATTTTATCGTTTCCATTCCACTGATAGAAAACTGAAATGAAAGTAATAATTATTGAAGACGAGATACCTGCAGCCGACCGGCTTGTAAAATTATTGCAAAATTACAGTGATGAAGTTGAGGTGGTACATCACTCAGACAGTGTGGAGGCAAGTGTAACTTACCTGGGTTCCTGCAAAGACGTCGACCTCATATTTATGGATATTCAGTTAGCCGACGGATTAAGCTTTGATATTTTTGAAAAAGTAAAAATCACCACCCCCGTCATCTTCACTACAGCCTTTGATCAATACACATTAAAAGCGTTTAAAGTAAATAGTATTGATTATTTGTTGAAGCCCATTGATGAACAAGAATTACACTTGTCACTGGAAAAATACCGGCAACTCTACCCCAGTACGAAAACCAATTTCTCAGATAAAATATTGAAACTGGTTCAGGATATGAATTTGGTGAAGTATAAAGAACGCCTGCTGATAAAAAGGGGGCAGCAACTGAGTTATTTAAAGACCGAAAGCACAGCTTATTGTTATGCAGATGGCAAACTTTGTTTTGCTGTTGATTTTAATGGCGCTAAATATTTGCTGGAGAATAACCTTTCGCAACTGGAAGAGCAGCTGCAACCCAATAATTTTTACCGCATCAACCGTCACCTGCTGGTAAATATTGAAGCTGTTAAAAAAGTACATACCTGGCTTGGCGGAAGGTTAAAGCTGGAAGTTTCACCTGCAACTACTGCTGAAACTATCGTAAGCAGGGAAAGAGTGAATGGATTTAAAGAATGGCTGGGGAGGTGATAGGAATTGGGAATTAGGAATTAGGGGGCAGGCAGGATCATACAAATAACAAACAAACCAATTAACGGTTAACGTTTAACTTTTCTTCCTCCCATTTATTTCTTCCATAACCGGGTATCACATGCTTCTCTGAATGATAGGATGACCGGACCAGGGGTCCGCTTTCCACATAATCAAAACCCAGTTCATATCCAATCTCCCTGAATTCTGCAAATTCATCCGGGTGAACAAACCGGGCTACCGGTAAATGTTTTTTTGTTGGCTGAAGGTATTGGCCAATGGTCACTACATCAACATCCGCTTCTTTTAAGTCTTTCAGTGTTTGAATTACTTCTTCCTTTTCTTCGCCGAGGCCGAGCATGATACCACTTTTTGCACGCATACCGCCTTCTTTCAGTATCATTAGTGTTTTCAGGCTTTGCCTGTATTTTGCCTGGATGCGTACCTGTCTTGTTAATCTTTCTGTTGTTTCAATATTATGGCTTACCACTTCGGGTGCCGCATCAATTACAAGCTGTATATTTTCCTGTTGAGCTTTAAAGTCGGGAATAAGCGTTTCCAATGTAGTGGCTGGATTCAAAGCTTTAACTGCTTTAATGGTATTGTACCAGATTATACTGCCCCCGTCTTTCAGTTCATCCCTGTCCACCGAAGTGATAACAGCATGTTTAACCTTCATCAGGTTGATGGCTTCGGCCACCCGTTGTGGTTCATCCCAATCCACTTCCAAAGGCCGGCCTGTTGCCACATTACAAAAGCCACAGCTACGGGTGCAGATATTTCCAAGTATCATAAAAGTCGCTGTACCCTCGCCCCAGCACTCACCCATATTAGGACAGTTCCCGCTTTCACAAATGGTATGCAGTTTATGTGTATCTACCAGGCTACGTACATGACGATATTCTTCACCAATGGGCAATTTTACCCTTAACCAATCGGGTTTCTTTGGTTTCTGTTCTGCTATTCCGTCAATTACGGGTAATTCTATCATGAAAAGAAATTCTGAATATTAAATGTTGTAATTATTTTCTTCTGCCAAATGCCAGGACAAAATAGGCTGAAAAGAAAAACGATCTTTGTTTATTGTACAACATCTGTGGTATCTTCTTTGAATAATACTCCCCCATAACACCAACTTCAATTGCTGAAACGAGGTCGTTGTAACGGCCATAGTCAAAACGCAAACCCGGTTTGATATACAGGCCTGGGGTTAATTTTATGTGGCTCCATCCTTTAAAGAGCCCCGGGCCCGAAGGGTTGAGACCAGCAGGGTTTGCAAATAAGAGGCTATCGGGTGAGTCGTAGCGAATATACTTGCGCCCGGCTCCACCAGTTGTTATATCATCAATCTCCATTTCATAAGCCCTCAATAAACCCAGGGTGATACCGCCACCCACATTTGCCGAAATACTTACCCCGTTTTTATTGCTTTTATTACCCAACAGGAATTGTTGCTGCACACCCAGCTTTATGGGATAAAAGAAATTCACCTTACCATAGATCAATGGTGCCCCGGGTTTCAATGAACTGTTTTGTTTTTCTTCCTTTTGGTGTTTGCGCTCACCTATCTCTACCTGGTATAAAGTAGCTTTCTTTATAGATTTTGAGTACCCTTTTTCAAAGAATACACTATAGCCATCCGAGATCAGTTTAATGCCAAAAACAAAATGCTTCTTGTAAGCGATCACTCCCTCTTCTTCGGCCCTTATCATGGCACTAATACGTTCCCTTTTTTCTTCTTTCTTACTCTTCTTAGTGGGTTTATTTGTTTGCTGTGCAATAGCAGTCAGGGAAAGGCTTACTACTGTTAAAAAGATTACTAATTGCTTCATGTATACTGTTTACGAACGTAAATTTATGCAAAAATACTATCTGCTGTTTAAAGATGATACATTTGCAGGCAGAACTGCTGCATAAAGAATACTAAAACGATAACTTTAAAAAATTAACAAATGACTGCTTCGATTGTTTATAAAGGACACCTGAGGTGCGAATGCACCCACCTGCAGAGCGGTACCATCATTGAAACAGATGCCCCAACAGATAACCGGGGCAAAGGAGAACGGTTCAGCCCGACAGACAGCGTTTGTGTGGCCCTGGCAACCTGTATTATTACCACGATGGCGATAAGAGCTACAGATATGCAGATAGAACTGGCAAATACGTCCATTGCAGTTACCAAACACATGCTGAGCGACCCCAGGCGTATCGGGAAAATTGACGTTATTTTAACCTTTCCGAAAGATCTGAAACTAGATGAAAAAGACCGGCTTTACCTGCAAAGGATCGGTGATAATTGCCCGGTAATGAAAAGCCTGCACCCCGACATGGCTGTGCATGTAGATTACCGCTGGAGTTGATCGGGTCATTTATCCTTTTCTCAATAGAAGATTGCCCACAGTGCAATCGAGACAGCGTTTTTTATTACAGTATTCATTCTTCAATTGGATCAGCGATTGGGAATCGAAACCGGTTTTATTGGCTACATGCAGTAAAGTAAATCCCTTTGTGATGGCATTTTTTTCCGCCCTTATCTCTTCAAGCCATTTCAGGGCTTTATCCTTAAATATATTTTCATGGTGGTAATGTCCGTATGCAAATAATACGGGGATAACGGTATTGATGAGGATATTATCAAGCATCTGGTTACCCAGTTTTTTCTTTTTAAATGCTGTGGGTTCATCAAATACATAATGATAATTCCAGTAATCATTAGCTGTTAATTGTAACAAAGATCTTACTTCTTTTAACTCCCGGCTTTCCTTTAGTTTTGAAAACAGGTGCAGGCTTTCATGTACCAGCATGGCCAATTGTGCCAGCCTGATGGTGGGGAAATTAAGCGGACGCATCCTTAAAAAGATCAACGAACCTTCAATCTTTTTAAGGTTGTATTTGTTTTTAAGCAACCGGTACTCCCTTTGTAATAATTTAGGATAGTCTTCGGTGAAGTTAGAGTAAAGCAAACCTGCTTGCCCAAAAAGCAATGCCTCCAACTGGTGTATCTGTTCCTTGTGTTTTGCAAGTATATTAATTGAAATAGATTGGGCTATTTTTTCAAAAGCCACACTGTTTAGTTTGATACCAAAATTTTTTGCCATAAGCCACCACAAGGTTTCCTCCCAGTGGTTATTATTTCTATCCAGGTAACCGAATACCTGCTTTGTCTTTGCTTCCAGCCTTTCTACCAGTAACCTTTCTTTCCAACTCTGCCAGGTAAGTTCATTCACCGACCGGATACTTTTTTCGCAGGGAATGAAACTATCGGCATTCATCAACTCTTTATACTTCTGTAAAAGCATTTTGGGTACTTTATCCTGCAAAACCAAAGTGGAGAAAGGCAATTCCAGGTCAATATCTGCATTCCAAACAACATGCAGCACTACGTTCCTGTAATTTTTATCAGCGCTGTGTTTATGACTCCTCCAGTCAGATGTATTGATATGAAGTTCGATGCTGCCAGCCCATACCGTATTATCGATTTTTATTTTAGCATCGGTAAAATCAGGGCCCTGGTTGGTATTGAGTGTGCCCGGGTGAATGACCTGTAAAGATTCTCCTTCTTCTGTAAGCAGGCCTTTGGCATTGAAGTGTTGAAATTGCCAGATGTATTGTAACAGTCTTTCGGTCATATACAGGGTTTAGGGGTTAACCAAAATCCCATGCTGAACCTATATCAAATGTAAGTACTTTAATTAAACTTTTAAACCTTGTAACGCCTGCACTATCATGCTCACCGGTAAGCCCATCACGTTATAAAAATCTCCCTTTACCGATCTTATTCCCACAACGCCGATCCATTCCTGTATGGCGTAGGCACCGGCTTTGTCATAAGGCTTGTATTTATCAACATAAAATTCAAGCTGTGGTAAACTAAGTTCGTGAAATTCTACTTCTGTTGTTTCTGCAAATGCCGTTTCACTCTCCCCATTTAAAATAACAACACCAGTAATTACTTTATGCTGTTTACCCGAAAGCTTCAACAAAATACCTACGGCATCTTCCCTGTCCTTTGGTTTACCGATGATCTCATCATTCAGTACCACGATCGTATCAGCAGCAAGTATCACCGGAAGTTTCCCCGAATTTTTTAACCCTTCTGAACCTTTAACCGCCAAAGCCTTATTCCTTGCAATGTGGATGGCAATTTCATCAATAGGTAAATTTTCCGGGTAAGACTCGTCTGTTTCTTTCACTACCACATCAAACGGAACCTCGGCCCACTCCAGTAATTGTTTGCGGCGGGGCGATTGGGAAGCTAAAATTAATTTTTGCATAACAAGACAGAAAACTATGAATATATCTTAAAGAAGAGCATGGATAATAAACCGGTAAACATCACAAATTTTATCATGCTGCTCAACAGGTGGTAATCTTTGGGCACCTGCGCTATAAATAATTTACGCAGTATCCAAAGCAGCGGTGCAATGATCAGTGCGATACAATATACTGCACTCCATACCCAACCCAACTGGAATACGTAGAACTGCACAATACTGATCATACCGATCAATACAACCAGCCATACGGCAACAAATACTTTACTGGCAGGAATGCCCCATACGATGGGCATGGTCTTGCATCCATAACGGGCATCGCCTTCCATATCTTCCATATCCTTCACCACTTCCCGTATCAGCGAAATTACAAATGCAAAACCGGTATATAAGAAACTGATGCGAATAAAACGGCGCAGCTCGGCATGCCAGTAAGTTGCTTCACAGGCGTTGCATTGAAAACTGCGGTAATAACAAAAGAAGGCAACCATAACCACCCAGGCAGTAAGCAGCGATACCAGGATATTTCCTACCAGTAATTTCTTCTTCAGGCTGATGCTGTACCCAAATAATAATAAAACACAGATCAGGTTGGAAATCCCTAACCAAAAAACGGAAGTTTTAAAATCGATATAGAAACCAAGTAAGATACCTGTTGCTGAGAACACGATGTGCATTACAATAGCCCATCGTCTTTTTATCAGTTTGTCAATGATCTTCTTTTCCGGTTTATTTACCTCATCAATATTAAGATCAAAATAATCATTGATGATATTGCCGGCAGCTGCGATCAGTAAAGAAGATACGATAAGAAGAATGAAGTGTGTACCCGTAAAGGAGCTGAATATATGTTCATTGGCCGAATAAAAAGGCTGAATGACACAGTAATAAAACAATAGCTGCGTTATGGCAATCATAACCAGGTTGGGCCATCTTACCAGTCTTAGAAATGCATCTATAAGTTTCATGAAGTGTTTAAGTAACGAAAATAAGATAGAAAATGCAACAGGTGAAAATTACCTTGAGGCAACCGTAGTATCCAGGTCCCAATGGCCGTTCAGTTTCAATACTTTTTCAATTACATCCCTTGCACAACCTTTTCCTCCTGCAACCGGCGAAATATAATGTGAAACCTGTTTTATCTCCGGCACAGCATCTGCCGGGCAACAGGGAAGCCCTACGAGTTGCATGGAAGTATGATCAGGTATATCATCTCCCATAAACAAAACCTCATCCCAACTTAACTGATGTTCGGTAACATAGGTTAGCAGTTTCTCTTTTTTATCATCTACTTTTAAAAAGCAATCTTTTACGCACAGTTTATCCAGCCTATCTTTAACCGCTTCTGATGTACCACCTGAGATGACCACAACCCTATATCCTTTCTTTATTGCTAATTGTAAAGCATAACCATCTTTAATGTTCATCATCCTTGCATGCTGCCTGTCATTCAATACCAATAGGGTTCCGTCGGTAAGTACTCCGTCAACGTCAAAAACAAAAGTTTTAATGGCTTTAAATTTTTCGAGAACGTTCATTGAATTTGGTTTAGGGATTTAGAGGTTTAGAGGTTTAGTGTAGATAACACTTAACTAAACATCTAAACCCCTAAACTTACTTTTGGTTATCCCTCCACTCGTACACCCATTTACTTTGTATCATCTCCAGATGCCCTTCATTACTTTCTTCAGCCTTGCCTGCAAATTTTGGTATTTCCATTACCCATTTATGAAGATCGGTGAAACGGATCCGGTAAATTTTACTTTCACCAAACTCATCGCCAAAGCGTTCATATAACTTCATGGCGATATCTTCATGATCGTTCCAGTATATAGGAGGTTCAAAAGTCATAATAAATTAATTTGGAGATTTGGTGATGAATTGATTTGAAGACAGGCTCTATCAGAAAATCACCAAATCGACACATCCCCAAATCTAATTATTCTCCCAGAAATTGTGTCTGGTCTGGCAAAGTAACAGAAATATTGCCATTACCACTTTGCAATACACACTGGCACCCCAGTCTTGAATTCAACCTTGGGTTTACTGCCCTGTCAATAAAGTCCTCTTCCTTATCACTAAGCTCCTCTAAAAAATCTTCTCCCTGGTCAACATAAATATGACAGGTGCTGCAGGCACATACACCACCGCAATTATGATGCAATTCAATATCATGCTTTAAGGCAACTTCTAAAATCGACTGATCAGGTTCAATACCCGATAACGTTATTGGCTCCAACCCCTTTTGTTCAAACTTGAAAGTTATATTGTACATACCGCAAATTTCGGGGTGCAAACCTACTTCAATATTACCAATTCAGGAAAATAATACCAGTACAAAGGGCTTTTACTATTTGCAGAGTAAAAAGGTTTCGCTAATTTTCTTTTTAAATAACCAACGGGTATAATGAAAACAACCATCATACATATATGCTGCAGTTCGATGTTGCTGACCATGATATTTTTTAGCGCCTGCAGCAATAATGCCGATAAAAATACTCAACCCAAAAAAGACAGTACGAAAACGGCTATTAAAAAACCTCAACCGCCTCAACCCAAAGTGGAAACTGTGCGGCCACCCATTGTAAATATTGTGGATACTGTTGCTCCCAAAAGACTGGTATGTTATTTCAAAGACAGCGCAAAGACCTTTGAACGGATAAGTTTGAAGCTGGGAAAAATTTATGGCGTTAAGCTAGCCGAATATATAAAGAAGAATGGACTTAAACAAAGCGGGGCTCCCATGGCATGGTACAAGTCACAAAAAGCTCCATACTTTTTTGAAGCCGGCGTACCGATCAATAAAGCAGGGAAAAAATCAGTGGCAGGTGTACAGGTTAGGGAGATTGGCCCGGGTAAAGTGATAGTGGCGCATTTTTATGGCCCATATGAACTTTTATCGCAGGGCTACGATGCTGTGAAAGAATTTATGAAAGACAATAAAAAAATGGCAGCAGGCCCTCCTTTTGAAATGTATGTTACCGACCCGGTTGATAAAAATGGTAAACCGGTTGATCCCTATAAAGTTCAGACCGATATTATTTTCCCGATAAAATAACAAGGAGCGACTTACCCTTTCATGATACTGTCTGTCAACTTCAGGTAAATGTATTTGAGCCTGGGATGATTTGATAACAGGCGCAGGTGCTTATCCAATGTAAATACATCGTTGCGAAGTGCCGGCCCTGTTTGAACAGATGCCGGTGCATGTGCTTCTACACGCCGCGCTGTTTCTTTAATGAGCGGAGCAAGCAGTTTAAAATCGATATTTTCTTTTGTACAAAAATCTTCGGCCAGTGCATACAGGTGGTTGGTGAAATTACTTACCACCACAGCAGCAACATGAAGTTTAAGCCTTTCTTCATCACCCGCTTTGGCAACTGTACCTGAAATAGTCCGGGCAAAGTCTTCGATCAACTTCCTGGTTTCTTCTGTATTACCATCAATAAGGAAAGGAATATCTGCCGGGTAGTCCATTTCTTTTCTAAGGCTTTGTAAGGGATAAAGTACCCCGTAATTCACTGAAATATCTTTTAAGATATTCATAGGCACCGAGCCGGCTGTATGAACTATCAGTTTCTGGCCAAGATGAAAGGATTTGTTCAGTTCGTATAAAGCGCCGTCATTAACTGCAACCAGGTAAACCCCGGCATTCATGTCTACAGCGCTGTTGTTATCTGAAGAAGGGCATTGCAATTCATCGGCTAATATTTTTGCATGTACGGCATTACGGCTGACAACCTGTACAATTTCGTGGCCATTGCGTTTTATTAAACGGCCCAATACCGATGCCACATTACCCGAACCTATGATTACAACCCTCATAACAAGTATCTTTGACGGAAATGAAACTGGTACAAAGATTAGCAATTGGCTACATACAAACCAAATTTAAATTATTAACAGTAGTATCTAAAAAGAAGGCTGCTGCACAGGCCTTTGAGCTATTCACCACACCTTATTTAAGATCAAAAAAGAAAACAGAACTCAAACATGCGGAGCCCATCAGTTTCAGGTTTAACAAGCTTATGATACATGGCTACCGATGGAACCATCCGCAAAAAGAAAAAGCATTGATATTACATGGCTTTGGATCGGCAGCACATAAATTTGAACACTACGTATCTCCACTGGTTAAGAAAGGATATGAAGTACTGGCATTTGACGCACCTGCACACGGCGACAGTGAAGGAACAACAACCAATGCCGTTGAATACAGTGAAATGATAAAAGCAGTAATTGAAAAATACGGCCCGGTAAAAAGTTTTATAGCACATTCCTTTGGAGGAATAGCTTTAAGCCTCGCATTGGAAAATATACCACACCGTGCTGATACCAGAATTGTTTTTATTGCCCCCGCAACCGAAACCACCAGCGCTGTTGATGCCGCATTTACCATGCTGAAAATAAAAGATGCAGAAGTAAGAAGGGAGTTTGAAAAGATCATTATCAGCGTAAGCGGGAAGGAAACAGCATGGTTTTCGATGAGGAGGGCCATGCATCATATCAAAGCCAATATACTCTGGATACATGATAAGGAAGATGATATCACACCATGGAGCGATGCATTAAAAGTAAAAGAAGACAACCATCCAAACATAAATTTCGTTATTACAAAAGGACTCGGGCACCGGAAAATTTATCATGACCTCAACATAAAAAATAAGGTAATAACGTTCATGTAAGAAAGTTAAAATACAGTTACGTTCAGCAGGAATTATTTTGATTTTTTAATTTTAAACTAATATTGCAGTAGAACCGGTTGAAAATCTGGTATGGTATTTTCAGTAAAGTGGTGCCGATGAAGGGAGTTTCTTTTGTTTTTTCCCTGATATAGAAGGATGTGCTGAAAGGCAGTACCAGGGCCGGTTATCCCGAAATAATCGGGACAGGCAAAAAATAATCATACAACGCATTTATGGCGAAAAATCTATTGATCGTGGAGTCCCCGGCGAAGGCTAAGACCATTGAAGGTATCCTGGGGAAAGACTTTGAAGTAAAGAGTTGCTTTGGGCACATTCGTGACCTGCAGAAGAGCGATATGGGCATCAATATCAAAAAAAATTTTCAGCCTACATATATAGTACCTGCCGAAAAAGCAAAAGTGGTCAGCGATTTAAAGAATCTTGCCAAAAAAAGTAAAGAGGTTTGGCTGGCATCGGATGAGGACCGTGAAGGAGAAAGTATCAGCTGGCATTTGGCCGAAGTATTGGGGTTAGATCCAAAAACAACCAAGCGTATCGTCTTTCATGAGATCACTAAACCTGCTATTCAGCAGGCAGTACAAAATCCACGTATTATTGATATGAACCTGGTAGATGCACAACAGGCACGACGCATTGTGGACAGGATCGTTGGTTTTGAACTGAGCCCCGTTCTCTGGAGAAAGATAGGCGCCACCGGCGGATTAAGTGCCGGAAGGGTACAAAGTGTTGCCGTAAAACTCATCGTTGAAAAAGAAAGAGAGATAAACCAGTTTGTGCCGGTAAGCAGTTTTAAACTGGAAGCCACCTTAGCGGCAACCGACCTGAACGATAAGACCGTTCCTTTTAAAGCCGAAGGCAATAAATATAATAATGAAGAAGACGCCGAAAAGTTTTTGCAAAGCTGTATCGGCGCAAAATACTCAGTAAGCGATATACAGGTAAGGCCAGGAAAGCGTACACCGGCAGCACCCTTCACCACATCAACTTTGCAACAAGAAGCCAGCCGTAAGCTGGGTTATGGTGTCAGCAAGACCATGCTGCTTGCTCAAAAGTTATACGAAAGCGGTAAGATAACTTATATGCGTACCGATAGCGTGAACCTGAGCGATACCGCCATGCAGGCCATCACTTCGGAAATACGCAATAACTATGGTGAACAATATGTGCAGGTACGCAAATACAAGAACAAAAACGACAAAGCACAGGAAGCGCATGAAGCCATTCGCCCTACATATATGGAGAACAAATCGGTGGCTGACCCCGACCTGAACCGTTTGTATGAACTTATCTGGAAAAGGACCATTGCCTCGCAGATGGCCGATGCCGAACTGGAAAAGACAACAGCCAAAATAAATATCAGCACCAACAACGAAGAACTCACCGCCAGCGGCGAAGTGTTGAAGTTCGATGGCTTCCTGAAAGTTTACCTGGAAGGAACAGATGAAGACGATAACGATGCAGGCGATGAAAGCCGTTTACCCGACCTGAGGGTTGGACAGGTGCTGGATTTTGAAAGGATGACCGCCACTGAAAGGTTTACCAAACATGCTGCAAGATATACCGAAGCTTCACTGGTAAAAAAACTGGAAGAACTTGGCATCGGCAGGCCGAGTAC
>CAYTQB010000036.1:0-1070 GCA_964439615.1 uncultured Ferruginibacter sp. | reverse complement strand
TATTCCTTTACTGCCGAAATTGAAAAAGAATTTGATGAGATAGCCGATGGTAATATGAAGTGGAACCAGATGGTGGGTAATTTCTATGCTCCCTTTCATGATGGTGTGGAGCATACACTGGAGAATGCCGAAAGAGCTGTTGGCGAAAGGTCACTCGGCAATGATCCTGCAACGGGCAAACCCATTATTGCAAGGATGGGCCGCTATGGCCCGATGGTACAGATAGGCACGGCTGACGATGAGGAAAAACCAAAGTTTGCCAAACTGAAGCCCACACAAAGTATTGAGACCATCAGCCTGGAAGAAGCGATCGAACTTTTTAAATTAGGAGCGCCGCTTGGGGAGTATGAAGGCCTGGAGGTTTCGGTTAATATTGGCCGCTATGGGCCCTATGTAAAATTTGGCGACCAGTTCATTTCTGTGCCACGTGGCGAAGAGCCTACTGAAGTAGACCTGGAAAGGGCCATTGAATTAATTGAAGCCAAGCGTATTGAAGACGCACCCATTGGTTTTTATGATGAGAAGCCGATCACAAAAGGCAAAGGCCGCTTTGGCCCCTTCATCAAGTGGAACAATATGTTCATCAATGTGCCCCGTGCCTATGATTTTGATAACCTGAGTAAACAGGATTGCGACGAACTGATACAAAAGAAGATAGAAAAAGAAGCCAACCGTTTTATACAACAATGGCCCGAAGAAAAAATATCCATTGAAAATGCACGCTGGGGCCCGGTGGTTAAGTTTGGCAAGAACATGTACAAAATAGGACTCAACAAGAACAGCGAAAAATATACTCCCGAAGAATTAGCCGCCCTGGAACTGGAAGAAGTGAAGAAGATCATACTGGCACAAAACCCCAAGGCCTTTGATGGTAAGGGGAAAAAAGCAGCCGCAAAGAAAAAAGAGCCTGCTGTAAAAGCTGCTGCCAAGGCAGCGCCAAAGAAAAGCGCAGCAAAGAAGAAGAAATAGACTCATTATCTCTCACAGCCCATTCATTTTTATAAAGAATCTTGTACAGTTTTAAGTTGAAGATCAATATAAAACTGTACAAGGAGTTGCGTATATTTATG
>CAYTQB010000035.1:16868-28483 GCA_964439615.1 uncultured Ferruginibacter sp. | reverse complement strand
TTTTTTATGATGTGCAATTTCATGACCAAGCAACTGTATGCTTCCTTGTTGAAACTGAAGCAGACCCGTCATACAATTCATCAGCGTGGTTTTTCCTGCTCCATTGGGGCCAAACAATCCAAAGCGTTCACCTTCCGGCACTTCAAGGCTCAAGTTGCTGAAACAGGCAGCGGGTTGCCGTGGATAGGTAAAACCCAGGTTATTTATCCGCACCGCAGCATTGCTCATGAATTCCATTTTATTTTAGACAGTGCCTGGAAGGCTTTTTTTTCTATCTCCGAAATTTCAATGAGGTAATTTCCCATTACATCATAGTCGGCCTGGCTGCCAATGCGGCCTTTATAGATACCGGAGGCCTGTACAGCAGCGCTGCGCCATTTATCTCCTGAGAGAGTAAATATTTTTGAGATCTCCAGCAGTTCATCAATTGGATTAAAAGCATAAGCCTCCTGTAAAAAAGCACCATATATATACCTGAACCCGCCACCGCCTGTTCCAATCTCTTCCTGCATACGCACTAACTGTGCTAAATACAAACCTGCTTTCTCATCACCCAATTTAGCCTTCCACTTTTTTATTTTCCTCCCCGTAGTTGCAATACCTTTTACACCGGCAATATTACCAGGTATGCGTATCATGTGGGTTACATTTCTTTTGATGCCTTTTACAATGGACTTTGCCATTTGCTCATCAGTAACTATTCTTTTTTCTCTGGGATAATAGATTTGGCCCCTCGGTGCAAAAGCGCCTTTTGCAAATCGCACCCTTTGCAGTTCGTAATCGGTTAATGATGTTGGCGTTTCCATCACCGGATCGCTGATGAGATAACGATCATCTTCTTTACCAAAAACGATCATGTTATGGGCATTGAAATGAAAGCGGTATTCTTTTGGAAAATAAGTAAGGTAGTAAACGCCTACCTGTGCGCCAACCGGCTGTCCTTTTGCAAGACAATCATCTAAATATTTTTTTCCCGCTTCTTTGGAAGAAAATTTTTTTCTAAAAACCGGGATCTCCAATGCGTTACAGGTTCTTTTAAAAATGAGTCCCGGCATGGTGCGGAAAGCAATGGCAGGGCCATTATTAATTACAAGCAATGGCAGTTGCACATAAAACAAACCGGAGCCAATACCAAAAGCAAGCGGCTCTGTAAGTTTTTCAGCACCGGCAGACCGTAAGAGATTTGTAGTAACGCCGTTTTCGCAATGCGCAGCCTGTAAATGTTTAAAATCAGTTATCATGTACCTTCATTGTTTTAAGCTCCCCCACACTTACATTAAATGCATCGGCGTATTGCTGTAGTTTTTGTTCAGATAATTTATTAAATACAGATGGCTTTAAATGTCTTTTGATCGTCCATTTCCAAAAGCCGGTATAAGAAGCCAGGATACCAAGGTCCATTAACCTCAGTTCCAAAAAATATAAGATGGGGCTTGCCTCATTGTTCAACACTTTCTGCTTTGCTGCTTCAATGCGCTTTTCAATATCTTCCCAGGCAAGATCAAGTGCTTTTATTTTTACATCCCATCCTGTACTTAGTTCGGTAGAGTATTTGCCTGACGCATCAACAGCATAAACAACTTCTTTGGTTAATTTATTGAGAGCGCCATCATCCTGGGGTATCTCATCTTTTTTCATATTAAAATTATTAAAAACCGAAGGTAGGTAAAGATGGAATGAAAATAGTGATCAATAAACTATCCGGGGCTTAACAAACCGTAAGCAAACAAAACATATATGAAAAACGGGCGCTTTCAGGAACAAGCAGAAAGATTTTATCACCTGGTTTAAGTTTTCCGCTGTGAAACAGTTCATCAACCATAAGGTAAACAGAAGCGGCTCCCACATTTCCTACCTGGCTGAGATTTACAAACCATTTGTCATACATGATGCCGGTTTCGTTGGCTATCAGTTGCTGGTATATCTTATCCCTGAAAAATTCGCTCGACATGTGGGGTAAAAAATAATCGATCTCTTCCGATTTGATACCATGCTTTTCCAATGAAGCCTTTACACCATAACCACCATACAGCACAATATTTTTGCTCAATAATTTTACATCCTGCTTGATACTAAGTAAAGATTGAGACATGATCTCTTCATTGGAATAATCCTGATAACTTTTTAGTGTGCCATCCTTAAGTTTTTCTCCTCCCATGTACATACAGGGTTCAAGTTCGTTTGCGTAAGAAAAACCTTCCATCCACTCCACACGAAGGCTGATACCTGTTTCATTTTTTTTGTTTGATATCAAAAATGCAGCGGCGCCGTCGGATAACATCCATCGTAAAAATTCTTTTTCAAAACCTATATAAGGGTCATCAACCAGTTGTTTCAGCCTTTTAGCTTCATCTTCAAAATGGGCCGAAACCAAAGAGATGGAAAAACGCTCGGAACCGGTAGCGACACAGCGTTGCACATCGCCTGTTTTAGTAGCCAGGTAGGCATACTTAAATGCATGCATGCCTGCGCAACACACCCCGGCAGGAGAAACAACTTCAATAGGGTTTGCTTCGGGAAGCCAGCCATGAACCATTACCCCGTGTGAAGGCATTAGCTGATCGGGTGTTGAAGTGCCGCAGCTTAACAGCTCTATTGATTTAATATCGGCAGGGTTATTCTTAAATAAAGCATTTACTGCCAACGAGGTCATCTGGGCATTGGTATGGGTAGATGTTCCGTCTTTTTTGAGTGCATAAAACCTACGCTTTATACCATTATTGCGCAACACAATTGCCTTTGACCTGGAAGGAGAATCATTGATATATCCCAGGTATTCCTCCATCTCATCGTTGGAAACAGGATCATTAGGAAAGAAAGAAGAAGTATTAGTAATGTAAACCTCGTTAAAAGACATCTGCAGTTAGGGTTAATTTATACCTGAATATTGTTGTTTTTGTTTTTTAATACGGCCCGACAAGAAAGGTTTGAAGAATATCGCATCAACAGTAAGTATTATCGGGGCTGCTATAAACAATGCAATTAAAAGATAATATTTGAATGCAACAAGCCAGGCATCTCTTTTTTTTCTTTTTACAATAATGTTGGCCCAAATGGCAAATATGCGTTTTGCCTTCGACTCAATAAACATTAGATTATATTTTACTTCAATTGCCTTTTGATGAATGAGTTCATCCTGTAGCCCATCCCAATTTCCATTTGAGAGATGTTTTTGTACTGTTGCTCCAAACACACCGGTATTTGAAATATCTGCATCTGAAACACCCGGTTTTGGAAACAGGTTTAACCAGCGCCCCTTTTTACCCTTAAACATCCAGTAAAAAATAGTGATAAAGCTGATGAAGTTATGATGTTTATCAACCAGCGCTATACTGCCCACCAGCCGGGCATCAGATTCCTTGAGGATCTTTTTTATCCTTTCCATTGCACTGATCCACATATTTCTTGCCCCCGTTATAGTTATTACCGGGGTATCTTTTAAAATCGCTTTTACCGATGGATGACTTAATATGGAATTAGATGGAATGCCTGGTGAAAGGAACCATGCCTGGTAACCAAGAATGATCAGGTCATAACTGCTTTTCTGTAAATGGAAATCCTGTAATTCTGTTGGTACTCCCAAAACACAGTCGGGCATTACTGCAAAAAAACTTTTACCAGTCCAGGGAAAAGGATAATCTTTTGTAACATGAACACGCACTTTCTCAACCGTGTTACCTGCTTCAATAAGCGGGGCAGTAAAACAATTCAGAATATCTTCCAGTTGTCCCGACTGTGTATAATAGATGACCAGAATTTTTTTACCCATGAACTGCAAAATTAAGCTAGAGAAGTTTTAAAACCTTTGATTTCTTGCTGTATTCAATTATAGCCTGCTGCACAACCTGCGGAAGAGTTTTATAATTGGTGCGAACAAGCAAACTATCGTTCTCCAGTTCGGTACGGTAGTTAACTATTTTAGGAGCATGTTCCTGTATGATCAACCGGAGAAAATAAAATTCTATGTTCTTAGTATCTTTTTTCAAGGACGTCTCCAATTTCAAGCGCCCCGATTTAAAAAGGTTTAATTTATCTTTTGCCTTTGTGATCAACCCGGCCTTTTTCATAAGTAAGGCTCCTTCATAAGCTTCTTTTTCGCTGGCTGATATTCCCGTTACAATATTCAGCTGGGCATTTATTTCATGCAGGTTGTTTGATGCCATGGCATCATAAAAAGCCGACTTGTCGAAACCTGCTTTTTGAGAATTTCCCTGCATTGTAATTCCGAAGAACAAAACCAGAAGGGAGAAGAACATTTTTTTAGTCATCTATCGCACATTAAAGCCCAAATATAAAGATTTATATATGCTTACGGTGCATGGACAGTAAGCAATGACTGTAGCGAAAAAAAGCATATGTCGAAAAGATACTTTACATGCGGAATTCATTCTTTGTAAACATCCGAAGTAGTTTTACTGTTCAGGATATTCAAATAAAATATATCTATCCGGATTTAACTTTCCAGACAATAAAATGCTGCTGCAAAGCGATTTATAGAAACGATTCAGTTACCCGCTGAATTAAAGAAAAGCCACAAGAATGAAGTTAATCCGGTATCCTTTCCTAATCATCCCTGTATTGTTATTGCTATTAGCAAACAGTTCTTCATCCCTTTATGAAGAGCGGACGGGAGCACATGTTTTATTATTTCCTGTGCCGGACAAATCAAATGCTTCTTTAAATTCCACAGAGTTATATGGCAAATGGAACCTTGAAGCGACGGGATTATCGAAAGAGGCTTTTGAAATGGCACAGAAAGGATATACTGTGCTTGAAGGAGAACATGCATTGACTAAAAGTAACCTACTTACAATTGTAGATTACAGTAAACCGTCCACAGAAAAAAGATTATTTGTATTGGATATGACAACCGGTGAAATGTTGTTTAATTCATTGGTGGCACATGGCCGCAGATCGGGACAGAAGTATGCAACTGATTTTTCGAATAAAGAAGATTCCCACAAAAGCAGCCTGGGCTTTTTTGTAACGCTCAATACTTACTTTGGAGAAAATGGTTATTCCTTAAAACTGAACGGTTGTGAAACAGGAATCAATGACAAAGCTTATCATCGTGCAATTGTAATGCATGGCGCCGATTATGTAAGTGAAAAATTCATTCAGCAAAACGGTTACCTGGGCAGGAGCCACGGTTGCCCGGCAGTACCCAGGGAAATAAGCAAAAAAATAATTGATATTATAAAAGGCGGTAGCTGCATGTTTTTGTACTACCCTTCAGAAAAATACAGCACTCAGTCAAAAATACTTAACAGTTAAAATTATATTTCCTCTACAGTTTTAAAGTTTTTATTGTTAGGCACGACAGGAGACGAAGAGTCCCGCTTTTGGCGGGATTTTTTCATTTTAGATGATGGCCATTGCAGCGGCAAGCTGGCAGAGCAAGCCAACTAAAAGCCCCAGGTAAATTTCTTTTGGAGTGTGGCTACTTACAAGTAAACGTGAAGTGCAGACAATGCCTGTGATTAGTAGTGCAGCTGATAAGGGCCATGTCATCAGCATGGTATTACCAAACATGATGATTAAAAAAACACCAATCAATCCGCCGCCGCCCATTGCATGCATACTTATTTTATAGTAAATATTGGATAAAAGACCTACAACGGTAGTAAGAAAAATACCTGTCATAAATGAAGCTAAAACAGGGGATAATTCCGGCTGAAACTTGAAAAATATCCTGGCTGCCCAAAAATAAAATATCATGCTGGAGAGATAGGGGCCAATCCTGTCTTGTTGAGTATGTAAAAAGACCGACTTAATAAAACCCAACCCCTTCATGAGCAAAACAGCAAATGCAGGAAAGAATATTGTGTTTAAAGCGGTAGTTAACAGCAAGTTCAATTTTGTGGTGTCGCTGAACCCTGAAAAATAGGAAGGGTGGAAATAAATTAAAAAAGCAACTACGTAAAAGGGTATAAACAAAGGATGAAACACAAAAGAGAACAGGTGTGCAAAAAAACGAACAATAGCGTGTTGTTCCTGTTTGTAATTAACTGTTTGCGTACCCTGTATTATAGCTGTCATAACTCTTTTCTTAACCGGGCTACAGAAATGTTCAGTTGCTCCCGGTATTTGGCAACGGTCCTCCTGGCAATATTATATCCTTTTTCCTGGAGCATTTCTGTTAACCGTTCATCGCTTAGCGGATGTTTTTTATTCTCTCCACCAATAATATCACTAAGTATTTTTTTAACTTCCCTGGTGCTCACTTCCTCGCCACTATCTGTTTGCAGGCTTTCGCTGAAGAAAAATTTAAGCCGGTAAGTACCAAATTCTGTTTGTACAAATTTACTATTGGCGACACGGCTTACAGTAGATATATCAAGGTTAGTGGCTTCTGCAATATATTTTAGTATCATTGGCCGCAGGTCTGTTTCATCACCCGAAATAAAAAAATCATGTTGGTAATTCATGATGGCTTCCATAGTATTCAGCAAGGTGTTCTGCCGTTGCTTGATGGCATCAATAAACCATTTTGCGGCATCTATTTTTTGCTTGATGAAAAGGACCGCTTCTTTTTGACGCTTATCCTTCTTACTTCCCCTGTCGTATTCCTTCAACATATCACGGTAGCCCTCACTAACCCTCAGGTCAGGGGCATTTTTACTGTTAAGTGTTAATTCCAGTTTGCCTGCATTATTATAAATAAAAAAATCAGGCACCACATAACTTTCTCCCTTGTTGGTATCGCCAACGGCGCCTGCAGGCTTGGGGTTTAATTTGATGATCTGATTTATCACCTCCCTTAGTTGTTCATCGGTTAAATTCAATCCTCTTTGGATTTTTTCGTAGTGTTTTTTGGTAAACTCGTCAAAGTATTTTTCCAAAACTTTTATTGCCATTTCTACATGTTTACCTTCCCCGGACTTTCTTTCCAGTTGCAGTAATAAACATTCCCGGAGGTTTCGTGCAGCAATCCCGGGAGGATCGAATTGTTGTATCTGGAGGATTAGCTCGCCAATTTCCTCTTCGGTGGTTTCAATATTTTGCCTGAAGGCAAGGTCGTCGGCAATGGCAGAGATCTCTCTTCTTAAATAGCCGTCGTCATCCAGGTTGCCAATGATCTGTTCTGCTATGCGCCTTTGCTCATCGCTTAAGGTGAGCATACCCAGTTGTTCAAGCATTACTTCATTAAAGCCTGTTTCAACCTTATGTGGTATCACCCGGCCATCATCTATCTCAGGGTAATTGTCATCTTTTAATTTATAATCACCCACTTCGTCATCGCCATCATTTACATATTCACTGATGTCAATATTATCATATTCGTCCACACTGCCATCCATTTCTCCATCATCGGCTTCTTTGTCTTTAAACTCATCATTTGCTTCATCATACTCGTCTTCATGCCCGTCTTCTGCCTCTTCCAACGCCGGGTTCTCTTCTATTTCTTCCTTGATACGCTCCTCTAAAAGGGCAGTTGGTACCTGCAGCAATTTCATCAATTGAATTTGCTGCGGTGATAGTTTTTGTAGTTGTTTCTGATATAATCCCTGACTTAAGGCCATATTCTCATTTCGCTAAGGGGAATAATTAAACTTTTTGGAAAAATATTTAATCTACGGTTTCAATAACAACGTAAATTTACATACATAGCGTGTTGTAAAATGAATAAAAAAGCCAAAATTTTGTTTTTTTGCATGATTTTTGTGGCATTGGGCGCTTTTTGCCAAATAGCTCCTGATAAAATTGCCTTTTCTAATCATATTTATAGCTTAAAACAAGCCTCTAGACATAATAACAAGCCTTATTTTGCCACTTGTTTTCAGCAAACGAAAAGTAAAACTCCAATTAAACCGGGAATTAATGATAAGCCAGGGCTTTTTTTAGGGATTGCTGCTTTTTCTGTGATCAATTCAGATTACTACATTCAAAGTTTTGGTTTTTTTTGTAAGAAGGAATTACAATTTGAAAAAGTAACTAAAGTGCCATTTAGGCTTCGGTTAGGAAGTGTTCAGTATTGCGACTGGATGGAAGGAAAAAAATCTGCAGGAATTTTGCCTAACAATTAAACAGAATAAAAAACGACAGTTTTACGACTGCTGTCTTTAGATTATTCGGGAATTTGATCTTACGCTGTTACTTTTTGCTCACTCAATACCTTCCTGATCACGTTTACCATTTGTTCTCCTTTTGTTTTTACCTGTTTGTCCGTCCATAACAAACCAATAGCTGTTGATACACAGCGACCCATGATGGCATCACTTGCAGAGAAGTCTTTGGAGGCATGATGCATCACCGCGGCTTTCAGATCAGGATGCAGGGCATTTAAGGTTACTGAATTTTTTAAATGATTCCATTTACGGATATAATGCCAGTTATTATCGTACCAGTAAAAATTGCCTGCTAAAATATTTTGAACTTTCAATTCTGCTACAACAGCCCTGGTAATTTCTTCTGTTGGTAAGAACCAGCTGAGAAAAGTACAACTGTCACCAGTAGGATCAGGTATCCTTCTAAACGAAATTTCTGGAACCGAAGAAAGAATATTTTTTAAAGCTGAATGATTTTTTCGTTGTGTAGTGAGAAAAGTATCAAGCTTTTTGATCTGCGCCAGGCCAACAGCAGCATGCAATTCACTGATGCGGAAGTTATAGCCAATAAAAGGATGAAGATCAGCGCCGCGGTCAACCCCTTTATGGTCGTGGCCATGGTCGCTGTAACCATCACTGTTTATAAAAACATCTTCCCTGTTGGTCATCACTGCACCTCCCTCGGCACAGGTGATTGTTTTTACAAAATCAAAACTAAAAGTTCCGGCATCGCCGATAGTACCAAGCTTTTTTCCTTTATAAGATGCACCAATACTTTGGCATGCATCTTCCAGCAAGATAAGTTTATGCTCCTTGCAAATTGCCTGAAGCGCATCCATATCAGCCATACTGCCGCACATGTGTACGGGCATTATGCATTTTGTTTTTGCAGTGATGGCGCTACGCACCGCATCAGGATTCAATGTCAGGGTATCATCCACATCCACAAAAACAGGAACAGCGCCAACACTAAGGACAGCCTCAAAGCTTGCAACAAAAGTAAATGTTGGCAAAATGATCTCGTCTCCATATCCAATCCCTAATGCGCTCATGGCTGTTGTTAGTGCGGCAGTGCCGCTGCTTACTAATTGTGCATGTTTACAACCAAAGGTCTGGCAAATGGCATCTTCCAGTTCTTTTGCCTTCCATATTCCTTTACGGGGGCCATCAAAACCATATCTCATCAGGATTCCGGTTTCCAATACTTCATTTACTTCTTTGCGTTCTGCGTCGCTCCAGGATTCGTAACCAGGCATATTACTATAATTAAGAATTAAAAATTATGAATTGAATTACAAAGGTAGATAAAATGATACGGGATTAAAAGCCACCGGTCATTCCTTACTACTGTTTATCCAGCTCATTTCGGGAGTCTTTGCCGGCTCTTTAAAATAATCCAGCCGCAGGCTATCACTCCAGCCATTTGGATTATTATTAAAAGACTTGCTACTGAAAAAGATCATGCCCTGGATATTAGGAGTATTGCGCAAGGCCTCGATCTGCCGGGGTAATTGAGTGATATCTTTCCAGGCGCTGTTACTGCCGGCACGGTATATACCCAGGCCGATATAGCAATTTTTTCCATAAGTATGCTTACTCCACCAGTCCAGCAAAATTTCATAAGGGGCTGCTTTATGGCCAAACTCCCAATATAATTGTGGCGCTACATAATCTATCCAGCTGTTTTTAAGCCATAATAATATATCGGCGTACAGGTCATCATAATTGGTTTGGCCGGCCTTGGTTTTACTACCATTCACAGGATCCTTATCATCATTGCGCCACACACCAAACGGGCTAATCCCGAACTGGCATTTTGGATTCTCTTTTTTTATAACGGTACTCAGCATAAGAATAATGGAATCTACATTGCTTCTTCTCCAGTCTTCTTTGTTCATACCATTTCCATACCGCAGGTAATTGGCGTTGTCGGGAAATTCTTTACCTGCTATGCGATAAGGATAAAAATAATCATCAAAGTGAACAGCATCCACTGCATACCGGCGCACCACATCTCCTACTACATAGGTCACATATTGCTGAGCGTCTTTATTACCCGGGTCAAAATATTTTTTATCGCCGTAAGTAAGGAACCATTCGGGATGGATATTTGTAATATGGCTTGCTGCAATGGAAGACTTGCCAATATTAAATACTGCACGGTAAGGATTCATCCAGGCATGAAATTCCATGCCCCGTTTATGGGTTTCGCTGATCATAAACTCCAGCGGGTCATAGTAAGGTAGGGGCGGCTGCCCTTGTTTGCCTGTAAGAAACTCACTCCATGGTTCATATTGTGAGGGATAAAAGGCATCGGTAGCCGGACGGATTTGAACGATGAGGGCATTCATCCCGTTGCGCTGATGCATGTCTAGTAACCCGATGAACTCAGTTTTCTGTGAATCGGAATAATAATTCCCTCTTGAAGGCCAGTCAATATTATCAACTGTGGCAACCCACACACCACGAAACTCGGGCCTTGTTTGTGCTGTTGCTATAAAACCAACTACATTAATAAGTAAGACTACTATGAAATATTTTTTGTACATGATGATCTTATTGATCCGAATTGCGGATCTTGTCTAATAAATTATTTAATGTCTTGGCTTCTGACTGAGTAAGATTGCCAAAGACTGCATCCATCCTGCTTTCATAAGCATCTGTTTTTTCTAAAAGTTTTTTTCCTTTGGTACTGATACTCACATCAACCAGTCGCTTATCATTTTTACAGATGTTCTTTTTGGCCAAACCCTTTAAAACCAGGCGGTCAACAATGCGGCTGGTATCACTCATCTTATCCAGCATCCTTTCACGAATTTGTAAGGTAGAAATAGGCACACCGGCTCCCCGCAGAATACGCAGTATATTAAATTGCTGGCTCGTAATATCTTCCTTTTCAAAAAATGATTTCATCCTTTCATTTAACCAGTTATAAGTATAAATAAGGTTGATGACCCCTTTTTGATATTCATTACGAAATGATTTTTGATTGATATCCTTTTCTAAACTCATAAAATATAATTGGCAAAGATATTATCCTGCTGCAGTGTTTGTGTTATCAGCAGGTTTTCCAAATTCGTTCATGTATATTTTTATCAAAATAATAAAATAGCTGATAAGCAAAGGTCCAAAAATAACACCCCAGAACCCAAACAAACCAATTCCTACTATCACTCCAAATATGGTGATCAGCGGATGAACATCCATGAACTTTTTTAACAAAGTTAACCGTACAATGTAATCAATATTGGTAATGAGAACCAACGCATATATCAATAGACCTACAGCATAACCTGTTTGATTAATAGAAAACAAGTATGCTGTCAGAGGTATCCATATCACCGCAGTACCTACAACAGGAACCATTGAAAAAACACCGGTTAAAAATCCCCATAAGCCAAAATCCTTTATACCAAATATCCAGTAGCCGATAGTGGCAACAATACCCTGCACAATGGCAAGGACCGGTATGCCGATAGCGTTTGCCCTGATCATATTCTTTGTTTCAAGGCCCAGCAGATCAATATTCTCTTCTTTTAAAGGAATGAAACGATCCAGGAATTTTTC
>CAYTQB010000035.1:5328-16768 GCA_964439615.1 uncultured Ferruginibacter sp. | reverse complement strand
GAAATAAGCTGGATTGAAAAATAGACCGGCAGGGCAATTACAATAAGGCTGGCTAATATGAAAAGCAATGCAGTGACTGTTTTTTTCCATTGCTTTTTTATAGTGAGGTAAAAATAAGTTTCCCTGAGCAGGATGTACAAAGTAATTGCTCCTAAAAAGCCGGGTAAAAAGATAAACAGCTGATTCAAAAGCAAAAAAGCCAATACGATGATGATCAGCAGTAATACAATTTGCCTCAAACGATTATTAAAAATATCCGGCATGGGCTAAAATTAATGAATAGGGAATAAACAAAGGGTTAAAATTAATCTTTCCAAACCGAAACTCCTTCGCTGCAATTGGAGCAGATATCAATATTTTTCCGGCTTCTCATCAATTCAGTCCGAAACTGTTTATAGTTATCATTGTGCCATATTTCTTTAAAGCTCTGGGTCTTTAAATTGCCCAATTGGTGTGTTGCATCTTTATCAAAACAACAGGGAACCACCAGCCCATCCCAGGTTATCACATTGGCATGCTGTAGTTTCCAGCAGCGGTTGGCCAGTTTGTTTTTAGCCGTGTATGTGCCATCTGCATTTTTTGTGTAACGGCTGTACCTGTCAATGGTTGGTATAAGGTTGTTGGGGTCTGTTTCGTATTCATAAACCTGCGCTGTTTTAAAACGCACTTCATCAACCCCTGCTTCTTTCGCCAGACGTTTAATATCTTCTACCTGGTGTTCGTTTGGTTTTACAACAAGAAACTGGAAGAAAATAAATGGTGTTTTGCTTTTTAATTCTTTTTTCCATTTAACAATGTTACGGGTGCCTTCTAAAACCTTTTCAAGGTTGCCGCCAACACGGTATTGCTGGTAAACTTCCTGTGTGGTACCATCAATGGAAATGATCAGGCGGTCAAGCCCGCTTTCAACTGTTTTCTTTGCTATTTCATTGGTCAGGTAATGTGCATTGGTAGAAGTAGCGGTATAAATCTTTTTGTCACTGGCATACTTTACCATGGACAAAAACTCAGGATTCAAATATGGCTCGCCCTGAAAATAAAAAATGAGGTATAATAATTCCTTGTGTATTTCATCAATTGTTTTCCTGAAAAAATCATTTTTGAGCATGCCAGTGGGCCGGGTAAATTGCCTTAAACCACTGGGACATTCAGGGCAGCGCAGGTTACAACTCGTTGTAGGTTCAAATGAAACAGATACCGGGTAACCCCATTGCACCGGTTTGTTCAGCAGGCGACCTATGTAAAAACTGCTGAGCACTTTTGCTCCATTTATAAAGCGCCTGAAAGTAAGCTTGCTTAAAAGGTTTGTGCTATCGTTCCAGTTGAAATGAGGCATATACAAAGGTAAGCTGATTGGGGCTATTTAAAATTGTAAACCAGTTGCATCGGCCAGAGAGATATGATTAATACTGAGATACAAAAAGCCCTGCAACAGCAGGGCTAATATATTTGTTACTTAAATTGCGATCATTTTTGCATAGCCACTTCATCCGCTGTATCTGTCGTGTGATCTTCTTTGTCATCCAGCTTGACTTTTACCGGCTTAAAAGTAAGTGTGTTCTTAGTAAACTTTTCATAATTATGAAACACTACATTCAGTGTAATGAAATTCATTACATAGGCACGGGTTTCGGCAGGCAGGTAATTTTTTATATCCCAGAAACTAGGGTTTTCCTTCCCGGTCCTTTTCATCGCATCCCAAACATTGCCCACACCACAATTGTAACTGGCAACCATCAATAACAAGTCATTATCCAGGTTCCTGCTTCTGTCTTTTAAATAGCGGGCCGCAGCATAAGTTGATTTATTGAAATTCTTCCTGTCATCCCTGGTATATCTTGTTTTTACTATCGCCTTTTTTGAATGCTTCTTTTTTATTACCACTTTATGTGATGTATATTTTAAACCGTATTCCCTGGCTACATTATCCATAAACTGCCAGTAACCAACCGCACCTGCCCTTGAAACAGCATTAGCATTAAATGCACTCTCGAGAGCCATCAATACTTTTAACTCATGTGGCAGGTCATACTTGCTTAAAATGGTGCTGACTTTCGGAAAATATTTTTTCCCCTTGTTATAGGTGCGGATTATATAAGCCCTTCTGTTAGTAGTAAATTTCTCAATATAATCAATGGACTCTTCCTCATTACCTGATAAAACTTCCGGGAAAACAATATTAGCCTCTTTGGTAATATAAGCAGCATTGTCCTTACTGTCAGTGTCTACAGGAACCAATGCTTGTTTCTTAGTGGTATCCGTATAGGGGTTACCATTGGCAAAACTACTTGTAGCTATAGAAAAAAAAAGTATCCAAACAGACGTGGATACAATAAAAGACCAATTATTTTTAATCCTCATGCTTAAACTATTTTCAAAGGGTAAGTAATTAAAAACGGGCAAAATAGTAAACGGGAATTGAGGGTTATTATTGCCTATTCACAAAAGTTTAAGAACTTTAGAGTTAGATATTTACAAAAGTTTCCGGCAGATCAAAAAATTACATATGCGTATTCTTTTTATTCTTTTAATGTTGAGTTGTGTAAGGCTCCCGGCCCAGTTGCCCGCAGATTATTGTAAACAGACAGACGAGATCGCTTTGGCTGAACAGCTGGCCCACCAGAGAATTACGGGCAATGGCAGCAGCATTATATTTTCGCCAGCATCCAGTAATAATTTTGATGTTAAATATTACCGTTGCGAATGGGAAGTGAACCCTGCTGTAAGATATATAAACGGGAAGGTCACCATTTATTTTACCGTTGTTTCGGCTACCAGTAGTATTCAACTTGATCTGATGAACCCCTTGGTTGTTGACAGTGTTAAGCAGCGGAGTCTGTTACTTTCCAAACAACACCTCAGCAATGTGCTTACAGTTAATTTTCCTGGAACAGTAAATTCAGGAACATTAGATTCAATTACTGTTTTTTACCAGGGAGTTCCTCCCAATACCGGCTTTGGATCATTTATACAGGATCAGCATTTGGGCACACCTGTAATGTGGAGCCTCAGCGAACCTTATGGCAGCCGGGACTGGTGGCCATGCAAAAACGGTTTGGATGATAAAGCAGATTCGGTAGATATTATCATTACAGCACCTGCACAATACAGGTCGGCCGCTAATGGTTTGTTACAAAGTGAGACTCTCATTTCCGGCAATACTAAAAAAGTTACCTGGTGGAAACACCGCTATCCCATAGCTTCTTACTTAATGTGTTTTGCGGTCACCAATTATTCTGTATTTAATAATAGTGTTCAACTGGGGAGTATCAATTTACCCATGCAAACCTATTGCTACCCCGAGAGCCTGGCTTCTTTTCAAAACGGAACACAAAATGTACTGGATGCCATGAAATTGTTCCATAACAATTTTGGAGATTATCCTTTTATAAAAGAAAAATACGGACATGTGCAGTTTGGTTGGGGAGGAGGAATGGAACACCAGACAGCTACATTCATTATTTCAATTAATGAAGGCCTGATTGCACATGAACTGGGGCATCAATGGTTTGGCGATAAGATTACTTGTGCAAGTTGGGAAGACATATGGCTGAATGAAGGCTTTGCCACTCACCTTGCCAGTTTCTACATGGAAAATAAATACCCGGCTAACACCATTAGCAACAGGAAAAGTGTGATCAATAACATTACATCCGCCCCAGGAGGTTCTGTTTGGGTAGATGATACAACGAATGTGGGAAGGATCTTTTCGGGCAGACTTAGTTATAATAAAGGGTCGTACCTGATATATATGTTGCGATGGATACTGAGTGATTCGGTCTTCTTCAATGCCATCCGCCGCTATCAGAAAGACCCGAAGCTGGCTTATGGGTTTGCTAACACCGATGACCTTAAAAGAAATCTTGAGCAGGAAAGCGGGCGAAACCTTTCGGAATTTTTTAAAGACTGGTTTAAAGGACAGGGATATCCAACGTACAATGTTCAATGGTCGCAGGTGGGTAGCAGCTATGTAAACATTAAAATGAATCAAACCGCTTCACACCCCTCTGTTGATTTTTTTGAACTACCTGTTGCTCTTAAATTTAAAAACGCAACACAGGAAAAGACTATTGTGGTTGATAACAAGACCAATGGCGAGATTTTTTTCAGGCATATCGGGTTTATTGCAGATACGGTTTTAATTGACCCGGAATACTGGCTCATTACAAAGAATAATGTCAGTTCTAAAGTGTCCGACGTTTCTGTTGGCCAGAATAGCATACAGGTTTTCCCGAACCCCATACAGGACCGGTTTTATATTTATATGCGGAATATGGCATCGTCAACAGCTGGTATAAATTTGTATGATGCAGTTGGGCAACTGGTTTATTCAAGAACTGTTCCGCTGGTAAATGGCTCAGAGTATCTTGAAATTCCCTCCAGGCAACTTGCTTCAGGCGTATATTTTCTTAAGATATGGGGTGATAACGGAATTAAGTTCAAGAAAAAACTTTTAAAGTAAAAGAGCCGGTAACAGAACCCTCTCCTGAAAATGCGCTTTTATTAAAACTTTAGCAGTCATATAAACTTTCTTTTCTGCAAATTTGCCCTGCAAACACCTTGCATTGGCAAAAAAGAGAAAATCATTTATCCGGATAATAGTATTCCCTGTTCTGCTACTTGCTGTAGCCGCAACTGCAACATATTATATTACCGATTATTTTTCCAGCCCCAAATTTGTACGTTACCCGGCATTCGGGATAGAGATACCGGCGAACTACCAGGTGCATGGTATTGATGTAAGCCGTTACCAGAGTAATATTGACTGGAAGGCCGTAAAGTCCATGGAAGATGAACAGGTAAAAATAGGTTTTGCCTTTATAAAAGCGACAGAGGGGCTGGACCGTGTGGATGATAAATTCCGGCAAAACTGGTTCAGGGCAAAACAAATTTCATTGCCAAGAGGAGCATATCACTTTTTTATCTCCAGCAAGAGTGGCAAAGCACAGGCTGAAAATTTTATTGAAACTGTCTCACTCCATAAAGGCGACCTGCCACCGGTACTGGATATTGAATCTGCAAATGGATCGTCTGCCACCGATATACAGCAAAGAGCAAAAGACTGGCTCACTATGATTGAGCGGCATTACAAGATAAAGCCGATCATTTACACCAATATTGATTTCTATGAAAATTTCCTGGATGGGCAGTTTGATGATTACCCGCTGTGGGTTGCTCACTATTACGTTAAGGACAAACCCCGGATAAACCGGAACTGGGTTTTTTGGCAACATAATGAAAAAGGAAGAGTGAATGGCGTGGATGCTTATGTGGATTTCAATGTATTCAATGGTGACAGCCTGGCATTTCAAAAAATGCTGTTGAAATGATTCAGCATAAGTATTATTTTTAGTGTTATGGGAATGGAAGATGAAACAAGGGCCTTCCTCATCAGGATACTGCAAACCGTTTCAATCGTGTTGCTATGGATGATGATCAATACCTTCCTGGGATTATACAAGAATTATGCTTTTTTCGAAGATCGCCCCGGGTGGAAGAATTACCTGTATTATGCTTTCTTTCTCATTAGCCTGGCAGCACTGCTCATTCACCTGAAACGCAAATGGAAATTATGATCAGGGAGTATGGTCAACTACAATAACCCATTTGTTCTTTATCTTTTTAAACAGCAGGCTGAAATATCCACTCTCATTGCCTTTACTAAGTGTGAGTCGCCATTTGCCCACTACAAAAAAATACATTTCTGATAATTTTTTTGCTTCCTGTATATCAAAATCCAGTTTACCCATTGCAGCTGTGTCAGGATAACTCTTTTTGTAATTGTTCAATGAATTTGTCCAGCCATAAGTCACCCTTTTTGAGCCAATAAACATCAGTGAATCGCTCTGCCAATAACCGTCCATGAACTGGTCTATGTTTCCCGCATTCCATGCCTGGCGCTGTGTTTCAAGAACGACACGTACAGCCAACTCATCTTTTGACTGAGAAGAAACAGTGATAAATGAAAGGATGATAACAAAAGACAGGACGATCTTTTTCATACAGTTTTGATTGAATTATAAATATAATCCAAATCCCTTACTGCAAGATCAATGTTTATGATGCGGGGAAGAGCATTTGCTGCGGTGACACATTCTGTAATTATAAAAATGGGCAACAATAATACAGGCAACTGCAACCAGTAAAAAAGCTATATTTAACCGGGGGTAAAACTGTTTCAGGACAAGAAATGTAAAACCAATGCTGAAGATAAAGATTGGGACAAACGAACGATGATGTTTTATAAAGCCATGGAAGAGGGAATATGAACCAATAATAAAAGCCAGTACGATCATGCCCCATTCAAAAAAAAGATTGTGAACGATGTTGACACCAAATACCGGTAAGGTTGTAACCAGTATGGGCAATAAGGCACAATGTATAGCACAGGCCACAGACGTTGCTATTCCCACAGCATCCCAGTTCAGTTTTACATTCATATCGGGGCAAAGGTATAAAAATTGCAATAATGTTGCAAATACTATTCTCAGGTAACTGAAAGGGCCGTAAATTTGCAGTAAAAGATTTCGAATGGGAAAGAAGTTGTTGTTTTATGGGATTTTTTTTACTGTGCTTATCTCTGCATTTTTATTTTTTGTCTTTAAGGATCAGGATCTGTCAAAGTCTTTGTTACCCGTGATCAATGCAAATGTGGAAGACTTTGGTTTCACCAACCAGAACGGAAAACCCCTTACTCAAAACAATGTGGATGGGAAGGTGTACGTAGCAGAATATTTTTTCACTACCTGTAAAGGAATTTGCCCGAAGATGAATGCCAATATGCGGAGGGTATATGATATGTACAGGGATGAACCCAACTTTTTGATCATATCACATACCTGTATGCCTGAAACAGATTCGGTGCCATTGCTGAAAGCCTATGAAGAGAAAATGATCAATGGTGAGTTAGTAAAAAATGCTGATGGCTCCTTTAAAATAAAATATGATTCAACTTCAAACTTCAAACCTCAAACCTCAAATGCCAATTGGAATTTCGTAACCGGAGATAAAGCCGCTCTGTACAAAATGGCCCGGCAGAGTTATATGATCGATAACAATAAACCCGATTCCGCACAAAGTATGAACGACCAGTTTATACATACCCAGTTTTTTGCCCTGGTAGATAATCAAAGAAGGGTGAGGGGTATTTATGACGGACTGAATGAAGATGAGATGCAAAAACTATTTAAAGACATTAAAGGATTGCTGAAAGAAAAAGTGACATCAAAACGGTTTATGAACGGGTTCAGCAATAATCCCAACTAAAGAATTTATATGGATCAGCTTTTAGACATATTAAAAAAGAACCAGCTTAGCGTAACGGATGGCCGGAAGAAAATACTGGACATGTTTTTAAAAAGCCCGGGAGCCCTGGCGCATGCCGATATCGAAAAAAGCGCTGATATTTCTTTTGACAGGGTGACTGTTTACAGAACCCTCCAAACCTTTGTAGAAAAAGGTATCATTCACAATATACCCACTACAGATAATTCCATCTTATACGCCTTGTGTAAAGACAATTGTGAAGCAGGTCATCATCATGATAACCATGTTCATTTTATCTGTGATATTTGCGACAAGACTACTTGCCTGGATAATGTGTCTATCCCGGAAGTAAAACTCCCCAAAGGGTTCAGGCAAAAGCAAACCGATGTAGTGATCAGCGGTATTTGTAATGAATGCAAATAGATCAGTTCTCCATTTCTTTTCTCACAAAATCCATCAGCACTTTTATCCTTTCCGGGCTGAAATCGAATTGTAATCCTGCAGTTTCAAAAAGTTGTGGTAAAGTTTTAGTGCCGCCCAATGCAAGTGCACTGCAATAATTATCTATCGCCAATTGCCTATTGTTTTTAAACTGCATCCACATACCGATTGCGCCTAATTGGGCAATGCCGTATTCGATGTAATAAAAAGGGACTTCAAAAAGATGGAGTTGCTTTTGCCACAGGTTGCTGCGATACTCTTCCAATCCGCTGTAATCAATTATATCATCCTGGAATTCCTGCAGTATCTCATTCCATTTACCGGTACGTTGTTCATGTGTGTGTGATGGATTTTCATATATCCAATGCTGGAACTTGTCTATGATGGCTATCCAGGGGAAAATAGTGATCACCCTTTCCAGTTGATGTTCCTTTGCCCTTTGCATGTCGCCTGCATCAGAAAAAAATATTTCCCACTGATCCATACTCATCAGCTCCATACTCATACTAGCCACTTCGGCGATCTCCATCGGGTATTCTTTAAATCCATTTAATTCCAGTGGATGGGCAAGAAAGGAGTGAACAGCGTGGCCGCCTTCATGCAGCATGGTTGTCACATCATGCATTTGCCCTGCGGCATTCATAAAAATGAAAGGAGCTCCGCTTTCAGCCAACGGGCAGTTATATCCTCCCGGGGCCTTGCCCTTCCTGCTTTCCAGGTCAAGGTGTTTTAACTCCTGCATTTTTTTGAGGCAATCGCCAAAGAACGGCCTGAGCCTGGTAAAACATTCAATAGATTTTTTAATTAACTCATCGCTGGTTTTAAAAGGATGTAAGGGCTTTATGCCTTCGGGCTCGGCATCAATATCCCAAGGCCGTAAAGTATCCACCCCCAGCTTCTCTTTTTTCTTTTGATAAATGATATTGATCAATGGCAACACATGCTGCTTTACCGCTTCGTGAAATGTGTAACAGTCTGCAGCTGTATAATCAAATCGGCCGAGTTCCTTAAAACGGTAATCCCGGTAATTTAAAAATCCTGCATTAAGTGCCTCCTTGTTTCTTTTTTCAATGAGGTTGTCGTATAAACTATTTAGCTGCTCCTTATCCTGTAATCTTCGCTCACTTATTTTACGATAGACCTCTTCTCTCAACGCTCTGTCGTGGCTCTCTAAGAATTTAGCGGCCTGCTGCAAAGTATATTCTTTTCCATTTACGGTAACAGTCATTTTGCCGGAGATAACACCATATTGCTGCTGCATTACAGAAAGCTCGGCCTGTAGCGGAATATTTTCTTCCCTGAACAGCTCAATACTTTTACGAATGTTTCGGAAATAAGTGAAATATTTTTCAGCATCCAGTTCTTTCATTAAAGGATGATCAACTAATTTCCTGTTCAATGCATCAGAATAGGGTTGGATCTTCGGTTGAATTTCCATGCAGAAAAAAGTAAAAGCCTCTTCCAACGATTTGTTCTCGGTGTCACAGGTCATTTTTATCTGCCGCCAGCATGCATCTTCATTTATAAGGGCTTCCAGTTCACTCTGGTCCTTCAGCCATTTTTCAAGATCGGCACTGGTATCAATAACCCTGTCCAGCAAATCTTTAAAAAAAGGTTCAAGGTTCTCCCAGTCGGTTAAAGTAAAATTTTTTGGAACAAAGTTCCGGGGAAGCTTTTTTATATCGGCTGTGTAATTCATGTTGGTTGAAATATAAATGTTCTTGTCATTTCGACGTTAGGAGAAATCTGTGATCACATTTCAATATTAATAACCTTTCCTATGATATCCATCTTTCGGCGGCCATTCTCCCAACAATTCTTTATTTAAAAAATCTCTTTTCGGATTTATTGTATCAATCAATTTGTCTTTTTTCTCTCTCCTCCACTTTTTAATTTCTTTCTCACGGGCAATAGCATCATTCACATAATCATAGTCTTCGTAATAGACCAGGTAGATAACATTGTAAAGTGATGTAAAAGAGTTTGAAAGAGTATTGTTTTTTTCTAAATAGTGTTCAATAAGCCGCTGCTCCAAGTTGTTTGTTACGCCAATATATAAGACTGTTTTAGCGTAATTGGTTAAAATGTAAACGGAGTAAACAGTTTTAGAAACTTTCATTGGTTTCGGATTATAGATTTCTCTCCCGATAGCCATCGGGATCGAAATGACAGAAAACCCTTATGCCATCTTCCTCGGTGTATTTATCTTACGTGCAGGGGCGTTAGTAACAGCAGCGGCTTTGGCAGCTGTCGGTTTTGCCTTTGCAGTTTCGTGAGTTGTAGCATCACTCTCCGGCAGTTCAGATAATTTTATCTCTACCTTATTGGCAGTCAATATACCATACCACTTCACCATCTTTTTCATATCGCTGGCATATACCCTTTCAAAATCCATATCGGGATATACTTTTTGAAAATATTTTTTAACTGCAGCAGCATCACTATCTACCGGCATTTTTTCTTTACTTGCTGCCATAGCAGTAAATACATCCACCAGGTTTACATTTTCTTTGGTTGTAAATACTTCAATGCTCTCCAGATGTGAGAAATTATGCACCCGGGTACTTACAAACTTTGTGCTTTTATCTTCCAGTGACTTTACCACGCCACCATCGGCCTTTGAGGATAATAATTCAAACAGACCAGGTAGGCCGGTCACTGATACCAATTTTCCGTATTCCATATAAGTTACATTTTCAGGGCTGCAAGTTAATCCTAAAAAGGCAATTTATACGGGTAGAGACCTCAACCACTAATCCCTGAGCCTTACCATTTATACCACATATCTGCCGTATTTAATTAGGGAGCGTTTTTTAGCCTTAAAACCGGGCCCGGCCCGCCTGTTTTTTCAAAAGCCGTCGTCTAATAGGGCATACAACACAAAATTTATGAGATTAAGATCAACATTATTAGTTCTGATTTTTAGCCTGGCAGGATTTATCGCAAACAGTCAAAACCTGACGCTTAAGGGAAAATTGATGGACAAGGATAACAAAGCGCCTATAGCAGGTGCAACAGTAACCCTGATAGCTCAAAAGGATTCATTACATCCGAGGACAGTACTATCAGATGCAAAAGGAAGTTTCGCTTTCAATGGCCTGGCTGTTGATAAATACCGTCTTCTTACCAGCATGATCGGCTATGATGTGGTTTCACAGGTCATCAACCTGCAGGCCAGTAATAAAGAACCTCTCCAGTTCAGCCTTGCCAAAATGGCCAAAGACCTTGAAGGAGTTGTGGTGAAAGCAAAGAAACCTGTGGTTTCTCAAAAAGGCGATACGCTTGAGTTCAATGCAAGTGAGTTGAAGGTTAATCCTGATGCCAATGCAGAAGATATGATCAAAAAGCTGCCGGGTGTTACTATAGATAAAGATGGTAATGTAACCGCCGGTGGCGACCAGGTTAGAAAAGTAACTGTTGATGGCCGTGACTTCTTTGGCGATGATGCTACGGCAGCGTTGAGGAACTTACCGGCTTCAATCATTGATAAGATACAGGTGTTTGATAAGCTAAGCGACCAGGCCCAGTTCACCGGATTTGATGATGGCAACAGTGTGAAGTCAATTAATATCGTTACTAAGAGCGGAATGCGTAACGGGCAATTCGGAAGGGTATTTGCAGGGGCCGGAACCAACGGACGGTATAATGCGGGCGGAAATGTGAGCCTATTTAAAAATAATATGCGGTTGACTTTTGTAGGGTTGACCAATAATATCAATCAGCAAAACTTTGC
>CAYTQB010000035.1:0-5228 GCA_964439615.1 uncultured Ferruginibacter sp. | reverse complement strand
ACGGGTACCAGTTGGCCGGTAATATTGCTTATACAGAACCTGTGGGTAAAAAAGGACAGTTGCAATTCAATTACTCTCCTTCTTATGCAAAGAGCAGCTCAGACCAGGAAGGATACCTGTATGATTATAATATTGGTAAGTACTCAGTTTTTGACAAGAACATTTCCAATAAATTCGATAACATAACCACCAAGCACAATATAGGTACAAGCTACCGCTTGGGCGACAGGGACAATATGTTCTCCGTAGGACTTTCTTACCAGTACACTGAACTTACAAGCGACAGAACTTACCCTTCGGTTGTGAATGTGTATAAGAACTTCAACAATTTATTGCCCAACCTGATGTGGAATAAGAAATTCAATGCAAGGAACAGTATCCGTTTATTTTACAGGGCCAATACCAACACACCTTCTGTAACACAATTGCAGGATGTGTACAACAATAACAACCCGTTGTTCATCTCGGCAGGTAATCCCGATCTTAAACAACAGGTTGGAAACATCATCAGCGCAAGGTATACATACACCAATACAGGGAAGGGGAAAAGCTTTTTTGCAAACGTGTTCCTGCAGCAGAACAGCAACTATATCACCAATGCAACGTACACCGCTTCAAAAGACAGTGTGCTGAACAGTTCAGTAACCCTGGGCAAAGGCGGTCAGTTGTCAAAACCGGTGAATATGAATGGTTACTGGAGCCTCCGTTCATTCTTTACTTATGCCATGCCATTGAAGTTCATGAAATCGAACCTGAGTGTTAACGGTGGACTTACATACGGTAATACACCGGGACTGATCAACAATGTAAAGAACGAATCAAAGTCAACCACATATAATATAGGTGCGGTTATCGCAAGTAATATCAGTGAGTACATAGATTTTAATGTGAACTACTCAGCCAACTTCAGCAACGTGAAGAATTCTATCCAGCCGCAGTTGAACAATAAATATGTTCAGCAGTCTGCAGGTGCACAAATAAACCTGCTGAATAAGAAAGGCTGGTTCATTCAGAATGATATAAGCAACCAGCGTTATAGCGGCCTGACCGGTGGATTCAATCAAAGCTACTGGTTGTGGAATGCAGGCATTGGAAAAAAATTCCTGAAGAATAAGCAGGCCGAACTGAAACTTACCGTGTTTGACTTGCTGAAACAAAACCAGAGCATTACCCGTACAGCCACCGATTCATATATCCAGGATGTACAAAACCAGGTATTGCAGCAGTACTTTATGCTGACATTCACTTACAGCCTGAAAAACTTTGGAACAGCAAAAGCAACAACAAATAATAACCAGGGTTTTGACAGGAACATGATGGGAATGCCCGGAGGAAATAGGCAGTTTTAAATTATATTTAGAGCTGACAAAATGAACCGTTTTGAATCAACCCGAATTAATTGAACAACTGCAGCAAGGCTATGAGTCGGCTTTTAAAAAGCTGGTGGATGAATGGCAGGACATGGTTTATAATACGGCTTTGGGAATTGTGCAGAATGCAGACGATGCCGATGATATAACACAGGAAGTTTTTATCCAGGCGTACCAGTCGATAAGTTCTTTTAAAGGCGAATCAAAAATATCTACCTGGCTTTACCGCATTACGGTGAGTAAATCGCTGGACCATGAAAAGCGGAAGAAAAGGAAAAAGCGTTTTGGATTTGTGCAGAGCTTGTTTGGTGGCCAGGAAGAAGAACAATTACACCCGGCAGAATTTGATCACCCGGGAGTGCAACTGGAAAAAAAGGAAAGGGCAGGAGAATTGTTCAGTGCGTTGAAGCAGATACCGGATAAGCAACGGATCGCTTTTACGCTGCACAAACTGGAGGGGCAGAGTTACCAGGAGGTAGCCGAGATAATGAATATTAGTTTATATGCCGTAGAGTCACTGATGAACAGGGCAAAAACAAATTTGAGAAAAGTATTGAGTAGTTATTACAACAATAAAATTCCGGAACAATAAAACGATCCGTTATGAACAAGCAAGAACATATTAATAAACTGGTTGAAGAAGCGCTGGGCAGCGTGGATAATATCAACAGGGCCGAAGCAAAGCCTTATCTTCTCACCCGTATCCAGGCAAGAATGGACAGGACAACCGGATCGGCCTGGGAAAAAGCAGGTTGGTTTATCGGGAGGCCTGTTGTTGCCTTCGCCGGCCTTTGCCTGATCATTCTTATCAATATATCTGTAATGATGTTTAATGGAACAGCTACTGGTTCGGCTTCAACAACAGAGCAGGCGGCCCAGTTGCCTGCTGATGAATTCTCTTATACGGTAGCCACTATTTATGATAATGAAAATACACAACCTTAATAATGGAAAAGCGAAACACGAATAAAATTCTCATTTCAATCATAGCCATATTGCTGATTTCCAATATGGCTATACTCGCCTTCTTTTTAATGAAGAAAGACGGGGGGCATATGGAAAAAAGGCCCGACAGGAAAACAATGATAGCCGATTTTCTGAAAAAGGAAATAGGCTTTAACCAGGCCCAGTTGCAACAATACGATACATTGAGTGACAGGCACAGGGAGAACGTGAAAAAAATGTTTGAAGGCCTGCGGAGTTCGAAAGACAAACAGTTTAAACAACTGACTGCCGGTGATTTCAGCGATTCTGTAATTAATAATTTGGCCGACCAGTCTGCGGCCTCGCAAAAGATCATGGAACTGCAGATGTTCAACCATTTAAAAAGTATCAGGCTATTATGTACACCTGAACAATTACCTAAATTCGATTCACTGTTTGTAAAAATACTGAACCGGAGAGGAGGTGAAGTAAGAAAAAAGCCGGGCCATTAAAAAAGGCCGGGCCATTATATCATAAACCTTTAATTGAAATAAAATGAAAAAACAAATGTTATTAATGGTATTTGCTGCAGCTATCAGCATTACCTCGGTAAATGCACAGGGCGGGAATTTTCAACGCAGAACGCCTGAAGAAAGAGTGAAAACAGTTCATGATAAATTAGACAGCGCTTTTAAGCTGGATGCCGCTAAACTGGCTCAGGTGGATGAAGTGTTTTTAAATTATTATAAAGACTCGGATAAAAAAATGGATGAGATCAGGTCTGGTGGCGGAGGCAGGGAAGAGATGATGGCGGCCAGGCAAAAACTCACCGAAGACAGGGATGCTAAACTGAAAGGCCTGCTTAGTGAAGAGCAGATGAAAACATGGAAAGAGCAAATAGAACCATCGATGAGGCCACAGCGCCCCGGCGGCGGACAAGGTGGCGGAGGTAAATAATACTTTAAAGGTGAATGCGAATAAGAAGGCCCTGCTTTGGCGGGGTTTTTCTTATTAAAAGACCGGGGCGGTTGGTTGATTTTTATGCACAGTTCGTGTTATCTGCCGTTCTATCGTCAAACGGTGTCATGTTGTTTTATGTTCTACACAGTTTGTTCAAAGCTATTTATATTCATCAAGCAGAAAACTGTTTATAGATTTCACAATTTCATCTTTACTAAGAAAGATAAATGAAACATGCGAACCCTTAGATATAATTTTTGTAGTCACATTTTTCATTTCACTCTTGATTCTTTTCATGCTGCTTTGCCGCCAGGGATTTATTATTTGTTTTTCCATCTTGCTATAAATTTCAGCGGTGGCTGAATCGTTCTTTGCTGCCTGGAAAAATGAATTTGTATAAAGCACAAGAGTAGGGGCAATGACTTTATCGTAATTACGGTGATAGTTCATTGCATGTTGTAAAGTGATTCGTGAAACCTCATTATTAGGAATCGTACTTATGCTACTGTCAAAGTTTATATGAATGGAAGCGTTAAGATTTGATTCAAGTGTTGAATTCCATTCAACATCGGGAAACCAAAAACCATGATACCACTTCCTGAATGCTTCCACAGAAACCAAATCAGCATTGTCGGCAAAAGCTGATTGACGTATAGATTGAAGCATAGCTTTGAATGGTTCTTCTGATAAATCATAACCTGCTTCAAAGTAAATCAGCTTATTTGTTCGTTCGGGATACTGAATTGCAAATTCGGTAATTTCATTGCCGCCCATTGACCAGCCAAGAAGATTCGCTTTAGAAATCTGCAAACTGTCGAGCAGAAGTTTTAAGTCGGAAACCAATGTTGAATTATCATAGCTTGAATCAGAAGTTTCCGTTTTGCAGTGTCCTCTTTTAGAATAGGCAATGACTCTGAAATGTCCTTGGAGTATGTTGGCTAATTCTTCAAAGAGAAATGGAGAATCCCCTAAACCGTGAATAAGAATAAGTGGTTCACCAGAACCTCCCCAGTCAAGATAATGAAGTTTGACAGTTTTGCCTTGAATGAAATGTTCGGTGTATGTTTCCTCGTTCAATTGTTTTTGTTTTAAAGTTTGCTGACATGAAACGCTTAGCAAACAAAAGCATAAAAGTATGGCTAAGTCTTTAGTCTTTTCTTGTGTCATCTTCATGTCTATTTCTTGCATTCAGGTTGAAGTTCAGGTTTCGCACAAGAATGGCAGATAACATTAGCATTTATATTAAAGACGCTATTCGGTTTTTTAAAAGATGTTTAGAGTCGTACACTATAATCTTAACCATTAATCTGCTCTTACGAATATAATTATATTTAATTTCATACACATAAAAGCACTAAGCAGGTTTTCCCTTTATGGATTACCCAACTGCCTGGCCACAGTTTTTTACTTCCACCATTCATAAGTGGAGTCATTTATTGAAAGAAGATAAAAACAAAGATGTTATTATCAATTGCCTCAAGTTCCTGGTGAATGATAAAAGAGTTGAAGTAAATGCCTTTGTGATCATGAGCAATCATGTTCATATTATATGGCAACCTCTGCAACAGTATACGGTTACGCAAATACAAACATCATTTATGACTTATACCAGCAAAGCGCTGAAGAAAGATCTGCTACAGAATAAGCCTGGTATATTGGAAACTATGAAAGTAAACAAATACGACAGGATATACCAAATATGGAAAAGGGAATCTTTAAGCATTGAATTGTTTACAGAAAAGACTTTTATGCAAAAGTTGGAATATATACACCAAAACCCCGTTGCAGCCGGCCTGGTAAATGAGAAGGAAGAATATAAATATTCGTCTGCCAGGTATTACTCATCGGGCATTGATGAATTTAACTTTATTACACATTATAGAGGTAACTAAGGAGCTCAATTCGCCGTTGGTCAAAGCCCACAACTGTTCGGAAGATTTAAGTTGAATTTGGATAAATTAACCGTTTAGCTAT
>CAYTQB010000034.1:0-28705 GCA_964439615.1 uncultured Ferruginibacter sp. | reverse complement strand
AGACAAGATTCCATCAATAATTACAATGCATATAAAAATCATTACTGGGACGGAATAACTTTTATGGACGATCGTATAATTCGTACGCCGTTCTTTATAAAAAAAATAGAACGCTATTACCGGGAAGTCATATCTCCTTCTGCAGACAGTATCATAAAAGATGTGGATTATAAATTGTTACTGGCCAGGTCGGCCCCGGAAATGTACAAGTTCCTGCTTAACTGGCTTACCGATGAATACATCAGCCCGAAGTATATGGGACAGGATGCTGTATTCGTTCATCTCTTTGAAAAATATCATAGCAAGGGGTTGAGTAAGTGGCTTAATGAAAAACAGATGGAATCCATCAGCCGCAGGGCCTATATGCTCATGGCTAATTTGATTGGTGATAAAGCAGCAGATCTTGAAATGCTTAACACCGATGATAAGCCTTCTTCTTTATATAATTTGAGCGCTGATTATACGGTAGTCTGTTTCTGGGACCCGAATTGTGGCCATTGTAAAGAGGAGCTTCCCAGGCTGGATTCTATTTACAGGGCAACCTGGAAAAATCACAATGTAAAAATATTTGCTGTGCTTACGCCTGAAGGAAAGACAGATGTAAAACCCGAATGGTTAAGTTTTATCAAAGATCATAACCTTTCTGACTGGACACATGTTTACAAGACCAAAGAAATGGATGCTGCAGACGTGGCTGCACAGCGGCCGAGTTTTCGCCAATTATATGATATTACCATGACCCCCACTTTATACCTGCTTGATAAGGATAAGCATATCGTTGGCAAGAAACTCACCCTGTTACAATTAAACGACCTGATGCAGGTAAAATGGAATAAAACCCCTTCGAACTAAAACATATTAACTGATGAGAAAATTTTATCTGCTTTTTGTTTTTGCCTGCTACACTCCTGTTGCTTTTTCACAAACCTTGTTTACTTACGGCAGGTCTTCAGTAGAAAAAGGCGAATTCATCAGGGCGTATAACAAAAACAAAACCCCGGTTACAGATAAGGAAAAAGCGCTACGGGAATATCTTGACCTGTACATAAAATTCAAACTGAAAGTAAATGCAGCGCATGAGCTAGGACTCGACACTTTGCCCCAGCTTCTGTTTGATGCACAGAGCTTTCGCAGCCAGATAGAAGAAAGTTATTTAACTAATGAGAAGGAGGTTAATAACCTGCTTGCCCAAGCTTTTACCCGAAGCCAGAAAGACCTGCATGTGTTGCATTTTTTTATTCCAAATGAACCCGGAATGAACCCCGAAGATACTATTAAGGCTAATAAATCAATTAATGAATTATATACATCGCTGGCTGCCGGCAAAACAGATTACGCTAAATTAACAGAAGCCGGGCCGGTTAAAGTCAGACAATCGGACATAGGTTTTATTACAGTATTTACATTGCCCTATGAATATGAAAATATCATTTACGATTTAAGTGTTGGCGAGACAAGTAAACCTTACCGGTCAAAAAAAGGTTGGCATGTGTTTAAAGTAATGGAAGAAAGAAAGGCTGTTGGAAAATGGAAAATTGCCCAGATATTACTTGCCACTCCCCCAGACCAGCCCGCTGCAGAAAAAATGGTGCTGGAAAAAAGAGCAGACTCTATTTACCAGCTACTGCAAAAAGGCGGCGACTTTGCTGTTTTAGCAAGGCGGTTCAGCGATGACAAAATAACCTATGGCACAGGTGGCGAATTGCCTGAATTTGCTTCGGGCAAATTTGAGGTATCCTTTGAAAAGGAAGTTTTTAAACTAACCCGTGATGGGGAAATAAGTAAGCCTGTTTTAACCCCTTATGGCTATCATATAGTAAAGAGATTGTCGCAAACGCCTGTGTCAACAGATAAAAATGATAACGCCTTCCTGTTCGAGTTAAAACAAAAAATACAACAGGATTCAAGAATAAACAACGCCAAAGAATTGTTTATAAAAGAAGTTCTAAAACAGGTGAATTTTAAAAAAACCGGAACTGTTTCAGACACAGATCTCTTCCGATACGCCGATAGTGCTATGGCAAACCTTTCGTCAGAAACCGGTAATACATCGGTTTACCCGATAAGCAGTAAAGTCATTTACAGTTTTGCCAAAGCAAAACTTACGGGCAAAGACTGGCTGGACTTTATAAGAGCGTTTAAAGGCGGGGAGTTTTACCAGGGTGACTCCAATGCTGCTTTACTGGAAAAATTTGTTTCCAGCTCAAGTGTGGATTATTATAAATCGCACCTGGAAGATTATAATGATGATTTCCGTTACCAGATGGAAGAATTTAAAGACGGGAATGTGCTTTTTGAAATAATGGAAAAAAATATCTGGGGGAAAGCAACCAACGATAGTTCGGGTTTATTAAAACAGTATAACGAAAACAAAAGTAAATACCTGTGGGCTGCCAGTGCCAATATTATTCTATTCAATTGTTCAAACAAGACCGTTGCTGAGACTGCAAGAAAGGCTTTACTGGCCGGCAAAGACTGGAAACTGGTTTCGGAAGAGGCGAATAATGCTTTACAGGCTGATTCGGGAAGGTTTGAGCTTTCTCAAATCCCCATATCTATTAATCCAAAATATCCTGCAGGATTTATTACCGAAATTGTTGTACATCCTGCCGACGGAACAGCTGGCTTTGCAAAAATCGTTAATCAATTTAGAGAAGGCCTTCAACGTAATTTTGATGAAGCCAGGGGCCTTGTGATAAACGATTATCAATCTATTCTTGAAGAAAAATGGATCAATGAGTTAAAAAAGAAATACCCGGTTAAGATTAATGAATCTGTTTTTCAATCTTTGTTGAAACAGTAATGATATTATTGCAGCAAATGTGTACCGTTGAGAAATAAGATTCAACTAACAAAACCCTTTGTAGTTACAAAGGGTTTTTATTTATAAAAGTTGTTTTACCACTTTACCCACCATATGCGGCCTTCCCAGTGTATAATAATGAAGTATGGGTACACCAAATTTTTTTAGCTCCTGCGATTGATAGAGCAACCATTCTGTTCCAACCTGCTCCACCGCTTCTTCTGTTTTACAATTTATAATCTCCTTGCTCAGTTCCTTTGGTATATCAATATGAAACACTTTGGGAAGTAAGGTCAGCTGGTTAAGACTGTAAATTGGTTTTAACCCCGGTATAATTGGTACCATAATCCCGTGTTCACGACAGGCCTTCACAAAAGCATAGAATTTTTCATTGTCAAAAAACATCTGCGTTACAATATACTCTGCACCCATATCCACTTTCTTTTTCAGGTAGTTCAGATCGCTTTCCATATTAGGTGCTTCAAAATGTTTTTCGGGATAACCGGCAACACCAATACAGAATTTGGTGCGGCTGGTTCCTTTCAGGTCTTCTTCCAGGTAAATGCCAGAGTTCAGATCAACCACCTGCTTTAAAAGATCACTTGCATATTTATGCCCTCCCGGTTCAGGTAAGAAAGCGTTCTCGTTTTTAGCGGCATCGCCCCGTAGCACCAGCACATTGTCAATACCAAGATAATGCAGGTTTATCAGTGCGTCTTCCGTTTCGTTAATGCCAAAACCTCCGCATATCAAATGAGGTACGGTATCCACGCTGTATTTATTCATGATGGCTGCGCAAATACTTTCGGTCCCTGGCCTTTTACGCACTATGACTTTTTGAAAGCTCCCATCTGCATTTTTTTTAAACACATGTTCGCTGCGATGGTAAGTAACATTTATATAAGCAGGCTTATGTTCCATCAAAGGGTCAAGGTGTTGATATAAAGATTGTATCCCTTTTCCCTTCAGCGGAGGTAAAATTTCAAATGAGATAAGGGTGTTTTTTGCCTGAATTATGTGGTCTGTTACTTTCATTGTGTAATATATCTGCAAACATAACTAAGTATACAGTAAACACAAACTGCTGTTAAATATAAAAGTTAAAATACTGTATTACCGGTTTGCGCTATTTTTGTAATAAACTCCCGTTTTGAATTTAACCATACATACCAAAGACCTTGTAAAAGTTTACGGTAGCCGCACAGTAGTAAACAAAGTTTCATTTAATGTGAAGCAGGGTGAGATTGTTGGTTTATTGGGTCCTAACGGCGCCGGTAAGACAACTTCTTTTTACCAGGTGGTAGGGTTGATAAAACCCGATGAAGGTGAAGTGTTTCTAAATGATATCAATATTACCAGGTTGCCCATGTATAAACGGGCACAAATGGGAATTGGCTACCTGCCGCAGGAAGCCAGCGTGTTTCGCAAGCTTAGTGTAGAGGATAATATTCTGGCTGTGTTGGAAATGACAAAACTTAAAAAGCAGCAGCAAAAAGACAAGCTTGAAACTTTGCTGGATGAATTTAACCTGCAACGGGTACGTAAAAATAATGGCGACACATTGAGTGGCGGTGAAAGAAGAAGAACAGAAATTGCCCGTGCCCTGGCTGTTGACCCTAAGTTTATTTTACTGGATGAGCCTTTTGCCGGTGTTGACCCCATTGCCGTTGAGGACATACAGGCTATAGTTGCTAAATTAAAGTTCAGGAATATCGGTATTCTTATTACCGACCATAATGTAAATGAAACGCTTTCCATTTGCGACAGGGCTTACCTGCTGATCGATGGAAAGATATTTACCCATGGTACCGCCGAAGAACTGGCGGGTAATGAGCAGGTTCGCCGTTTGTACCTGGGCAAGAATTTTGAACTGAAGCGCAAGGATTATTTACATGATGAAGCTGCCCGATAATTTATTTATCTTGGCAGTGAAATGAAATTCCTCTCTCCCGCCATATCTAAATTAGCCCGTATGCGCTTGTGGCGCATCGAGAACTGGAGCAGCCATCCCGAAGCTGCCCAGCGTGAAGTTTTGCAGGAACTGGTTACCGCAGCTCAATACACCGAATTTGGCAGAAAATATAATTTTTCGAAGCTTTTTACCCTTAAGGAGTTTAAAAAAAATATTCCTATACATGAGTATGATGATATAAAACCCTATATCCTCCGTATGATGGACGGCGAGGAAAATGTATTATGGAATACACCTGTAAAATGGTTTGCAAAATCATCGGGCACCACATCAGATAAAAGTAAATTTATTCCCATCAGTGAAGAAAGCTTACACGACAATCATTTTAAAGCGAGCAAGGATGTTTTAAGCAATTATTACAAAAATTTTCCTTCAAGTGATTTGTTAACCGGCAAAGGCCTGGTGGTTGGGGGCTCACACCAGATAAGTAAAGTAAATGAAGAGATACAATATGGCGACCTAAGCGCTGTGCTCATGCAAAATTCTCCCTTTTGGGGACAATGGATACGTACTCCCGAACTGAGTGTTGCCTTGCTGGATGAATGGGAAGATAAAATTGAAAAACTTGCACAGGTTACCGCCGGTGAAAATGTTACTTCTTTGGCAGGTGTGCCTACCTGGACACTCCTATTGCTGAAACGTATTTTAAAAATAAAGGGTAAATCAACCATAAAAGAAGTGTGGCCTAACCTGGAGCTTTATATCAATGGCGGCGTTTCTTTTGTGCCGTATAAAGAACAGTTTGACAAGATCATTGGCAGTAAAATAAATTACCTGGAAATTTATAATGCCAGCGAAGGTTTTGTTGCCGCCCAGGTGAGCCCGGATGATGACGGTATGCTGTTATTTACCGAACATGGTATCTTCTACGAGTTTATGCCCGTGGAAGAATATGGAAACAAGAAACCGTTGACAGTGGGTTTAAAAGATGTGGTTATGGGAAAAAACTACGCCCTTATCATCAGTACTACAGGAGGTTTGTGGCGTTATCTTATAGGCGATACGGTACAGTTTACCAGCCTTAACCCTTATAAAATAAAAATAAGCGGAAGACTGAAACATTATATGAACGCTTTTGGTGAAGAGGTGATTGTTGACAATACCGATAAGGCGATCGCTATAGCGGCGGGAAAAACTGATGCCATAGTAAACGATTATACTGCCGCACCGGTTTATTTCAGCGAACATAGCAACGGGGCGCATGAATGGCTTATTGAGTTTGAAAAGGCGCCTGGCAATATCACCGCCTTTACCTATGAACTTGATAATGCCCTGAAAGAACTGAACAGCGATTACGAAGCTAAGCGGCATAAAGACATTGCCCTGAGATTACCGGTTATACACAGCCTGGCAAAAGGAACATTTAATGAATGGCTTAAGCATAAAGGCAAACTGGGCGGGCAGCACAAAGTGCCAAGGTTGAGTAATGAACGGATTATTTTGGAAGAAATCATGAACCTTTAAAACAATGACTGATATACTTCACCCGAATGTTTGTAAAAACTGCAGCAACCGGTTTTCAGGTAAATTTTGTAATGCCTGTGGTGAAAAAATTTATACCGAAAAGGATAAAAAAATTTCTCATTTGTTTACGGAAGCATTTCACTTTCTCACCCATTTTGAAGGCACTTTCTTCAATACCTTGAAAACCGTTTTTACCCGGCCAGGCAACCTGTCGGCCGATTATTGCAACGGGTTAAGAAAAAAATATTTTAAGCCGCTTTCATTTTTCTTGCTCCTGGTTATTCTGTATCTTATTTTTCCGGTGTTTGAGGGGCTGAACATGAAATTAAAGTATCATGAAAATCATATGCTTTATGGAAAATATGCTGCTGCTAAAGTGGCAAGTATAATTGAACAAACCGGGGCCGGGCATGAATCACTTGAAAGAGCCTTTCACCGGGCCGGAGAAAAAACATCCAAGTTCCTGTTGTTTATTATTATTCCTTTCGTGGCGATGATATCGTGGGGGCTGGGCTTTAAAAAAAGAAACTTGTATTTTGATCATTTTGTATTTAGCATCGAATTATGTTCCTTTTTCCTGCTATGGGGTTTTTTATTATTGCCTTTACTGCTGGCCATATTCAGGTTGATAGTGGGGTCTTATGCATATACTTCCGAAAACATAACCAGCATCTTGATCTTTTCTGTTTACATCCTATATGTAGCCGTTGCGGCAAGGAGATTTTTTCGCTTTCGCCGGTGGTTCAGTGTTATTTACGCCCTGTTGTTTTCCTTATCGCTGATATTGTTTCTGGAGTATATTTATAAATTTATTTTATTTAACATTGCCATTAATCTGGCTAAATAAAAAAACGATATGAAATTACTTGAAGGAAAAACAGCTGTCATTACCGGTGCAGCACGTGGTATAGGAGAAGGAATTGCAGTAAAATTTGCAGAACACGGTTGTAATGTGGCCTTTACTTATATAAGCAATGGCAGCGCCGAAAAAGCAAAGGTGCTCGAAGAAAAATTGACAGCAATGGGCGTAAAGGCAAGGGCTTATCAAAGCAATGCCGGCGATTTTTCGGCCTGTGAAGCTTTGGTAAATGATGTATTAAAGAATTTTGGAACAATAGACATTTGTGTGAACAATGCCGGTATTTCCAGGGATAATTTACTACTACGCATGACGCCTGAGCAGTGGGATGATGTAATGCAGGTGAATTTAAAAAGTGTTTTCAACATGACAAAGCATGTGATAAAGCCCATGATGAAAGCAAGGAGCGGCAGTATTATCAATATGAGTAGTGTTATTGGTGAGATGGGTAATGCTGGCCAGAGCAGCTATGCTGCCAGTAAAGCAGGTATCCTCGGTTTTACTAAAAGCATTGCTAAGGAATTGGGAAGCCGCAATATCCGCTGTAATGCAATAGCTCCAGGTTTTGTAGAAACAGATATGACAAGCTATTTGAAAGAAGGCGAGGGTGCCGAAAAATATAAAGCTGATATTCCTTTAGGTAGGTTTGCAACCACAGAAGATATCGCCAATGTATGCCTGTTCCTGGCAAGCGATATGGGGAGTTATATTACAGGGCAGGTCATTAGTGCCTGTGGCGGGTTGAATATTTAAAAGTTTGCAAGTAACGCCAGGATAATTCCATTGTTTCGCTGAATGATGGTTCTATTGTTCACCATTCTGCCTTGTTGCAGTATTTGATTAATATAGCCAGCCTCCGTACTTAGCGCCTTGTTTATTTTATACCCTATGCAGGCATGTAAACGGTTTTGGTCAAATATATTTACTCCTACATTTTTTCCTGCGCCAATAAACAGTTCATCGCTAAACCAGGCATATATATTTTTAGTCAGAGGGTATTGCAGTTTTAGCAAATAGCGGAACCTGTTTAAATAATTCCACCTTTCTATTTCCCTTTTTGTACCGGGCTTTACAACGCCCAACCAGCGTTGCTCAATTCTCAGCCGGCTGATGATGAAAAGTTTGCTGATATTTTGTTTCAATATTGCCTGCTCAAACAAACGATGCTCCGGAAACGTTCCGTTGGCGGCAATAGGGTAATCGCCATAAGCAAAAGTTTCCACCTCAGCATAACCAATAGCAGCAGAAAAAGCATCGTTGGGTTTATACTGAACCGCTGTTCTGAACAAGCCCTGTTGCCCATTTCTTAATCCCTCTGAACGGCGCCATTGATATTCTGCCAGCAAAGCAGTTTTTTTTCCGAGAGATTTAGTTATAAAAACCTGCCCCCAGTTAATATTGTTAAAATCGCTTTCCCTGTTGTTCTGTGCAAACAGCACTTGTGCAATAAATATGCAGGGAAGTAAAAAAATTGTTTTCATTTATGAACTCCGGAATGCTACAGGGTGATATAATTTTTTATGTGGTCCGAAAAATATCCGGAGCAATATGCGGAATGACGCCAGTTCAACAAATAAAAAGCAAAGTGCCATCAGTGTGATCAAAACCACCTGGCTGCTTCCTACATAAGTGAAGAAGATATCCACTCCTATAAAAGCTGCCGTAACAGGAAATCCAAGCATGCCCAGGGCTGCCAGTAAAAACAGTACGCTGGTTGTTTCCTGTTCATAAGCATATCCATGAAAGTAATTGAGTGAAATATCCCGGTCAATTGTATTTATTTTTTGCAAACAATAATACCCCAGTAAAAAGGCAGGTAGTACTCCGCTTAAATAAAATATTGTTTCAATACCATTGATATGATCAGCATTAAGCAGTATGGCCGCCAATATGTAGATATGACCAGCTAGCAAACAGGCCCATGCTTTTATGGCTGATTGCCTGTTTGAAAAAGAAAAAAGGATCATTGCCAGGGCGATACTCATTAAAATGATCGTGAAAGCAGCATTGCCCGGTTTAAATATTTCGGGATACAAATATCCGGTAACCAAAACGCCGATGCCCGCAAACAGGAATATTGCCAGAGCAATAAAAGATCCGAGAAACTGTAATTGTTTGCCAATCCATTTAAACGGGCTCCATAAATAATTGAACATAATAGTATCCAGGTTCCATTCTTTAATATTCAGTATGTAAAAAGATGCTTTCGGACCCGGTACCAGCTTTTGTTCTGGTGCTGTGTAATGAAAATACTGGTGGTGCACCAGGTAATTTAAAACCGAAGGAGAAACCAGTAACTGGTATGTTCTTAAAAATGCATTGCCTGCAAAATGAATAAGCACTAACCAATGAAGGCCGAGCGCTGTTTCAATAAACATCAGCCCTATTTGTGCTGCTGAAGAATAAGCGATCTGTGTTTTTACTGTTGGTTGAACCCTTGCTATTAAAGTGCATATGATAGCCGTTAGCGCCCCGATAACAATGATGGTTATCTTGGCCCAAAGCATATCTTCCCAGAACGGATGGGTACGTAGCAGAAAGAAAACCCCAATATGCACGCTGAGTGAGCCATAGAAGATCGCCGAAGACGAGGTGGGACCCTCCATAGCTCTCGGCAGCCAGGTACTGAACGGAAATTGTGCAGATTTAACAGCAGCAGCAAGTATGATCATACAAACAATGAACACAGCCGTTCCTGCATGGTCAGACTGGGCAGCTATTGCTTTTGCTTCGTTCAGTTGTGTAAATGAAATGTTCTGATGCGTAAGGTGGTGCATCATCCACATGGCAAGCATGAGTGACACATCGCTGATCCGATAATTGGAAACTGTTTTCAACGCATTTTTCACCGGTAGATAGCGGTTGCGGTAAAAAGCGATCAGCAGGAATGAGCAGAGGCCTTTTATTTCCCAGCCGATGAAAAGGGTTTCAAAATTTCCGGAAAGTATGATGAAATTATATCCTGCTGCAAACAACAAGATGGTATTGAAAAACCGTTTATATCCCTGGTCACGGTGCATATAATATTTGCTGAATGTGGCTACAAGAAAAAATAATAATGCGCCTACAATACTGAATACTGCTGTTATTTCATCGTAATACAGCTGAATGGCAAAAACAAAATGATCGGTCTGGTAAAGCGTTGCCAATTTATAACTAACCGGATCAAGACCGTTGACTGCCCACCAAATTAAAAATGATACTGACAGCAGAATATAAGACAATTTGGTAACCCTGACTATAAGACCAATCGGTTTTTCACTTTTGTTTTTCCAAAACAACGATAAGAAAAAAGTCAGGAGTGGCAGCCCTATGAATAAGATGAGTAATTGGTTCATTTGTTTTATTTCTTTCGGTGATAATTATTTACTGTGCATCCGGTTTACGTTTACAACTAATCCAGCAAGTACACCGGAAGGTTTTCTTCTGTTGCATGTACAATATGGTTTGTTTCCATTTCTTTTGCCCCCTCAATAAATTTTTCCATGTTGTGAATGGTCTTTATTTCTCCTGTACCGGTGATGGGTTCATATTTTTCAAATTCTCCGTTTCGGAAATAATAAAATTGTTTTTCTCCGGGGTGCAGTGCTATGATATGTACCCATTCGTTCTTATACCATTCAAATACTTCCGGAGAAGACTGGATGGCCTTTAAAACGATCTCAGGTTTATGTTCAACGATCACCAGTAATCTTACCGGGTCATGTACTTCTATCATTTGCCAGGGTAATCCGGGTCGCAGGTCGCCATCGCTGCTGTTAGCTACTCCAAACAGGCCCATTACATTATGGGGAAGCTTAGTACCGGCGCCCAGCTTAATGTTATCCACTCTTGAAAAATAATATTCCAGGTTGATGCCACCACAAACCAGCCCGATGGGACGCGTCACGGCAGTAAGGATCGTTCCATCGGAGTCGGTGGCGTAATCATAGCTGTTTAAAAATGCCCGGCGGTCCAGAAATAATCCTTTGGTTGTTTGCCTTCGGCCAATGATGGCAAGGGTGTTGGTTCCGTGTCCAAGTTCGGGTCTTGGTTCAAACAAAGAAACTGAACGGTCGTGAATAGCTTTTCGCACCTGCTCCAATTGTTGTTTTGTGTTAATGGATGCGAAACGCCTGCTCCTTTCTTTCGCATTCAGGTTTAGCGCTGTTTCAAAATTCTGTTTATTAATAAGGTGCTCGCTTGCATTAGGTACACTCAAAAGCCCTTCATCATAATAGCCAATCACATCTGCTGCGGTATCATGCATGCTTCCTACAAACTGTGTGGTCCCTGGAATTTCAATTCCTTTTGCAGCCAGTATTTCTCTTACTTTTTTATGGTTCAGGATAAAGGCCTGTACCCTTGCATTGGTTGCGCCCGGCCTTCCGCTGCAAGCTCCGCAATCATGGGCTCCGTGATGTGGATTATTTGCACTGCTGCTTCCGTGGGCAACAATATAGATGATAGATGCAAAATTTTTTACCAGGCCAATGCCCCGTAAAAAACCTTCGGCCCTTGCCGCCATTTCATCAATGGTATAGCCGACCTGTAATCCATTTTCCACATCATTGATACTTTTATTCTCAATAGTCAAAGAAGATTGCCTGTCCATATGTCCGTATGCATTGGATATAGCCGGGCTCATTTTGGGGCTGAACATCATCTGCATTTTTTTTGCCAGCGCCCAAAACCCGTAAGTAATGCTTAAAACAAAGCCGGTAAAAAATCCATGGGTTAGTTTGGTATAGATCGGTTCATTTTTTCGTGGCTCTAATGCATCATATTCCTTAATCAGGTATTTGGGTGTTACCGGCGCAGGGCATAGCTTATCATAAAATTTACTTCCTTGTTGCCGAAAATAAAATTCTACTCCAAAAAAGCCAGGGGCTCCAAATGTTTCACAATATTTATCTACCGCTTCAATGTGCCGACGGATAGAGTCTTCCCTTTCATCAATACAAAAAATGGCCTGGAAGGTTGGTTCTCTTTTGACTGGGTTTATTGATGCTAATTGAATCCCTTTAAGTACTGAATCATAATAACTCCATTCAAATGCATCCTGCCATAGTTCTATTACTTCAGTAAATTCCCTCTTTGGTAAATCGGCAAAAAGATCAACAGGTGGACTTGTAAGATGATTTGTTAATGGCTGCCACTTTTTTCCAAGGTGGTAATTCAGGGAATCCAGCTCCATTAGTAATTCAAACTCTACCAGCTCTTTTAGTGTAATTATTTTTTTATCGAGCAGGGTTTGCGGATTGTCTTCAACAGCTGAGGCAAAGCCGCTCCATCCGTGATGGGCAAACTGCTGGTCAAATAAATACTGTTCAAAATACTCTTCTTTGCCCACAATCGTTTTCAAAAGTTCTGTTATGGAATAGTTTCCGGAAAGGAATTTTTGTTTTACCCTTTTTGTTTTAAAAAAACTGACAAAACTTTTTTGCTCCAGCTCCTTTATACTTTCAATAAATGATCTGTTGGCAACCGGAAACCTTTCAACAGCAATCCCCTGGTCTAAAAAAGCACAAAGGATGCGGAACAGCAGCGGGTGAACTTTATTATCCAAGTCCAGGTGGTAAATCTCCTTCCAGTATTTTCTCAACTGCCCTATGCGTGGATGATTGATAGTATCATATTCTTTACCTGTAAGTTTTTGTCGCCATTCTGCAACTGCTTGTTTGCCTTTCTTATTAGCGATAACCATCTGCAGGATATCTTCACGAATGCGGCCGGTCTTGTACATCTCCCTGTATTCGGTCAATTGCAGATGAACCTGGAAGCCGAATATCTTTGATGCCTTGAAAATGGCTTCATAAAATTTCATATGCTGAAAAGCATGCAGGGAATTATGATGAATAAAATCCTTTAGTGCCTGTTGCGAAGGCAGAAAATGCTTCAGTTCATGAATTACATGTGCTTCATTAAATGAATGGTTGTTCATAATTAAAATAAAATGGGTTGGGTAAATGATACCCAACCCGGTAATGAAATTAATGCCTCAGCTCGGCCAGATTGAATTTTGGGTTTTTTTCATCTTTTATATAAGATACGTCTTTGTAAAATTCCACCTTACCCGAGTCTATATTATACATGGCTCCAACTATACCTATTTCTCCATTGTTTAGCATTTCTTCCAGAATAAAACTGCGTTCAATAATACTCTTCACGCCACGCCTTACATTTAGCGAAGCAACATTTTCAACAAATCTACCATTCTTTGAATTCCGTTTATCGGAGGCGGTTGTTTCAGATTCAGCATAAACAGCGGGTTGCAGTTTAGATAATAACTCGGTAAGGTTCCCCATTTCCACATGGTCGCAGGCTCCCTTAACTGCACCGCATTTGGTGTGTCCAAGAACTACTATCAATTTCGAACCTGCTACTTTACAGGCAAACTCCATGCTCCCTAATATATCTGTATTAACAATATTACCGGCAATACGAATACTGAAAACATCTCCGAGCCCCTGGTCAAAAATTAATTCTGCGCCGGTGCGGCTGTCAATACAACTAAGTATGGTGGCAAATGGCCATTGTCCGTCACGGGTGGCATTTACCTGCCCCAATAAATCTCTTTGTGCTTTTAAGTTTTTAACAAACCGCCCGTTTCCTTCCTGTAAAATTTCCAATGCCATCCGGGGGGTTAAACTGGCTTGTGTTTCTTTTGTATGAGCTCTCATTTTAAATTTGTTTGTTTAGTTTTTTTTAAATTTTTTTATGTCGGTTCAATAAAATTGACCGTTTCAACATTTATGTTTCTTGTTTTTGCATTGCTTCTGAAATCACGGATAAGTTCTACCACATCGTATGCAATGGATTTGGAATTGGTACAATCAATAATAACCTTTGAATTATCGGGTATCTCTTCCAGCTCTTTTATCACGCTTCCCTTATTAAAAAAGGAAACCTCTTCGGCAAGCACCAGATGGTGCACTTCATGCCCTTCTTCAGTTGTTACTCTTTCCTTCATGTAGTGAGAATTCCGATAGCTGTGACGGAGTGTATAAAAAATACCGAATAGCATGCCGATTGTAATTCCTTTCAGCAGGTCGGTAAGCAAAATACCTACAACAGTGGCTACAAAGGGAATAAACTGTTCCCAACCCAATTTGTACATTTTTTTAAACAGTTCGGGTTTTGCCAGTTTATATCCTACCATTAATAAAACGGCTGCTAAACTGGCAAGCGGAATCATGTTCAACACACTGGCAATAGTAATAGCGCTTATCAATAAAAATATACCGTGCAGTATGGCAGATAGTTTTGTTTTGCCTCCAAAAGTAATATTGGCCGAACTACGTACGATAACCTGTGTAACAGGCAAGCCGCCTATTAATCCTGAAAATACATTTCCCAAGCCCTGGGCTTTTAATTCCCTGTTGGTAGGGGTAATTCTTTTATCGGGGTCCATTTTATCTGTAGCTTCTACGCTCAGCAATGTTTCCAGGCTGGCAACAATGGCCAATACGATGGCAACCTTCCAAACTTCAAAATTTGTAATGGCTGAAAAATCAGGGAAAGTGAACTGGCTGAAAAACTCGGTTAAATTATTTGCTACCGGAAGCTTAACAACCTGGTCTTCTGCCAAACTAAAATCAAGTGTTCCCGATTTAAACAAATAATTCATTAAAATACCAAGTATAACAACAACAATGGGGCCTTGTATCAACTGAAAAATCTTATGCTTTTTGGTTAGCACCGAATCCCACAATATCAATATAGCTAAGGAAATGCCTGCAATCAAAACAGCGCCCGGTGTAATAAAATCCAAAGCTTTTGCTATCTCTGAAAAAGTATTTTGTCCGTCGGCCTGGAGGAAAGCGTCATTTCCTTCTGTGTCTTTATCCCAGCCTAATGCGTGTGGAATTTGTTTTAAAATAATAAGAAGCCCTATACCGGTAAGCATCCCTTTTATAACCGAAGAGGGAAAAAAGTAGGCAATAAAACCGGCTTTCACAAAGCCGAGTGCAAGTTGAATAATTCCGGCTATTACAACCGCCAGTAAAAAAGCAGGCCAGGAACCCAGGGTGGCAATAGAAGTTAATACAATTACTGCAAGGCCGGCAGCAGGACCGCTAACCCCCAATGATGAGCCACTTGCCATACCTACAATAATTCCTCCTACAATTCCTGCAATGATGCCGGAAAAAAGTGGCGCTCCGGATGCCAGTGCAATACCAAGGCATAAAGGAACTGCTACAAAAAATACCACAATACTTGCCGGCAGGTCGTTTTTAATTTCTTTAAACAAGTTGCTGTTCTTCATGAAAAACTGTTTTTATTTAATTTAAAAGAATAGTATTACCATCATAAATGATAACAAGGTTGCATCATAATACAAAGTGAATTGGCACAAAGCAGCGCCATTAAGGATAAATAAAACTACAGTATGTTGGGTGGAGGAACGTGAAGTTCGGCGTGAAATGCAATATAAATGCCTGCATTTTCATTTTTGTGATATTGCAGTGCTGCTGAAAACAGATCAACGGTTTTGTAATGGTCGTGCAGGTATTCCTCTAAAAAAGAATTGAGGCTTTTTGGTGTTTTTTCTTCTGCACTGTTAGTTAAAGGACCCTTAGCTTCTTCTTCAGTGCCTGCCAAGGGCATTTCGGCAGATGATGATTTATGGCCTTTATCCTGCTCCAACTGGCTTGAATAAACAAAAGGGGTGGATACCGTAAGCCACATCAGGCACAGTATCATCAGAACCGCTGAGCATAATTGTAAACCAGTATATGTTTTTTTTCCTTTTGTCATTCAAGGGCTGCAAAATAGTGCACAACTCTTTCCTATCCAAACTTTATGTGAAAACAATACAAAAGGTTTGTAAAATTTTACATTGATATAACAATAGGAAGAGGGTTTGGTTCATTTTACTTTGAATTTTTCAATTGCGTTCCTTGTAAATTGGCTCAACACCAGGTTTCCACTTATGGCGGCCCGTTCTTTCAACAGTTCATCCCAATTCTCTGTGCCTCTCCAGAATATTTTTTTCATTTCGCCCATTGCTGCCGGATTGGAATGTGCTAATGTATTGGCCAACCGATACACCGCTTCATCCATCCCTTCAATGCTTTCATGTACTTCGGCAAACAAGCCTTTTCTTTTTGCCCAATCGGTGCTTCTCCATGAGGTAGCGTCAATAGCCAATGCGCTAAAAGCTCCCGTTCCTATTTTTCTTTCCACTGCCGGGCCAACTACAAAAGGGCCAATGCCAACAGCCAGTTCGCTTAATTTTATTTCTGCTTTGGATGTTGCAATGGCATAATCAACAGATGCTGCAAGCCCTACACCTCCTCCCACACACCTTCCCTGTATGCGTCCAATAATGAATTTGGGGCACATTCGCATAGCATTGATTACATTGGCAAAGCCGCTGAAGAACCTCAACCCTTCTTTTTCATTTTTTATTGATGTCAGTTCATCAAAACTTGCTCCGGAACAAAATGTTTTTTCTCCGGCACTCCTCAATATGATCACTTTCGTTTCTTCGTGTGTTCCGGCAAAATGAATTTCTCTTGCTAAGTCTTCCAGTATCTTTGCGGGCAACGAGTTGCTTTGTGGATGAAAAAATTCAATAGTATTGATCCCGTGTTCAATATGGGTAGATACATATTCTCCGCTGTTCATAAAATATAATTTTCGGTTATTGATGTATAAGGTTTACTGATTTTTTCTGGCCACCATTGTTAAAATTGTAGCAACCCCCGTTATTTCACCGGTCTCATCGATCATTTCCACCAGCCATTTAACAATTCCTTTATCAATATCATCTCCCCGCTTAACATCCTCCTGCTTTTCTATAACACGTTTATCATTCGGTAGTTTTTCCTTACAGGTAAAGCGTATATGAATTTCAGCCCCGGGATAAACAGGTTTGGTAAACCGCAGTTCATCAATGCCATAATTCAATAACACGGGGTTTTTTTCATAGCTGTCTACAAATAACCCGGCAGCAAGGCTCATAATAAAATACCCATGCGCTACCTGTTGCTCAAACATGGTTCCCTCAAAATCCGTTGTTTTAATATGGGCATAAAAGTGATCTCCGCTGATGTCGGCAAATCTGTCGATGTCTTCACTGGTGATAACTCTTTTTTCTGTGATGACCTGGTCGCCGATCTGCAGTTCTTCAAAATATTTTTTGAATGGATGTTTGCCCGGTTTTTTGCCTGCAGCATATTGCTGGTAAATATTTGTAATGGCAGTAATGGTTGTTGGCGATCCCTGTAATGCTGTACGTTGCAAATAATGTTTAACGCCCCTTAATCCGCCCATTTCTTCTCCGCCCCCGGCCCTGCCAGGTCCGCCGTGTATCAGCAACGGTAGTGGTGAGCCGTGGCCTGTACTTTCCTTCGCACATTCATTATTCAATATCAGCATTCTTCCATGATGTGTTGATGCGCCGATTACATAACCCCGGGCTATTTTATTATCGGCTGTAACGATTGTTGAACATAAACTTCCTTTTCCAAGTTTGCTTAAAATAATCGCCTCGTCCATATTCCTGTATGGCATGATGGTACTTACCGGGCCAAATGCTTCTACTTCGTGAACTTCTTTTGATGCAAATGGTTTTTCATTCATCAATAATAACGGAGACATGAACGCTCCTTTGGTTGCGTCTGCATCTATCACATCTACGCTGTCCAATGAACCATAAATGATTTGTGATGATGCCAGTAATTTTTGTACCTGTTCTTTTACTTCGTTTCGCTGTGTTTGCCCGGCCAGTGAACCCATTCTTACTTTTTCATTCAATGGATTGCCAATGGTTGTTTGAGAAAGAGACGATGAAATCGCTTTCCATACCTCTTCCATTTTATTTTCAGGAACAAAGATCCGGCGGATGCCTGTGCATCGCTGGCCTGCCTTTAGTGTCATTTCTTTTCTGATCTCTTTTATAAAAATTTCCCATTCAGGCTTATCGGGTGTTATGTCTTCTCCAAGAACGATGCAATTCAAAGAATCAGCTTCCATATTGAAAGGAACATTCTCTTTTAAAATATTAGCATTGGATTTTAATAACAACCCAGTTGATGCAGAGCCTGTAAACGTAACTACATCCTGCGATGTCATATGGTCAAGCATATCGCCTGCATTGCCACAAATAAGTTGCAGGGCGCCTTCAGGCAGAATTTTTGAAGCGATTATCTCTTTTACAACAGCTTCAGTCAGGTAGCTTGTAACTGTTGCCGGCTTTACAACGCAGGGCATGCCAGCCAACAGGTTCACAGCAATTTTTTCCAGCATACCCCACACAGGAAAATTAAATGCGTTAATATGAACAGCCACACCTTCCCTGGGTACAAGTATATGTGTGCCCATGAATGTGTTGTTCTTACTAAGGTTGTGGCTATCGCCATCAACACAAAAAACCTCATCCGGAAATTTCCTGCGCAATGATGCGTTGGCAAATAAATTACCAATACCGCCTTCAATATCAACCCAGCTATCAGCTTTTGTGGCGCCTGTCTGGTAAGATATTTTGTAAAATTTATCGAGATGGTTCCGAAGGTGCAGTGCAAGCGATTTCAGCATATTGCCTCTTGCGTGAAATGTCATTTTGCGGAGGGCGGGATTACCAACCTCTCTTCCATATTCCAGTATTTGTTTAAAGTCGAGTCCCTTTGTGCTTGCGCTTGCCACAGGCTCTCCGGTCACCGCATTGAAGAGTTGCTGACCATCTCCATCGCCTGTTATCCATTTGCCTGTTATATAGTTTTCAAGTTTCATGCTTACGTTTAATTTAAAAGAGCCGGATCAAATCAGTCCAAACTGCCGGAGGTGATGTGTTACATGCTTATAGTGCAGCAGTACCCATTCTTCAAAATTCAGTTCACCAAAAACGGGGTGCATTGTTTTTTTATAAGGGTTTTCTTTAAAATATGCTTCAAAAGCAGCAACAGATCCCGACAGGTTTTCAACTGCTTCTTCCATTGTTGCGTACCTTAATGGTAAGGTCTCCTCTCCTATAACAGTTAAAGGCGCCCTGGTGTTTTCCCTGAATTGTTTATCGCTTAAAAGAAACTCTTTGAATTTGGGAAGGTGCTCTTCGGGAGTAACCAGGTCAAATTTTATTTTTCCGATGGATACATAAAAGAAGGCTGCCACGTGTTCTACCATTTGCTGGCAGTTCATTTTACCCCACTTACCCATTGCGCCAGGCTGTAAATTTTTAACGAGTGAGATATATTCTTCTGTAATGAATTTTAATTTCTCCTGATCCATGACACTGATTTAGCCACACAATGTAAAACAAAAAAGCATCCCGGTAATTCGAAATGCTTCATCTTTTATTACCGGCGAAATGATCAGGTACGCTCATCAATTTCCTTACAAAGGCGGTTGAATATTTCATCCACTGTACCTTCTCCTTTCACGATTACCACTTTTTCAAATTGCTTATAATAATCGGCAACCATTTCGGTTTTGTTGCGGTATTCAAGTATTCTTGCCCTGATCACATTTTCATTATTATCATCGCTCCTTCCGCTGGTTTGCCCCCTTTTCAACAATCGTTTTATCAGCTCTTCTTCGCTCACTTCCAGTGCCAGCATAGCAGCAATAGGCGCCTCTTTTAGTTCCAGTAACTTGTCCAGCGCCTCGGCCTGGGCTGCCGTTCTTGGAAAACCATCGAATAAAAACCCTTTTGCTGCCGGGTTTTCGTCCAGCGCCGAACTTATCATTCCAATAACCACTTCATCGGGAACCAGCCGGCCCTTATCCATAAAACTTTGTGCTTCTTTTCCCAGCGGGGTTTGCCGGCTTATTTCATTACGCAACAGGTCGCCGGTACTAAGGTGTTTTAAGCCGTACTTTGCAATTAGTTTTTCGCTTTGCGTTCCTTTGCCACTGCCGGGAGGGCCAAATAATATCAGGTTAAACATATTTTACTTGCTGTCCGTATGAAGATAGCAAATATAGTAATCGAACTTTAAATATTCATTAACAGCAGGTTTAATCCTGTCAAAATCCTGAAACCCCGGCTTTGCGTACATTAAGGAACTATTTATTACGAAATTTGTTGAAGATTATATGAGGCCACTATTTTACAGTACGATCATTTTTATAGTTATATTAACCGGCTGTGCCGGTCCTTCAGCTAAACCAAATAAAACAGATCAAATGGATAGCACTAAAAAAGAAAATACGGTTTATTCAAACACCGATACTTCGAAAGTGAATATAAGTAATGAAGATTGGAAAAAAATATTACCTGCTGATGTGTACAATATTGCCCGGGAAAAAGGAACAGAGAGGGCTTTTACCGGAAAGTTCTGGGACCATAAAGAGATCGGGGCTTACAATTGTGCTGCATGTGGTAACCCCCTGTTTAAAAGTAATGGTAAGTTTGAAAGCAATTGCGGCTGGCCCAGTTTTTTTGAGCCCATCAGCAAGGGGAGTATCATCTATGCGCCTGATAACAGCCATGGTATGAGACGTACCGAAGTGATGTGTGGCCGCTGCAAAGCCCACCTTGGTCATGTTTTTGAAGATGGCCCGCCACCCACAGGTTTGCGTTATTGTATCAATTCTGTTATTCTTGATTTTGAAAAAGCAAACGGCGCCGGTAAATAATAAACCGCCTGTACATTTCATTTGCACTATCAGTGTTTTTTTTGCACCTTCATTGTTCAAAACTTAACAATGAAAAAACTACTGCTGCTTTTTTTCGGCATTCTGCTGATCAGTAATATAAGTACTGCTCAAAAAATTTCGCTTGACCAGTTTAAAAATTTAAAACCCCGCAACATTGGCCCGGCTGGTATGAGCGGACGAATTACGGCTATTGATGCAGTAGTTGCTAATCCAAATATATTTTATGTGGGTGCAGCAAGCGGTGGTGTATGGAAAACCGAAAACAGTGGTCAAACCTGGTCACCGGTTTTTGATGAACAGCCTATACAGAATATTGGCTCTATCGCTATTCAGCAATCCAACCCCTCTGTTGTATGGGTGGGTACAGGCGAGGGTAATCCAAGAAACTCCCTTAACCTTGGTGCAGGCATTTATAAAAGCCTGGATGCAGGGAAGACGTGGAAAAAAATGGGGCTTGATAAGACCATCTGTATTCATCGTGTAGTGATTGACCCAACAAACCCTAATACGGTTTATGCAGCAGCAATAGGTAATCCTTATGCGGAGCATCCTGACAGGGGCGTTTTTAAAACAACAGACGGCGGAGAAACCTGGAGTAAAATTTTGTATGCCAATGATACAACCGGTTGTGCTGACCTGGTAATAGACCCTTCTAATCCGAATAAACTGGTTGCGGCCATGTGGCAATTCAGAAGAACACCATGGAATTTAAAGAGCGGTGGAAAAGGAAGTGGTTTATTTATAACAGTTGATGGTGGAAAAAACTGGAAACAGTTAGATAAAGAAGCCGGGATGCCTGATGGGCAACTTGGAAGAATTGGGGTTGCTTTCAGTCGCAGCATGCCAAGCAGGGTGTATGCAAAAGTGGAGGCTACAAAAAATGGTTTGTACAAAAGTGATGATGGGGGTTTTAAATGGACGCTTGTAAACAGCGATGCGGCACAGATAACAGACCGACCTTTTTATTACCAGGAAATTTATGTGGACCCAAAAAATGAGAACAGGATCTATGACGTGCATTCAACAATAACCTTCAGCGAGGATGGTGGTAAATCTTTTTCAACTATGATTCCTTACTCGGGCATTCATCCCGATCACCATGCATGGTGGATCAATCCTGAAGATCCGAATTTAATAATTGAGGGTAATGATGGGGGTATTGGAATTTCAAGAGATCGTGGTAAAACATGGGTGTTTGACGAAAAAATTCCGGTGGGGCAGTTTTATCATGTAAATGTTGATAATGAAATTCCTTACAACGTAATGGGCGGTATGCAGGATAACGGAAGCTGGCATGGCCCTGCTTATACATGGACAAACGGCGGCATAAGAAATTACTACTGGAACAATGTTGGTGGTGGCGATGGTTTTGATGTGATACCCGATCCCGAAGATGCAAATTGGGTGTATAGTATGAGCCAGGGAGGAAGTGTTGGAAGAAGAAACTGGAAAACAGGAGAAGGCTGGTCTATCAGGCCTCCGGCACTGGATCCAAATTTAAAATTGCGTTTCAACTGGAATTCTGCAATAGCACAGGGTCCTTTTGATAAAAAAACAATTTATTACGGAAGCCAGTTTGTTCACCGCAGCGGCGATAAAGGAGTGACCTGGGAAATTATTTCTCCTGACCTTACCGTAAATGATTCGGTAAAAATTGCTGCGTTTCAAAATACCGGAGGTTTAACCTTAGATATTACCGGCGCAGAAACACATTGCTCTATTCTTACCATTGAGCCTTCAAAAAAAGAACAGGGTACTATCTGGGTTGGAACTGATGATGGTAACGTGCAGCTCACCAGGGATGGCGGAAAAACATGGACTAGCTTCCGCGGAAAAATTCCGGGCATGTCGGCTGGTTGCTGGATACCCCAGATAAAAGCATCTGTATATAATGCCGGTGAAGCATTTGTTGTGGCAAATGATTACCGCCGGGGCGATATGAGACCCTATATTTTCCGTACGACAGATTATGGTAAAACCTGGACAAGAATGATCGATGAAAATAAAATGAAGGGTTATGCTTTATGTGTACAGCAGGATCCAACGGAGCCTAATTTAATTTTTGTGGGTACCGAAAATGGTTTATGGATAAGCCTTGATAATGGAAATTCGTTTGAACAATTTAAAAATGGTTATCCATCTGTTTCCACTTATGATTTTGCAATACAGGAACGTGAAGCAGACCTGGTGATTGCAACATTTGGCCGTGCATTATGGGTACTGGACGATATAAGGCCATTAAGAAAAGCGGCTGCAAACAAAGGAATGAAATTTACAACTCCTGTTACTGTTTTTGCAGCACCGGATGCCTACCAGGCACAATATAAAGCAGCCACCGGTTATGAGTGGAGTACTTATGGTTTATATGATGCCCAGAACAGGAGGCGTGGCGCTGAAGTTTCTTTCTTCATTAATAAGCCAAAACAAGATACCACAACCAAACGGTCAGCAGATACAGCAACAAGGCAACAGGCTCCTATTCAGCAAGGCGGAAGAGGACGGGGAGGTGGAAACCAGGGAGGCGGCAGGAGAACGGATAGTGCAATGGTGAGAATATACAATTCAAATAATGAGTTGATACGCTCAATGCGTTGGGCTGTTGATAGCGGCTTCAACAGGACATATTGGGGTATGGAAGAAAAAGGATTTCGTCAACCTGGCTCTCCCAAACCCCTGCCCGGGGCACAGGAGCCTGGGGGGTTCCAGGTATTGCCCGGAATTTATAAGTTGGTCTTGTCCTATGCAGGGGGCTCCGATTCTACTTTTATTACAGTAAATGACGATCCAAGATTAGGTAATAGAAATGATGTAAAACTGGCACAGCGTGAAATGCATGCCCGGTTAAGAAAATCATCGGATAAATTAAACACAGGAATGGATCAGCTTACAGAAAGCGATGAACTGTTGACAAAAATACAATCACAAATTAGAGGGGTTGAAGGGAAGGAGGTTGACTCATTGAGAAAATCAACAACAAAAATGCAGGATGAAATAAAAAGTATACGTGAGTTGATAAACGGAAAGACAAGCGACAAGCAAGGGATAACGAGGAGCCCTTTTGAAACAACGGTTATGACCATACTGCAAACTGCCCAGCAATCTATTGGCAGTAAAATGGTAGCCCCGGGTCAACAGGTTATAACACTAATTGAAAATGCAGAAACTGCAGTGAAAGGAATCATAGGGAAGATCAATGATTTTTATACCAGCAAATGGGCGGTATACCGCCAACAAGTGGAGGCAACGAAAGTGAACCTGTTCAAAGATTATAAAGTAATAGAATAATCAGGCTTGTTCAACCATTTACTAAAAAGCAGCTATTAATAGCTGCTTTTTGTTTTATATTTATATATCTGTTGGCTTATTAAAAGATAAGTAAGGATGTATAAAATTTTAACCATAGCAACGGCAGTAGCATTTATGCCGCTTTCGCAAAATATTTATGCTCCCGAATGTAAAATTGATAATGCTGCCAAAAAGCTGGCACCTTTCTTTCCATATAAAAATACCATCACGGTAAATCTTTTTGAGACTGAAAAAAAATCAACCGAGGCCTGGAGCCAGAACTGGATGGCAACTGCCAAGGAAAACGTACGCCAAAGCGAATACCATTTTAAGTGGGAAGAAAAACTGAAAGCCTACTGCACACCCAACCGGAAAAATAATCTCCGCTTTTTTTATAACGATAGGGGTTTTACTGTTGAGCCAAGAACAACACAAATACCTATTGGTGAATACAATCCTTTACAAAGGCCTGATGGAATAAAATATAAAAACATCCCCGGCTGGAAAATAAAATTTAATCTTGATAAGACCCTGTTGGGCAAAGGAACCTGGCAGGTTGCAGATAATAAAGCTGAGTTCATTACAGATAAAATAACTGTGCAGTACTTCAACAAAGATGAAGGCATGCGGCAGAATTTTATCGTGCATTCTCCTTTAAGCAATGGTGATGAACTGAAAATAAATTTCAGCATTAAAACAAAACTTAAAACTTATTTGCACGGCAACCAGTTGCAGTTCTTTCATAAAAAAACAAATGTGCTTAATTATGAGCAGTTAAAGGTTTGGGATGCGAACGGGAAGTCATTGAACGCATCAATCTTAAAAGCAAAAAGAAATAAATTTTACATACAGGTACAAACTAAGGGCGCCGTTTACCCGATTACCATTGATCCTTTAAGTAATGCACCTAACAGCACCCCCGATGATGCTAACCAGGCAAATGCACTTTTTGGGTTTAGCGTAGCCTCTGCAGGCGATGTAAATGGTGATGGATATAGCGATGTAATTATTGGAGCTATTTTTTTTGATGATGGAGCTAATAATAATGAAGGCAGGGCCTTTGTATACCATGGCTCGGCCGCTGGTTTATCGGCCACACCCAATAGCACACCAGATGATGCTGACCAGGCAAATGCAGAATTTGGCAGAAGTGTAGCCTGTGCTGGTGATGTAAATGGTGATGGGTATAGCGATGTAATTATTGGAGCACGAGCTTACGATGACGGAGTTAATACTGATGAAGGCAGGGCCTTCGTGTATCATGGCTCCGCATCTGGTTTATCGGCCACACCCAATAGCACACCAGATGATGCTGACCAGGGAGATGCAGCATTTGGCATTAGCGTAGCCAGTGCTGGTGATGTAAATGGCGATGGATATAGCGATGTAATTATTGGAGCGCAAGCTTACGATGACGGGGCTAATACTAATGAAGGCAGAGCCTTCGTGTATCATGGCTCCGCCGCTGGTTTATCAGCCACACCTAACAGCACACCCGATGATGCTGACCAAGCGGTTGCACTTTTTGGAGCTAGTGTTGCCTCCGCCGGTGATGTAAATGGCGATGGATATAGCGATGTAATTATTGGAGCAATTCTATATGATGATGGGGCCAATATTAATGAAGGCAGGGCCTTCGTGTATCATGGCTCCGCCGCTGGTTTATCGGCCACACCCAATAACACACCAGATGATGCTAACCAGGCAAATGCACAATTTGGCATTAGAGTAGCATCTGCTGGTGACGTAAATGGCGATGGATATAGCGATGTTATTATTGGGGCTAATCGATATGATGATGGAGCTAATACTGATGAAGGCAGGGCCTTTGTATACCATGGCTCCGCCGCTGGTTTATCGGCCACACCCAATAGTACCCCAGATGATGCTGACCAGGCAGATGCACAATTTGGCTATAGCGTAGCCAGTGCCGGTGATGTAAATGGCGATGGATATAGCGATATAATTATTGGAGCACTAACTTACGATGATGGAGCTAATACTGATGAAGGCAGGGCCTTTGTATACCATGGCTCCGCCACTGGTTTATCGGTCACACCTAATAGCTCCCCAGATGATGCTGACCAGGTAAATGCACAATTTGGCATTAGCGTAGCCAGTGCCGGTGATGTAAATGGTGATGGATATAGTGATGTTATTATTGGAGCACAAGATTACGATGACGGGGCGAATACCGATGAAGGCAGGGCCTTTGTGTATCATGGTTCCGCCGCTGGTTTATCGGCCACACCCAACAGCACACCCGATGATGCGGATCAGGCTGATGCAAATTTTGGCTGGAGTGTAGCCTCGGCTGGGGATGTAAATGGCGATGGGTTCAGCGATGTGATAATTGGCACACCGCAATACGACGAGGGGGCCAATGCCAATGTAGGCAGGACCTTTGTTTATCATGGTTCTGCAACCGGCCTTTCAGCAATACCTAACAGCACGATGGATGAAACTGATCAGGCACTGGCCTATTTTGGCTGGAGCGTAGCCAGTGCTGGTGATGTAAATGGTGATGGGTACAGCGATGTAATTGTGGGTGCTCCACAATATGATGAAGGGGTGTTTATTAATGAAGGAAGAGCGTTTATATATCATGGCTCTGTAACCGGGTTATCATTAACGGCAAACAGTACCCCCGATGATGCCGATCAGGCCGGGGCCCATTTTGGAATTTCTGTAGCTTCTGCAGGTGATGTAAATGATGATGGATACGGTGATGTGATCATTGGGGCCTACCTGTTTGACGATATGTTTTCAGATGAAGGAGTGGCTTTTGTTTATCATGGTTCTGCAACCGGGTTATCCATAACACCAAACAGTATGCCTGATGATGCTGACCAGTTAAACGCCAATTTTGGAATTTCTGTAGCTTCTGCCGGCGATGTAAACGGTGATGGGTATAGTGATGTGGTTATAGGTGCAAGTAGTTATGATGATGTTTTTGCAAATGAGGGAAGGGTTTTTGTTTACTATGGTTCTGCAACCGGAGTTTCGGTCATGCCAACCAGTGTGCTGGATAATGCCAATCAGTTAAATGCCAATTTTGGATTTTCGGTTGCAGGTGCCGGCGATGTAAATGGTGATGGGTATGGTGATGTGATCATTGGGGCAAATAGTTACGATGATGTTTTTGCAAATGAAGGAAGGGCATTTGTATATCACGGGTCACCAGCAGGTCTGCCTGCCGCTCCTAACACTACTCTTGATGAATCCAACCAGCTTAATGCATTTTTTGGCCACTCGGTTGCAAGTGCCGGTGATGTAAATGGTGATGGGTATAGCGATGTAATTATCGGGGCTTATCAATATGACGACGACTTTGTAAACGAAGGCCGGGCTTATATTTATCATGGTTCGGCTTCCGGATTATCTGGTATTTCCAATAGTGTTCCCGATGATGCAGACCAGGCCAATGCGTTCTTTGGCGTTTCGGTTGCAGGCGCCGGCGATATAAACGGCGATGGATACAGTGATGTAATCATTGGGGCTTATGGTTATACCGATATGGGCAATGTTGGTGAGGGAAGAGCATTTGTATATAATGGTAATGACTCAACATCCAACCAGCGCAACAACCTCCGCATGTATAATGCTGATCTGAGCACCCCCATCAGCAGCAGCAATATTATTTTAGACAATTTTGGAGCCGGGCTTTTTGCAAAATCTTTTTTAGGAAAAGTAAAAGGTAAACTGGTTTGGGAAACAAGGCTCCATTATGAAGCCTACAACGGCAACCCAATTACAAACAGCACTTTCTTTACAGCACAACAAAGTGGCTATACCGATCTTGGGCTTACCGGAGTTGAATTAAAAAACCTTGTTAATAAAGTCTGGGGTGGCAAGTACACAAAGCTAAGGGCCAGGGTTAAATATGATCCCGTTACCGCTATCACCGGCCAGGGGTACGGGCCGTGGCGGAACGTATCGGCAGTTATTGATGGCAACAGTCTGGGCGCATTGCCCATTGATCTAATTTCTTTTGATGCATCGTGGTTACAAAAAGGTAAAACAGCACAGCTTGGTTTCACCACTGATAAGGAAAGTGGTCTTTGTTGCTTTGATATAGAAAAAAGTCTGGATGGATTTAATTTTTATTCCATCAGTACCCTTCCTGCAAAAAATAGCCCCCGCCGGCAATCCTATAGTTTTATTGATAACAATGCCACAAGCAAAAAACAATTCTACCGCCTGAAAATAAAAGGCGAGGCCGGGCAAATTGAATACAGCAATATTCAGCAGCTACAGAACAATGGTACAACAGAAATTCTGGTCTTCCCCAACCCAACAACCGATGTGTTGCAATTGCAGTTGAATAGTTCGTTTGATAAAATGAATGTGCAGATCATAAACAGCGCCGGGCAAACGGTGAAACAGTTGAACAATCTCTCAACATCCAACCAAACCATAACCATCCCTGTACAAAATTTACCGGCGGGGCAATACTGGCTGCGGTTGCAAAGCGGCAGCGAAAAACAGGTACTGCAGTTTGTGAAAGAATAAAATGATTTTAGTTTTATTGAATACGTTAGGTTATTAGGCTCCGCCCTCCTCTCCTTGGAGAGGGGTTGGGGGTAGGGTCTTTTTATTTCTTTGCCATCCCCCCTTTAAATTTTACATTTGAACCTTCATAAAAAACCCTGCTTATGAGCTCAGGTAAATTAAGTGTGCTTGCCGAAACCCTGATAGGGTCGGAAATTGTAAAACTTGGTAACGAGATCAAAGAGCG
>CAYTQB010000033.1:3322-29818 GCA_964439615.1 uncultured Ferruginibacter sp. | reverse complement strand
GTTACCCCTCGACTTGCATGTATTAAGCCTGCCGCTAGCGTTCATCCTGAGCCAGGATCAAACTCTCCATTGTAAATGAGTTGTTTGAACTGACTGTGTAATTTCATCGGAAATTAACGTCAAATTCTAAATTAATATTTGTGTTAACATTACCTTGATAATCAAATGATTATTTGCTGCTGTTTCCAAACTTTCAAAGATCTTTTGGCTTTACTTTTTGCCCCTTTTTTAATTGGGAGTGCAAAAGTAAGGGCCTTTATTTTATCTCCCAAATCTTTCTTTACTTTTTTTGAAAATAAATGATTGAATTTGAGTGAATTTTCTATTAAGAACTGGCTCTTTTTTCAAAAGCGGACGGCAAAGATAAGGGGGTATGAACTGTTACCAAAATAATTCTATCAAATAGTTATTAACAACAAGGAAAAGAAAAGGATAATACCGAATCAAATCATTTGCTGCAGCATGTTACAGCAAGAAATCATTTTCTACTTTTTTTATTGCACTAAAATAAATCTCACAGGTGTTTTTTCAATAGTAGCATCTAATATCACTAAAAGTCAGACAAAATTTACATTACAAAGAAATAAGCCATGTGAAGGAACCGAAAAATCTGCCTTGGTGCAATCTTTTGAAGCTATGATGGTTCTGAATTCATCTACAGATAATTTTTCTCTGCCTACCTGCAACATTGTACCAACTAATCCTTTAACCATACCACGTAAGAAACGATTTGCTTTTACTTTATAAACCAGGCAATCTGTTTGAAGCAGCCATTCACTTTCATAAATCGTGCAAATGAATGATTTTACCTGTGTATTACGTTTAGAAAAACTTGTAAAGTCTGTATGATCGAGAATTTCTTTTGCGGCTTGCTGCAGGAGATCTACATTGAGCGTATATGGATAATAATAAGCCCTGTCTTGAAGAAAAGGGTTTTTATCCCGGTAAATATAATACCTGTATTCACGGCTTTGCGCATCAAAACGACAATGTGCATTTTCATTTACCGGATATATGTTCCTGATCACAATATCATGAGGTAGAATTGCATTAAGATTATACACCCCATCATTGATCTTCGTTGCAGAATCAAAATGAAAGAAATTCTGTAATGCATGTACACCGGCATCTGTACGTGATGACCCAGTCAGAAGAAATTTTTGTTTGAAATAAACCTGCAGTGCTTTCTCTATCTCAGCCTGAACAGAATTGGCATTATGCTGCGCCTGGAATCCTGAATAATTGGTGCCTTTGTATGAAACTTCAATGAAATAACGTAACATAAAAATATGCTTACTCTTTGCCACTCAATGATGAAGCATGGCCTTGAATTTGGTGATGAAATAGTTGTCAGACAGTTGCTTTTCCAGTGTATTGAAGTTATTTGAATCGGATACGTAAGGATAGGCCGCAGTATAGAATTTATATTTCCCTTCATCTTTCAGGAACAAAGAACCCAGGTTTTTTATTTGCTCGGTTGTGAAGCAATTGTCTTTAAATTTTTTACGGGCTGCATTTATCATATCGTCATAACCTTCAATAGCAATCATTTGTTTACGAAGATTTAAAAAATCATCTCTTGATGCAAAATTTTTACAATTGGGATTTATTCCCAATTCTTTTGCATTCTTCTCTGTAATAACCAACGCAGGTATTTTACTGGAATCAGGTTTCTGGTTTGGGTTTTCCAGTTCCATATCAATAAACTTTGAGTCATTCTTTTTATCTTCATTTTTTACTTGTATGGCCTTGGTTCCCTTGGTTCCGGTTTTTATATCTTCTACTGTACCAGACCTAACAGCAGGAACAAACACATGTACAGTATCAGCAACATTATTTACAAAATCGACATACAATATGTTGACCCCATCAGCAGTTACATTATATTTCAATCTTGTGATCTCAGTCTTAGGTAAAACGGCAGCTTCTTTTATACTTTGTTTTTGTTCTTTTTGGGCTTCTGAAGCCTGGATTACTTGTAGTGTTTCGCTTTTTGCTACAATTCTTTGTGCAATTGTTGGATCATTCACAACAGCAGCCAGTATGATTGAAAAAGCATCACCAGTTGATTCTGCTTCAACAATTTTTTCTTTCTCCACTTTTTTATCAGCCATTATCAGCTGCGTGTTTTGCAAATTGACAAGACCCCAGCCTTTGTCTCCAAAATTTTTTAACAAGTAGCCTGCATCTGTTCCCTTAATTGCAATCGTTATGTTTTGTTCCGACCATTCCTCCCTGGGGAACCCGGTTGAGATAGTATAAGTACTGTCGGTGAGTTGACCTATGATCATATAGCCATATGCAGAGGAGCTCAATATTTGCTTATCAAGTTTAATGTAAAACGGCTGCTTATTTTCTGTTTGTATATATATAAACCTGGTTTGCTGACCGGAAAGGTTTTCGGCAAGGATGCAAAAAAGAAAGAATAATGATACCGACCTCAAAAAAAAAGCCTTCATTTTACGATTGAATTGACCCGGCCAAAATTACTTATAAATACAATCTACCTGCCATTTAAATAAAAAATGACTTCCCGTTAACCTAACTGCGCTTATATTCGCATCCTAAATTTTATGTATGAAAAAATTTCTGTTTTTACTTGCCCTGGCTGCAAGCCCTTTTTTTGTAATGGCACAGCCCGGAGCCGAGCCTAGCGACACTTCCTGGAAAAAAATATACAGGGCAACCTCTACCAAGGTTAACGACCTGGTACATACCAAACTTGAGGTTCGCTTTGACTATGACAAAGCATGGATGTACGGCAAAGAATGGCTGACAGCCAAGCCGCATTTTTATTCCACCGACTCATTAACACTTGATGCAAAAGGAATGGATATAAAAGAAGTGGCTATAATGAAAGGTTCTTCAAAATCTTCCCTTAAATATGATTATGATGGATTTGAGCTGAGGATCAAACTCGATAAAACCTATAAAGGCGGTGAAAACTATACTATATATATAGATTACATCAGTAAGCCTAATGAAGTGAAAGTAAAAGGGAGTGCTGCTATCAACGATGCCAAAGGTTTATATTTTATTAATCCAAAAGGAGAAGAGAAAGATAAACCAACACAAATATGGACACAGGGTGAAACCGAAGCGAACAGTGTGTGGATGCCAACCATTGATAAACCCAACCAGAAAACAACACAGGAAATGTACATGACCGTTCCGGCAAAATACGTTACCCTCAGCAATGGTTTATTGGTAAGCCAGAAGAAAAACGCTGATGGCACACGTACTGATTACTGGAAAATGGACCTGCCTCATGCACCGTATTTATTTTTTATGGGTGTGGGTGACTTTGCTATTATTAAAGACAGCTATAAAGGAAAAGAAGTTAGTTATTATGTAGAGAAAGACCAGGCTCCTTATGCAAGAGCAGTGTTTGGCTTAACGCCTGAAATGATCAAATTCTTTTCTGACAGGCTAGGCGTTGATTATCCCTGGCAGAAATATTCGCAAATGGTGGGAAGGGATTATGTGAGTGGTGCGATGGAAAATACCACGGCAACACTTCACCAGGAAAGCGCATATCAAAATGCAAGGGAACTTACCGATGGCATAGGCTGGGAATCTACTATTGCCCACGAATTGTTTCACCAATGGTTTGGCGACCTGGTGACCACAGAAAGCTGGAGCAACATCACCGTTAATGAAAGTATGGCCGATTATAGTGAAACACTTTGGTTTGAATACAAATACGGAAGGGATAAAGGAGATGAACAAAACCAGCAGGACAGGCGCCGTTACTTATCCGACCCAAATAATGCCAAGAAAGACCTGGTACGTTTTTATTATGCCGACAAAGAAGATGTATTTGACAACGTAAGTTATCCAAAAGGCGGGGCCATCCATCATATGCTTCGCAACTATGTTGGTGATGATGCTTATTTCAAATCACTGAATAATTATTTAACAACTAATAAATTTAAACCCGGCGAAGCACACCAGATGCGCCTGGCTTTTGAAGAAGTAACCGGAAAAGACATGAGCTGGTTCTGGAACCAGTGGTTCTTCGGAAGCGGACATCCAATTGTTAAAATCGATTACAATTACGATGAAGCCGGCAAAGCCAAAGTGATCATTGAGCAAACACAAACAACCGGGAAGATCTTTAAACTACCAATTGCTATTGATATTTATAACGGCGCTTCTAAAAAGCGTTACAATGTTTGGGTTGAGAACAAGACCGATACTTTTACTTTTAACTATTCACAAAAACCCGACCTCATTAATGTGGATGCCGCCAAAGTGATGCTGTGGGCCAAGACGGATAATAAGACAACTGAGAATTTTGTTCACCAGTGGAAATATGCTCCTCTTTTTATGGATCGTAGTGAAGCGCTCGACTATTTTAACAGAAAATCTATGCCTGAACTGGCAGAAGGGTTGAAAGATAAATTTGCTCCGCTGCGCAGGAGTACGGTCAACAGGCTGGGCCAGTTGGCTAAATTCAAAGCAGACCCGGCAATCATCCAGTCAATAGAGAACCTTGCCAATACAGAAAAAGATAAAACCACAAAAGCTGCAGCAATTGCATTCCTGGCAAAAACAAAAGATGCCAGGTACAAAGCATTGTACGAAAAGAATATAAACGACAGCAGTTATTCTGTTGCCGGCGCTGCATTAACAGGGCTGAAAGAACTGGAGCCTGCAAAAGCTTATGATCTTGCCAAAAAATACAGCGGCGATGCCAAAGGTGATTTAGGTGATGCCGTTAATGAGACCATTATGAGCCAGGGAACCGAAGCTGATTTTGACCTGGTAGCTAAAAGCTACGATAAATTGCCTTTGAGCCAGGAAAAAGTAACCGCATCGGCCACCTTTGCTGGCTATCTTGAAAAGATACAGAACATAGCTAATGTGAAAAAAGGGATTGATATGATCGTGAGTTTCCGCAATAAAGTGCCGGAGCAATTCCGTGGATTTGTTGACCCTACCATCAAAGGCGGTTTAAGCAAATTATCAAAAGCTAAAGGAAAAGAGATTGAAGATTATATAAATGCAGGTTTGAAATAAGTAAACCCGTTGTTTGAATAAAAAATGTCCCGAAGAATTTCGGGACATTTTTTATTGAACGATTTTATATTTACCAACTACCACTTGCACCGCCCCCTCCGGAACTGCCGCCACCGAAACCGCCAAAACCACCTGAGCTTCCGCCGCCACTCCATCCTCCGCCACCGCCACTGCTGCCCATATTACTGAGCATATTGCCAATGGTCCATGCGGCAAAACCCCTACGGCTCATGAATGAACCTCCGCCACCACGTCCGCCCATTATAGCCAGGAAAATAATGATAAGGATAATTATAAAAACGATCCTCAAAACAGAACCACCGCTCCTGCCTTTATGATAACCTGCCGGCGCCGAATATTCTCCTTTAACGGCCTGTATGATAGCATCGGTACCTTCTTCCACCCCACGGTAATAATCATCACCCTTAAAATTAGGTACAATGATATCATCAATGATCTGCTTACAGGTCAGGTCGGGCAAAGCGCCTTCTACCCCATAGCCTGTAGTGATATTTAACTTACGGTCATTTTTAGCAATGAGCAATACCACACCATTATTATTCTCCTTACCGCCAACACCCCAGGCCCTTAATAACTTTACATTATAGTCAGCAATCTCATTTCCATTTAAAGAAGGAATGATAACAACGGCTATTTGTGTGGAAGTACTGTCATCAAAAGCAACCAGTTTATTTTCTAGTGCCTGTCGTTGATCGGCAGTAAGGGTACCGGTAAGATCAGTAACCAGTTGTGTTGGCTTTTGTTTAAGTAGGTCTTCAGGGTCGAATGTTTTTTGCGAAAACGTTACAATACTAACCAGCAATAAAATAAATATGGAGAGCAGTCTTTTCATTATTTGCCAAACACAATTTCGTCAGGTAATTCATTTTTATCTTCTGTTGGTATGTAAGGAAACTTTTCTTTCAAAGTAGCCCCTATCTGCAGCACACATTGCTCTATCCCATTGCTGATATTGTGTTTTGTAAACTGGGCGATCATATTTTTTACCGCATTGTCCCAGTATTCGGCGCCGGCTTTCTGATATATGCCTTCATCGGCAAACAGGGCCAGTTCATGGTGGTCCATTGCAATGTACAGCAGCACCGCATTGCGGTGATCGGTTTGCTCCATTTTTAATTTATAGAAAATTTCAGCAGCCCGGTCAATGGCATCTACAAAAGGGTTCTTGCTTTCAACATAGATCCTTATTTCCCCACTGGTCTCTTTTTCGGCAATGCGTATGGCTTCCACTATCTGTGCTTTATCGGCATCAGAAAAGAAATCTCTCTTTTTAAAAAAAGGAAATATGCCCATTAAAATTTTATTTCTATCGATTTGTCGGCTCCGGCATCTGACTGGAAGCCTGTTTTTTCTTTAAACCCTAACATACCGGCAACCAATTTAGTCGGAAAACTCCTGACCGAACTGTTATATTTATTGATGGCTTCATTAAAATCCTGCCGAGCAACTTTAATTCTTCGCTCTGTTCCCTCAAGTTGGGTTTGCAAACCTGAATAAGCAGCCGTTCCTTTTAAGGTCGGGTATTTTTCTATCCGGATGATCAGGTTATTTGTTGCAGTAGCCAACTCATCCTGTGCAGCAGACTGCTGGTTAAACTCATCTGCAGAAACAGCATTGGTATTGATATTTACAGAAGCTGCCTTATTCCTGGCTTCAGTTATTTTTTGTAACGTTGTTTGCTCAAAGTCGGAAACGCCTTTAACCACATTTACAATATTTGGAATGAGGCTCATTCTGCGCTGATAGGCATTCTGAACCTCATTCCACTGAAGCTTAACTTTTTCTTCTTTATTAACAAGGCCATTATAGGTGGTAACAAGCAACACAACGATCACCAGTAAAATACCGCCAATGATAAGCCCAGCAGACCGGTTCTTTTTCAAGGATGTAATGTTTAGAATTTAACTTCCGGCGCTTTTTCTGCACCTGCATCTGCTTTAAAACCCTCTTTGGATTTAAAACCAAACATACCACCCAGGATATTCATTGGGAATGATCTCACTTTGGTGTTGTACACATTGATGGCTTCGTTAAAAACCTTCCTTGAGTTTTTAATACTGTTCTCAATTCCTTCCAGCTGGCCCTGCAATTGAGTGAAATTTTGTGTAGCCTTCAGATCAGGATAATTTTCAACAACAGCAAGCAAACGGCTTAATGCACCGCTCAACTGGCCTTGTGCAGCCTGGAATTCGGCTATTTTTTCCGGAGTGAGGTTATCTGCATTGATGTTTACAGAAGTTGCCTTTGACCGGGCTTCAACCAGTTTGGTCAAAGTCTCCTGTTCAAAGTTAGCTGCGCCTTTAACTGTGTTAACCAGGTTTCCTACCAGGTCGGAACGGTTTTGATATTCGGTCTGAACATTGTTCCAGGCCTTTTTTACATTCTCATCCTGTTTTACCAAACCATTATAACCATTGCATCCCCAAAAGCCGAGGATAACAAGTATTCCTATCAGGATCAATAAACCGGTGCGTTTCATGTTTTTTTGTTTTAGTGTTAGAAGTTAAAAATAATATTTTCCCTTGATACTCTGTATTAATAAGACGGATGAACCAAGGTAACCTTTTAAATCTGTTAATCTTTTATTGCGGCGATACCCGGGAGCACTTTTCCTTCAAAGTATTCCAGCATGGCACCACCTCCGGTGCTCACATAACTTACCTTGTCAGCAAGGTTGAATTTATTGACCGCCGCCACACTATCCCCGCCGCCAACCAGGCTAAAAGCTCCGTTTGCCATAGATGCTGCCACCGATTCGGCTACAGCTTTCGTTCCAGCCTGGAATTTTTCCATCTCAAAAACTCCCATGGGGCCATTCCATAAAACTGTTTTGGATTTGCCTATCACTTCGTTGAATATTCCTGTCGCCTTTGGGCCAATATCCAGTCCCATCCAGCCATCAGGAATTGCATCACTAGGGCAAACCTTTGTATTTGCATCGGCAGCAAATTTATCTGCGATAACAGAATCTTCAGGTAAATGAATACTCACATTCTTTTGTTTGGCCTGCTCCAGTATTTCCATAGCCGTTTTCAGGCGATCATCTTCACAAAGAGATGAGCCTATTTTTCCTCCTCTTGCCTTCATAAATGTATAAGCCATACCACCGCCGATGATGATATCGCTTGCCCGTTGTAAAAGATTTTCAATGATGAGTATCTTGTCGGAAACTTTTGCGCCGCCAATGATGGCACAGAAAGGTTTTTCGGCGCTGTGCAAAACTTTTTCGGCACTCACCACTTCACCTTCCATCAGCAGGCCAAACATTCTTTTATCGGCTGGAAAGAATTTTGCAATAACGGCAGTTGACGCATGTGCCCGGTGTGCAGTACCGAATGCGTCGTTCACATATACATCGCCCAGCTTACTTAGTTTTTCTGCAAAGGTTTCATCACCTTTTTCTTCTTCCTTGTGAAAACGAAGATTCTCTAACAGTAAGACTTCTCCGGGTTTTATCATTGAAGCGGTAAGTGCAGCCTGCTCACCAACACAGTTATCTGCAAAAAATACTCTCGTGCTGCCATCTCCAATTGCCGGATTTGTATGCCCCGGGTTGAGTAAACTATATAAATGTTTTACCAGGTGCTTTAAAGAATATTTTTCTGTTGGCCCTTCTTTTGGCCGGCCCAGGTGACTCATTAAGATAACACTACCTCCATCGTCCAGAATTTTTTTAATTGTGGGCAGTGTAGTTCTCATACGGGTATCATCGGTAATGTTGAAAGCGGCATCAAGCGGAACATTGAAATCAACACGAATGAGCGCTTTCTGTCCCGAAAAATTATAGTTCGAAAACTTTGACATGAGTATCTTATTTAAAAAATTAACCGCAAAAGCTAAAGGATGCTCTTGCGGTTATAAAATTATGGTATTAAAAGAAATTACTTGATCAATTTTGCGAAATGATTTACTGTACGCACCAGTTGCGATACATAGCTCATTTCGTTATCGTACCAACTCACCGTCTTTACCAGTTGTTTGTCGCCGGTCTTGATCACCCTTGTTTGGGTTGCGTCGAACAAACTTCCGTAACTGATGCCAATCACATCACTGCTAACGATCTCATCTTCTGTATAACCAAAACTTTCGTTGCTGGCTGCTTTCATGGCGGCGTTAACTTCTTCTATTGTTACATCTTTAGCTAATATTGAATAAAGTTCAGTTACACTGCCGGTAATGGTTGGTACCCGTTGAGCGCCACCATCCAGTTTACCTTTCAGGCTTGGTATCACCAGTCCTATCGCTTTTGCAGCACCGGTGCTGTTAGGAACGATATTCGCTGCTGCTGCCCTTGCTCTACGAAGGTCACCTTTGGGATGAGGAGCATCCAGCGTATTCTGGTCATTGGTATAAGCATGAATAGTACTCATTAAACCGGTGATGATACCATATTTTTCTTCCAGCACTTTTGCCATTGGAGCAAGGCAGTTGGTAGTACAGCTTGCGCAACTGATGATGGTTTCGCTGCCATCCAGTATGGAATGATTCACATTATATACTACAGTCTTAAGATCGCCTGTTGCAGGAGCAGAGATGACTACTCTTTTTGCCCCCGCTGTAAGGTGAGCCTCAGCTTTTGCTTTATCAGTAAAAAATCCGGTACACTCTAATACTACGTCTACATTATGAGAACCCCAGGGTATCTGGGCGGGGTCTTTCTGTGAATATATTTTCACTTCGTCACCATTAACCACAATTGAATTTTCAGTTGACTTTACATCCTGCCCGAACCGGCCCTGGGCACTGTCGTATTTTAATAAATGTGCCAGTACTGCCGGACTGGTAAGATCGTTGATAGCTACAACATCAATTCCCTGCATGTTATAGATCTGGCGGAAAACCAAACGGCCAATGCGGCCAAAACCGTTGATTGCAACTTTTACTGTACTCATGTCAATTAAAAATTAAAATGATGAATGATGAATTTGAGGTGCAAAAGTACAGTTTACGGCACAATAAAAAGGAATATTTTTTACCTGTTTTTAACCCATTTGGATATCCTGAAACCCACGCCCTTATTGGTTTTATCTGATACAGTCCAAAAACAACAAACTGATACAGTTGTTTTAAAATATTTGGTTAAAAAACTGCCACGGGTTATCTTTGCCGTCCTTTACGGAAATGCCGCGTTGGTCAAGGGGTTAAGACGCCTCCCTTTCACGGAGGAATCACGGGTTCGATTCCCGTACGTGGTACGAAAAAGCCTTTCAAAATTTGAAAGGCTTTTTTATTTTCCGATTTTCGTAGTTTGCGAAGAAATTAAACAAACCTATTATGAGCATCAACTGGACCGGCGTTTTTCCCGCCCTTACAACAAAATTTACTGCAGATGATAAATTAGACCTGCCACTATTTGATAAAAACCTGAATGCTCAATTGGCCGCCGGTGTAAACGGAATTGTATTGGGAGGCACCCTGGGTGAAGCCAGCGTATTAACAACAACAGAAAAAGAACAATTAGTAAAATTTGCTGTAGAAAAATGTGCCGGCAAAGTTCCTGTTGTATTAAATATCGCTGAAGGAAGTACAAGGGAAGCGTTGCAACAGGCACAGTATGCAAAAGCATGGGGCGCCAAAGGGATCATGATGTTGCCTCCCATGCGTTATAAAAGCGATCACCGGGAAACGGTTACTTATTTCAAAACTGTTGCAGATTCAACCGATCTGCCAATCATGATCTATAACAATCCTGTTGACTATAAGATAGAAGTAACACTGGATATGTTTGCCGAGCTTGCAGCCTGTAAAAATATCAATGCTGTAAAAGAATCAACAAGAGATGTAACCAATGTAACCAGGATGCGAAACCGTTTTGGCGACAGGTTCAAACTTCTTTGCGGTGTGGATACTCTTGCCATGGAAGAGCTGTGCCTTGGCGCCGATGGATGGGTTGCAGGGCTGGTTTGTGCTTTTCCAAAAGAAACAGTCGTGATCTATAACCTGGTCAAGGAAGGCAAGATCGCAGAAGCAACAAAGATATACCGCTGGTTCATGCCATTGCTGGAACTGGATATTCATCCTAAATTGGTGCAATATATTAAACTGGCAGAAGCGCAGGTTGGATTGGGATCTGAACATGTGAGAGCACCAAGACTAACCATTGCAGGAAAAGAAAGGGAAGAGGTACTGAAGATCATTAATGATGGGATAGCTGCAAGGCCAAAATTAAGTTAACAGTAAGCAGTTAATTGTTTCTCGTTTTGCCTTTTTACTTTTGAATTTATTCTTTATGAGCTACAATGATTTTACTACTGAAGAGATAAATACCGTGATGCTAGACGCATGGAATGCATTTCATATCTACCGGAAATTTTCTTTGAAACAAAGAGCTGCTTTTATGAAAGCTATTGCTGTTGAACTGGAGAGTTGCGGTGATGCTTTAATTCATACTGCGATGAGAGAGACCAATCTTCCCGAAGTAAGATTGCGTGGCGAAAGAGCAAGAACAATTTTTCAATTGAACAGCTATGCCGATGCCTGCGAAAGAGGCGAATGGCTTGAAGCAAGAATTGATACAGCTATACCTGATAAAGCCCCGCCAAAGCCAGATATAAGAAAGATGCTTGTACCTCTTGGGCCCGTTGTTGTTTTTGGCGCCAGCAATTTTCCATTTGCTTATTCTACTGCCGGCGGAGATACTGCCTGTGCCTTTGCTGCCGGGTGCCCCGTTATTGTAAAAGCTCATCCTGCCCATGCTGAAACATCGGAGATTGTTGCCAAAGCGATCATGACTGCAGCAGATAAATGTAAAATGCCAAAAGGAATATTTGCACATGTGCATGGAGCATCATTTGAAGTAGGCAAGGCACTGGTTACTCATCCGCATACCAAAGCGGTTGGTTTTACCGGTTCTTACCTGGGTGGTAAGCAATTATTCGATTGGGGTAACCAAAGAAAAGATCCCATTCCCGTTTTTGCCGAAATGGGGAGCATCAACCCGGTTTTCCTGTTACCGGAAAAGTTAAAAGCATCGGCAAATGAAATAGCAACGATGTATGCCGGCTCCATCACTTTAGGTGTGGGGCAATTTTGCACCAACCCAGGACTTATCATCGGTATTGAAAGCGATGCGCTGAAAGCTTTTGTTCACGACCTCGGCAAAGCCATTCAGCAAATTGCACCAGCACCGATGTTACATACAGGTATTGTAACAGCCTATAAAAAAAATAAAGGAAATGCATTATTGCAGGAGGAAGTGCATCTTGTAGCTGAGAGTGAAACGACCGTAAAAGAAAATGAAGGACTGCCAACCATTGCTACTGCAACCGGGCAGGCATTTTTAAATAACCCTGTACTTCACCAGGAAGTATTTGGCCCTTACTCCATTGTTATCCGTTGCAGGGATATGGCTGAGATGATTGATGTTGCAAAACATTTGGAAGGGCAGCTAACATCAACACTGATGGCAACTGAAGCTGATATTAAACAAAACGATGAACTGGTGGAAGCAGTAAAAAATATCTGCGGACGATTTATTTTGAACAGTGTTCCTACCGGTGTGGAAGTGTGCCTGAGCATGCAGCACGGTGGACCATTCCCTGCCTGTTCCGACTCCAGGTTTACTTCTGTTGGTGCCGATGGTATCAAACGTTTTGCCAGGCCCCTCGCTTTTCAAAACTGGAGCAATGCATTATTGCCCGATGAATTGAAGAATGAAAATCCGTTGGGGATCTGGAGAACGGTGAATAATGAGTTGACGAAGTCAACTGCCTGATCTTCTCCCTGCAAAATCCTGAAATCAGCCACCTCAGATTCCAGTTGAACAAGCCCCGTACCAGGGTGAATGTTACATAAAAGAAACTCATTTATCCTTTCTTAAACCGTTCAATTGTTGTAAATTTAGATCATGGAAAAAGTAGTAACCAAAGGTTCTCTCAGGGATAGAAAAACAGATTTTGCTTACTGGCAGACCAGGCCCGAAACAGATAGGTTGGCTGCCATTGAAATGCTTCGACAGCAATATATCAAATACAAATTCGGAAATGTTCAGCCCAGATTTCAGAGAGTTTATCGCATTGTTAAATAAGCATGCTGTCAGGTACATGATAGTAGGTGGTTATGCTGTAGGCATACACGGACACCCCCGGTATACAGGCGACCTTGATATCTGGCTATTACCAGACCCTGCCAATGCTGACAATATTTTAAAAGCCATCCGGGATTTCGGATTCGGTTCACTTGATATTAAAATAACCGATCTCACAAAAAAAGATTGCATCATTCAATTAGGCTACCCTCCATTACGGATTGATCTTCTTACTGATATTGATGGTGTTTCCTTTAATGAATGTTACCCAAACAGAAAGACGTTGAATGTTGATGGGATCAATGTTGACTTTATTGGTTATACTGACCTGATCAAAAACAAAAAGGCCAGTGGACGCCACCAGGATTTGGGAGACATTGATAACCTGAAGGAATAACATGCACAAATCTTCAGGCAACTGCGACGAACTTCACATCTTCTTTCCTGTGCTTCATCACAAACCATCCTGTTACAATAATAGAAATGATAAAATAAGCTCCGAGGATATATTTAATGAGAGATGAATAAGTATTTGTTCCAAACCAGTCATCTTGCTGAATAATAAATGCCAAGCCCAACCCAGATCGCAAGCATTCCCAAACGATCGCAGTTGTATTCCTGTCCATCAGGTCGGTAAGTGCATACACACTTAGAAAAATAAAACCACCGTACCAGATTATGTATGTCTTGTCAAGATTATTAATGAGTGCAATATTGCCAAACATATAACTCACAAAAAACAAGACCAGCAATAATTGTATCCAGCTCCATGTATTAAGTGATGACGATGCCTTTGTATCATATTTATCAAAATGATACACATCCTCAATCTTATAAACAGGATACTTTTCTGCTACATCAGCAGGGCGATAACCGGTACGCCTGAACCATAAGGTGAATTTATCCTTCCAGCTATTGGTCCTCCAGGCATCTTTTATTAATAACCATACATGCTGAAAATTTATTTTGATAGGGTTCCATGTACGAACAGGCCTTGTAATACCGTACACAGGAGGGACATCAGGTAGTTCTTCCTGGAAAGTGCCAAACCATTTGTCCCAGAATATAAATATCTGTCCGTAATTTTTGTCCATGTATACCGGGTTGATGGCATGATGCACCCGGTGATGTGAAGGAGTCACAATGATCTTTTCTAAAAAACCCATCCTGCCGATATGTTGCGTATGATACCAGAACTGTGCGAACAAATGCAATGGAGCCACTATTTCAATCACTTCCCTGGGCACACCCAATAAAGCAGCTGGTAACAGGAATATGGCAAATATCTTCACAATGGCCGAAATGCTCTGCCGCAATGCACAGGCCAGGTTAAATTCTTCGCTGCTGTGATGAATAATATGGCCGTTCCAGAAAAAATTAGCTACATGTTGCAGGCGATGTACCCAATAACCTGCAAAATCCAGCGCAAAAAAAGCGATAACATAAACGATGAAGGTATTTTCGATATGGGTCAATGCCAGTGTTCGGACTAAAAAAGGGTAAGAGACTATAACAAGATACAGGCCTATCACATCTTTGGTAACATTGGTAACCCCGCTGCTCAGGCTGCTGATCATATCCATATTACGCACTGTATCTTTCCCTTTGCGCCAGCCATACCATTTTTCAAATAATACCAGCAGCAAAAATGCCGGCATGGCGATCAGTAAAATTTTTCCGTATGCTTCCATGCCATAAATTTACAAAATAAAATGAAGCACACATTCCATTGCATAGATGCTCATACCTGCGGCAACCCTGTTCGCCTGGTAAAAGAAGGAGGGCCTAGATTGACGGGTAATACCATGAGCGAAAAACGCCAGCATTTTTTAAAAGAATATGACTGGATAAGAAAGGGTCTCATGTTTGAACCCCGTGGCCACGATATGATGAGCGGAAGTATTCTATATCCGCCACATGATCCGCAGAATGATGTGGCTGTGCTTTTCATTGAAACCAGCGGCTGCCTGCCCATGTGTGGTCACGGAACCATCGGTACCATCACCATTGCTATTGAAGAAGGATTGATAAAACCCAATACACCCGGCATTGTAAGAATGGAAGCACCGGCTGGGCTGGTGATGATAGCATACAAAAGTGATCCTTCGACTCCGCTCAGGACAAAAGTAAAAACTGTAAAGCTCACCAATGTACCTTCTTTTCTTCACTCGACAGAATTAACGGCTGATTGTACTGAATTAGGAGAACTGGTAATTGATGTTTCTTATGGAGGAAATTTTTATGCCATTGTGGATGTGCAGAAGAATTTTAAAGGACTGGAATATCATTCAGCCGATAAATTAATTGCCTGGGCAAGAGAATTGAGGAAGAACATCAACGCTAAATATAATTTTGTTCATCCAGAAAATGAAACGATACACGGATGCAGTCATATCTTATGGACAGGTGCGGTAATAGATAAAACATCTACTGCCCGAAATGCCGTTTTTTATGGTGATAAAGCCATTGACCGTAGTCCCTGCGGAACAGGTACCAGCGCAAGGATGGCGCAATGGTATGCAAAGGGTAAGCTGAAGAAAGGAGATGAATTCATTCATGAAAGTATTATCGGCAGCAAGTTTATAGGCCGCATTGAAGAAGAATTAATGGTGGATGGCAAAACCGCCATCAGGCCAAGCGTTGAAGGTTGGGCACGAATATACGGGCATAATATCATCAGCATCGATACCGAAGATGATCCTTATGCCTTTGGGTTCCAGGTTTTATAATAGAACCACGGATAACACGGATCAATACCGATGAAAACTGATCTTGTCAGCCGAGGAACGAAGCATCTCTTTTAAATTAACTGGCTTTATATTCTAATGATTTTTTTAAAACGATACGGTTTATCCTTTTTATTGCTTTCCTTTTCAACGATAATTTCTGCCCAATACAAATATGCTTTCCAGAATCCTGCATTATCCACAGACAAAAGAGTAACATCCCTTATACAACAATTAAGCACTTCAGAAAAAATAAACCTTCTTTTATACAACAGCCCCGGTGTGAAAAGGCTGGGCATCCCTGAATACAACTGGTGGAATGAAGCCCTGCATGGCGTTGCAAGGGCAGGCAGGGCAACGGTTTTCCCCCAGGCTATCGGTATGGCGGCTACATTTAATGACTCTCTTATTTATAAAGTTTCAACTGCCATCAGTGATGAAGCAAGAGCCAAATTCAATGCAGCAGTTAAGAATAATAACAGGGCGCAATACCTTGGTTTAACTTTCTGGAGCCCCAACATAAATATTTTTCGAGACCCCCGCTGGGGCCGTGGCCACGAAACCTATGGAGAGGATCCCTATCTCACAGGCATGATAGGTTCTGCATTTGTAAAAGGAATGCAGGGCAATGACCCGATCTATTATAAAACAGTAGCCTGTGCCAAACATTTTGCCGTTCACAGCGGCCCCGAACCTATCCGGCACGAATTCAATGCCGTGGTCAGGAATACTGATTTGCGAAATACTTATTTACCCGCTTTTAAAAAATTAGTTACTGAAGCAAAAGTGGGAGGCATCATGTGTGCTTATAACCGTACAGACAGTTTACCCTGCTGCACGAGTACATTCCTGTTACAGGATATTTTGAGAAACGAATGGAAATTCAAAGGTTATGTGGTAACCGATTGCTGGGCCCTGGATGATATTTTTCGTTACCACAAATTTGTAAAGACCGATGAGGAAGTAGCAGCATTGGCCATCAAAGCAAATGTGAATGTGGAATGCGGAAATACACTAAAAGCATTGCGTGGAGCATTGCAGAAGAACATGATAACCGAAAAAGAAATTGATGCAGCATTAAAGATAAATGTAGAAATACTGTTTAAACTTGGTCTCTTCGATCCTGCTGAAAAGAATCCTTACAACAAAATAAAAGAAAGCGTAATTGATAATGAAACTCACCGGAAATTGGCAAGGAAAGTAGCAACACAATCAATCGTATTGCTGAGCAACAGGGACAAGACGTTACCACTGTCAAAGAACATAAAACATATCCTTGTAACCGGCCCAAATGCCGATGTAAACAATGTGCTGATGGCAAACTACAATGGCCACACAGCAAATGCCGTAAGTTTCCTGGAAGGCATTACAGGACAGGTAAGTTCATCAACCATCGTTTCCTATAACCAGGGTTGCAGCCTTACTGATACTGCTATGCAGGATGTATTCTGGCAGATCAATGACGCCGATGCGGTTGTAGCAGTACTTGGGTTATCACCATTGCTTGAAGGCGAGAATGGCGATGCTTATTTATCAGAAGCCGGTGGCGATAAAAAAGATATTAAGTTCCCTTATGCACAACTAAAATATTTACGCAAGCTGAGAGAAAAAACAAAAAAACCATTGATTGTGGTATTAACAACAGGCTCCGCTATTGAACTGGAGGAAGTGGAAAAGATCGCCGATGCAGTATTGGTTGCATGGTATCCGGGTGAGGAAGGCGGCAATGCAGTGGCCGATATTCTTTTTGGAAATGCAAATCCTTCCGGAAGGCTCCCGGTTACTTTTTATCGCTCAGGCGATGACCTCCCTCCTTTTGAAGATTATTCCATGAAGGAAAGAACATACCGGTATCTGACCAAAGCGCCCTTACATCCTTTTGGGTTCGGACTTAGTTATGCTCAATTCAATTATACCGGCCTTTCTTTTTCAAAAGAGATGGGCAGGTTCTTTTTGCGTTTCAATGTCACAAACTATGGAAAATATGATGGAGATGAAGTGATACAGTTATATGTAAGGAAGATCCATCCCGAAGGCGGTATGCCATTTAAGGAACTTAAAGCTTTTAAACGGCTGACACTAAGAAAAGGAATGAGTCAAAAAGTATTACTCCTGTTCAGCCAGGCTGATCTTCAATACTGGGATGAGAAAAATAAATCCTATACGGTTTACCCCGGAGAATATGAATTCATGATTGGAAGCTCATCAGACGATATTAAATTGAGGCAACGTTTCACCCTGCAATAAACATTTGTTATGAAAAGATCGCTTTTATTGATCATTATCCTCATTCAGTCTGTATTACTGCCTGCTCAAAACACTTTTCAGAAGATCGAATTCATCAGTTTTTCCAAAGTGAACATCACTGATAATTTCTGGAAGCCTAAGATAGACAAAGTGGCAACAGTTACTTTACCCGCCTGTATCGATCAGACTGAGGTAAAAACTCCCCGTATCAAGAATTTTGAACGGGTTGCCCGTAAAAAAGGCGAGCCGCATGAAGGAATTTTTTATGACGACAGTGATGTGTTCAAAGCATTGGAAGCAATGTCCTATTCTTTAAAGACACATCCCAGTGCAGAAATGGAAATGAAATGCGATGAATGGATAGACAAGATAGAAGCCGCACAACAACCCGATGGATACCTTAACACCTGGTACACATTAAAAGGTTTGCAGGACCGCTATACCGATATGAGCATGCATGAGGATTACAACGCAGGCCACATGATAGAAGCGGGTGTGGCTTACTTTAATGCTACCGGTAAAAGAAAATTGCTGGATGTTTGCATCAAATGGGCTGATCATTTTGATGCATTGTTTGGCCCCGGTAAAAGAGATTGGGTTACCGGCCACCAGGAACTTGAACTGGGATTAGTGAAACTATATAAGGTTACAAAGAATGAAAAATATTTAAAGCTTGCCGATTGGTTATTGAGCGAAAGGGGCAAGAGACTGGCTAAAGGATATACCTGGACCGACTGGAAAGACACTGCCTATGCACAGGATGTAGTGCCGGTAAAAGAACAAAAAGAAATTACCGGCCATGCGGTAAGAGCTATGTACATGTACACAGGCGCTGCTGATGTGGCTTCTCAAACAGGTGATGCAGGTTATATGAAGGCGATGAGAACGGTTTGGGAAGACGTGGTGTACCGCAACATGTATATCACCGGTGGAATAGGCTCAGCCGGCAGTAATGAAGGTTTCTCAGTTGATTACGACCTGCCTAATGAACAGGCTTATTGCGAAACCTGTGCCAGCGTAGGCATGGTGTTCTGGAACCAACGCATGAATGCGCTTACCGGAAATGCGGAATATATTGATGTACTGGAAAGAAGTTTATACAATGGCGCACTGGATGGTTTAAGTTTGAGTGGCGACCGTTTTTTTTATGGTAACCCATTAGCATCCCGTGGTCAGCACCAGCGCAGGGAGTGGTTTGGAACAGCCTGTTGCCCGGCTAACATTGCACGCCTGGTTGCTTCATTGGGTGATTATATTTATGCAAAAACAGAAGATGCTGTTTATGTGAATTTATTTATTGGCAGCAATACAACCATTCCATTGAAAGGTGGAAATGTGGGTGTGAAGATGGAAACAAATTATCCATGGGATGGAAAGATCAAATTAATGGTCGACCCTGAGAAAAAAGGGAGATTCAAAATGCACATAAGAATTCCGGGATGGGATATGGAACAAGTTGCCCCTGGCTATCTATACAAATTTATAGACCGTACTGATGACAGAGAATTGATCTTTAAACTAAATGGCAAACGAATTCCTGCAAACGTTGACAGGAATGGCTATGTAACTATTGATACAATTTGGAATAAAGGATATGTGATAGAAACTGAATTCCCGATGAAGATCCTTCGTTTAACAGCAAGAGAAGAATTAAAGCAAGATAATAACCGTATTGCCATCCAGCGTGGCCCGTTCGTATATTGTGTGGAAGGTGCTGATAACAATGGCAAGGCCTGGAACATCATCATACCGGAAGACACTAAATTTGAAACCATCGATTACAAAGTACTCAATGAAAATGTAAAGGCATTGACTGCCGAAGTTCCGGTAGTGATCGTAAACGAAGACGGCACATCGTTGATGACAGAAAAGAAAAAGATCATTGCCATCCCCTATTATACCTGGGCCAACCGGGGAAAGAATGAAATGCAGGTTTGGCTACCCACAAAAATCAAAGATGTAAAGATCAATTACTGATGAAAAAAAATATTTTCATACTGTTTTTTTTTACAAACCTGTTTGCAGGCGCCCAGTCTTATATTCCCGAAAAAAATAACAGGCTGGTGAAGGTTAAACCAGTAGTCAATATCCAGGCTTATGCATTTAATTTAAAGGATGTGAAATTGCTGGATGGCAGCCCCTTTAAAAATGCAATGGATAAGGATGCCGCCTATTTACTGCTTTTAAAACCTGACAGGCTGTTACATCGTTTTTATAAAAATGCAGGATTACCAACCAAAGATTCCGTTTATGGCGGGTGGGAAAGCGAAGGAGTATCGGGGCATACATTAGGCCATTATATTTCGGCATGTGCACTCATGTTTACTTCCACCGGCAATCCCGAATTTAAAAAACGGGTTGATTATATTGTTGATGAACTGGCCCGTTGCCAGGTTGCAAGAAAAACGGGTTATGTGGGGGCCATACCAAATGAAGATTCCATTTTTGGGAAACTGGCCATGGGAAAAATAAAAACCTCTGGCTTCGATATGAACGGAGGATGGAGCCCATGGTACACCGTACATAAAGTAATGGCCGGTTTGTGTGATGCATATTTGTATTGTGATAACAAACAGGCATTGAAAGTAGTGACCAGTATGGCCGATTGGGTATATAATACCATTGACCATCTTTCCGATTCACTGCGGATGAAAATGCTTTTCTGTGAGTATGGTGGCATGAATGACGTACTGGCAAATATTTATTCGTACACCGGTAATAAAAAATACCTGGACCTCTCCTTCAAATTCAAAGATGAGTTTGTGATGGGCAAGCTGGCAAAAAAAACAGACCCCATGCCGGGCAAGCACAGCAATACCAATGTACCCAAGGCCATTGGTGCAGCCAATCAATACAACCTGACCAATAATGAGGATGAAAAGACCATTGCTTCTTTTTTCTGGGACATCATGGTGAAACATCACAGTTATGTAATTGGCGGCAACAGCAATTATGAATATTGTGGTCAGCCCGACAAATTAAATGATCGCTTAAGTGATAATACCTGCGAAACCTGCAATACCTATAATATGCTTAAGCTTACCCGGCATTTGTTTGCCTGGCAACCTGCTGCCAATTACATGGATTATTACGAAAGGGCGTTATACAATCATATCCTTGCTTCTCAAAACCCCGAAACAGGAATGATGTGTTATTTTGTTCCGTTGCGGCAGGGTACGCATAAAATATTCAGCGATTCATTCAATACATTCACCTGCTGTGTAGGCAGCGGAATGGAGAATCATTCAAAGTATGCTGAAGAGATATATTCACTGGGTGCTGATGGAAGTGTATTTGTAAATCTTTTCATCCCCTCCGAACTCAACTGGAAAGAAAAAAATGTTTTGGTTCAGCAGCAACATTTCGTGCCAGAAACAAATCAGGCTAAGTTAAAAGTACTTTGTAAGAAACCGGTCTCATTTACATTGAGGATACGCAAGCCGGCCTGGAGTAAATCCAGCCCTATTATATATGTAAACGGTAAAACAGTAGAAACAGAGATTGACAGCTATGGTTATTTATGGACCAGCAGGCAATGGAAGAATAATGATGTGGTTACTGTTGACCTGTCGATGAATATTTATACCGAAGCCATGCCGGATAATGCAGACCGCATTGCTTTCTTATACGGGCCCGTTGTGCTGGCCGCTGAATTGGGAAAGGCCATGCCCGACCCGATCTATGGCACTCCGGTTTTGCTTACCGACAATAAAAACGCAAGTGACTGGATAAAGCCGGTGGCTAATCAATCACTGACCTTTGAAACAAAAAATGCAGGTAAACCAGGTGATGTGAAACTCATCCCGTTTTACAAAATGTATGATCAGTACTACAGTGTATACTTTGATTATTTTACCAACACTGCTTTCACCGAACGGCAGGCTGCTTACGAAGCCGAGAAAAAAGCGCAACGTGAAACAGAAGAGAAAACAATTGACAATTTTCGCATTGGTGAAATGCAGCCCGAAAGAGACCATAATCTTTTTGCTACAGAAAAAAGTTATACTGATGAAGCCATCGGCCGCATGGGCCGGGAAGCAAGGGCCGACAATTATTTTACATTCGATATGAAACTGCAGCCCGGTATTAAACAAAATTTACTGCTTACTTTATTTGGCGATGATAAGAACCGCAAGTTTGATATTTTTGTGGATGACAATTTAATTGCCACCGAAGACTGGCCGGGGGGTATCACTGGTAAATTCTATGATAAGATATATCCGATTCCCGCTGAACTGATAATTAATAAAACAACGATAAAAGTGAAAATTGCCGCTAACTATAATAAAACTGCCGGGAGAATCTTCGGGGTAAGAATTATTAAAGATTAGTCAACAGGCGATTTCAAACAAACAGAAAAAAGTTTATGGCTAAAAATGTTACGATTATCGGCGGCGGTGTAATCGGCTTATGCAGCGCTTATTATTTGCAAAAAGAAGGTTATGAAATAACTGTTATTGACAGGGGTGATATCACTGATGGTTGCTCCTTTGGGAATATGGGCTACATGTCGCCAAGTCATTTTGTTCCCCTGGCCAGCCCGGGCATTATTTCCGAAGGCATCAGGTATATGCTAAGCAGTAGCAGTCCATTCTATATCAAACCAAGATTGAACTGGGACCTGATGCAATGGGGTTATTATTTCTGGAAGAGCAGCAATGCAACCACAGTTAAAAAAAATTCTCCTCATCTCAATAACCTTCTTCAATTAAGCCGGAGGCTGATCAATGACATGCGCAATGATATTGGCGACAGTTTTGATATGGAAGAAAAGGGTTGCCTGATGATGTGCAGGCAGGAGAAAACACTTGATCATGAATTTCACCTGGCCGACGATGCAGAAAAATTTGGATTGAAAGTAGAAAGACTAAGAAGGGATGCGGTACAACAATTGGAGCCCGATGTGGAACTGGATGTTGCCGGCGCTGTATTGTTCAAAGACGATTGCCATTTCAACCCGGGTAAGATGATGCTGGCATTGAAAAAAAGCCTGGAAGCTAAAGGAATAAAATTTCAGCTCAATACTACTGTAACAGGTTTTGAAAAAGCAAACAATAAGATATCTTCTGTAATAACCGATAAAGAAAAGTTTGATTGCAGTGAGCTCATTATTGCTGCCGGTAGCTGGTTGCCTGTTGTTGCAAAGATGATGGGTATTAAATTATTGCTGCAACCGGGCAAAGGCTACAGCCATACTTATCAGCACGTTGAAAAAAATATAAAATACCCCGCTATATTGGTTGATGGAAGATGTGCCATCACACCCTGGAGCCACCAGTTACGCATCGGGGGAACAATGGAGATAAGCGGCATCAATAATAAAGTGCTGGTGAAACGTATGCAGGGCATTTATGATTCTGCAAAAGTTTTTTACCCTGGGCTGAAAATTGATTTTCCTCCAACAGATAAAATATGGAATGGCTTAAGGCCCGTAACCCCCGATGGATTGCCTTATATCGGCAAAGCCTCAAACTTTACTAATGTCATCATTGCCGGTGGTCACGCTATGCTCGGCATTTCGGAAGGAACAGGAACAGGAAAATTGGTAAGTGAGATCATGCAAAATAAAACCACATCAGTTGATATCCGTGCTTTTGCCCCGGGAAGGTTTTAGCTGGGTTTAGTTTTTACGAAAAACAAATTTTTCGTTCAGCAGGTCAAAGAGTTTTTTATAGAATTCCCGAAACTCCGGGTATATATCCCTTAAAAAAATAGGCGACCTGAACTCCAGTTGATAGCTAATATTTAATAACCCATTCTTGAAAGAAGATTGTCGTGTAAAAACAATACTTGTATCCGGCATCCGCATTCTCAGGTTTTTAGGTAATCCTTCCATCACATATCCGTCTGGAAGAAATATGGCAGCGGTAATATCATATTTCTGGTTGGCGCTATAAAAGATATCTGTATTTCTTTCCTCTGCAATAAATGGATTTTTCTCAAGCCCTGTAAAAAGGTTGGCTGAAAAATATTTATACTCCCCGGAACTGCTACCGGCACTTTCAAATTGCACATGTTCTATCAATGGCAATGAGTCTGTCTCTGCATTCTCCACCCTAAAGCTATCAATACGAACGGTCTCCAGTGAAGCCAGTTTATCTTTCAGGTTAACTACACTGCCCTTTCCTTCAGGTAATAATTTGCAACGTTCATAATCTCCGGCGGTAATTGTTGCAATGCCTTTCAATGTTCCGTTGCTGTCAGCATGGGCGTTTAAAAATACTTTACGGTTGAATACATGTTTTTCATCAAACAAGACACGCCAGCCCCACTCATAACTATCGGGCTTGGCTATCAATAATGCTTCAGAAGCCATCACTTCCAGTGGTATAAGCGTAGAAGGCGTGGATCTTTCTGTTGCATCAAGAACATATGTTTTGTCCCCGATCGTTACCTGGGCCAATACTTTATCAAACTGATCATACCCGGCAACTCCGGTATTGATGATCCCGTTATCCCTGGTACTTACCAGCAATGGATGAACAGTAAGTCCTGCATCTTTTAACAGGTTGATCAGGATGAGATTCACTTCGCCGGTAGTTCCCTTCTTATCTCTCCACGCACTTTTTACCCCATCAAGCGCCCAGATATTGGAATACCCGTTCCATTGCATGTTTTTTCTTACATATTCATGTATGATATACATTTTTTTGAATGGGTCATTTAATCCAACAAGCATCATATTGAGATCTGCAGTACGGGGTATGTCTTTTTTCAGCTGGCGTCCAAAATCTTCATCTTCCACCAGCTCCTTTATTATCTCCGGCCATGTACGTAGTAAACTTCTTCGTGGTACACCTGGAAAATCCAACGCAATAAGTCTTGACTCAATTTTTTGCAGGTAATCCTCCCGGCAGCTCATAAAAGGCTCGTCTGGCAGGCCGGGTACATTTTCCATAGCGTACCAGTTATAATTGCCAGCACCATCTTTACTACTTGTACCTTTTTGCAAAGGCAAGGAACAATTAGGAGTAAAGCCCATAATAAATTCAGAAGGGAAGTCCACTGTAAACCTGCTGAACTGAACAGGTATCTTCTTTTGAAAATACCATTGGTCACGGGTTGCATTGTCAAGTGTATATTTATATTCAATGATGCTGCCGACCTTTACTTCAGGGAAAGCAAATATCTTTTCGGAAAAACGGGCATTGATCTTTTTATCGTAGACAGAAGATTTGTCAACTTTGGTGACTACAACATTGCCCGAAGCATCCAGGTTATAGGTTTGTGCGGAAAAGTGGACGATGGATATCATTTTATCGTGTGACGGGTATCTTACCTTAACATTCGCATATTCAAAACCACTTTCATTAAATATTTTTATTCGTACACGATGAAGAGTCTGCTCATAAAAAGACAGGCTGGAAGTTGTCTCGTTAATCCTGAAAACCGATTCCGCTTCATCAAAGATAACCATTGCAGCTGCTCCCTTATCAAAGACACACTCTTTCATAAGCAGGTCAGTCTTGTCCACGTCCCCATATGCAGGTAATTTTTTCGGTTTTTGCGCATGCAGGCTGACAGAGAACAGGCAAAAAAACAGCAGTTGGCAAATGTGTTTCATAAACTATGTTTAAGTAAAAACTATTCCAATCCTATCTCATAATGCATCTCAGGTATCTCTACATCACTAAAACCTTTCCTGATAAGTCTTTGTTTAAAATCCTGCTGTACATTATACTCGCCATGCACCAGAAACAAACGTTTCACCTGTTTAGGGTCCTGGCAGGAAAGGAACTGGCAGAGGTCATCGTAATCGCCATGGGCGCTCATGCTGCGGATAGCGCCTATCTCGGCATTCACTTCGTGCAGCACACCAAAAATATTCACTTCCTTTCTTCCGCTTTGCAATTTTGCGCCCAAAGAATTGGGTTCGCAATAACCGGTAAGTAAAATGGTGTTGCGGCTGCTTTCAATATTATTGCTGATATGGTGTTTCACACGCCCTGCCTCGGCCATACCACTTGCCGAAATGATAACACAAGGCCCGTTCCTGAAGTTGAGCATCTTTGATTCATCAACCGATTTCACAAATTTCAATCCCCTGAATCCAAAAGGGTCATTGTCTTTTTCCAGAATCTTTTGAATGGTCCTGTTAAAATATTGCGGGTAATGTTTTACGATCTCTGTAGCTTTTACGCTCAATGGGCTGTCAACAAAATAATCCAGGTCAGGCAATCTTCTTTCCAGCTCCAATTGGTTGAGTGCATATAAAATTTCCTGTGTTCTTCCCACGCTGAATGCCGCAATGATCAGTTTCCCTTTCTTCTGAATGCAGGCTTTTTCTACCCACTTCAATATCTGGTCAGGAGTAGTAACCGCATTATCATGCAGGCTGTTGCCATAAGTGGATTCAAGCAAAATATAATCGGCCTGTGGAAACTCTTTAGGCGATTTTAAAATTACATCACGGTACCTTCCCACATCACCACTGAAAGTAAGCCGGGTTATTTT
>CAYTQB010000033.1:0-3222 GCA_964439615.1 uncultured Ferruginibacter sp. | reverse complement strand
GTGCAATAGATCTTTCCGTTATAACCATCTGCAACAAGTTTAGGCACAAGCCCGCAATGATCTATATGTGCATGAGAAAGGATCATGGCGGTTATTTGCGTTACATCAAAACCAAAGTTCCTGTTCAGTACATTAGTATCCTTACCCATACCCTGGAACATGCCACAGTCCAGCAAATATTTTTTGCCGTTATTTAAACTGAGCAGGTGTTTACTCCCTGTTACTGTTCTGGCTGCGCCGTGAAATGCGATCTTCATACCTCCGCCCCCTGAAGGGGGAACCTCAATTCAATGCACTCTGCTGCATAGACAGAGAATAATTGAATTAAGTTTTTAAAAATTATAAATGACTTCTATGCAAATCAAAAAACTATTTATTTAATAATTCTCTTGCCCTAAGTCCCTCCCTTCAGGGTGCGGAGGGGGTTGCCAACCACGCCATCATCCCCATCCCTATCTCAATGGCGCCTTCATCAATATTAAATGTAGGTGTGTGAACACCACTGGTTATTCCTTTTGCTTTATTGCCTGCTCCCAGCCTGAAAAAACAGGCGGGTACCTGGTGTGAGTAGTATGCAAAATCTTCTGCACCCATTCGCAATTCCGTTTCTTCCACATTCGCTGCGCCCATATACTCCTCTGCTTTCTTCCTGGCAGCATTCCCAAGCTTTTCGTCATTCAATACAAACGGGTAGCCCACATCAATATGAATAGTCGCTTCAGCACCCATTGCCCCAACGATCTCAATCGTTTGTTTTTTGATGAGCTCATGTGCTTTGAACCGCCACTCTTCATTCATCGCCCTGAAAGTACCCATCAGTTTTACTTCTGATGGAATTACATTGGTGGTATGCCCGCCCTGGAAAGAAGTGATTGATAAAACAGATGGATTCACCGGGCTGTTATTCCGGCTGATGACCTGCTGCAGGCTTATGATGAGGTGCGATGCAATTAAAATAGTATCGGCAGTGAACTGCGGAGCAGCCGCATGGCCTCCCTTACTTTTGATGCTGATATAAATTTCATCTGCGCTGGCCATCACCATACCATTGCGGAAACTCAATTTACCGGTTTCTAATCCGGGATGCACATGCAGCGCAAATATTTTTTCCGGTTTCGGGTTTTCTAATACACCCTCTGCTATCAACAGGCTTGCGCCGCCAGGATTTTTTTCTTCACCGGGTTGAAAAATTAATTTCACCGTTCCCTCCCACTTGTCTTTCAGTTCATTCAAAATTTTTGCGGCGCCCAGTAAACAGGTTGTATGTACATCATGTCCGCAGGCATGCATTACGCCCATATTCTTCGACCGGTATTCCACATCATTCTCTTCGGTGATAGGCAATGCATCCATATCTGCACGTAATGCTGTAACCCGGGATGAAGGATTTTTTCCTTTTAACAATCCCACAACGCCGGTAGTTGCTTTCACTTCAAACGGTATACCCCAGTCTTTTAATTTTTGCTGAACATAGGCGGAGGTTTCAAATTCTTTATAGCTTAATTCGGGGTTGGCATGCAGATGGTGACGAATGTCTATAAATTCACTGGCATATTCTTTAGCCAGCTGTTGTATGCTTTCCTTAATCATTGAATAAAAATACTCTTAAACTGTCATAAAAAAAACTTTGCCAACCCGGTAGCTATCGGGTTGGCAAAGTTGGTATGAAACCGGCTTATTTTAATTCTCCTTCTTTGATCTTGTCGGGTTTTAGTTCAATGATTTCCGGAACCACATAAACATTACCTGTTACCACTTTCCCTTTCATGATCATGTCCCTGTATCTTTCAGCATCTTTCTTCTCCACAAAATCGCCAAATTTCATTTTAATAAATGGCGACTGGTAGGTCATAATCACTTTTTCTTCGGGGAAACTTTGTAAAAGAAAGGCTCTTACTTTCATAGCATAATCCCGGTTATCGCTTTTTAATACAAACAACCGGTATCCTTTTACAAACCGGGTAGCCATTAAATTAAACTCAGCCTCCACTTTTGCCAGTATATCCAGGCGTGGGTCTTTTTCAACAGTAACCTTCTGCGGTTTTGTGGTATCCGCTGTTGTGCTTTGAGCAAAAGATGTTGCAGCAATTACAATAAAAAGAATGTTGTATATAAACTTTTTCATGATACCCATTTTGCAAAAACCGTTATATCGTCCTGGCCCAATTTCAAACGACTGACCGTTATGCAAATCTATATTTTTTATGCTCACCCTTCGGCCTTTGCATGGAAGAATATTCATTTTTTATACCTATTTTAACTGGTTGCCGTAAAAATACTAACCTGCCCGATAAAATTATGCAGGTGGTGGCATTTACTATTAATCATTCGCTATATTTATCGCCCAATCACAACTAAACTATATTGCATGAAAAAAACTAAATTCCTGTTATTACAGTTTGTGCTTTTTGCAGGCGCAACGCAGGTACTAAAGGCCCAGGTCACTTTTCCTGTGAATGATGTGGCAAACCCCAAAGATGGCTGTTATGCTTTTACCAGGGCTACTATTGTAAAAAAAGCCAACGACACTTTATTGAATGCAACGCTGGTTATACGCCAGGGTAAAATTGAAGCGGTGGGTAATAATATTGCCATTCCCAAAGAGGCTGTGGTCATTGATTGCAACGGAAAATATATTTACCCGGCATTCATCGACATGTATACCGATTATGGTATTGCTTCAGCACAGCCTCAGCAAACTGCCGGTGGTGGTGGCGGTGGATTTTTCCGTACGCAACAAATAACTTCAAATACCAAGGGCGCTTATGGATGGAACCAGGCCATTAAGAGCGAAACAGAAGCATATAAGATATTTAGCGCCGATGATGCAAAGGCAAAAACACTCCGGGATATTGGTTTTGGCACCGTGCTCACACATCAGAAAGACGGTATTGCACGTGGTACCGGTGCATTGGTGACACTGGCCAACGAACCCGATAATTTTGTGCTCATAAAAGACAGGGCTTCTGCAAACTATTCATTCAGCAGGGGAACATCAGGACAAAGCTATCCGAGTTCACTGATGGGCAGCATTGCTTTATTACGCCAGACATACCTCGATGCACAATGGTATAAATCAAACCCATCAACTGAGGGTGTAAACCTCTCTTTAAAAAGCTGGAATGAAAACCAAAGCCTGCCACAAATATTTGATGCTAATGATAAATGGAACGACCTGAGGGCTGATAAGGTTGGTGATGAGTTTGGCGTACAATATATAAT
>CAYTQB010000032.1:25681-31449 GCA_964439615.1 uncultured Ferruginibacter sp. | reverse complement strand
TAATATTAAAAAAACCGGTACCAGGTTTATAGTTCTCTTCAGCATGAATCAAAAGGTTGAATAAGAGGGCTAAATATCGGTTTTTTTTGGTAAATATTCCAGATAAAAGACCTATTTAACCCACTTTAATATTTTTTTGTGAACGATATTAGCGGCCATATAGTATAGGTGTTTACAACTTTAGGCCAATACAGGCTTTTGCCCGTTTTTAAATTGCTTTTTCACGGGCATTTGCTAATTTTAGCATTCAACAAAAAACTATGGCAAAACTGGATGCCGACAGTACGCTGAAACGGCTGAGAAACCGTTACAGGCTGGTGGTAATGAATGAAGATACCTATGAGGAAGTGGTTAAATTTAAACTCAGCCGGTTGAGTGTGTATATATTTTTAAGTACTTTATTCGTTATCATGGTGGGGTTCATCGTTGCCTTACTTGTTTTTACACCCTTAAAATATTACTTGCCCGGCGTGGGATATGGTAATGCAAAGCAGATGAGAGAATATAAAGCTCTTAAGATCCGAACCGATTCTATGGAGCAGGCGCTGCGATATAAGCAACGGTATTATGACGACCTGCATAAAGTATTGAAGGGCCAGATGCCGGTATTGGACACCAATAAACTGAGTTTACCAAAGGTGGAGAAAAGTGTGGAGTGATTTATAAACCAATCTAAAATCAAAATCTATGTTTAATTCAAAATCCAGGTCATCTGATGATGCAACAACTGCAGCGGGCAGCACACTTATCAGTGCAGGCACCACCATTACCGGCGATATAGACAGCAACGGAGATATACGTATTGACGGTATCTTAAAAGGTAACCTCAAGGGCAAAGCCAAGATCATTATTGGAACCGATGGGGTTGTGGAAGGCGATATTGAAGGCCTGCAAGCCGATATCATGGGGCAGGTAAGAGGTATAATAAGAGTGCAGGAACTTTTATACCTGCATGGCACCACAAAAGTAAATGGTGATATTTATGCCGGTAAATTACAAATTGAACCTACAGCTGTGTTCAATGGCAAATGTAATATGGGTGCTAATGTGGTTGAATTGAACAACGGCATGGCCAATGTGGTAAATCAATAAATTTCGTCTTGATGAATTTTCGGTATAAAGCCTTACTTCCTTTATTTATTACATTCCTGGTACTAACTGCAATAATCCTTTCAGCAAAATTATTCTATGGCAGTAAAGGTATTGAAATTGATTATACCGTAGTGATGGGAGCCAACTGCTTGTTTTTCCTGGTAAGCCTTTTGGTATTCAGGATGCAGTTTAAGGCCATGCACAACAACAACCCCAATGTTTTTATACGCAGTGTAATGGGTGGTATGATCATAAAAATATTCGCCTGCATCACTGCTGTGGTGGCCTATTATTTTTTGAGCGGTACATTGTTCAATAAGCCTGCGGTGTATATCTCCATGGTTATTTATATCATTTTTTTAGTGGTTGAAGTAAGAACAATCATGAAGCTGAACAAACAAAAAAATGCCTAAGCAGGAAACCCCACTTGTACAGTTACAATCCTATTTACCCGAAGGAAGTTTTGAAGATGTGTCGTATTATCTGCAGCATTATCATGTTCACCTCACCATTACAAGGCAAAGACAAAGTATTTTAGGCGACTACCGCCATGCATTGCCTGATAAGAACCACCGCATCAGTGTAAATGGTAACCTGAATAAATATGCATTCCTCATCACCTTACTGCATGAACTGGCACATCTTTTTACTTACGAAAAATTCGGCCATAGGGTATTGGCTCATGGACAGGAATGGAAAGATGAATTTGGTAAAATACTGGCAAAGTTTTTATTGAAAGATGTTTTCCCGACAGAGATAAAAAAGACCTTGCTTCATACATTGCAAAACCCGGCGGCCAGCAGTTGCGGAGATGAAAAGCTGTTAAGGGTATTGCACAAGTATGATGAGAAAAAGGATGGAATACATTTAATAGAGCAACTTCCGGATGGAGCATTGTTTGCAATCAAAGGTGGGCGTGTTTTTAAAAAAGGAGAGAAGATCCGCAAAAGATATAAATGTGTGGAAGTAAAAACGGGGAAACTTTATTTGTTCAGCCCCGTATATGAAGTGAACACCATGTAATTGATGCTTACAGTTCTTTTATCATCCACACATCACAACCGGTATGGCCACTATCTCCCTGGGCCGATGACAAATAGGTGAAACCAAATTTTTCATACATAGGTATTGCAATCGTCAACTCGGGCATTGTTTCCAGGTAAATTTTTTTGTAGCCCATGTTTTCAGCTTCTGTGATACATTTTTGCATCAATAGTTTTCCAATTCCTTTTCCCCTCACTTCTGGCAATAAATAAAATTTTACCAGTTCACATGTACCTGCCGGCAGGTTGGCCGTAGGATAGATGCCTGCACCACCCAGTATGGCGCCATTTTGTTCAACAACAAAATATATACTCCGGCCAACCCTGAATTCTTCAAACAAATGATCCGTCCTCTCATCAAAATAAACTGTGCCGGGCTTGTTTGCGTTAAACTCTTTTAAAGTATTCCTGATGACCTTTGCCAGAGCCGTATTATCAGCTTGTTCAATGGTTCTTATAATAAGTTTGTTATCCATATCAGCGGATGTTCTAAAGAATAGGTGGTGTAATTTAAACAGGATGCTTTGTTTTGAAAAAAACATTTACTTTCGGTAACAGATTAACTGCCGACTGTTTGCCAGATGTAAAAAAATATAGCGAAGAGGAATTGGTTATGCTGCTTCAAAGCAGGGACCAGCAGGCATTTTCATATTTATACGACAATTATTCGGCTGCTTTGAACGGTGTAATTTATCGCATGGTTGAAAACAGGGAACTGGCTGAAGATATTTTGCAGGAAGCCTTTGTGAAGATATGGAATAATTTTTCGAGTTACGATACGGGTAAAGGGAGACTGTTTACCTGGATGCTTAATATCACCAGGAACCTTACTATTGACACTTTACGCAGCAAAGGATATAAAAAACAGGCTAAAATCTCCAGCGATGAAAATTCCGTAAGTAATTTTACGGATGACAGCAGGATTTCGGAGCGTTTTGATGCCATGGGATTAAGGAAACAACTGGCGAATTTAAAACCTGAACAACGAAGTATTATTGACCTGGCTTATTTTAATGGTTATACCCAGGATGAGATATCGAAGGAATTGGGCATACCGCTGGGAACCGTTAAAACAAAGATGAGGTCAGCTATTATTGAACTAAGAAAACTATTAGAATACAATTAAATTGAACGCACAAGAGATCATATCATCCGGTATTTTGGAGTTGTATTGCACAGGGCTCTCCTCGGCAGCAGAAACTTCTGAAGTACAGCAATGGGCAAAGCAATATCCCGAAGTAGCCGCAGAAATTGAAGCTATTCAAAAAGGGTTGGAGGGTTATGCCCAGGTCCATGCCATTACTCCCGGTGCGGCCGTTAAGGAAAAAGTATTTGCCGAGATTAGCAAGAGTACAGCAACGCCGGTAGTTAATATTCCATCCATAGGCAATGAAACAACTTCAAAAATTCGTTCCATTTCATCTGCATGGAAATATGCCGCTGCGGCAAGTGTTATTTTACTGCTCGGAAGTTTAATATTCAATTATAGTTACTACAATAAATATAAGGATGCCAGCAACCAGCTTGCATCGGCCCAAACAGAACTGGAGCAGCAAAAGATACTTGCTGAATTCGGTAAGAAGAAAATGGAAGTAATGTCTGATATGAATGCAAGGCCTGTTTCCCTTGAAAGTATGGATTCTGTAAAGGATAATAGCGCAAGAATTTATTGGATGAAAAATACGGGAGATGTTTATATTGATCCTTCCAGCCTTCCTGAATTACCTTCTAACAAACAATACCAGTTCTGGGCGATCATTGACGGCAAGCCGGTTAATGGTGGTATCATCACTAGGGAAGTAAACGGTAAGATCATACAGTTTCAGCAAATGAAAGCCTTTGGCAACGCCCAGGCTTTTGCTATTTCTGTTGAAGATGCCGGCCCCGAAAAACCTGTTCCTACCGAAGTAAAAGCAATGGGTAAAATGCCTACCTCTCTTTAATGTTCCTTCATTTTTTTTTGAAAAAATAAATCCACCCTGTTTCATTGATCGTATGTGATATACAATCATTAATCAAAAATTATAAAAACAGAATTATGAAACAGGTTAAAAAATTATTTGTTGTTGCTGCACTTTTATTTACCAATGCAACATTCGCCCAGAAAGAAAACATAGTAATGGTAGGAGGTGCAGCCATGTATCCTGCAAAGAATATTGTAGAGAATGCGGTAAACAGTAAAGATCATACGACGCTTGTTGCGGCTGTTAAGGCTGCGGGCCTGGTGGAAACCTTGCAAAGCGCCGGTCCTTTTACCGTATTTGCACCAACCAACAGCGCTTTTGATATGTTACCGGCCGGCACGGTAAATAATTTACTGATGGCAGAAAATAAACCGGCTCTTACTGGTGTACTTACTTATCATGTGATTGCTGGCCGCTGGAGTTCAGCAGACATTGCCAAAATGATAAAAGAAGGTAATGGCAAGGCTGAAGTAAAAACAGTTGCAGGCGGTAAACTATGGCTAATGATGGAAGGAAAGAAACTTGCGATAAAAGATGAAAAGGGCGGGATAGCTTATGTAACTATTAAAGACGTTAACCAAAGCAATGGAGTGATACATGTTATTGATCATGTATTGCTACCCAAAATGTGATTCCTGGTTAAGGTTTGAAAACGTATGGCCCTGTTCTGCATGGAGAACGGGCCGTATTATTTGTTAAGGATAGAATAAACAGCCGAGTCAATGAATTTACCCCCGAAATAGAAATCTTCTTTGAAATACGCTTCCCTGGCATATCCTGCTTTTTCGAGCAGTGTTGCTGAAGCTATATTATCTGAGTTGATACGGGCTTCTATGCTGTGCAGTTTCATTGAACTAAAACCATATTCTGTTACTGCAACCAGCGCTTCTTTCATAATGCCTTTGTTCCAGTGGTTGGGGTGAAGCATATATCCGACTTCTGCACGGTAATGTTCTTTCAAAATATTCCATAAACAAATGGTGCCGATCAAGATGCCTGGTGCCTCAGCTAAACTAATGGCCCAAAAGATGCTCTCATTAGTGTCAACGACCTTATCTATTTTCTCAATGAATTCTTCGGCTTCTTCGAGGTTCTTTGTCTTTGCCCTGTCGATGTACTGCATCACTTTGTCATCTGAGCGCAGGAACAGCAATTCCGGCGCATCGGTTTTCAACAAGCGCCTTAGTTTTAATCGCTGGGTAGTTATTTCCGGAAAGGGGAGAAGACTGGATATAACATTTTTTCTTTTTTAAGACGAAAAAACGATGACCGTTGTTCGTTGGTCGGTGTAAATCAATAAGCAGAACTATGTTCGGCCAACCATCAACGATCAGCGATCAACATTTCTGATTTATGCAACAGCTTTATTCACCAATGCAGCTGCCTCACTCAACAAGATTGCACTTTGTACTTTAAGCCCGCTTTCATCAATTAATTTCTTGGCTACATCAGCATTAGTACCCTGCAATCTTACAATTATGGGGATCTTGATATTGCCGATAGATTGGTAAGCATCAATTACACCCTGTGCCACCCTGTCGCAACGTACAATACCGCCGAAAATATTAATGAGTATGGCTTTTACCTTGGGATCTTTTAAAATGATTCGAAAACCAGCCTCTACTGTTTGAGCATTTGCAGTACCGCCTACATCAAGAAAGTTAGCAGG
>CAYTQB010000032.1:1216-25581 GCA_964439615.1 uncultured Ferruginibacter sp. | reverse complement strand
TTTATTTCCAGCATGCCGCAATCGGAACCCACATAGGCATTATATAAATTGGTAACAAATTTTACGCAGTTCTTAAAAGCGGCTCCGCTCAACCCTAAATTGAAAGCAATTTTTCTGGCCTGGAAAGCTTCGAGGTTTCCGCCGGGGTAAACCCATTCTTTAAATATTTTTTCGGGTGTATCATGAGCTACGTCTTCAATATTCATACCGCCTTCGGTGCTGTACATGATCACATTCTGGCCAGTTGACCTGTCTAATAAAATTGACAGGTAAAATTCTTTTACCGGGCTGGGGCCATCATAATAAACATCCTGGGCTACCAGTACTTTACTTACCAATTTTCCGGCAGGCCCTGTTTGTATAGTAACCAGGGTGCCACCTAAAATATTTTTTGCTATTTGTAATACGTCATCTGCTGTTTTTCCAACGACTACTCCACGTTGCTCTGTTCCCATGATCTTCCCTTTGCCCCGGCCACCGGCATGTATCTGTGCCTTTACTACTGCAAACTTGCTGCCGTACTGAGTATGAATCTGCTTATATGCCTGCTCTGCTTCGCCGGGTGTGTTGCAGGGAATGCCTTCCTGAACGGGAACATTGTATTTTTTCAATAATTCTTTAGCCTGGTATTCGTGAAGATTCATAAATTTAAGGTTTCGGCGAAGATAATTAAAACAGTTTATAGTTCGTGGATTACAGTTTTGGCCGGTAGCCTCAACATTTTCAATCCATCCGGCGTGGCTCTGGTAAGTCCCATTCTCTAAGCTAATTTTTGTAATTTTCATTATGCTGAAACAACTGTTTGCCATCCTTCTCATTTTTCTTAGTTCCTGTAAAGCATCCCGGCAACTGGCTTTACCCGAAAGAAAGGAAACAGCACCAGGCGGTACCGCATTTTATAAACAAATTGCCGCCATGAAATGGAACGAAAGAGAGCCGATGATGATAAAAGAGATATTATCTGGTAATATACCGGAGTTTTTAAAGAGGTTGGTTCCTGTTCATGTAGAACTAAAAGATACAAGTGGAGAAATAATTAATGGTACCTATTTTGTTACTACTGATTATTTAAGTGTGGGAAATAATGATGACTTTGCCCGTGTGCCTATGACACCCATGGCTGCACAACAGATCGCAGACAGCTTGCATTGTTTTTTACCCACCCGTAAAATGGTGAATGATATTTATAACCAGGCTAAAATAAAATTGGAACCTCTGCCTATGTTTGCTTTCCGGGATAGCACTGCCACTTTTTACCAGCATCACCTGATGATAGAAGGTCAACGTAAAAACAGGCATGGACTCATCGCCGGTATAAAAAAAGATGTGGTCATTTCTTCAAAAATAAATAATGATGCAAAACCCGACCGGGTGGCCATCTATGGCTGGCATAAGTTGGATGCTGTTCCCATACAACCTTTGTATAGCGGGCATATAAACTGGTATGTGGATTATAGCCACGGAATACGGTTAGTTTCAAGAACCATCATTGTGAATGGGAAGAAGTATGATTATGCAGACTTGCTAAAAGATGAAAGACTGAGAAAAATATTATGTGATGAGGTTGACTGCAGTTTTTACCGATACAACTATTAACGGTTGATATGCTAATGCCTTTTTATCGCTTTTCTAACAATATCTTACCTTACCTTTGGCGCTAAAAATACGGCAATTGTTTATGATTGAAAAAATTAATGAGGCAACAGGGTTTATCAGGAATATATACAACCAAAAACCAACTGTGGGTATTGTTTTAGGAAGTGGCTTGGGAAGTTTTACCAAAGAAATAAAGATTGAAAAAGAAATTGCATACGGTGATATTCCTCATTTTCCGGTGAGTACGGTTGAGGGGCACAGCGGTAAATTGATCTTTGGTGAATTGAGCGGGAAAAAAGTGGTTGCTATGGCTGGCCGTTTTCACTATTATGAGGGGTATGCTGCAGAGCAAATTGTTTTCCCGATAAGAGTTTTAAAATACCTGGGTATTGATACTTTGTTATTGAGTAATGCGGCAGGTGCCGTTAACCCGGCTTTCAAAGTTGGCGACCTCATGATCATTACCGATCATATCAGCCAGTTAACGCCGAACCCGCTGATTGGAAAAAATTATAAAGAACTGGGCCCAAGGTTTCCCGACATGAGCGAACCGTATAAAAGACAACTGATAAAAAAAGCAAAGAATATTGCTGCTGAAAAAAATATAAAATTACAGGAAGGGGTTTATGTTGCCGTTACGGGCCCCACTTTTGAAACACCGGCCGAGTACAGGATGATACTTGCAATAGGTGGTGATGTGGTAGGTATGAGTACCGTTCAGGAAGTAATAACTGCAGTACATATGGGGTTGCCTGTGTTCGCCATGAGTGTGATCACTGATGTGGCGATAAGAGAAGATGAGCATGCAGTAACCCATGAAGAAGTTTTGGAGGCAGCCAAAAATGCAGAACCCGTTTTTGCCACTATTTTTTGTGAACTAATTGCACAGCTATAAGTGAAACCGATGAAGAAAATTGTTGCTGCTTTATTGCTGATTTTTTTTATGCAGTTCTCTTATGGCCAGGAAGGTGCTGTTCAAAAAATTGGAGACAGGTTAGCAACGGGGATTCAAGGCATACAGGGCAGCACCGGCAGGGCCGATACGATTGGTTTTGTTCACCGCGATGATAAAAAAGATTCCATTGCAATAACCTATAAGTACCTTGATTCTATACGCAGCATTTCGTTTGATTCCACGATCAACGATTTTGATAAATATTTTTCTGTCCCTTCCACTTACCAGTACCTGGGCAATAACGGTGCGGCAGCTTATCCCCTGATCTATTCACCCAATGCAGGGCCAGGCTGGGATGCCGGGTTCCATGCATTTGATATTTATAAGTTTACCCTGGAGGGATCAAAGTTTTATAAGACCAACAGGCCGTTCACACAACTTGGGTATCAACTGGCATCGGGTAAAGAGCAAATGATCAAAGCGCTCCATACACAAAATCCCAGGCCCAACTGGGGTTTTGGATTTGACTACCGCCTGATAAGTTCGCCGGGTTTTTATGTTACCCAAAACAGTAATCATAAAAGTTATCGTTTGTTCAGCAACTACCAGGGAAAAAGAAAAAGATATGCTGCCTTTTTGATTGTAGTGGGTAATACCATAAAAAGATCGGAGAATGGAGGAATTGAAACCGATTCATTGCTGCAGAACCCCAACTTTAAAAAAAGGTTCTCTATTCCTGTAAACCTGGGTAATGCCAGTTTATACCAGCCTAACCCATTTCAGTCGTCTGTAAGTACGGGAAATATTTATAAAGACTTTACTTTTTTCGTACGGCAAACTTATGATATTGGAAAAAAAGATTCGGTAGCCATAAATGATTCTACAACCGAATATTTATTTTATCCCAAATTGAGGGGGCAGCATAGTTTTACCTACAGTACCTATGATTATTTATACAGGGATAATAATGGCGACACCACCACATACAAGAACTGGTATGATACACTGGTTAAGCAGGGCAAGGATAGTTTTTTTGTTCGGGAAAAATGGTCGGTAATGACCAATGATTTTTCGTTGCTTCAATTCCCCGACACTAAAAATTCCGGCCAGTTTTTATTGGTTGGCGCCAGGATGGAAAATATAAAAAGACAAGTGAGCAGCGGAGTAAAGAATTATTACAATCTTGTTCTTCATGGAGAGTACCGCAATAAAACCCGTAATAAACTATGGGATGTGCTGGCCAGGGGTGAATTTTACCTGAACGGATTGAATAGTGGCGATTACAGCGCCTATGCAACCATTGCCCGGCACCTGACTAATAAACTGGGCGACATCCGCCTTTTTTTTAAAAATGTCAACAGGTCACCGTCATTTATTTTCGACAATGCATCATCGTTCAATTTTAAATATGCCAATGCAGGGATAACAAAGAAAGAGAATATCATCTCTTTTGGGGCCGAAGCAAATAACCGGTTCATATTTATCGGATTCAAAAATCATATCATTAATAACCTGGCCTATTTTACAGATTATTACCATACAGCACAAAGCAGTAAGGTCATTAACCTGCTGCAGGTATATGCATCAAAGAAAATAAAGCTTACCAAAAAGTGGAACTGGTATGTTGATGCGGTGGTTCAGCAAATTGATGGCAGCGCACCTATAAAAGTTCCGTTGTTGTTTACAAGAAACCGCCTTGCTTTTGAAGGCCTGTTTTTTAAGAACCTGAATTTAAGTACTGGCCTAGAGGTTCGTTATTATACTCCTTTTGAAGCGTACAATTATTCTCCTGTGATGGGACAGTTTATGCCACAGGATACCGTTACATTAAAAAACCTGCCAGATATTGCTGCTTTCTTTCATTTCCGTATAAAATCCTTCACACTTTATATTAGGGGAGAAAACCTGAACACTATAAATTTTTCCAATGGCTTTGGGTTCACCAATAATAATTTTGCCGCTCCGCATTATCCCACACAAGGGTTTATGTTGCGGTTTGGTATTCAATGGGGATTTGTTAATTAATTGGTAATCGGCAGTAAGCAATTGGCAAAAGATGCCGGGTTAAATAATTGCTTGTTGCTTATTAGAGATATCTATTGTAAATTTGCACAATAAATGAAAAAGATCTACATCGGCATATTAGCAATAGTGTACATGGCGGTTTCTTCGGGAATTGCAATGGAGATACATTATTGTATGGGGGAAAAAGCCGGTGTAGAGTTTTATGGCTCAGGCAGTGATAAATGTGGCAAGTGCGGAATGAAAGACACTAAAGGCTGCTGCCACGATGAACATAAATTTTATAAGTTAAACGATTCTCACAAGACGGTATCAAACGATATTAATTTTACCCCTGGTGAAATTGCAATAGTTAGTGACCAGTTTCAGTATGACTGGAAGATGCCTGAAAATATTGCTTTAACTGCAATCAATAACCACTCTCCACCTGGTAATACAGAGCCCTCCGCCTGTATTATGAATTGTGTTTTCAGACTATAGAATTCTTCCGGATTAATTACACCGGTAATGATAATTACCTGCAATCTTGTTATTGGCCAGATTTTTCTTTTGGCCATGAATTAATTTAATCAACATCAAAAACTATTTACAATGAAAACATTATCATTATTTGCTGCGCTTATGTTCAGCATATTCTCAATCAATATTACTACTGCACAAACTGCAAAAACTGAAACAATTAAAGTGTGGGGTAACTGTGGTATGTGTAAAACTACCATTGAAAAGGCAGCCAAAAAAGCCGGAGCTGCCAAAGCCAGCTGGAATGAAGACAGTAAGGAGCTTAAAGTTACTTATGCGGCAAATAAAACGTCTTCTGTAAAGATCCAGGAAGCAATTGCAAAATCAGGTTACGACACACAGGATTTTACAGCAGTAAATTCTGCTTACGACAATTTACATGGCTGTTGCAAGTATGATAGAAAAGAAGCAACTGCTGCGGCATCTTTTTCCTGCCCGATGAAGTGCGAAGGAGATAAAACGTATGACAAGCCAGGCCAATGCCCCAAATGCGGCATGAATTTAAAAGAGAAAAAGGAGCCGGGTAAAATGGAAGCGATGAAAGTGTATAGCTGCCCGATGCATGATGATATTACAAGTGACAAACCCGGCAAGTGTTCAAAATGTGGAATGGATTTGAAGGAAAAGCAATAAAAACACTACTATGAAATGGGTAAAATTTGTATTGATATTTTACCTGGTTATTCCTGGTAAAGTATCTTTTTCACAGGATAAAAAGCTGTTTGCGGATACTGCAGTAGCATTTAAGGTTTCCGGCGCCTGTGAAATGTGTAAGGACCGTATTGAAACTACCGCAAAGATCAGGGGTGTTAAAAAGGCAGAGTGGGATGTGGATTCCAAAATACTTTCATTGATTTACAATCCATCTTTGGCCTCGCTTGAAAAAATTCAGAACAGGATAGTGGCCGCGGGGCACGACCTGGAAGATAAAAAGACAAAGGATGTGGTGTACAATGCCCTGCCAAAATGCTGTCATTACCGGGAAATGGAAACGATGATGGATGAAATAAAGAAGGATACCATGTCGGCCCAGGTAAAGAACATTAAAGCAACGGTAGATTCTGTTCTGAGAAATGAACCTCTTGCAGTGAATGTTCCATCTTCACATATTGTAAAGGGAATTGTTCTTGAAGATGACAATAAGGGTAAATTCAGGCCCCTTTCGGGAGCAAGTGTATCCTGGCTGGGTACCGGTAATGGTGTGATCGCTGACAGCACTGGTATGTTCAGTATAAAACACGATGGAATGGTGAGCAGGTTGCTGGTGAGTTATTCCGGTTACCAGTCGGATACCATCACCGTAACCGACATGAGTGAAGTGAAGATCGTGCTGGCATCGAATAAACAGTTAAAAGAAGTGACGGTTGTTTCAAAACAGCGTTCCACTTATATCAATAACTTCAGCCCGATCAGGACGCAGACCATGTCGGGGGCCGAATTACTGAAAGCAGCCTGCTGTAACCTCAGTGAAAGTTTTGAGACCAATCCTTCTGTTGATGTTTCTTATAATGATGCCGTCACCGGATCCAAACAGATACAGTTACTCGGACTAAGCGGTAACTATACACAACTTACGGTTGAAAATCTCCCCGGTCCAAGAGGCATTGCGACTCCATTGGGATTAAATTCTATTGCAGGACCCTGGATCGAATCGATACAACTTACCAAGGGAGTGGGTTCAGTGGCTAATGGTTACGAAAGCATTGCCGGGCAGATCAACGTAGAACTGAAGAAACCTGAGAACAGCGAGAAGTTATTGGCCAATTTGTATGTAAACGATTATGGCAAGACAGACCTGAACCTGGACTTTGCCCGGAAGATCGGAAAAAAATGGTCAACTGCTTTACTACTGCACGATAATTTTTTAACCAATAAGAAACTTGATTTTAATGAAGATGGATTCCGTGATCTGCCTACGGGCAACACATTGAGCCTGGTCAATCGCTATAAGTTTGATAACAGCAAAGGAACCTTAATACAGTTTGGTTTTAAGATACTGAATGATAAAAGAACGGGAGGCGAAGTATCTTTTGATCCTTCAACGGACAAGAATACCACTAACCGCTATGGCCTCGGTATCAGAACTGAACGTTATGAAGGATTTGCCAAGGTAGGTTATGTGTTTCCTGAAAAAAAATATAAGAGCATCGGCTTGCAAATGGCAGCTATCAGCCATAAGCAAGATTCTTATTTCGGATTTACCACTTACAATGCTAAGCAACAAACGTTTTACAGTAACCTCATCTATCAGTCGATTATCCGCACAACCATGCACAAGTTCCGAGCTGGGCTCAGTTTTGTATACGACAAATATGATGAGGATTTTAAACTAAATAGTTACCGTAGGACAGAAGTAGTACCCGGCATTTTTGGTGAATATACATTTACACCCAATGAAAAATTCAGCGTCGTGGTTGGTTTAAGGACCGATCATAACAACCTGTTTGGTTTTTTTATTACACCGAGATTGAATATTCGCTATGAACCAGTTAAAGGAACAATCTTTCGTGCCAGTGTTGGAAGGGGACAGCGTACGGCCAATATCTTTGCAGAGAACACCGGAGTTTTTGTAAGTGCAAGGCAGGTGAATATCATTGCAGCCGCTGCCGGGAAGGCCTATGGATTAGATGCAGAGGTAGCCTGGAATAAGGGCATCAGCTTTGACCAGAAATTCAAACTGTTTGGTAATGATGCACTCTTCAGTATGGATTATTTCAGGAATGATTTTGTGAAACAGGTAGTGGTGGATATGGAAGATATAAGGATGGTGAAGTTCTATAATTTACAGGGCAGGTCTTTTTCCAACAGCTTCCAGGCAGAGTTCAATGCTGAGCCATTGAAGAGGCTTGAACTGAGACTGGCGTACCGCTATTTTGATGTGAAAACAGATTACAGCGGTAAATTATTGGAGCGACCATTGATCGCAAAGAACCGTGCTTTTGCAAATCTTGCTTATTCTGTCAGCGGATTTAAGTTTGACTATACCATTACTTACAACGGGAAGAAAAGATTGTCCGATACCCGGGCGAATATACCTGCGTATCAGTTACCAGCTTATTCTCCCGATTTTGTACTGATGAATGCACAGCTCACAAAGACCGTTGGCAAAAAATATCCGCTTGACCTTTATCTGGGTGCAGAAAACCTGGCCAATTATTTCCAGGAGCAGGTAATTTTATCCGCCGCTCAGCCGTTTAGTGGATACTTTGATGCATCGATGATCTGGGGACCGGTGAATGGAAGGATGTTTTATGCTGGCGTACGTTTTAAGATCAAATAGGAATGCAGCACATGAAAAAGATATGGTTGTTCATATTATCCTTATTTCAAAAGAAAAACTGTTGTACATGAAAAAAGTTTTTTTGGTACTTATTATTTTATTGGGGGTATTAATAGGTAAATCACAACTCAGGGTGGGAGAGACCGTGCCTGAGATAGAGCTGCCTGATACAAAAGACAGCCTTGTCAAACTTTCTTCACTAAATGGGAAAGTAGTACTTATTGATTTTTGGGCAAGCTGGTGTGCACCATGCCGGGCTGCTAATCCATATGTACAGAAATTGTATAGCAAGTATAAAAACAGGGGTTTTGAAGTTTTTGCTGTTTCCCTGGACAAGAAAAAAAATGAATGGCTGAAAGCGATCAGGCAGGATAAAATGAAATACACCCAGGTGATTGATAACAGTGGCTGGAATTCGAAAGTTGCAGAACGGTACTTTGTTGATTTTTTACCAACCAACTTCTTGCTTGACAAGACAGGCAAGATCGTTGCCATCAATTTAGACGGTAAAGAATTGTTTGATAAAGTAAAAGACCTCGTACAATAATTATTTTCCGGCTTTAAATCGGAAGGAGGCGCCAACAGCAATATACCAATCAGGCGCAGCCTTACTAATGCCAAAGCCTGATGAAAGGTCTATTTTAAAATCCCGGTTTATATAGTAAGCAATACCTCCGTCAAGACTGTGCTCTGGCTCGGCAGGTTTGGAGATGAAACCAAATGCTTCAATATAGGCATACCATTTTTCGCTGAGGTTGAATCCAGGTGCGAATGTATAGATCCAGGTAGCTTCTTTATTATAGCCATCCCATTCAGCGCCGAGGTTATAACCGATAGCCATTGTGCTGGTTATGCTGTTCTGCATTGTAAAACGAAAATTGGGTGCCAGCTTATCAGCCTGGAATTTTTTAGAAGCGAATTTTGGAATGCCAAAATGAAAGATCAGCGAGGTTTTTGGCAATAGTTTCTTTTCTTCCCATAAAGCGATCTTGGCTCCTATTTCTACAGGCACCAATCCCGATTCTGTTTGCTTAGGCAGGTTGGGTATATCTTCAACTTCACTGGCAACTGTAGTGATGAGCCTGAATTCAACTCTTTTTGATATACCGTACTTGCTAAGGAGGGTAGGGTGTTCAAAGGAAACAGAGTAGGCATCGTTTTTTTGCCTGAGCATCCCCAGTTCAAACTGGAACCATTTTTTGGGTACGGTTACTGCACTTTCTGTCTGGTCGGGCCGGTCGGTATCAATTTTTTCTACCTGGGCATAGCCAAATAAAATACCAAGGCAAAATGCACCAGTGAACAAGGAGAGTTTAATCATAGTTCTAAAATATAATTTAGTCATGTCTAAAATTATTTATAAAGATAGGGGAAATTTGGGATTACCATATACCAGGAAAGAGTTATCGGGGAATTTATTTTTTTACAGCAGCAACACCTGTCTGCAGGTTTTCCAGATTTTTTTCTTTGCAATATATTTTACAAAGATCTGCAGCCGCAGTAAGCACCTGGTTTACCTTCATCTGGTCGGGTCCACAAAGTTTGTATGCCTGTAATAGCGCATTCCTTGCATCTGCTCCTGATGTTTGCATGATGGCTTCTTTGATCACTTCTGCTCTCAGGCCATTATCTTTTAGTTTACCCAATTGAGCGATCATCCAGCTAAGGGCATAGAAGCGGTTCTTTTCCAAAAGCAGGAAATAACTGCAATCGCCTGCATCAGGCATTATATTGTATGCTGAACTGGTGATCTCTTTAGTAAGATATTTCAACAGGTACTTTTGTGGAGCCACCTTGCTCTTGCTCAGTTGTATACAGCCACGGAATGCCTGCGGGTAAATACTCAGCCAACGCAATTTTCTCCTGAACTCATGTATGTCCGTTTCCACATTTCCAAAACGGAAATTCTTTTGGTTAATAAAATTGAGTAATTCTTTTATGCTCTGCATATAAAACGCATGAATCTCTTTTATCTCCTCTTTTTCTTTTTTCCAATCAGCTTTATCAAGTTTCTTCCTTGTCTTCGCCATTCTTTTATTCCCTTCGCTCAGCCATTTTTTTTCTTTTAGAATCTCGTTCAGGCTCTGAATTTTTTCCCGGGTCTGAGCCTGCAGGTATGAAACAATAGCAGCAGGTATTTTTTTATTGCCTGCAAATTCTTTTGCAAAAGCATCGTAATAATCGATCTGCCCTATAGCATCTTCTAAAAGTTTAAAATGTTCTTTCAGCTTGCTGAATTTTTTCTTGTTGTGTAAGCCTGTATACATTTTAGATAGCGCTTCAAGCATGAACAGGGTTGTACGGGCATTATTCTGGTAAAGCCAGAGTGCCGGGTTCTTTTGCCTTGTAGCTTTATCAAGCAAGGTCTGCAACTGGTTAAGGAAAAAATCAAATCTTGCTAAGCCATTTTTCATTTCAATATTTTTAGATTTTCGCTTAGTTGGCTCCCTCTTTAGGGAGTTAGGGGGTCTCAAAGAACGCCACATTACCGCCAACCCACTCTTTATTTTTATTGTAACGTGTACCTATCATCTTTCCTTTGCTTAACCGGGCCAGGTTATGTACGGCTTTTGGCCTTGGCCAGCCTTTTTTCCAGAAGTAAAAGAGGCGTATCTCTGCTTTGGCAGGCTCATCGGGGGTTTTAATTACATCGGCGTATTTTACTTTTTTCTGTAAGATCCAGTTCTCAGGGTCTTTTACGTTTTCAATATCCCGGGGTGTAACATCTATCACCACACCCATACCTGCAAAAGAAAACAATGGTTTCAACACATAATTCTCCAGGTCGGCAGGCATTTGTTTCAATTCGCTTAAAAAATAAGTCTTAGGCACATAAGGATTATGGATAAATGGTAACGTGAATTTACTGATGCGGTAAAACCAGTTAGGGTGCGGTACCCATTCTACATCGTAATCTTTGGTGAGGTCAACTACATCACCTAAGCCTTCCTGCTTTTGCAGATCGTCAAAAATGAGTCGGTTGTAAATTCTTTTTATTTCGGTCTTTACCCCGTTATTGTCATAAAATAATTTCTTGCCCTCTGCTATTAATTTGGTAAGGCAAACCATTTTGATACCGAGTAGTTGTTCGGTACAATAAAAATCGATCCTTGTTTTTTGATGCTCAGGGAATATCTCAAGTAATATTACATTTTCCGGGTTCAGGTCACCAACAATGATCTCTTTTAACAATGCTGTATAAGTCTCTTTATTATACCCATTTAAATACGCTGAAAAATTGCCCGGAAGGTCTGCATACTCAGCAGTAAGTTCAGAGTGAAAGGCCTGGAATGCAAATAATGTAGGGAAACCCTGCATTTCTATCAGTTGGGGTTCCAATTCCCCGTTTTCATTTTCACAAATGCCAAAATCAAATACAATAAATTCAGCATGGCCGTTCTCATTCGGCACTTTTACATTAGCAGGGATACCCCGTTCAGTAAGAGATATGAATTTCGAGTCAACGATCACATCAATAATATCTTCGCAGGCGCCCAGCATTTTATTTGTAAATGTTGCAGGAACAAAAACCGGTGTTTCTGCATTCCTGAAATCAAGAGCACCGGGATGCAGCGCTTCTACCTTTGCCATATAGGCGTCATATTTCTCTTTTGAAAATGCAGCGTTGAATTTTTCTCTCAGTTCTTTTACCATAGCAGTGTCTCGGGTTATTTTAGTGACACAATAAAAATAAACATAAAAACTCATTTCTCATTCGGTTTTGTCATGCTTGAGGAACGAAGCATCCCATCCTCAAAAAACAGATTCTTCGCTATCACTCAGAATGACAAAAGAGTGCTTCGTTCCTCAAGCATGACAAGCTTAAGAGAATGGGGTTCACTTAATGGAGTTACCGGGTTTACGGCATCAGGTAGATAAAGATCGCAGTTAGGGGAAAATAGAAATTCGTGTAATTCGGTTAATCCGTGTAATTAGTGCTATACCTCCACGGGTTGCAGCGCTTCTACTGCATAAAATAAAAAGTTGGGAATAACATGGGCATAGGTCCACATGATCTTTTCGGGGTCATTTAAATGGTCGATCATGGATTGCCATTTTTCGAGGCCATGATTTTCAATGACTGTCTTTTTCTTTTCATCGGTTTGCAGGTGCAAACTCATACCTACGGCATCGGCTTCGGGGTGAAACTGGGTACCGATCATATTTTCATTGAAGCGGATGGCCATTACTGCTCTTTCAAGCGGTACATGCGGACGTTCTTTTTCAATGGCCAGAATTGAAGCGCCCATTTGCTTCAGTTTATTGTGATTGGGTTCTGTAACCTGGAAGTCGCGGCTGTCAACAGAATAAAAAGGGTCCTTCAGCCCGTTGAATATGATCTCATTTTTACCATCGGCCAAAAGATGCATAGGAAATATACCGAAGGCCATACTTTTCCTTTTGCTTATCCTGGCAATATTATAATGCCGGCAAACCAACTGAAAAGAATGACAGATAAAGAAGACCTGTTTTTTTTGAACATGAGCAGGGTTATCATTCCATGCTTCCAGTTTTTTTAACCAGGAGAAATATACTTTTTCCCATTCGCTTCCTTCACTTTCTAATGGGCTGCCGGGGCCGCCGGATGAGATATAAATATCATAGCTGAGGTCGGGAACTTCTTTTTTCAGTCTTACTTCAAATTCATCCCAATCGAGGTTAAGGTGGTTGGTTTCGCCAAATTGATTGAGTATTTCACGAAGGCAGCGCATGCCCTGGTTGGCAACACCTTCATACATATCAAGAATAGCAATACGGATTGATCGTTTTTCGGTCATGCTCATATACAAACATAACAATTTTTTAAAAAAGCTCTTTTAGGCAACAACTGCTTTTATTAACGAACTGTGAATTAATATATTCTATAAAGAGGCTAAATTTGAATAAGATGATATATAGCGCTTTTTACCATGACGAATCTCAGTTTATGATTTTTTTGTTTTTGCCATCTTGCAGTAGCCTAATATTATAAATTATGACAATTACAGAAACTGCAGTACAGAGGGAGAAGATCCTGTTTGATTATTGTTCAAGCTGCCAGCCCAATCCGGGTTCGCCTGAAGAGTTAAAAGCTTTTGAGAAGATACAGGAAGGCTTTGCCAACCAGTTCGAATTATTTTTCCCGGATAACCTGGCGCCCAAGACAATTGTGGTGATACCGAGCCTTACCCTCGATCTTGAAGTACTCGATAAGGTAGAAGGGTCATTACATTACGAAGAAAGGTTATTGTGCCTGCTGATGCTGCTGCGCATGCCCCGTACCAATGTAGTATATGTAAGCAGCATGCCTATCGACCCGGTGATCATTGACTATTACCTGCACCTGCTGCCGGGGATTACCGGTTTTCACGCAAGAGAAAGATTGACACTGCTGAGTTGTTATGACTGTTCGTCAACTCCGCTCACGGAAAAGATCTTACAAAGACCAAGGCTCATAGAAAGGATCAAACAAAGTGTTCATGCGGGGCATGTGGCGCATATCGCCTGTTTTAATACTACAGCATATGAAAGAACACTGGCTGTTAGACTTGGGCTTCCCATTTATGGATGTGACCCTTCATTGATCTACCTGGGAACCAAGAGTGGGAGCAGGAGGTTATTTATGAAAGCGGGGGCAACCATACCGGCCGGTGTAGAAAACCTGCAATCCTATGACGATATCGTTCATGCAGTGGCCGGCCTAAAAGATATGTATCCCAACCTTAAGAAGGCTGTCATCAAATTGAATGACGGTTTTTCGGGTGACGGTAATGCCATACTTAAATACCCGGAACATATTTCTAAAAAGGAAATGTACGACTGGATACATCATAACCTGTACAAATCAATCATCCCTGTTGCAAAAGACCTGAGCATGAAAATTTTCCTTGAAAAATTCGAACTGATGCAGGGCATCGTGGAAGAATTTGTAGAAGGCGATGTAAAAACCTCGCCATCGGTACAGTGCAGGATAAATCCATTGGGCGAAGTGGATATTATTTCCACACACGACCAGGTGCTGGGTGGAGAAAGCGGGCAGGTATTTCTTGGCGCTCATTTTCCTGCAGATGCCGCTTACCGTGTTGAAATTGCACAAATAGGAAAGGCTATTGCCGGGGAATTAAAAAAGGCAGGTGTGCTGGGCCGGTTCAGCATCGACTTTGTTTCGGTAAAAGAAAAAGAAACATGGAAGCACTATGCCATTGAGATAAACCTTCGTAAAGGAGGAACAACGCATCCATTCCTGATGCTGCAGTTTTTAACCAACGGGTATTATGAAGAGAACACAGGATTGTTTGAAACACCCGGGAAACAACGGCGATACTACTTTGCTTCCGACAACCTGCAACGAGAAAGTTATAAAGGATTAACACCACAAGACCTGATTGATATTGCCATGTTTCATGGATTACATTTTGACGGCGCTACACAGAAAGGTGTCATGTTTCACATGATCGGCGCTTTATCACAGTTTGGTAAAATGGGTGTTGTGTGTATCGGTGAATCTCCCGAAGAAGCCTATTCATTTTATACCCGGACAGTTGAAGTGCTGGATGCTGAGACCGCAGTAAAATAAAAGACCGGGGCATCCCCCGGCCTTTAAATATAGATTCCTGGAATAGTTATCTTATCAGTATCACCGTACCTTTCATTTCAACAACCCTTCCATTCTTGTCAACACCTTTTATCATCCATGCATATGTACCGGATGCTGCTGCTTTACCTTTTATAGTGCCATCCCATCCTTCCATCCATTTATTGGTTTGATACATAAGTTCGCCATAGCGGTTAAATACCCTAAAGTACTCTGTGCTTTGAATACCTACAGGAATAGGGCGGAAAATATCATTTTGCCCATCTCCATTCGGAGAGAATGCATTGGGTATATAATACATTGGCCCTTCGTAAACTTTTATAAACACAGTATCATCGTCAGTACAACCAATAGCATCAGTAACCACCACCCTGAAATAAGTATCGGCATTAAGTATGGCAAGAGGATTTGCAATAAAAGGATTATTCAGCGGACCAACCGGGCTCCACACATAATTAGTTCCACCGTTGGCCAGCAATTGGTGAGGCCTGTTGATGATCGCATTGGTATCATTACCTGCAAATACTACAAGTGGTGGCATCATGATCACCCATACACTGTCGCTTACAGAAAAATTACAACCATAGTTATCGATAACAGTTAAAGTAAACTGCCTGGTTGTATCCATTCTGGCAATAGTAATTGGAGCATTGGGTGTATTCAAAGAATCCGGTGGTGACCACGAATAATTTACCGAGCCTGATAAATTAAAAGCGCTGCCGACTAAGACAGCATTTGTTTTATAACAAATGGTTGTATCTCTTCCGGCATAAACAACGGGTTTATGCAACACATTTATAGTAATGGAATCTATTCGCTGGCAAACACCCCATTTGGCAACCAGGTAATATTTAATCGTATCAGAGGGTGATGCAATTGGGTTTTTTGCCGTGTCATAATCTAACCAGGTGGCTGGTGTCCATTTGAATGTATCTGTTTGTGGATTGGTTTGTGGCAATAAGGTAATGGAACTGCCAAAACAAATGGTACTGTCGGGGCCCAGTTCTAAACGCATGGTGTCAATTAGATTAATTATAACACCTGCATTTGAAATACAGCCATTGGCATCCCTAACTCTAATATTGTTATAATTACCTGCAGGCAAATTGCTGAACACATTACCAGCCTGGTAGTTTACGCCTCCGTTGATTGAATATTGATATGGAGCTGTTCCTCCTGCTGCCGTAATAGTAACAGACCCATCATTATTGGGGCATGTGGCAAAAGAAGATGGAACGGCTATTGAAGTTAAAATGGCCGGTTCAGTAATGGTTGCTGTAGTTGAACCACCGCAAAGTGATGCCACCAGTCTTGCTTCTACTATGTAAGTGCCTGCAGCAACATTATTAAAAACAGGAGAAGCCTGCCAACTGGCTCCGCCATTTATTGAATACTCAATATTTGCCGCAAGCGGGCCGGTAACAGTTATTCTTCCTGTTGACGTGCCATTGCACAGTGCATTATTTACAACTGCTGTAACAGGATTCAGTGTTTTGTAAACGATCATCGTATCGGAGCCTTCGGTTTGAACAGCAGGGTTATCACATTGTCTATAGAAGGCCCTAACCACATAACTCATGCTGTCTTCACTTTGGCAAACATTAAAAGTCGCTTCCAGTTCACCATTACCCAGATCAACAGTAGTACCGGGTGCAAACCATACCCCGTTTTTATAGAGTGCTACACTATCTAAAAGTGAGGTTGAGCCATTCGGAACAAAACGCCAGCCCTCATTCGTTATAGCCTGTGTAAATAAATTTCTTCCGGGTGGCGACGTAAATGGTGTGGCCGGAAGACCATCTTTTTGAATGCCTATAATAGTATTTGAACCTGCTGCAGAACAAAAAGGCTTATCTTCTACAAAAACATCTATCAGGCCTGTGCCTTCATGCAATACTATTTCAAAAGTTGACCTTAATGTCTGGCAATTAAAAAGCCTGACATTGAAAAAGCTTAAAACAAACTTTCTGCATGGAGCAAAACCTTCAACCCTTGCTTCAATCTTATATAGCGGATCGCCAACATCAGGATATATATCCTGAAAAGCACCCATAATTGAGAGTTTAGGATACAATTCACCCCCAGGAGATGGGCAAAGACCTGCTCCCTGATTACCTGTACCAATAAATGGGAGAGGATTATTTACTTCATAATTACTGCCTTTCAATGCATTATTTAAATCAAATGTTATTGCTCCATTGGTGCTGATCACATACTTATTGGTAGCCAATCCATAAAAACAAAAATTAAAGGGGAGGTAAGCCGTATCTATGAATTTATCATCCTGTCCTGTTCCGGGCGTTAAGCAGGGATGCAGGAACGGTGGCGCTGCTGTTACATAAGGATAAGGATTATATGGAATGGAAATGACTTGATAGTCTTCAGTGCTTTTTATATTTGGTATCCTTGCTTTTAAATTAAGACATTGCTGTAAACAGGAAATAGTAGTGTCGTTGCCTGCCGCAACGTTAAAACAAGATTGAGCTGATAGCTTAAGTATGGTACTAAAAACCAGTAAAAAAAGCAGGATTAAAAATTTTCTCATTGTTAGCCGGTATGGATAAATAATGGAGTTTGAAGATAATCAAAATCCGGCTGAATTTTGCATATTAAAATTTCCATCTTACAAAGGCTTACATAGCAGCATATTGGGTAAGACCAAGCCGGGCATACAGTTTAGCCGTATTGGCATTGCGCTTTTGGGTACGCCGTCAAAACCCACAGTCATCACTTTACTGTAACCATGATATCGGGGTGATTATCTGTAGATATCTTTTCTGTTCCCTAAATCAATTACTGTTACCAAAAGCACATCATCAAAGATTTCGTAAATGATCCGGTAGTCGGCAACCCGGATACGATACCCATCTCTTCCTTTTAATTTTTTATATCCCTCCGGACGGGGGTTGTCAGCAAGTTTAAGAATGGCATTTTTTATTTTTGAATAGAAAGGTTCGTTGATTTTCTCCAAAGTTTTTTGTACTGCTTTTTCAATCCTGACCCTATACATGTTTTTTCCTTTTGGATTCAATTTTTTTAAATACTGTTTCCGCATCAGTAAAACTTTGTTTCCTTCGTTTGGCAGCATCATATCGCTTGATATCTTCCAGGTCCTCCAGTTCTTCCATCAGGTCATTAAACTGTTTTGCCGGTATCACAACCAGTTTTTTACCTGCTGTATCTTTTATGTATTGCGGTTTTATAGTAATCATGTTATTGTTTTTTGATAGCTGCTCCGATATTTATTTGATCTTTCCCTTTGTAAAAGGGAATCTTGATCTGTTACACAAATCTACTTAAAATCTCCATCTTACAAAGGCTTCCATAGCAGCATATTGGGTAAGGCCAAGCCGGGCATACAGTTTAGCCGTATTTGCATTGCGTTCTTCGGCCCTTTGCCAAAACTCCCGGTCATCACTTCCCTGGAAGGGTACACTGTCTTTTTGAGATTGATGAATGAATATACCGTGTCGTTTCTTCATCACCTGGTCGGGGCTCATAGGTATGGCCATTTCAATTTCGGTAATATCCCATTCCTGCCATGCACCTTTATATAACCAGAGCCAGCAATCTTCCACCCATTTCGCTTTGCTCTTTTTGATCCTTTTCAATGCTTCTATCACCACATCAAAACAAACTTTATGTGTACCATGCGGATCGGCAAAATCGCCGGCACAATAAATTTGCTGTGGCTGCAATTTGTTTAACAGGTCAACGGTTTTTTGTATGTCGGCTTCGCCCATGGGATTTTTTTCAATCGTTCCTGTTTCATAAAAAGGCAGGTTCATAAAATGAGCATGCGTTTCTTTTAATCCAACATACTTGCAGGTGGCTTTGGCTTCGCATCTTCTTATCAATCCCTTTATGGAACGTATGGCGTCGGTATCTTTTTCGCTTGATTTTTTTATTTTTAAAAAAGCAGTAGCGTCTTCCAGTATCTTTTTACTTTTTGTTTCATCAATTTCAAACATGTTCTCAAATCCAACAGCAAAATCAATGAACCGGGTTACAAACTCATCGGTTACTGCAATATTGCCGCTGGTCTGGTAGGCCACATGTACCTCATGCCCCTGGTCGTGCAGCCTCATGAATGTGCCGCCCATGCTGATGATATCATCATCGGGGTGAGGGGAGAAGATGACTGCTTTTTTAGGAAAGGGTTCATGCCGCTCAGGATGTGATTCTCTTTTATCAGTGGGTTTGCCACCCGGCCAGCCGGTGATACTGTCTCTTAGTAAATAAAATACCTGCAGGTTAATTTCATAGGCATCGCCTTTTTCAACCAGCAGGTCGCTAAGGCCATTGTCGTTATAATCGTTGTTGGTTAAACTTAAAACCGGTTTATTTAATTTCAACGCAAGGTTCACAACAGCACGTTTCATCATTTTATCCGTCCACTCACATTCGCCGGTAAGCCATGGGCTCTTGAAACGGGTAAGCTCCGAAGCACAGGTTTCGTCAATTACAAATGTGCAATCATCATGATTCTGTAATAATGATGCCGGTACATCTTCGGTATCATCTTCTTCAACTGCTTTTTTCACAACCGGGGCCTTGGTTTGTCCCCAGGCCATTAAAATAATTTTTTTAGACTTTAAAATAGTACTGATGCCCATTGTGATGGCCATCCTTGGTACCTGGCTCATATTGCCAAACTCATACGCATTAGCAATGCGGGTGCTGTTATCCAAAGTGATGAGCCTTGTTTTGGTGTAAATGCCGCTGCCGGGTTCGTTAAAACCGATATGACCATTTACACCAATACCCAGTATCTGCATATCAAGGCCACCTGCCGCTTCAATCTGTTTTTCATAGTCGAGACAGTGCTCCCTTACTTTTTCCTTAGCCACCATGCCATCGGGGAGGTGATAATTGCCGGGATGAATATCTGTTTGTTCAAATAAGTTCTTACGCATGAAATAATGATAGCTCTGCAATGCATCTTTATCCATCGGGTAATACTGGTCAAGGTTGAAGGCGATCACATTTTTAAAGCTCAGGCCCTCGCTTTTATGCATACGCACCAGCTCGGCATATAATGTTTTAGGAGAAGAGCCTGTTGCCAGTCCAATGACTGTTTTCTTTCCATCAGCTTCTTTTTCTTTTATTAATGCAGCTATCTGCTTAGCCACAAAAACAGAACCCTCTGCTGAACTGGGGAAGATCTTTACAGGAATTTTTTCTAACGAATCGGTGAGGTCGATTTTGGTCATAGTAGTTGGTTGCGGTGTCAGGCCACTACGAAAAGTATTTACTTTAAATAATGTCAGCTTAACACAGAATCTTAAATTGAATAACTGATTGCATTGGCCAGACACCTATCTGAAGCCCTAAGTTAAAATATTCTGCCAATTATATCATCGTTTAATTTGTCTATGCTTTCTTTTTTAAAATCAATTTCAGACAACCCGGTTAATTTCATTGCTAAAGGTTTATTACAAATGGTTCCATTTTGATTGCAATAATAGTCAAGGTAAGAGGAATAAAACCAATCTTTTAAATATTTTACCAGATTGGCTTTTAAAGGATTTTGATGTATATAATGAAAGCAGGTTAACAAATACTCTTCGGTAGAAAAATTTTTAATTAACCGGGATGGATCCGTTAATAGTTTAGCCTGGGTTTTCTTTTGAAAAAGATTACCTGTTGTTTTATTTTGAAGATTGATTGCTTTTGTGTATGAACTTAAAGTTTTGCCAATTGTTTTTGAAAGATTTTGCATGTGGGTTTCTTTATCGGCCAAAACGATGTTCTTACAACCGGTCTCATTTGGTACCAACATCAAATGAAAATGATTTGGCATTAAACAATAACAGAGAATATCTGCATATTTTTTCCACTCTGTTTTTATTTTCTGCAGAAGATACAGGTAATTGGCCTCAGTGAAAAAGATGGGTTGCTTATTGTTGCCCCGGTTATAAACATGATAAACCTGGTTTGCTTCAAAATGCATGGCGGGTCTTTATTGTTAAATTTATTTTAGGTGTCTGGCCACTGCAGACCTTATTCAGTTTCAGCATGCTTTGGTTTTTAAAGCATTTCAAAATACAAGTTCTTTTGTAGTGGCCTGACACCTATTGCACTTCAATCTCATCCACAAACAGCCAGGCCGGGTTGCCGGCGCCGGGGCTGCCCGCAGGAATGATGCCGAAATTTTTGACTGTTACTTTTATATACCGGCATCTTTGAATATTTTCAACGCTGATGGTTTTTGCAGCTTTATCTTCTACCGGGTCAACCCGTTTTGTTGTTGAAGGAAAATTCTTCAGATCATTTTCTGTAAAACCGATATCAGGTATAAAGGTTACCTTCACCTGCGAAGGTAAATATATCCAGCTGCCGTTTTGCTCCAATACATGAACGATAACTTTACTGACATCTGTTGTTTTTCCAAGGTCGATCACCGCTTCCATATCCGTTCCTAAAAAACCGAGGAATTCTGTTGAACGGTTCAATCCCATTTCATTCTGCACGCCATTCACCAAAGTAAAAGCGCCATCACCGGGATATTTTTTATCTGGAGGAGTTGCTAGTGTTATTTTTTTACCCGTGGCTTTGTTGAAGAAGAATTTTTGTGTTACAGATGAAAGTTGTTTATCGCCTGAGACCAGCATGGCCATCCGCTCTGTACTTTCTTTAATAAGGAGTGGCTGACTGTAATCTCCTATATAAGAGCTAAGCAGGGATGGTGTCCATTTGATTTTTCCATTTGTATTCTTACTCTCTATTTTCCACAATACTCCTTCATAATTGTCTGTTGGTATAACCGTTGCTTTGAGGTCATAATAAGCCTTGCTGTAGTTGATCTTTTGTTTATCCAGTCTTTCATAAACAGAAGGTAATCTTCTTTCAAAGTCTTTCCAGTTTCTTTTTGCTGCCGGGCTCCATAATACTTCACTCAGCGCCGTCATACGTGGGAACATCATGTACTCTACTTTTGATGGATACTCAAAGTATTCAGCCCACATATTAGCTTGTGCACCCAGCACATATTTTCCCTGTTCGGCATTCAACTCTTTGGGAATGGGCTCATAATTGTAAACATTCTCAATCGGGTTATAACCTCCAATGGTCACACTGTCTTCGTTCCTGCTTTGCGTATGATCAAAATAAACCGGGTTGCCCGGGGTCATAATTACTTTGTGTTTTTGTTTGGCTGCTTCAATGCCGCCTTTTTCACCACGCCAGCTCATTACAACAGCATTAGGTGCAAGTCCGCCTTCCAGTATCTCATCCCAGCCTATCAATGTCTTCCCTTTGCTGTTCAGGTATTTTTCAATGCGCTGTACAAAATAGCTCTGCAGTTCGTGTTCATCTTTAAGCTTAAGGTCTTTTATCCGTTTCTGGCAGGCAGGGCATTTTATCCAGTGTGTCTTTGGAGATTCATCTCCACCGATATGAAAATATTTAGAAGGGAAGAGGGGTAGCACTTCATCTATCACGTTCTGTAAAAACATGAATGTTGAATCCTTGCCTGCACAAAACACATCATCAAATACACCCCAGGTTTCCTGCACTAATTTTATTCTTCCATTCTTTTGTTCTTCGATGCTTTTTTGAGCAATCATCTTTGCCGGTATATCCGTCGGCTTATTGGGGAAACAACTCAGCCAGGGATTGGCAGCAATAGCAGCACTGCTATGCCCGGGCATTTCAATCTCGGGAATAACATCTATATATCTTGCTTTGGCATATTCTACCACTTCTTTTATTTCGGCCTGGGTGTAAAAACCACCGTAGGGTTTGTTATCGCTGCCCTTGCCGGGATAGCGGCCAATGATAGTTCCATTCCTCCATGCCCCAATCTTTGTAAGCTCAGGATATTTTTTTATTTCTATCCTCCATCCCTGGTCTTCGGTAAGGTGCCAGTGAAATGTATTGTACTTATATGCGGCTAAATAGTCAATATATTTTTTGACAAAAGATACCGGGAAAAAATGCCGGCCAACATCCAGGTGCATACCACGATATTCGAAGCGGGGATAATCGGTGATGGTCAGATATGGAAGTTCAAGGTTTGAAGTTTGAGGTTTGAGGTTTGGGAGGAGCTGAATTAAAGTCTGAATGCCGTAAAAAACGCCTTCTGCATTATCGCCTGCAATATAGATTCCTTTGCTGTCAATGGTCATGTTGTAGGCGCCGGGTAACTGGTTATCCAGCCTTTCATAATTTAAACTTATTGAATTGGCTCCGGCATAACGGTTGGTAACTTTTAAGCGATAGCCAAAGGATTCATGTATATAGTTGTTGAGCAGGTCTGCGGTTTTTTCCAAACCACTTCCTTCCAGGACAATGTCTGTGTTTTTATTTAATGAAAACACACCTTTACCCATTTTTATTTCTGCAGGCATGGGTACAAGGTTCAATTCATTTTGCCCGAAAGCAGTTAAGCAATTAAACAATAAAACAATTAATAAGTTCTTACTCATGATTTTCATTTGTGGGCTAAAGCCCTTTGATATTATTTCTGCATTGCCCGGCCCTTAAGGGCCGGGCAATTGAATATTTATAAATGGACTTTAGTCCAATCATTATTTCAATACAGGTAATATGATCTTGCTGTCGGAATAAATGCGGATAGTTGATTTCTGAAAATCACTGTCATCTGCTTTGTAAATATTCACAAACTTCTGCGGATTACGGTCAGCCAGCGGAAACCAACTGCTTTGTACCTGTATCATCAGCTTATGCCCTTTCTTAAATGTATGCGCCACATCGGGTAAAGTATATTTTACTTGAGTAACCTTATTAGGGGTGAACGCTTCCGGCACAGCAAAGCTGTTTCGGTATTTACCTCTCATGATCTCACCTCGTATCAGCATCTGGTATCCTCCCATTGGATAACCCCTCCCAACCTCCCCTGAAGGGGAGGGGCCATCGTAGCGAAAATCATCCGGGAAAACATCAATCAGCTTTACCACAAAATCTGCATCGGTAGTAGAGATGCTTGTCATCAGGTCGGCTACCAACGGCCCTCCAAGGGTTATATCTTCTGTTAGTACATCGGTGCTGAAAGTGAGCACATCGGTACGGCGGCTGGCAAAGCGCTGGTCATCGGTCATATATTCTCTTGTTCTTCCACCTCCCACATCTTCGGTATAAGGAACCGGGTGTGCAGGGTCGCTGATGTATTCGCTGTACATATTGCCTTTTGCTGTTTTATTTTCAAAAGATAATTTTCCATCGGCATGCAGGTAAATATTTTTGTACTCAACATTATTTGGAGGCCAAATGGTTAATCTTCTCCATTCGTTTTCGCCTGTAAAGAAAATATTTGCTTCGGCAATATCACGTATGGTGCCTTTTAACTTTAAATAAAAATTGAAGAAGGGTATTTCAATATTCTTCTGGTAATACTCACTTGTTTTTTTGCCGAACCTGGCATTACCCAAAAAACTGCCATCACTTCTGCCGCCCCAGCCACCATGAAACCAGGGGCCCATCACCAGCCGGTTATCGGTGTTCTTGTTTTTTTCTTC
>CAYTQB010000032.1:0-1116 GCA_964439615.1 uncultured Ferruginibacter sp. | reverse complement strand
CCGCTGTAAAAACTAAAGCCATCCATCAGGAAGAAAGCGCCGTTGTGATGAAAGTCATCGCCCTGGAACCAGTCGGTAACCGGCGCCTGCGGACTAACTGCTTTTAAAGCAGGGTGTGCACTTAATGCAGCCATGGTTGCATAAAAACCAGGGTAGGAAATTCCAAAACAACCCACCCGTTTGTTATTGCCGGGTATATTATTTGTCATCCATTCAATAGCATCGTAGGTATCGCTTGCTTCGTCAATTTCTTTTCCTTTTTTGTTGGGATTGAATGGGCGGACATCAATGAAATTACCTTCGCTCATGAATTTGCCACGAACATCCTGCACAGCAATAATGTAACCTTCCTTTAAATAGTTTATCCAATACGTTCCATATACACGGCCGCTGAATTCATTCTCTCCATAAGGTGAACAGGAATACGGCGTACGGTTCAATAAAATTGGATGCTTCTCCGACGAGTCTTTGGGAATATAAAATGCGGTAAAGAGTTTAATGCCATCCCTCATGGGCACCATGCGCTCTATCTTGTAATAGTTCTCCCTTACCCAAAGTGAATCAGCATTCTGGGCGGTTAAACCGGTAATGGCAAATACTAAAAAGCAGCCGAGGATAAAATATTTTTTCATCTGATAATTATTAGAGTGCTAAATTTAATGAAACTATACGTTTAATCATGACAAATAATGAACAACTCATCAATAATTTTTATTCATCTTTTCAAAAGCTTGACCATAAGGGCATGAATGCCTGCTACAGTGGGGATATTGTTTTCTCCGACCCGGTGTTTGGGTTGCTGAGGGGAGAAGAAGCAAGATCGATGTGGGAGATGCTTTGTACAAATGCCAAGGACTTTACACTTACCTATGGTAACATCCGGCACCTGGATGATGAATACAGCACCTGCGACTGGGTGGCCACCTATACATTTTCCAAAACCGGGAAAAAAGTAGTGAACAGGATAAAGGCCAATATGCGTTTTGCTAATGGAAAGATCATTGAACACAGCGATGCTTTCAGCCTGCATAAATGGGCAAGTCAGGCGCTTGGGTTCAGCGGGTGGTTATTGGGATGGAATTCTTTTTTTCAAAACAAAATAAAGAATGGGGCAAA
>CAYTQB010000031.1:0-31686 GCA_964439615.1 uncultured Ferruginibacter sp. | reverse complement strand
GCTTTTGAAATGGTCATGAACCTTTCAATAACAAAAGTACACATGGTTAAAAAAGTTCCGATCAGAACAGGTACGATAATACCACCCAGGTACATTTTGCTCAAAGCAGTTTTAGGTTCATGACGGCCTGGCCAAAACCAGCCATCATCACCTGGTACATTTGGTTGTCCAAAGTTAGAAGGGTTTCCTAATACAAACCTCCAGAGGAGATAACCTACTATCAAACATAGCACAGGCGCTATCAATGAAATGATGTTACTTGATTTTTTTGCCTGAACTGAAGTAGTTGGTTTTACAGTTGCTGAAGTCTCTGCCATAAAATGCTAATTTTTAGTTTGGTAAAAAATTAATTGCTGTTTAAAAATGTAGAACTCTGATTTATTAATTATTCCCTTTATGCCTTGCCCAATTGGTATATATACTATACGTGCAGCAGGCCGCACAAGTTAATTAAAAGTTTGAAAGCTACAACTTTCAAACTTTTAATTTTATAATTATTTTTCAACGATGCCAAAAGCCAGTTTTTACATAATTCTGTTCCGAAAATATTAAAATAATTTGAAAATATTAAAAATGACAGACTCCAATTAGTTTAAAGCTCCGGTATTATTCATAGCGCAAAGCTACAATGGGGTCGAGTTTTGAGGCTTTATAAGCCGGGTATAATCCTGCAACCAACCCCACAAGGAAGCACACAAAAATCCCTGATATCACCCAGCCCCAGGGTATCAAAAGGCCCGTATCTACCAACATGGCCACCAGGTTACCCAGTAATATTCCCATTACAATTCCTACTACGGCACCCAGTAAGCTGATCAAAATAGACTCCCATAAAAATTGCGCCCTAATATCTCTTTTAGTGCCTCCCAAAGCTTTAACCAGGCCAATTTCTTTTGTACGTTCATTTACGGTAACCAGCATAATATTCATCAAGCCTATGGCAGCACCAATCAGGGTAATAAAGGCAATGCCAATTGTGCCGGTTTCTAAAAAACTCAGGTTCGTTAAGAATGATTCAGCAATGCTGTCGCTCTTATCTATATAGAAATTGGTTTCTTCTTTTACATCCAGTTTACGAATTGGCCTGAATGTTCCCTTCGCTTCACCAATAGCAGCATCCATCATTTTCAGATCACTTACCATTACCCCCACATTGAAAGATGTATTTTGAGTTGAATACAGGCGCCTGATATTGTTGTAAGAAGTAACAATGATCTTACTGGTATTAAAAAATGCGCTGGAACTTTTTTCTTCCAGCACACCAATTACCCGGTAAGGAGTATGATCTACACTCACAACTTTATCAATGGCCTTTTCAGAATTTTCGGGATATAATCTTTTGGCTACCCCGCTACCTAATAAACAAACACTTCTTCCGGTTTCCACTTCTGTAGGGGTAATATTTCGGCCATAAGCCAGTTTATACCCGTTAAGCTCCAGGTAATTTTCATCTCCTCCTAATACAAAAACATCGGGATTGGTTTTTTTGCGGTTATTATTCACCACAATGTTACGGGGTCCCATTAAAGACAACCCTACTTTGGCAGGAAAAGTATACTGCTCCTTGAACATTCTTGCTTCATCATAGGTGATTATCTTACCCATGTTCGACTTCTTTTCCCTGAGTGCTGATTTACGGACCTTAGAATTCTCTCTTCGCCCTCCGCCTCCAATTCGTACATTCCTTTCCTTAAACCTGATGCTGAATGAATTGGCCCCCATAGTAGAGAAACTGGTGGTGAGACTGGCACTGGCTGCCTGTATGGAAGTGATAATTCCTATAAGGGCCATAATACCAAAAGCAATAATGGCAACTGTAATACCTGTTCGTAATTTATTACCAGTGATATTACGCCAGGAGAGAGCCAGAGTATCTTTAATAGTCATGAGGTCTTATTCTGCCTAAAGTTAACTACAGAAAACAATAGTGCCTGAAAACTTTTATAAACGGTATGCTGATGGTTTAAAAATATAACCAGTCGGTAAGGAAGTAAGGAAACATACCCAACCCAATGATGAGAATAGCGGTGATAACCAGCAATATCTTGAATGCTGGAGTAATATCTTCCATAACAGCTTCTGCTTCGCCGCTTTCTTTAAAAAACATAGCCTGGATGATACGAAAATAATAATAGGTACTTATGGCGGCACAAAGAACCGCCAGTATCACAAGCCATATGTGATGGCCATTTTGCACTGCTGCCATCAACATGTAAAATTTGGCCTGGAACCCGGCTGTTAATGGTATACCTGTAAGGGACAAAAGGAATACGGTTGCTGTAATGGCCAACAGTGGCTGTTGTTTGGCGAGCCCGTTGAACCCATCAATTGTGTAGTCCTTCATTTTTATTAAAATGGCAAAGATGCCGATACTTGCCAGGCTATAAGCTGCCGAATATAAAACCAATCCTTCTTTTGCCAGGTTGTTTAATGCAAACAATGCAAACAGCATAAAACCTGCCTGCGCTATGCTTGAATAAGCCAGCATTCGTTTTACACTTTGCTGAAAAACAGCTGTAAGATTACCTATCAGTAAAGTAGCTGCGGTGATGATAACTATCAATGTTTGCCATTGTGAGTGAAGGCTGCCAAAAGCATTTTCAAACAACCGGGCAAAAGCAAAGAAAGCTGCCGCTTTTACAACCGTAGCCATGAATGAAGTGAATACTGTTGGCGCACCATCATAAACATCAGGTGTCCAGAAATGGAAAGGCACTGCAGACACTTTAAAAGACATGGATATCAGCAGTAAGACCAGCCCCACAGCAATCATTGCAGGCATTGGTGCATTGCCCGATATAATATTATTGATATAAAAAGACCCCGTTTCACTACCCCCATACAGGAAGGCAATACCCAGCAGCATGATGCCGGTGGAAAAAGCCCCCATTAAAAAATATTTCAGTCCCGCTTCATTACTCTTTAAATTTCTTTTATCGCTGCCGGTAAGGATATATAAAGGGATTGAAACAATTTCAATACCCAGGAACAGCATAAGCAAAGAGTTGAAAGTGGAAATGATAGCTATGCCGCAGAGTACAAAAAATATCAGGGCAAAATATTCTGAAACATGTTCGCCTACTTTTTCAATATCGCTTCCATTTAATAAAAAATAAAGCAATGTACTTCCCAAAGTCACATTTATGAAAGTGAGATTAAAACTGTTTGCAGCCAGCATATCCTTTACATCAACCGTAAAAAGTGGCATACCATTATTCAGTTCAAAACAATTGGATATAAGTATCAATACCAGCCCGGCAATGGCCAGGTATTTTGGAGTGGTCTTAGTTTTAATGAAAGCACCGCCCAACATCATCACCACACCCCATATTGCTGTAAATATTATTGCGTTCATATCCTTTTCGGCCAACCGGCGAAGTGTTATTTGATCCGTTATTTAAATTTTGTTAGTATGGTTATCACTGTATCTCTTGTCAGGTCGAAAAGCGGCTGCGGAAACACACCAAACAAAAAGATAAAGACTACCAAAATACTTAAGATGAGCTTTTGGCTGAATGTGATCTCCTGCATCTTTTCAGTAATAGCATTCGCTTCGCCATAAAAAACCTTTTGCACCATATTTAAAGTATATACAGCAGCCAGTATAATACTTAACCCGGCAACAGCAGTATATATTAAACTGAATTTGAACAACCCGCTGAACATCATAAACTCTCCTACAAAAGCATTCGTTAGCGGTAAGGCAATATTAGCCAGGGCAATTATAACCAGGGAAATGGTCAATGCCGGAGCTTTATGGGCAATGCCCCCGAGTTCTGAAATTTTTCTTGTGCCGGTTTGTTTCTCAATCAGGTCAACCACTATCCACATACCAATAATATTGATACCGTGGCTGAACATCTGTATCATCACACCCTGCAAGCCGATATCGCTCCTGGTAAAAATGGCTGCACACATCAAACCGATATGGGCAATGGATGAGTAAGCCACGAAACGTTTCAGGTCATCCTGCTTTATGGCGATAAGGCTGGCGTAGATCATACCTGCAACAGAAAGCCCAATAACAATATCATCGAACTTAATAACTGCGTCATTAAAAACGGGAAGAACCCAGCGAATGACAGCAAATACCCCCATCTTCACCATAATACCACTCAATACCATGGTTGTGGCCGTAGGCGCCTGTTCATAAGTATCGGGCTGCCAGGTGTGAAAAGGGAACACAGGCATCTTGATGGCGAATGCGATAAAGAACAACCAGAATAACCAGTTTTGCTCCTTAGATGAAAGTACAGCCGAATAAAAAGCATTCATGGAAAATGAATGATCGGCAAATGCGGAAGGATGCGTATGCAAGTACACATAAATAATTCCTACCAACATTAATAAAGAACCTGTAAAAGTGTATACAAAGAACTTGAAGGTTGCCTGTATCCTTCTCTCTCCACCCCAACGGCTGCATAAAAAGTATGCAGGGATTACAGCAAGTTCCCAGAAGAAATAAAACACCAGCACATCCATAGCTGTAAACACACCCATTAAACCACTCTGTGTTAAGAGCATCAACCCATAAAATACATTGGTATTTTTATAGTTTGTTTTATTGGTTGCAATAAAAATAACCGGGAAAGCAACAGCTGTTAATGCAGTAAGCATGCGCCCCATTCCATCAAGGCCTAAAGTAAAGTTGCTGCCTATATACTTTAACCAGAAATAACTTACATTATTAAGGTAGAAATACTTAACGGGGTCGGAATAGATCAGGCTTACAACAGAAATACCCAAAGTAACCAGCGAAGCAATCAATGCCCAGGCTTTTACCTTTTTTTCTTCACTGATCATAAAAGCCACCAGCCCCGCTATCAACGGGAACCATGTCAACAACTCCGGAAATGTTATCCAAATACTATTCGGGTCCATATTTTTTGCTTACAAAAACAATTGAACAATAAATAAGATCAAAATACCCAGCACCATCAGTAAAATATACGTGCCCACCTGTCCTGTCTGTATCAGCCTGATCTGGCGGCTGCCGTAATTAACTGCTTTACCAACTCCATTCACAAAACCATCTATTCCTTTTCGTTCAAGCACATTATTAAAATATTTAGCAAGTGATTTAACAGGCCTCACTATGATGCTGTCGTACAACTCATCAACATACCATTTGTTTTCCAGCACTTTTCCAAGGCCTTTTTCAGCGGCATCGGTCTTTTGATATTTGCTAAAGCGGTTCCATGCATACAGCAATGCTGCCAGCGCCACTGCCACAGAAATACCCATCAGCATATATTCAGTTGCATGGTTTGCTTCGTGTTTTGCTGCTATGGCATTACTCTGTGCAAATACCGGCACTAAAAATTCTCCCAGCCTATGGCCTCCATGCATAAAAACTTCCGGTATCCCAATCCACCCGCCAATAACAGAAAGTATGGCAAGGATGATAAGTGGTATGGTGATAGCTTTAGGACTTTCATGCAGGTGATGCTCCTGTTCGTGGGTACCACGGAAATTTCCAAGAAAGGTCATGGCATATAAACGGAACATATAAAATGCGGTCATCATTGCTCCCAGAACGCCTATGCCCCATAACAATGGATTACTTGTGAATGCTGCAGCCAGTATCTCATCTTTTGAAAAGAAGCCTGAGAAAGGCGGCATACCGGCAATAGCCAGACAAGCCAGCAGGAATGTGATATGTGTAATACCCATGTGCTTTTTTAGTCCGCCCATGTTGCGGATATCCTGTTCGCCGCTCATAGCATGAATAACACTTCCTGCTCCAAGGAATAACAAGGCTTTAAAGAAAGCATGAGTCATAACATGAAACACGGCCCCTGTATAAGCGCCCACACCCAAACCTAAGAACATATACCCTAACTGACTCACCGTAGAATAAGCCAATACTTTTTTAATATCATTTTGTTTCAACGCAATGGTTGCTGCTAATATAGCTGTGGCCAAACCAACAATAGCAACAACAGTTTGCGAAACCGGTGCCATAGTATATAAAATATTACTCCGGGCTATCATGTAGATACCGGCAGTAACCATGGTAGCTGCATGTATCAATGCACTCACCGGTGTTGGGCCTGCCATGGCATCGGGCAACCAGGTGTATAAAGGTATCTGTGCACTTTTACCCATAGCTCCTACAAACAATAATAAAGTGATCCCTGTAATATCTGTTGTTGATAATTTAGAAACACCTGCAAACACATTGTGAAAATCAACGGTACCCAATTTGGAGATCAGCCAGAACACGGCCAGTAAAAAACCAAGGTCCCCAATACGGTTCATAATGAAAGCCTTCTTGGCTGCAATATTGTAATTGGTATTTTTAAACCAATAACCGATGAGTAAGTAAGAACAGAGCCCCACACCTTCCCAACCGATGAACATGATGACATAATTGGCGCCCATTACCAGCAACAGCATCGAAAACACAAACAGGTTCAGGAATGCAAAGTATTTTGCAAAGTCTTTCGGCTCCTCATCATGCATGTAAGCAGTAGAATACACATGTATCAGGAAACCAACTCCTGTAATTATCAATAAGAAGATAGAAGAAAGCTGGTCTATCTGAAAATCGAAACCAATTTTAAGTGCATTGATATTGATGAAATCAAAATAATGTGCTACATGCGTATTACCACCCTTTACATTAAAGAAAACATAGACACTGATAAGAAATGACAGGAAAACAGTTCCACTGCCAATGATACCTGCCAGTGTTTTGGAAACCTGTTTCCTGCCCAGCCCATTGAGTAAAAAACCCAGCAGGGGCATCAGCGGGATAAGCCAAACCATTTGTAAAACATTTCGCATATGCAAATTCAAAAATCAAAAATCAAAATGCAAAAGGGTTTTGACTTTTTAATTTTTACTTTTAATTTTTAAGCCTGTTTAAAAAATTAACATCTACCGAATGGGTGTTCCTGTATAGCATAACAATGATAGCCAGCCCCACACTTACTTCTGCTGCCGCCACCACCATGATAAAAAAGACAAAGACCTGTGCATCACTCACCACAGAAGGCATTGTTTGGCCTAATGCTGTTGCTGCATGCATTTTTGAAAATGCCACCAATAATAAATTGACTGAATTCAGCATTAATTCTATACACATGAAAATGATAATAGAATTGCGACGGGTAAGCACCCCCACAATGCCTGTGCAGAATAAAGCCACTGCCAAACCGATATACCATTTAATTTCCATACTTCTGGCCTCCCCTAACCCCTCCAAAGGAGGGGGATAGGAAGTTTGCTTTTTTAATTATTTATCAAATACATCTCTAAAATCTCATCAGGCCCTTTGTAAAACCAGTATCTTACAAATCCCCCCTTTGGGGGGTGGGGGGACTTTCTTTTTTCCCAATAATCACAGCGCCGATCATTGCACTTAAAAACAATATGCTGCTTATTTCAAAAGGCACCACATAATCGTTGAACAATGCCTTGCCTAAGTTTTTGATTAACCCGCTTTCTCCCCCACCCGTCTGTACAACATTATTGATAGCTGTTGATTTGGTTATTGCCGATACCAGTACCAGGAACAAACATCCCCCGGAAATTAACCCGGCAAATTGCAGGTACCTGTTCTTCTTTGGTTCAGTATCTGCATTCAGGTTCATCAGCATTACCACAAATAAGAACAGCACCATAATGGCGCCTGCATACACAATAATATTCACGATGGCCAAAAATTGTGCATTCAGTAAAATATAATGACCGGAGATGGCAAAGAAAACAACGATTAGAAATAAAATACTGTGCACCGGGCTTTTACTGGCAACCACCATGATGGCACTGAATAAAGCCAATGCTGACAAACCCCAAAATAATATTTCTGTAATGCTCATAAACGCTTAGTTCACCTTTTCTCTTTTCACCCGGTTACCCAATGCTTTTTTGTAAGCCACGGGTTCATTTTTCGGATGAGGTATCAGTAATTCGTTCTTGTTATAAATAAATTGTTTGCGCTGGTAATCAGCCGGAGCAAATGTTTCGCTTAAATAAATTGCATCTTTGGGGCAGGCCTCTTCACATAAGCCGCAAAAGATACAGCGCAGCATATTGATCTCATATTTGGCTGCGTATTTTTCTTCCCTGTACAAATTTTCCTCGCCTTCTTTTCTTTCTGCTGCTTCCATAGTGATGGCTTCGGCAGGACAAGCAACCGCACACAAACCACAGGCAGTGCAATTCTCTCTTCCTTCTTCATCCCTGTTAAGGATATGAAGTCCACGAAAAACAGGGCTGAATGGCCTTGTCTTTTCAGGATAATTAATGGTAGGTTTCTTTTTAAACATGTGCATGAAAGTGATCATCATGCCTTTAAAAATAGAAACAAGGTAAAGCCGCTCCAGGAAATTCATTTCCCGGCGATCAACCTGTTTCATCTTGTTTGTTAATGCTTGCATATTTGTTACGTCGGCTTCGTCCCGATAGCTATCGGGACAGTCTGACATTTCGTTTATTACTCAATTTTAAAAATGCCAACCGTTTTGTTTCAATAATACCAATCCACCTGTTACCAGCATATTGAATAATGCTAAAGGTATTAATATCCTCCAACCCAGGTTCATTAACTGGTCGTACCTGAATCTTGGTATTGTCCACCGTACCCACATAAACAGGAAGATAAAGCATGCCACTTTTGCCATCAGCATCAACACGCCAAACAGCGCCATCCAGTTTTGGTTGTAATCAGCTTCATCTAAAAAAGGTATATCATATCCTCCAAAGAATAAGGTCGACATGATCACACTACTCACAAACATATTGATGTATTCCGAAAAAAGATAGAATCCTAATTTCATGGATGAATATTCTGTATGGTAACCGCCAATCAGTTCATTCTCCGCTTCGGGCAGATCGAATGGTGTACGGTTGCACTCAGCGAATGCACAAATTAAAAATATCAAAAAGCCCAAAGGCTGGTAAACAATATTCCATAAACCGGTTTGCTGTTGCAGCACCATTTCTCTCAGGCTAAGTGTTCCACTTATCATCAATAAGGCTATCAATGAAATTCCCATGGCCAGTTCGTAACTGATGATCTGTGAAGCGGCTCTCAATCCTCCCATCAGTGAATATTTGTTATTGCTTGCCCAGCTTCCTATCATAATACCATACACACCCATACTCACCACTGCAAACACATATAAAATACCCACGTTCACATCGGCTATCTGTAAAGAAATATCCCGGCCAAAGAAATGCACTGTATCTCCCCAGGGAACAACAGCCCCGGTCATGATAGCTGTAAGCATTGCTAATGATGGTCCAAGTATGAATAAAAACTTAGATGAAAAATTGGGGATGATTTCTTCTTTAAAAAATAATTTCAACCCATCGGCAATGGGTTGTAATATACCAAAGGGCCCTGCCCTGTTTGGTCCACGCCTGTCTTGCAAAACAGCAGCTACTTTCCTTTCAGCAAATGTGGTGTACATGGCAATGAGCAATGAAGCCATCACCACGATGACAATGAGAACCAGTTTCTCCAAAATCAATATCCAGTCAATTGCTAAAAGCATATTCTTTTTATAAAAATTTATTTACCATTCTTTGAAAAATCCTCTCCGGTTGCCGGCCTGTTTATCTCACTTAAATGAATTGATGGGTTGTTAACACCACTTATATGGTGTATATCCATCAACAGTTTTGGTTCCCTGCCTCCCATTACTTCCTTCACGGTGTCATTTGGCATTTCTAATCCTTTGTATTTATTTGCACCAATCACCGAATGACGGCTGATGGTAGTTAACCCTTCCACTGCCCAGTCACTAGTTTTCTTTTTATCGAAGCGACAGGTATTACAGATCCATCCAGGCTTGCCATCATAGCTCTGCACTTCGCCCCATTCATCTTTACGGGCCGTAACACGATACACTTCATCGCCACGTAACCAAAGCGTTGCTTTACCGCAGCATTTTGGATTTTCACAATTGCGATGAGCATCTACAGGCTTGGTAAACCAAACCCTGTTCTTAAACCGGAATGTTTTATCGGTCAACGCTCCTACCGGGCAAACATCTATCATATTGCCGCTAAAATCGTTGTCGATAGCTTTTGAGATATAGGTTGATATCTCGGCGTGGTCGCCACGATCCAAAATACCATGCACTCTTTTATCTGTTAACTGATCGGCCACATAAGTACAGCGATAACAGAGTATGCACCTTGTCATGTGCAATTGTATATATGGGCCAATATCTTCTTTTTCAAATGTTCTTCTCTTGAATTCGTAACGGGTTCCTTCCTTGCCATGATCATAACCCAGGTCTTGCAAGTGACATTCCCCAGCCTGGTCGCAGATGGGACAATCAAGCGGATGATTGATCAGTAAGAATTCAACCACTCCGTTTCTTGCATCAGTCACTTTATCACTCGTAATATTCTTCACCACCATTCCATCCATTACATTGGTACGGCATGAAGCAACCAGTTTAGGCATCGGCCTTGGGTCAGCAGTTGAACCGGCAGCAACCTCAACTAAGCAGGTACGACATTTACCACCACTACCCTGCAGTTTACTGTAATAGCACATGGCAGGAGGAGTCACATCTCCTCCGATCTGCCTTGCTGCATTTAATATCGTAGTTCCCGGCGCAACATCAATTGTGATGTTGTCGATGGTTACTTTGATTGTTTTTATTTCGTCAGCCATAAATAAAAGTCAAAATTAAAAAGCCAAAAATCAAAATAGTTTGACTATCTGGCATTCAGGATAATCGAAGCAATGATCTTCGAAATTTCGTCAGCTTCTCTTATCAACTCATTTATTTTTTGTTTCTGAACTTCTATGGTCTCATTTATCAGGCAAAGCCAATACTTTGTTTCATTTGCCGATTTAAGTGCTATTACATAAAAGTTCTTCCAATCTTTTTTAGAACTCCCCGCTTTCCCTTCTACAACATTTGCTCCAACTGAAGTAGCGCTTCTTATTAATTGATCAAACAAAGAACGATAAACTGTTTCATACTTACATTCCTTCACAAAAAGTATCACTTCTTTGGAGAAGTAGAAACACCTGTGACTTATCTTGTATGGCTTCTCATCTTCATTTAACCCGAAAAGTTCAATTTCATCCTCCATTTTTTGAATTTTTACTTTTGACTTTTGAATTATATCTCTACACAGCTGCGGGCACATGTATCGGATCTGCATAATGCGCCAATCCGTAATTCGTCTTTAAACATTCATCTGGGTTCTTCACATGCCATTCAAACTCATCACGGAAATGGCGGATGGCTGCTGCTACAGGCCATGCGGCTGCATCACCCAGCGGGCAAATGGTATTGCCTTCGATCTTCCGCTGAATATCCCAAAGCAAGTCAATATCACTCATTTTTCCCTTCCCATTTTCAATATTCAATAATATTTTTTCCATCCAGCCTGTTCCTTCACGGCAGGGGGAACATTGTCCGCAACTTTCATGGCGATAGAACCTGGCTAAAGTATATGTATGCTTTACCACACACTGTGCATCATCTAAGACGATGAATCCTCCCGAACCCATCATACTACCTGTTGCAAAACCACCATCGGCCAGGCTTTCATAATTCATCAATCTTTTTTCACCCTTGGCAGTGGTGAGTAACAAATTTGCAGGAAGAATGGGAACAGATGATCCGCCTGGAATACAGGCTTTTAATTTTCTTCCTTTAGGAATACCGCCGCAATATTCATCACTGTAAATAAATTCTTCCACAGAGATGGTCATATCAATTTCGTAAACACCTGGCTTATTTAAATTACCACAAGCGCTCATTAGTTTGGTGCCTGTGCTTTTCCCAACACCTATCTTTGCATATTCTTCTCCTCCATCGTTGATGATGGGAACAACTGCTGCAAGCGTTTCAACATTATTAACTACGGTCGGACAATCCCACAATCCTTTCACCGCAGGGAACGGAGGTTTTATCCTTGGATTACCCCTTTTGCCTTCCAGCGATTCCAATAATGCCGTTTCTTCTCCGCAGATATAAGCGCCGGCGCCCCGATGCACATACATTTCACAATCGAACCCACTGCCTAAAATATTTTTCCCGAGGAAACCATTTTGCTTTGCTTCAGCGATAGCTTGTTCAAGTATATCAACTATCCAGGCATATTCTCCACGTATGTATATATATGAAACATTAGAACCAAGAGCATAACAAGAAACGATCATTCCTTCAATGAGGATATGTGGAATGAATTCCATCAGGTAGCGGTCTTTGAAAGTTCCAGGTTCACTTTCATCTGCATTGCAAACTAAGTAACGGGGCACAGCTTCGGGCTTTGCCAGGAAACTCCACTTCATTCCCGTAGGAAAACCAGCACCACCACGGCCACGAAGCCCGCTCTTCTTCACTTCTTCCACCACATCGACAGGAGCCATTTTCAAAGCCTTCTCCACGCTACGATATCCACCCTCCCGACGATAAACATCGAAATAGCGGATGCCCTCCACATGTGCTTTCTCTAATAATAGTTTTCTACTCATCTATAAGTCAAAAGTTAAAATTAAAAATTCAAAAAATGCAATTTTTAATTCAGTAGATTTTTTGAATTTTTAATTTTGAATTTTTAATTTTTTACAGCCTGCCTTCCAAACAGCACCCAACGCTTTCCTTTCTTCACCCACACTTCGAGCACTTTCAAATTATAAGTATTGGTTGAACCTTTCATAGTAGCCATGATCTCTGCTTTAAAACGAAGGTTAGCCATATTACCATTCATTGAAACAGTGATGCTGTCTTCTTTGAAAGACTGATAACTGATAAATCCCGTTTCCAGGTCTTTGATCACATCTGCCTTTGTTTCTATCCAACCGTTGCTATGACCATAGCTTAAAGCTTTATCAGTTTGCTGGTTGATAGAAACAGTATTCTTATTTACTAATGCCTGGTGAAATTCTTTTGATGTCTGTATCAGTTTTGTTTCATCAGGTGATTGTGCAACAGTGATTGTTGCAGCAAACAGGATCAATATGGTAAATAACTTCTTCAATTTAATTTGCTTTTGCCCGGTGTTCGGCAATGATGGTATCAATTTTCTCTTTTGTCAAATGTTCCCGGTAATTCTTACCTAACTGCATCATGGGAGCATAACCACAGGCGCCTAAACATTCTACTGTTTTCAAAGTAAACAAACCATCAGTAGTTGTTTCACCAATGCCAATGCCCAGTTTTTCCTTGATGTAAGCAATGATGTCGTCACTTCCATTGAGCATGCAGGGCCCTGTCTGGCAAACTTCGAACATATATTTACCCACTGGCTTTAAATTATACATGCTGTAAAAGCTGGCCACTTCATACACTTCTATTGGCTCAATATTTAATAGCGAAGCCACATAATCCATCACCTGCACATCCAGCCAGCCACCAAATTCCTGTTGCGCCAAATGCAATACAGGAAGCAAAGCGCTTTTGTGCCTGCCTTCGGGATAGCGTTTTACTATCCCGGCAACTTCTGCCAATTTCTCTTTTGAAAATTCAACACTCATAATTCTAAATTCCTAATTTATTTATGCGTCCATCTCCCCCGCGATCAGGTTTAAACTACTCATGGTTATCACTGCATCACTCAGCATTCCTCCTTTCACCAGTTCTTCGAAAGCCTGGTAATAAATAAAACATGGTCTGCGGAAATGTAAACGGTAAGGTGTTCTTCCTCCGTCGCTGATAAGATAAAACCCCAATTCACCATTGGCACCTTCCACACAACTATAAACTTCACCTTCAGGAATAGCTGTTTCACCCATCACAATTTTGAAGTGATAGATAAGCGCTTCCATTTTGGTGTACACATCTTTTTTCTCGGGTAAATAATACGCCGGTGTATCGGCATGGTATACTTCCGCTTCAGCGCCTTTGAACTCCTGCACTTTCTGGTATGCCTGTTCAATAATGCTGAGGCTTTGCCACATCTCTTCGTTACGCACCAGGAAGCGGTCATAACAATCCCCCGTTGTACCAACCGGAACAATAAAATCAAAATCCTGGTAACTGCTGTACGGGGTATGCACACGAACATCATAGTCAACACCAGCAGCTCTTAAGTTTGGACCAGTGAATCCATAGTTCAAAGCCCTTTCAGCAACAATAGGCCCGCAGCCGATCGTACGGTCCATGAAAATCCTGTTACGGGTGAACAGGTTCTCAAACTCTTTTAGGACACGGGGGTATTCTTTCAGGAATTTTTCGAGTTTTTCGAACGCTGCAGAAGTGAAATTCCTTTCAAAACCGCCAATACGCCCAATAGTAGTAGTAAGACGGGAACCACATATTTCTTCATATATCTCATAAATTAGTTCACGATATTGCATTACATATAAAAACCCGGTGAAAGCGCCGGTATCTACACCCATGATGGAGTTGCATATCAAATGATCGGCAATCCTTGCCAGTTCCATGATGATCACCCGCAGGTAATCGACCCTTTTGGGAGTTTTAATACCCAATAATTTTTCGCAGGTGAGGTGCCACCCCATATTGTTGATAGGCGATGAGCAATAGTTCAGCCTGTCGGTCAACGGTGTGATCTGGTACAGGGGCCTGCGTTCTGCAATCTTTTCAAAAGCCCGGTGGATATATCCAACGGTGGAAGTGGATTTTAATATACGTTCGCCATCCAGTTCAAGTATATTCTGAAACACGCCATGCGTAGCCGGGTGTGTTGGCCCCAGGTTCAGCGTGGTAGTCTGCTTTTCAATACTTCCTTCAGGTAATAAAATATGATCGCTCATTGTTAAGTCAAAAGGTAAAAGTCAAAATTCCTATCTTCCAAACATCTCATCGTCCTTATCAATCCGCAACTGGTCTTCCACCGGGTATTGCTTCCTCATGGGGAAATAATCCATCTCATCCACATTCAGTATCCGCTTCAGGTTGGGGTGGCCGGTAAAGTTCACGCCAAAGAAGTCATAGGTTTCTCTTTCCATCACATTGGCCGCCTGGTACAGGGCTGTAGCGCTAAAAACATCGGGCTTTTCTATACTTGTATATACTTTGAAACGTATTCTTAGATTGTCAACCAGGTTATGCAGGTGATACACCACAGCCAATTCTTCACCTTTCCTGTCGGGATAATGTACAGCCTGCAGATCGGTAAGGAATTGAAACCTTAATTCAGTATCATCATATAAAAACTGGAGCACTTTTAAATTCAGGTCTTTGGGTGCGGTAAATGTAAGCATACCATAGGGTTCCTGCCAGTTGGTCAACTGGTCGCCGAATTTTTCTGTTAGTTTTTGTTGTATTGTTTCGTTCGTCAATGTCATATCTTTAAGTCAAAAATAAAAAATCAAAATTCAAAAAATCGGAGACTCAACTTTTGAATTTTTACTTTTTACTTTTATTGAATTCCATATCCCTCCAGCAACTCTTTATACTGATCACTATGTCTTCTTCTTAATCCTTCTGCATTCACCAGGTCCTGTATTTTCATAAAGCCGTCTAATATAGCCTCAGGCCTAGGAGGGCATCCGGGAACATATACGTCAACAGGTATTACCTGGTCAATTCCCTGCAAAACAGAATAGGTATCAAATATTCCGCCTGAAGAAGCACAGGCACCAACGGCCATTACCCAACGGGGTTCAGCCATCTGCAGATAAACCTGCCGGAGAATGGGTCCCATTTTTTTTGCAATGGTTCCCATCACCAATATAAGATCACACTGACGTGGAGAAAAGCTCATACGTTCGGCACCAAACCGGGCCAGGTCATAATGGCTCGCAGCTGTGGCCATAAACTCAATACCACAACAACTTGTTGCAAAAGGCAGAGGCCAGATGGAATTTTTACGGGCAAGACTGACAACCTTTTCAAAATTGGTAGCCATAAAGCCCTCGCCCATGTATCCTTCGGGAATACCTTCGAATTTTACGAGATTATTAAATTGTACCGGACGACTCATTTTCTATTTTGAATGTTGAATGTTGAATGTTGAATGATAAATGCGGTGTTTAATTCAACATTTATCATTCAACATTTAAAATAATTATTCTTCCCACTTCAACGCTCCCTTCTTAAAAATATAGATCAACCCTGTTATAAATAATGCTACAAAAACAACCACGGCTGCAAAACCACTCCATCCCAGTTCCCTGAAGTTTACAGCATACGGGTAAAAGAATATCACTTCCACATCGAACAGCACGAATAAAATGGCTACCAAAAAATATTTGATGGCCATGGGCTGGCGTGCATTACCCTTGATCTCTATTCCGCTTTCGAAATTCTGGAGTTTATCGGCCGTTTTTCTTTTGGGGCCTAACCAATCGGAAAGTATGATGATGGTGGCGATCAGACCAATGGCAAACAGCATTTGAAGACCGATGGGCAGGTAGTTTGCCGCACTGTTAACATCGGTTGCCTGTAACAAAAAAAAGCGCATTGGATTAATTATTCTGATTACCGGCAAAAATAAGGCAGCAGCATCAATATTCAATAAATGGTATAATAAAACCCCGTTATGGTTTTATAACGGGGTTTACTTATTCTTTTTTGCTTTTACTTTTTTTTTGGTGCACCTGATTTCTGGGTACCCGGCTTTGCAGGAGGCGGGGGTGGAGTATTTATTACTTTCCCGTCTTTCCCGATCATCGTCACTTTCCCGTTTTCTATTATGGTGGTAATACCATCTTTTACAGTGGTTATTTTACCTTCTTTGGTTATAACAGTAGTTGAACCGTCGCTTCCAACCGATGTTAAAGAACCATCAGGACCAAAGGTCACTTTATCTGCCTTGCTTACCGGTTTTGTATTGGGTTTTATAGTTATTTTAGAAATAACATCCTTATTGGTCAATACTTCCTGGTCGGCAGGATCCACCTGCAAAGCTTTATCAGCAAAACTTAAAGCCAGTTCCTTATTTTTTTCGATGTTAGCTCCATAAGCGATCATGTATTTATAACTTCCCATCAATTGAGGGATGATCTTGGATTTGTCAGGATAGGCTTCTCCTACTTCTATGGCTTTTGCAAAAGCCATATTGGCCAGGCCATAGGTCATTACCGTATCAATACCCCAATAAGATTTACCCATCATGTAATATCCAAAAATATCATCAGGGTATTTTTGTGTGTAGATATTGAATATCTCACTGGCAGGTGCAAACTTTCCAATACGGTAGAAACTGTAACCGGCATTATAAATATCAGTTTTAGTAGGTATTTTCTTCACATCCAGTATCTTCTTGTACCATACGCCGGCATCAGCATACTGACCTCTTTTTTCAAATGTAGTAGCCACTTGTTTCAATAAAGCTACCTTGCCCGCTTCAGTACTGTCCTTATCAACAGCTTGCTGCAGAAGCGTTGCTGCCTGTGCTTCACTACCCGGGAACTTCAAAAGGTTCGTTCCTGCAGCAAGTATATCCCCGGGGCCGATTTTTTCCGGCTTTTGTTTTGCAAAATATTGTTCATATGCATTCTTTGCTCCTACAGAATCATTGAGCCTTACAGATGCTAAAGCAACCAATCCATAAAGGTTCGGATATGGACTAGATGATGCAGTAATACAAGCATTCGCTGCAGCGATTGTTTCAGCAAACAGGCCCTGGGCATATTTCATTTGTGCTCTCAGGAAACAGGCATTGGGTTCATCGGAGCCTTTAGCTGTAAGGTATTTCTCGAGATATGTGGCTGATTTAACCACATCGCTTTCATAATAGTACTGGTACAAATAAAAATATACAGGAGTATAATTGGGATCCATAGCTATAGCCTCATCATAGTACCTTAAATAAATATCCCGTTGTGTTTCTCCCTGTGATTGATAGATTCTTCCAATGCGGAATTTCGCCCGGGCATATTTTGGATCAGTACCTAAAGCAGCTTCATAAGTACGTTGTGCAGAACCCCCATCCCCGGCTTTGCGATAGGCATCGCCAAGGTCTGTCAATATCCTTGCATCTTTAAAACCTTTGAGGTTAGTAGCCTGTTGCAGTTTTTCAACAGCATACGTAGCATCTCCCAGTTTTGAATCAAAGTCGCCATTGGCAAAACCAACAGCATCCAACACCATGATACTTTTTCCTCCGCTCAGGCTGATAGCCGTTTCAAAGTGATTACGGGCTTCCTGTACCTTACCTTCCAGCAATTCTACATGTCCAAGCCCGGCATTTAACAATGCACTATTGCTGTTTGCACCTAATGCTTTTTGATATACCGCTTTGGCGCCGGCTATATCTTTATCCTCACGTGGAGCAATTAATGTTTGTCCAAGCCAATACGCTGCTTCTTCATTTTTCGGATCAGCATCAAACATTGGCTGAAATACCGCTTTTGCACTAATGTATTTTTCATAATACAAAAACTTCTTGCCTTCCTCAATACCCTGGGCTTTACTACAATTTACTGCCAGCAAAACGCTAAACAGGAATAGGGTAAATTTTAAGTTCTTCATGTATTCTGCTTTTTAAGACTTTACAATAATATTAATTTTATACACATTCTTTGGTTATTTCGCTTTAATCTTTTTGTAATTTTTCATTAATCTTTACTTTTCTAACCCCAAATTCCATTGTTGGTCCCAGGTAAGCTCTTTTAAAGATCAACTGCCCCCTTTCATACTTCATAAAATTTACAAAGGCAGACCCAAGGCCATAATAATTCTCTTTGAGTATGTAATGCAAACCACGTACCAAAGGGTACCTCCTCGTCAGGATGCTTGCCTGCATTGGTTTTACATAAGGCGAGTCTGTACATACATCGCAGGATACATAGGCTATTTTTACATTTTTTAACATACTCACCTGTGCACTATCTTCGGGATTACCAATCCAACTTATACCTACAAAACCAATGGCATTTATATTATCTGAGACATAATTAATTACATCCTGGCTGCTTCTTACTGCTCTTACAACGCTAGTATCAAATTTATGGCCCCGCAGAATACTGTCTAAAACATACCGGACCGTGCTGGTGGCATTCAGGCCGTCAAAAACCATGGTCTGATCCCTGTTAAGCTGCCCGGTCAATTGTTTTTTCAGCCGGTCAATGGTAAAAAGGGTGTCATTATTTTTATTATTAACAATAACTGCAATGGCATCGGTGGCAAGTTCATTCCAGCGGGGTGAGTATTTAAGGCTGTCTTTAAAATACAGATCTTCATCATCAGTTAATCCCCTGGTAACAATTATCATGCGGTTAGAAGTATCCCGGAAAAGGTCTTTAAGGCAATCGGCTTCGGTTTTATAAGTTGCATCAATATGTGTTCCCGGAAAAGATTTTTCAAAAACGCTGATCTGCTCTTCAATTACCGGTTTAAAAGATTCGTCCACGCTGATATGAATGGTTCCCCCTTTGATACTGTCATAGGAACCCTTCGATTTATTTTTACAGCCCGGTAAACAGAACCAGCACATAAAAACAACAATCCCAAATTTCATTAACAGCCAAAAATGCTTTCTGTTCATTTATCCCTTAAATAGTTTTTCTTATACCCCCGGTATATCCTGAATGATCCATAAAGAATACAAACAGCACCAAATACTTTAAACAAGGTTGAATCGTAATTTGCTGCCAGGTCGGGGCTGAATTTTTGGATGAATACTAAAAATATACCCATACCCATCCACAATGCCCCCATCCCATAATCCATTATGCTACGCATGCGGATATAGCCTTTCTCCCTGTCATTCAACTGTTCTTTTTCAAATTCTTCTAGCGCCATAATATGTATTAAAAATGCTTGCCTAAAACGGGCTGTGAAAATACTAAAATAAATACTCATAATCAGTCTGCCCCCGTAAACTTTACAGGAATGGTATAGTACACTGATACATTTTCTCCATTTGCCTTACCGGGCAACCAGTCTGGCATTTTCTTCAATACCCTTAGCACTTCTTTATTAAACTCTTCACCTCCGTCCTGCACTGTTACAAAACCCTGCAGTTTGCCATTGTAACCCACTATGAATTTAATTTTTACGCTTACCGATTCACCTTCTTCCATATCTTTTGGATTTTGCAGGTTTCTTTCCAGGAACCTTCTTAAGGCTTCCATACCACCGGGATACGAAGGAAGCACATCAACAGCATCCTGGTCTAATGGTTTTGTTTTATCAATTTTTGGGGCAACGGTTTCTGTTGTTTCAGGATTACCTGTTATAACAAGCTGAACTATAGCCGGGCCTGACTTACCATTATTAAGATTAGTATCGCCTATCACATCGGTTTCAGTTATGGTTTCAATGGGAGCTATATTCGTATTGCTGTCGACAATTACGATATTTTTTAAAAATATTTTTTGATTAGAAGCTACTGTCTTGGGTTGCGTTTTTGCTGTCTCCTGTTTTTTTATCTTCTCTTTTGATTTATCAGCAACCTGTTTCATTTCCGGGTCGTTAATAATAAATACCCGGGCTGATACTACTGTTTTCTTTTTTGCAAAAAGCGCAGGAATTGAAAATAAAGCCGCAATGATCATTATGATGCCAAGCGACTTGTTTAACCGATACGCATAAAATTTACGCAGGTCATAAGCGCCATAGGTTTTATTACGATTTTCGAAAAGGATGTCCAGGACATCAGCTTTCATGATTAATTCCTTGTTCATATAATCAGGTTTTAATCCCGATAGCTATCGGGGGAAAAAATGATTTTAAAACCGGCGCCGTGTTCGGTAATGAGATGTTGTTGTTTGAAGATTCCATAAAAGAGGCTACGAGGGATAGAGCCACAAGGGAGAAGCAGAATAGAAGCAAGGTCTATTTAATAATGCTGCCCCTTGTGGCTTGTAGCTTGACGCTTATCTTTGTGCCATGAAGATTTTAATGGTTTGCCTGGGCAATATCTGCCGCAGCCCGATGGCCGAAGGAATTTTACAGGACAAAGCAAGAAAAGCAGGATTGAACTGGACGGTTGACAGTGCAGGCACAAACGGGTACCATACCGGCGAGCCCCCGCATTATTTAAGTATTAAAGTGGCAGCAGCCAACGGAATTGATATCAGCAAACAGAGAAGCAGGAGGTTTACGGCATCTGATATTGAAGATTATGACATCATTTATGCTATGGCTTCGGATGTTTTGGATGATATGAAACGTATCAGCCGGCATAAATTCGGTACAACTAAAGTAGATTTGTTTTTGAATGAGTCTTATCCTGGAGAAGACAGGAATGTGCCGGATCCATGGAGTGGCCCCGAATCCGAGTATCACGAGGCTTTTGCAATTATTAATGAAGGATGTGAAAGCATCATAAAAAAATATTCAACCTGAGAAAAAAGAGATATGTCTAAACCATCCATACCGCAGGGTACAAGAGATTTTTCGGCAGAAGTTGTACAAAAGCGGAATTATATTTTTTCTGTTATCAGGGATGTTTTTGAATTATACAGTTTTCAGCCTTTGGAAACACCAGCAATGGAGAATATTGAGACATTGCTGGGGAAGTATGGCGAAGAAGGTGATAAATTAATTTTTAGGATACTCGATTCTGGAAACTCGTTTTCTGATGAATTTTACACAGAAATACTTAGCGACTTAGAAAGCTTTGCGTTTCCCGATACTTTCAAAAAAGAAAAAATTTATTCCCCTGAATCAATAGAAAAAATTAAACTTTTTATTAGAGAAAATCCTAATTGGAATAAAAATAATATTCCGAAATTAAAAAGTGAGATTTCAGGCAAGGCCTTAAAATATGATCTCACAATTCCATTTGCCCGCTATATAGCGATGAATCACACTAAATTAACTTTCCCATTCCGGCGTTATCAAATACAGCCAGTATGGAGGGCCGATCGACCTCAAAGAGGCCGCTATCGTGAATTTACACAATGCGATGCTGATATTGTTGGAAGCAATTCGCTACTTAATGAAGTTGAATTAGCAAATATATATTTAACGGTTTTTGAAAAATTAGGGATCGATATAACTGTAAAAATTAATAGTCGAAAAATTTTAGCAGGGTTAGCTGAAATTGTTGCTTTGCCAGATTTAACCAGTAACAAAACTACATCACTTGATGTAGAAAATAAAATGAGCGATATAACAATTGCAATAGACAAACTTGAAAAAATAGGAATTATAAAAGTGAAAGAAGAGTTAAGTCAAAGAGGTCTTAACGAAATGCAAATAAGTGTAATTGAAGATTACCTTGCAATTGAAGGCTCGAATGATTATAAATTAAAAAAAGCGAAGTTGCTTTTTCAAAATCAACCTACTGCAAATAATGGATTAAATGAAATAAAATACTTGCTAGACCTTTGCCCCAAATTATCAATTGATTTTACTCTTGCACGTGGTCTCAATTATTATACAGGTATAATCTTTGAAGTAGCTGCAACCAATGTAAAAATTGGCAGTATTGGTGGCGGCGGACGTTACGATGACCTCACCGGCTTGTTTGGTGTGCCCAATATTCCAGGTGTGGGTATTTCATTTGGTGTGGATAGGATCTATGATGTGCTGGAAGAGATGAAATTATTTCCTGAAAACCTGCAGGTAAGCACCAAAGCATTGTTCTTTAATATGGGTGAAGAGGAAAGTCGTTTTGCTTTTGGTATCATGCAAAAACTACGCAGTAATGGCATTGCCTGTGAACTCTATCACGAGAATGCAAAGATCAATAAACAATTCACCTATGCCGAAAAGAAAAATATTCCTTTTGTTATTATCATCGGCAGTAAAGAAGTAGCTGAGCAAAATTGCCAGGTGAAAAATCTATCGACCGGCGTTCAGGAGACAGTGGCTATTGAGAAACTGGCAAGTTATCTTAGGAATTTATAACGCTTCATAGATCACCGCAGAACCCTGCCCCACACCTATACACATCGTTGCCAACCCATACTTGCCTTTTCTTCTTCTTAGTTCATGTAATAACGTTGTAGATATCCGCACACCACTGCAACCCAATGGGTGACCAATAGCAATGGCGCCGCCATTTACATTTACTTTTTCCAGGTCGAGGCCCAGGTCATGTATGCAGGCGATAGACTGTGAAGCAAATGCCTCGTTCAATTCAATCAGGTTGAGGTCTGACACATTTAGTTTTGCTCTTTCAAGCGCTTTCTTAGAAGCTGGTACAGGGCCAATACCCATAATGGCCGGGTCAACACCTGCCACCGCCATACTTACGATCTTTGCCATGGGATTCAATCCGAATTTCCGAACTGCTTCCTCACTGGCAAGCAACATAGCAGCCGCACCGTCATTTATACCACTGCTGTTACCTGCAGTAACTGTCCCTTCTTTGGCAAAAGCAGGTTTCAGCAATTTCAGTTTCTCCAAACTGGTGAGACGTGGATGCTCATCCTTATCAAAATCAAAAACATCTTTTCCTATTTGTACTTGTATGGGGACTATCTCATCTTTCCATTTGTTGTCGGCCAGGGCACGCTCATATTTCTGCTGACTTTCCATTGCAAACTCATCCTGTGCATTACGACTGATGTTCCATCGCCTGGCAACATTCTCCGCTGTTTCACCCATAGTGTATGGATAATACATTTCAGCAAGCCGTTTATTTACAAAGCGCCATCCCAATGTAGTATCAGCTATCTGAGGCTCTCTTCCAAAAGCCGTGGTGCTTTTTGGCATTACGAAAGGTGCCCGACTCATACTCTCAACACCACAGGCAATTACCAAGTCGCCGTCTCCACAGGCAATGGCACGGGCAGCATCCATAATGGCCTGCAAGCCACTTGCACAAAGACGATTCACTGTATTGCCGGCCACTGTTACCGGCAAACCAGCCAGCAACGCCGCCATACGGGCCACGTTACGGTTGTCTTCGCCGCTTTGGTTGGCAGCACCGGCAATCACATCTTCAATAGCATTCACATCAATGCTGGAATTTCTTTTTATCAAAGCGCTGATCACATGCGCCAGGAGATCATCAGGCCTTATTCCGCTTAAAGAGCCACCATATTTTCCAATAGCGGTACGAACGGTATCAATTACGTAGACTGTTTGCATAGTTTGAGGTCTTCAATCCTTCACAAATAACGGAAATACTACCAAATCTGCGAAATCGGCCTTGGCACGGTCCAGCGGGAATGATCTTTTTTCTAAGTAAATTTAGGTATGTGCCGGACTATTATACTGCTTGTGAGTCTATTTATCACTGGGCAATCATTTGCGCAACAATATCCCTTTGTTCATTATTCACCTAAGGATGGCCTTGTGAGCAACCAGGTACGGGGTATTTACCAGGACAGCAAAGGCAAATTATATTTTACTTCCATAAATGGGTTAAGTGTTTATGACGGTGCCCGCTTTATCAACTACAATTCTGTGAACGGTCTGGACAATAACATCGTCAATTGTGTTTTGGAAATGGGAAATGATTCTATGTGGATCACAACCAACGATAGCCGGATCTATAGCCTGGTGAATAATAAACTAAGAAAGATCGTTCTTAAACAACCTCCACCGCTTATTGACAATCTTATCCGTGATAATAAAGGAATTTTGTATGCTGCATCGGAACATGGTCTTTTCGTATTTGAAAAAGACAGGTTTATAAAGATCCCGTTCATCAATACGGAAGGTAAAGACATCAATAGTTTTATCAGCAATATATGCCCTATAGGCAGATACCTGTTGATTACAAGAGATAATTCATTAGTGGACGCAGAAGAAAGGTATATTGTTTACCTGTACGATAAAGAAACCCACAGAATAACAGCACAAACTAAAACAGGATCTGTATTTTCTGTAACAAGTGCACCTGATGGGAGAACCTGGGCAAGTACCGGCACGAATATTATTGCATTGGATACCGCTGAACTGCAAAAGGGAAAAATTGTTTTTCGGAAATTGCCCCGGGTATTTGAAAATATGCCGACGGGTCCTTTCAACTTCATCAATTTTGACCAGTATTGTAATTTCTGGATGACTGATAAACTAACTGCTTTAAATAAAATAGACCCGGAAGGAAGTCTAATTTCTTATACGATTACTTCAGGCTTAAACAATATGGATATCAGCCAGGTTTTTGAAGACAAGGAAGGAACTGCATGGATAGCAACTTACAGCGGAGGAGTAGATAAACTGGCTCAGCATAATTTATCTTCTTCCACTGGCGCCTTTGGTATCTCATCAATAGCCAGCATCTGGTATTCGGCTGCTAAAGATCATGTACTGTTTTATAGTTACAGCAATTCAAAAGCTGTTATTGCCGGGAATAATTCAGTAAGGATATTCAGTGTTGTCCCCTCCGGTAAATTCCTGCAGCTTTTCGAAACAGCAAAAGGTATTTTCGGAATCTCCGAACAGGGGCTTTATAAAATACGGATCAATGGGAACAGGATGTACCCGGGGATCTTTTTACCCGGTGATCCCGTCTACCGGATCAATAACCCAATAGAAGACCGGAACGGGAATCTTATCGGGTGCGGAAAAGATTATCTCATTGCTGTGTCCGGAGATCGTATGATCCAAAAAAGGATCAATGATTATGTTGATCATGCGGCCCTGGATACAAGTGGTAATATATGGATCGCCAGCCGTATGGGTAAAGTGACCATGTACCGTCCATACACAGATGATTCAGCCAATTATTTAGCCGAAGAAAAGATCATTGCAAAAACCCTAAATGGTATCTCTCCCCGTTCAATTACAATAGACAAAGACAACCGGATCTGGATAGGTACAAGAAAAGATGGTATTCATATATTCAAACTGGAGAACGGAGGCCTCAGACTACAGTTTCGTGTTCATACTTCCACAGGATTGTCAGATAACTTCATCTCACATATTGTTTGCGACGGTGATAATAATATATGGGCCTGCAGTTCTTCAGGTCTTGATAAGATCAGCATTAAAAACGGATCGCCGGTTATCGAGAACATTACCAGGCAGAACAACATTTACCAGGGAATGCTGAATATTGTGATCAGTAAAGATAATACGGTGTGGGGCCAGCATGCAGGCGGACTGATAAAGGTGACCAGCAACAAGAGGGACAGAACTGGTTATATGCCTTCTCTGCTGCTGAGTATGATAAGATCAGGAAAAGACACGATACCGGCTTCTATCAAGGGTTCATTATCCTATAAACAAAACAACATCAGCTTCTATTTTGGAGCCACTTCGTTCCTCGATGAGAAACAAGTATTATACAGTTATCGTTTAGAAGGTGGTAATAACACGCAATGGTCAGAGCCATCAAACAGTGCTTTTGTATCATTCATCAGTCTTAACCCGGGCGATTATACACTTTACATCAAAGCAAATTTTCCTGCAGGCCGTTACCCGGAGCAAATGATCCGGTATTCATTTTCTATAGCTCCGCCCTGGTGGCAGGCCTGGTGGTTCAAAGCAGCAGTTATTCTGCTGGGGATCGGGGTACTGGCAACAGGTATCCGTTTTTATTACCGGAGGAAACTGGAAAAGCAAAAAGTAATTCTGGAAAAACAACAGGCTATTGAAAAAGAAAGAACAAGGATAGCTATAGACATGCATGATGACCTGGGTGCAGGTTTATCAAGAATAAAATTCCTAAGCCAGTCACTGGCAAATAAAAAAATGGAGGATGAGCATACCCGTATCTCGCTGGAGAAGATCACCGGTTACTCTGATGAAATGGCTGAAAAAATGGGAGAGATAATCTGGGCATTGAATGAGAAGAATGATACCCTTGCCGACCTGGTTGCTTATACCCGCTCTTATACCATGGAATACCTGGCCAATCACGGCATTCAATGTGAAGCCAATACCCCTCTACACCTGCCGGGAACTTTTATACAGGGTGAGGTCCGGCGCAATACCTTCTTATCGGTAAAAGAATGCCTGCACAATATTGTAAAACATGCCAACGCAAGCCGTGTAGAATTTTCAGTACAATTGAACCGGGGAATAGAGATCATTATCCATGATAACGGAAAAGGGATCAACCTGAATAATCAGCGGATAAACAGCAATGGCCTGGAAAATATCCGGAAACGGATGAAGGAAATGAATGGCCAGGCACAATTCATAGATGAACAGGGCACAAAGGTTACTCTTTACATTCCTATGTCTGTATAACATTTGTCCTATTGGTAAATGATACCTATACTGTTAATTTTAATGCTCATGCCAGTAAAAGTTTCCATAGTTGAAGACCTTGATGAAGTAAGGGAAGGACTTGCTGATCTTGTTCGGTCAGACAAAGAATTATTATTACTGGATAATTTTGAGGATGCGGAATCTGCCGCAGAAAAACTTCCGTCGGTACAACCTGATATCGTCATCATGGACATCAATCTTCCAGGCATGAGTGGAATTGATTGCATCAAAAAGATAAAGGAAAAATGCCCGGCTACCCAGTTCATGATGTTCACCGTATATGAAAATGATGAAAAAGTGTTGCAGGCGTTGCAGGCGGGTGCCACCGGCTATTTATTAAAACGCACCAATCCCGAACGCATCCTGGAAAGCATTAAAGAACTCAATCAGGGCGGCTCACCCATGAGCAGCAACATTGCCCGCAAACTGGTCAATATTTTCCTGGATGAAAAAAAAGTGGCAAAAAAAGAAATACTGACTGAAAGAGAAAATGAAGTGCTTCAATTACTGGCTGATGGATTATTGTACAAAGAGATCGCCGACCGCCTTCATATCGTTCACGGAACAGTTCGCCAGCACATACATAATATATATGAGAAGCTCCATGTTCAGAACCGTACCGAAGCAGTAAATAAATATTTTGAGAGGAATTAACCTGCCTGCTATAACATTCGTTATAGCCAGTCCTTACTTTTTTACTATTGCCCCGCTATTTGCTGCTATCTAATTTCAACCCCGGTTTCATAAACCGCTCTCACTTCTTAAAATACAGCTATGAAAAGTATATTTTTTTTAAGCGCCGTTTTTATAGTCCTGACAGGATTGCTTCCACACTCCGATAAAAATAATGTAGGCAAATACCAGTTTATACTGAATGCAGATACTGTTCCGGTATCTGCAAATATCAAAGCGTACAGCAAGTATGACTTTGTGCCTGGCGAAAAAGTAATAGGCTTCGAAGATTTTTCAACCGGGTCAATAGGTGATTTTCCGGCGGGATGGAATACCAATGGCGCAGGAGAGATCGTAACGATAGAAGGTAAACCGGGAAGATGGCTATGGCTTACCAAACCCAGTGTGTTTGTACCTGAGTTCACGGATAAATACCCTGAGGATTTCACGTTTGAGTTCGACCTGCTTCATGGGATCATTAACGGGGGAGGAATCAGTGTGGCGCTTGTTCAACTGGATAATATTGCGCAACCTCAGCATTGGACCCTGTCCGGAAACCGTATACACTTCCAGTTAAATAATGCCAATACCCGGGGGAAAACCGGCGATTCAAAATCTACAGTAAGAAAAAATTCAGAGAATGAAACTGCCAACAGCATTTCTACTGACCTGTTAAGTGATGCATATAATCCCCTCCATGTTTCTATCTGGCGGCAAAAAGAAAGAGTAAGGGTTTACCTGAACCAGGAAAAGATATGGGATATTCCAAAAGGGCTGGCCAAGGAAGCAAAATTAAATGCAATCGTTTTTTATGTCACTTATGCCGAAGCCACAGTTCAGCATTATCTCGGCAACCTGCGGCTGGCCGTTGGCGCCCCGGATACAAGAAATAAACTGCTTACCCAGAATAAGTGGGTCACACATGGGATACTGTTCGATGTGAACAGCGCCAATATCAAACCTGAATCTTACGGCACATTAAAAGAAATAGCGAATGTGCTGAAAGAAAATGCCGATATGAAAGTGAAAATCTTTGGCCATACCGATTCTGATGGTGCCGATGCCGCCAACCTCGATCTTTCCAAACGCAGAGCATCTTCGGTTAAAGCCGCATTGTCAAAAGAATTCAGCATTGATGAAAGCCGGATGGAAACAGATGGCAAGGGAGAAAGCCAGCCAATAGACAAGAACGACAGCCCTGCCGGCAAAGCCAATAACCGCAGGGTGGAATTCATTAAGTTATAAGTAATAAATTATGCGGATCATATTGCTCTTATTTATCAGTTTGCTGGTTCAGTATTCTGCAACTGCACAAACACCAATGCCATCTCAAAAAGAAATGCAGGAACAAATGCAGCAGGCAAAAAGAGATGCAGCACAACTTACGGCGGATCTTGAAAAACAAATAGCAGTGGCAAAGCTAAATAAAGAGGATCCCTCGGCTATAAAACAGCTGGAAGACCAGCTTGCAACTATGAAAAAAATGCTTGGCCTGATGGACCAAACAGGCACAATCAGAACAGATAGGCCTAAAACTTTACCAGGATCAAAAACGATCTTGCCGCATTATGAATCACCCATTGTGAGGATTTTTTTAAAGGAGCCTGTTACTGCACCTACTGCAGCACAGTCTAAAGATTCGATGTTCTGGTATAGGGGAAGAAGGTTGAATGACAGCATGCTGGTTACTACCCAAAGAACTGTTGTTTTATATAGCAGGAGAAGAAATATGCTGGTCGTTCAGCCCGACCGGCGCAGAGATTCATTATTTCATGACATCGATAGTAATCTTTCCAGGTCGGGTATATGGAACAATCAATTTATTGATGGCCTTGCAGTTGATCCAAATTGTTTTTTCCAATACCCGCAAACACTTATAACACTCAATGATTTCAGGTTTATTAATGAATCATATATTGAGATACTCAGGAATACGATCGACCTGCCGATACAGCAAAATCCAGGCCCGGGAATTCCCGGTGCAAGGCATAATGGTCCTGCAGCAACAGAGCAGGCTGGTATATATTTTACAGATCCGATCACCACGCTACAGGCCATGCACAGAGATATGATGAGCCACATGAATCTTACCCTGCCCTGGGATGCCTCTAATGCACCCGCTGTTACTAACCGGGCCTGTGATCTTTGCGATACATTGTCACAACGTAATCATTATCTAAAACGAAAACAATGGCGGACAAAACTCCTGGAAAATGAAATGCAGTTACTTGGCAAAATGGCAGCTATAAGGAAGTGGATGATGACAGAAACAATAGCAACATCTGAATCCGGCATACCCACGCTTGGGGCCGACCTGCAAAATGCAATAATCCATGCTTTTAGAAACTTGGACATGAAAGTTGCCCGGCTGGAACAATTATATGGCGATGATATTAGAAGAATGGAACTCGTCATTGAAACAATGCTATTCATTGAAAGCCAGCGAAAGAACTATTCCGGAATAGTTGATGACAGTTACAGTGCCCGGATCAGGAACAGGATGGATAATTATATAAGGCTTTTGGTAAAGGATGTAACAGATGCGATGGCTGCATTTGAATATGCCAAAGTACTTAACACCAGTATTATCCACCGTTTTGAGCGGCATCAAAAACTGTTGGGTAAGATGCTGGGAGGAACCGGGCAGAGTACGGCATTAAAAGATCTGGCTGAAAAAATAAAGTCATTCAACCGTTTTGAACTTGAGTACAATGGAAGATTCGAGGTAGAACAACTGAGAAGTGACGACAGTAAAGCAGTAGAAATTGATGGGAGATTCAGAACGAACCAGAAGATATATGTTAGCCTTGGGCGTTCATCCTACAATTGCAACTGGCAGCTTTATCTTACCAATACCGACCATACAAAGCCCGGGGAAGAGGAATTCCGGATACCACTTGAAGCGGAAGGAGGGATAAAGAGATCATACGTTGATAATCCGCCCAGGGTAATTACGAAAACATATACCGGCCCGGCGGAGATGTTGATGGTGTTTCCTTATATCACTCTTAATCTTTGCAATTTCCCAAAGGATGATACAGCGATAGTGGACGTGTTGCGTTATAAAACAGATAACCTTAGCCAATACCAGCCTGGTATCGATCAATACTCTGTTGATTTTTTGCAGTATGTAAATAAAATGGTCATCTCCGCAGAGGAGTCATATAATAATGCTGACAATTTGGTTTCAACTGCATTTGATATGCTGAATGCCTCGCTCCAGGCTGTGGTTGACCGTGCTACCGGTTATTCAAAACTTGACCAGATGCAGGTAGATTTTAAAATGAACGGGGTCCAGCGTAAACACCAGCAGATGTTGTCAGAAATAACCCATTTCCCTGATAAGCTTATAAGAAATCATGCAACCAGGGATACGCCTTTACTTTTTAACGGTTCACTCATTCTTAGTAATAAGGAGCTTGAACAAAAATATAATTTAAAGACCGGAGTGATAGCGATGTCAGTCACCCATGCTCCCCAATAGCATAACAATAAGTGGGATCGAATTTATATCCAGTTAAAGTAAACCAATAATGAAAAAGCAATACATCATTTATTTCCTTGTTATTATCAGTGTATCATCATGGGCACAGAAGGATCCCAGGCTAAAGGTTCCCTGCACCGATGCCATAGCCCAAAATGTCGATGGCAAATGGATAAAGACTGCCGATCAGGGTTCTGTCACCTCAAAAGAGTGTTATAACCGGCTGTATGCAATTCATGAATTGATATTGAAAATTTACCCTGAGCCAAAAGGTGTGGATGCTGCATGGCATCGGCAGGCTGGGGTTAGTTATTTTGGAGCAAAACGTAAATACTATAAAACAAGTGATGACAGGCTCACATTTGAGTATTTAAGTACTCCGCATTTTTTACAATTCTCCTATACTGCAGGTTTCTTTGCCTATCGCTGTGATTATACCGACAAAACTATTTTGATTCCCGGTTATCCCGGGGAAACAGGCACCTGGCTTAATATCATTGCCAACAAAAATATTGGCGACCCCGGTGCAGATGATACCTGGACGATAAACGGGTTGCCGGTTATGACCAA
>CAYTQB010000030.1:0-36157 GCA_964439615.1 uncultured Ferruginibacter sp. | reverse complement strand
CTCCGTCACGTTTACTTAATTTACCATTAGGGCCAAGTATCAAGGGCAAATGTGCCCATTGCGGCATCTCCTTTTGCCATCCTAAATATTTCCAAAGTAACAAGTGAACTGGTGCACTGGGTAACCATTCTTCTCCACGGAAGGCATGAGTTATCTTCATCAGGTAGTCATCTACTACAACAGCCAGGTGGTAAGTAGGCATACCATCGGCCTTTAATAAAACCTTATCATCTACAAGGCTGGTCTCAAAACTTATCTCTCCCCGTATCATGTCAGTGAAAGTGATCACTTCATTCTCGGGCATTTTGATACGAATGACATGTGGCGTATTTTTCTGCAGCAGTTCTTTAACCTCAGCTTCGGTAAGTGTGAGGCTATTCTTCATTTTTTTGCGTACGCTATGGTCATATTGAGGAGATGGGTTCTCTGCTGTTTTAAAATCCTCCCGCATTTTTTCCAGCGCTTCTTTGGTATCAAATGCATAATAGGCAAAACCGTCTTTTACCAATTGCTCGGCGTACTGCCTGTACATTTCTTTTCTTTCGCTTTGGCGATAAGGCCCATAAGGTCCGCCATGTATTACACTTTCATCTGGCTCCAGTCCGCACCATTTCAGGCATTCAAATATGTATTCTTCTGCACCGGGTACAAACCTGGTTTGATCCGTATCTTCTATTCTTACTATAAAATCACCTCCGTTCTTTTTCGCAAAAAGATAATTATATAGAACGGTACGTACTCCGCCCAAATGCAATCCACCGGTAGGACTCGGTGCAAACCTTACTCTTACTTTACTCATAAGTTGCAAATATAAGTTGAGTTAGGGCACTAAAAAACCGTCCCGCATTAAGCGGGACGGTTCAATATAAACTTTGAAATTAAAATTAACGAAGAATAATAGTCCTTGGAGGCCTTCCGTCAATCGAAATGGTAGCTAAGTTGTCGCAGTTTCCATTACCAAAATCAATTATAGCGTAATGGTTGGGGCCCTGCACCTTGATGGTACCCATATCAATATTAGAACAAATGACTTTCTTTTGCAGCGGAGTTAAGGTTGTAATGTCCCTATGTCTTCCGGCAGAATTTGTTACTGAATGGTTTCCTGTGATTGAGAACACATCATCCAGCAAATTATTGGGGGTGTTCACGCCAGCAGTTTGAACCACATCCCTGATACCACTATGAAGCCAGTAGTTTCCATTGGGGGCAGTTACCTTTCCACCTGCCACTTCACGACGCCAGCTCCTTGTACCTGGAGTGCTAGTATTTGTCCAGGTTATAGTTCCCTCTATTTTATATCCGCTTACGTAGTAATTTTGAAAGGTCATTACTGCAGTGCTGCCCGGATTTCTTACAGAGTCAGATAAAACAACAGTGATCTTACCAGAACGTGTGATACCATTTGGAGCGGTACAACCTGTTCCAAAATCAATAACTATGGTTTTTGGAAAACCAACCGGTGGTGTTACGGTAACAACAGCACAACCTAAGATACCTGTTGTACCACTTGGGCCACGACCGCCCATGAGGTCCTTATCTGTGGCTGCTTCAATATATACATCATTAGCATCTTCTGTCAGGTTATCTGCTATGGCCTGGTCAGTACTTAATTCAAAAGTGGTTTCTAATTCGTCGGTAGAAGAATCGTTCTTTTTACAGGAATTAAAGGCGAAGGCAAATGAAACAAGTGTAAAAGCAACTAAAAGCTGTTTAATTTTCATAATTTTTGGTTTTTAAGTATTTATAGACGCTGGCTTTTTATGAAGGTTTAATCAGTATAAAAAATTAATTTGCTACATGTTTTACACGGTAAAAACGCCAAAATGGGTCAAAAAATTGTTTGGTTCAAGTACCTGGCAAATGCCTGAAACAGATAAGTCTATTTACCTGACATTTGATGACGGCCCACACCCTTCAATAACCCCTTTTGTTTTAGACGAATTGAGCAAGTATAACGCTAAGGCCACTTTTTTTTGTATTGGCAAGAATGTTAAAAATAACCCAAGTATTTACAACCGGATATTGGCAGAAGGCCATGCAGTTGGTAACCACACTTTCAACCACCTTGACGGATGGAGTACCAGTAATGCAAAATACCAGGCTGATGTTTCAATGGCAAAAGAAATTATTGATTCCAACCTGTTCAGGCCGCCTTATGGGCGCATTACAATAAAGCAAAGAAAGGGCTTGTTTGCATCAACAAAACCCCTGAAAATCATTATGTGGAGTGTTTTAAGCGGTGATTTTGATGAAAGGGTAACACCAGAGCAATGTTGTGCGAATGTTATTAAAAATTCAGGAAATGGCGCTGTAATCGTATTTCATGACAGTGAAAAAGCAAAGGTCAGGATGAGTTATTCATTGCCTATTGTTTTGCAGCATTTCTCCGATGAAGGATTTAGCTTTAAAAAGATTGATATGGGGATTGAATAAAAGCAGAATTTCAACCCGTTTTTTGTTCAAATTGACTGAAAAAAATTGGGCCGGGGTAGAAACCCTGGCCCGTTTTTAATCCGTACCCTATGAAAACTGTGTTAAATGTACACTGTTGTTATTAAATTAACAACATTTTTTTTAACAGTTTTTACAGAGTTATAACGTGTGGCACTCCATTAATATAAATGATTGCCTGATTATCACAGTTACCGTTTCCGTAATCCAGTAAGGCTTCACGGCCATCTCTTATCAGTTTCACCTTTCCTTTTACAATCCACGGACAGGTAAATTTCTTTATCAAAGGATCAATCACCAGCGAAGCCCATGTATGACCTGCTGAATTTGAACCCCTGCCATTACCTGTGATCTTATACACATCGTCAAGAGGGAAATTTGGTGTTCCATTACCCTCAATTTGCAAAACATTTTTGGTACTGTTCCATTTCCTCCACCTGTTGGTGTTGGTATTGGTTATTTTGCCATCAATCACTACAATCTTCCAACCCTGCATATTTGAGGTGCTGGTGTTTTCTGTAATGTGGGTGCCTTCTATGTGAAAACTATCCACATAATAATCAACAAATGTTGTAGATACTTTTGCTCCCGGAACAACCATTGGGTTAGTGTAAATAGATACAATTTTTCCTTTTCTGTATTTACCATCACGTCCAAGGCAACCGGTTCCAAAATCAATGGTTACTGTTTTGGGAAATACATGAGGAATGTTTGGTACAACAGTAATAGTAAAACAAGGCGTTGTATTGGTTATATTAGTGCTTCCCAGTTCAAATAAACCAGAAACATTTGCACCAACACCAAGGTCTTCGCCAACCTGGCTTTTATTCATACTGGCTGTAATGTTAAACACATCGTCAAACTGAGCTTCGGTCTCCGCTTCTTGTGCAGTAGCTTCCTGGGTGGCAGCTAATTGTACAGGATCATTGTCAGTTGTGTTGCTGCTGATATTGTCATCTTTTTTACAACTGGTGAATGTTAAGGCTCCGATGAAGCTGAATGCCAGGAGCCACGTGGTGAGGTTAATTGTCTTTTTCATAAAAGTAATTTTTTAAAAAGGTGAATAATACGAACTGAGATAAGACCTTAATTGATTTATTGGGTTTAAATAAATGGTTAAATAATTTTTAACCATTTTTGTATTTCAATCTAACAGCATGATTATAGATACACACTGTCATCTTTATCTTGAGGAGTTTAAACAGGATATAAATGAAGTAATAGACAGGGCAGAAGTGCAGGGAGTTGAAAAATTTTATTTACCAGCAATTGACAGTTCTGAAATTGATAACATGATTGCCCTGGAAGAAAAATTTCCGGGAAAATGTATCGCTATGATGGGATTACATCCCTGCTCAGTAAAAGAAAATTACCTGGATGAACTGGCCATTGTAAAAGAATGGCTTGGTAAGAGAAGATTCGCCGCTGTCGGAGAAATTGGGCTCGATCTTTATTGGGACAAAACCTTTATTGAACAGCAGTTTGAGGCTTTTAGGATGCAAATTGAATGGTCGATACAGTATGATTTGCCTATTGTGATTCATACCAGGAATGCAATCCAGGAAACTATTGATGTTGTAAACAAATTTGTACCGAAAAGTGTACGAGGTATTTTTCATTGTTTTGGAGGCTCATATCAGCATGCAAAAGAAATACTCGATGCCGGTTTTTATTTGGGTATTGGAGGAGTGCTTACATACAAAAAATCTGGTCTTGCTGAGGTACTGGAAAAGATAGATTTAAAACATATGGTTTTAGAAACGGATTCACCTTACTTAACGCCTGTTCCTTTTAGAGGAAAACGGAATGAAAGTAGTTATTTGAAATATATAGTAGAAAAACTGGCGCAGGTAAAGAATGTACCGGTTGAAGAAGTGGCGGCGATAACCACATCAAATGCCGAAAAAATATTCGGCTTATAAGTGTTGAAGCAGTATTTTTGCCACCCACAAAAATGGAGACGTGTCCGAGTGGTTGAAGGAGCACGCCTGGAAAGTGTGTATAGGGGAAACTCTATCAAGGGTTCGAATCCCTTCGTCTCCGCATGAAACAGGAGAAATTCTTTGTATACATCCTTCAGAGTATGAAGGATTTTTCTTTTTATGTGGGTCAAAGTAATGATTTGGACTACCGGGTAAGTAAACACAATGATGGGTTCAGTAAGTATACATCTTCTAAAATACCATGGAGATTGGTATATTTTGAGATGTTTGAAACACGAAAAGAAGCTTTACAAAGAGAAAAGGAGATAAAGCGAATGAAAAGCAATAAATACATTCTGCAGTTAATTGCAAAGAGGCAGCAATATAGGTAGTTTTTTATGAGTGAGTTGAAGGAGTCCCGATGCATCGGGAGAAAGTGTGTATAGGGGAAACTCTATCAAGGGTTCGAATCCCTTCGTCTCCGCATGAAACAGGAGAAATTCTTTGTATACATCCTTCAGAGTATGAAGGATTTTTCTTTTTATGTGGGTCAAAGTAATGATTTGGACTACCGGGTAAGTAAACACAATGATGGGTTCAGTAAGTATACATCTTCTAAAATACCATGGAGATTGGTATATTTTGAGATGTTTGAAACACGAAAAGAAGCTTTACAAAGAGAAAAGGAGATAAAGCGAATGAAAAGCAATAAATACATTCTGCAGTTAATTGCAAAGAGGCAGCAATATAGGTAGTTTTTTATGAGTGAGTTGAAGGAGTCCCGATGCATCGGGAGAAAGTGTGTATAGGGGAAACTCTATCAAGGGTTCGAATCCCTTCGTCTCCGCAGAACCCTTAAGCTGATTAATAAAGAGGTTTTTATTCCAACACTTTTTCCATTTGAGTACTACGGGAACCTTTTATCAGAATATTTGCACCTGATATCTTCTGATTGGAAAACCATTCCTTTGCCTCCAGAGAATTTTCTAAATTCAGATATCCATGACTGATTTTATTAAAATCTCCACCAACTAACACCACATTTTTCCATGGGTATTTTTTAATCAGCTCCACCAGCGCCTGGTGCTCCGATAAACTTTCTTTTCCCAGTTCCATCATACCTCCGAGTATAAGTATTTTATCTTCACCTTCCATTTTTGCAAAATTTTCGATCGCAGCCATCATACTGCTTGGATTTGCATTATAGGCATCTAAAATGATCTTGTTTCCATTCTGTTCTATTAACTGCGAACGGCTGTTAGAAGGAGTATAGTTTTCCAGTGCCGATTTTATTTTTTCCCCGGGAACATTAAAATACTTGCCTACAGCTACTGCCAGTAAAACATTGGGCAGGTTATATTCGCCAACCAGTTTTGTTTTAATACTATCCAGATCAGCTCCTTTAGATATGGATACCTCCAGCAGACCCGAACTGTTTTTCACCATCCCCACAACAGAAGCAGAATAGGTTCCATACGTGATTATATGCTCAATTCCTGCGCTCATTTGCTGTAAGTATTTATAATCCCACATAACAAAAGCAGTTCCGTTATTAGCCCTTAAATAATCATATAATTCACCTTTGCCTTTACGTATGCCTTCTTCACCTCCAAACCCTTCAAGATGGGCCTTGCCACAGTTTGTAATAACACCGTGAGTAGGCAAGGCGTAAGTACAATAAGCTTCTATCTCTTTTTGATGATTGGCTCCCATTTCAATTATGGCGATTTCAGCATCTGGCTTTACATTTAAAATGGTTAAAGGGATGCCTATATGATTATTGAGATTTCCTTCGGTTGTGTATGTTTTGTAAGTAGATGATAATACAGCATGAACCAATTCCTTAGAAGTGGTCTTGCCATTGCTTCCGGTTATCGCAATAAAAGGGACCTGCTTTTTGCCCGGAGGCAAAGTAAATTGGCGGCGATGATAACCGGCTAGTTCTTGTAAAGTATTTAGAACATTATCTACTTTGATCATGCGGTCATTCAATTCCTTTGTTTCTTCATCAACAATAGCATATGCGGCGCCATCAGCTATAGCCTGGGTTGCGAAAAGATTGCCATTAAAATGAGGACCCTTTAACGCAAAGAATAAGTCATTTTTTTTTAGTTTCCTGCTGTCAGTTTGAATGGAAGGGTATTGCAGGTATAACTTATATAGTTCGGGTATTTGCATGCATCAAAATTAGTGGGAAGTACTGAATAGAGGCATAAAAAAACCTCTCTGGTTAAGAGAGGTTTTAAATTATTTACAAGATCATTATTTCTTTTTTCCTTTACGGGAGTTCTGCTTACGGGTTCCAAAAATGTTACCTTCTTTAAATCCAGGGCCTTCAGGTGGGCCTAAGTAAGTTTGTGCACAACGGAAACCAACTGTACTTGCAGCCTGGTCTTCTTCCATAAACCTGCGTGTGCCAGGAGATAACCAGTAAGGCCTGTCATTCCAGCTTCCTCCTTTAATTACCCTTGATTTATCGCTGATAAGAGATGTAATTCCATATCCATAAGTAACTCCACTTGCAGAGTCACCATCCAGGTAGTTGATCACATCGTTTTTTTGATAGTTAGAACGGTTCTTAACTTCTTCATCTGAGATATCAACTTTTTTCAAGCGACCCATACTATCTCTTTCATATTCTCCGCCACTGTTTTTATAATACTTCTGGAATTTATTACCACGGAAATAATTGAAATCCTCTCCGTCTGTTGGAGTCATTGGTCTGTACACATCGCCAACCCACTCACTAACATTACCACTCATATTATACAAGCCAAACGCATTTGGGTAAAAGGACTTAATATTACCGGGTATGGCGGCACGGTCGTTCAATCCACCAGCTACACCCATATTATCTCCGCTTCCACGTTTAAAGTTTGCTAAAAATTTGCCCTGCCAGCCACCTCTGCGGTTATCTCTCAATCCATTAGCATTGTTACTCCAGGAATAGATTTGCTGGTTGGAGAATAATTCTTCCCCACTTTTGCCTTCTTTTTTACGTGGTGATGGGTTCTGAGCTAACATACCATAAGCAGCGTATTCCCACTCAGCTTCTGTTGGTAAGCGATATCCCATGTTTAAGATGCCGTCATCCATGCGGACGGTAGACCTTGGTTTGCCATTAACATCTTTTAAAGCTGATTTCTTAGGTTTATTCCTTCCCTGGATAAGATCCGGGGCCATTAAATATGTTTCTGTATTGAAAGACCCCTCTGCTCCGGCGCCTTTCATTTCTCTTTTAATAGCGTCTTTTTTCAGATATCCTTTAGCCTGCAGGTTTAATTCATTTACACGGTCAGTCCTCCAAATACAAAAATCATGAGCCTGGCGCCAGGTAACACCTACGACAGGGTAGTAGTTATAAGAAGGGAAGCGGAAGTAATATTCCACATATGGTTCATTATAAGCCAATTCCTCACGCCAAACAAGAGTATCGGGCAGCGCTTTGTTTAAAACATTGGTATCTCCGGAAAATGTGTTCTCGAGCCAATATAAATATTCACGGTAGTGAACGTTTGCAACTTCAGTTTCGTCAATAAAAAAAGACGGAACAGTAATACGACGTGGAATATTATTCCAGTCGCCCATCACATCTTCATCCTTGGCTCCCATTACGAATGACCCACCCTGAACAAATACCAGCCCCGGGCCTGCTTTTGGGTATTTTACTTTAGATACGTGGAAATTTCCCATGTTTTTGTCATCGTAATTCCAACCGGTTACCGACGACTTGCCACTTTTTTTAGAACCGCTTTTTTTACAGGCAGTTAGGGAAAGTGCTGCAACTACAAAAATCATCACATTTTTACCCGAAAATAGTTTTTTCATGTTCATTCGTTTATCGAATTGTTTAACGAAAGGTTTTCTTTATTATTGTTGTATATGAGGTTATACTGGCTGCGAATATAAATACTTTAACCGATATGGAAATATTTTAAAGTATTTTTTTAAGTTAAATATCAAATGGAAAGGTTTAGTAATTCGTTAATGGTTTCTTCCATTTTAGGATTCTCAGAATGCAAGCGTGAAAATGCTAACATTTAGGGATCGGTGTGGCATGCCAAATCACTCTAATCAAAATTAATTATCACTGTCTATGTAGGACAAAATTACTTTTATGAAACAAGACACAATTGGGTATTTAATTCGTATGTATGATGTTTAAAACATACACAAATATCCAAGCTGAAAAAATATTTTCGTAATATTTTTTTTGTGGCTATTTAATCTGCGACGATAGTTTAACAAAGAAGTTTCAAAATTGGTGTTGCAGTATTAGCTATTCGGGGTAATTACAATAAATATTTGCCAACTCCAGTATTTTCAATACTTTCAGGTGGATAAACCGGGTAATTAACAAATTTATGTTTAAATTTTATCCTGGAGTATCGTAAATTCAGATTACCGAATAATTTTTTTATTATTTTTTTTGGTTAATCTAAACAAGAGTTTTAATCTTGCATACAATAAAGAGTAAACGATTGCAAAAATCTGATTGTTTATTACTTTTACAGTTAATCCGTCATTTGAAAGATAATACTGGCGAAAACAGATATTTTCAAACAAATATTTCTGGCGAATTTTCTGGAAATTTGTGAAATAAATCTCTCAGCAATAAACTACTGTTCGAATCGTTATTGTCACAGAAAAGGGGGAATTTAGCAGTTAAAGCCGGGGATTAGCTGATTTTAGGGTTTTGGGGTATTTGAAAGAGTATGAAAAAGCTGGTACCTTCAAAAATGGTTCATTTTTGGTTTTTTTAACAAGATTTTATAATTTAGTTGTTCATTTCAATAAAACTACTATTTTTACAATAGAATACAACCATTAAACTTAACGCTTATAGAGGTAAGTCTACCTAACCAAGACAAAATCAAAACGCATGAAAAAAGTAACTTTGAAACTAACTGCCTTAGTTATGTTACTGGGAGGAGCAATAACTGTAAATGCCCAGAACATCAACGTCGTAACATCTGCTGTTCCGTTCTTACGTATTACACCGGATACCCGTAGCGCTGGTATGGGAGATATTGGCATTGCCACTTCACCTGATGCTAACGCAAATTTCGCTAACATCGGAAGAACTCCATTTAGCAACAGCAAAGCTTCAATTGGTGTTAACTACTCTCCATGGTTAAGGGATTTGGCAGTTAATGATGTCTTTATTGCATCATTAGCCGGTTTCTATAAAATCGACGACCAATCAGCAATATCTGCATCAATGCGGTATTTTAAACTTGGCCAGATACAGTTTACTGATCAAACAGGTAATGATCTGCAGGTATACAACCCCAAAGAATTTGCTATTGATCTTGGATATTCAAGAAAACTTTCCAGCAAATTTGGATTGGGTATAGCTATTCGTTATATTAATTCTAACCTGTCCAGCGGTAATTTTAACGGGCAAAATTACAAGGCAGGGTCATCAGTTGCCGGTGACCTGCATTTATATCACCATGGTGTTAAAGAAAATGGCCAGGGATTCAACTGGGGTTTGACATTAAGCAACTTGGGCTCTAAAATATCTTACTCCAGCGATGCTACCCAGAAAGATTACATCCCCGCTAATATAGGATTAGGTGCTACTTATACTAAAGTATTCGACGAGTCAAATAAAATTACATTTGGAGTTGACGTAAATAAGTTGTTGGTTCCCACACCTCCAGTTCTGACTGGTACAAACGTATCTTATGATTCTACCAAATTAGCAGAATATCGGGGACGTAGTGTTGTTAGCAGCTGGATAAGGTCATTTGGGGATGCTGATGGCCACTTGAATGAAGAAATCCAGGAAATAAACATTGGTGCTGGCGCTGAATACTGGTATAACAACCAGTTTGGTTTCAGGGCTGGTTATTTCTACGAGAATAAACAAAAAGGAAATAGGAAATATATTACAGTAGGAGCGAGTGTTAAATACAGTATTGCTGCTTTAAACTTTGCTTATGTGTTTGCTAACGGTAGCGGAACAACACGTAACCCTCTATCAAATACTTATCGTTTTGGTTTGGTATTTGATTTTGGTGGCAAATAAGGATATTTTTTTCATGTAAAAAAAGCGTCATACCAGAGTATGACGCTTTTTGTTTTAATAATCACTTAAAAATGTAGATATTTACAGTATAAACTAAGAAATGCTTTATAGAATTGGGTCAGGCGTTGATTTTCATCAATTAAAAGTAGGAAGGGATCTGTGGATTGGAGGTGTTAAAATACCACATACAAAAGGAGCTTTGGGTCATAGCGATGCAGATGTTTTGTTACATGCAATTTGCGATGCTTTACTAGGCGCACTGGCCCTCGGAGATATAGGCCATCATTTCCCGGATACAGACCCTGCTTTTAAAAATATTGACAGTAAAATACTCTTAAAAAAGTGTTTTGATCTGATAAATTCGAAAGGCTATACAGTAATAAATATTGATAGTACCCTGTGTTTGCAATCTCCTAAAATAAACCCTTATATTTCGCAAATGCAAGAAGTAATTGCTTCTATTGTGAAAATCACAAAGGAAGACATTTCTATAAAAGCTACTACAACTGAGAAACTGGGTTTTGTAGGACGGGAAGAAGGTGTAATAGCTTATGCAACAGTTCTGCTGAATAAAGAATCAAATAAATAAATAAACTGGGTTTTGAAAAGATGGTGCTTTATATATTTTTTGTTGTTTTTTGTGATAGTTGCAGCAACTGAATTTGCATTCCGAAGTTTTAAAATACAGGTATACAGCAAATGGGGCCAGCTTGTTTTCGAGACATTTGATAATACCAAAAATTGGGATGGTACTTTCAATGGTAAAAATATGCCTAATGGAGCTTATTTATGGATGATTGATTATATCAACAGTAAAGGAAGGAAGAAATACCTGCAGGGAACAGTCTTGCTTATTCGATAATTCTATTTGTTAAAAAAAGCCTTCCTGTTTAATTTACTTTGCACATTATTACCTTTGCCAACATGTATACTGTCCGGGTAAATATTGTCAATACATCAACAAACCCTTTGCCGTCTTATGCAACCACAGGGTCTTCAGGAATGGACATAAGAGCTCATTTGCAACAACCGGTAACCCTTCAGCCTTTAGAACGTAGTCTGATAACAACAGGATTATTCATCGAATTACCTGAAGGTTATGAAGCGCAAATAAGGCCGAGAAGCGGAATGGCAGTCAAACAAGGGATAACTTGTTTAAATTCTCCCGGAACCGTGGATTCTGATTACCGGGGGGAATTGAAAATTATCCTGATAAACCAGAGTAATGTTGCCCAAACAATTAATCACGGAGACCGGATTGCTCAAATGGTTATTGCAAAAACAGAAAAAGCAGAATTGATCCTGGTACAGGAACTCAATGGATCCATACGGGGAGAGGGAGGTTTTGGCCATACAGGTATTAAATAATAAACTATAATCTTCAAAAACGAATGAAGCAAATACTTGCAGCATGTATTTTCCTGGTTTTTATTGTGTCGCTGTTTAGCTGCCGGACGGTAAAAAAAATCAATAAAGTAATTACTACGAAGGATACTACCGTAGTGGTAACGGCGGATCAGACAAACATGGATTCTTTGATGGCGATTAAGAAAACGATTGAGAACCTGAATAGGAATTATATAAATTTCAAAACTTTCAGCGCCAAGATCAAAGTAGAGTACCAGGATAGTAAAGGCAAGCAGCCCGATGTTACAGCCATTGTACGGATTGTTAAAGACAGCGCCATCTGGATATCGCTTACAGCTTCATTTCTTAATATTGAAATTTACCGGGCCCTTATTACAAAGGACAGCGTCATACTGTTGAATAAGCAGGAAAAGGAAGTTCAATTCAGGTCACTTGATTACCTGCAGGAAGTAACTGAGATACCATTTGATTATAAAACACTGCAGGATCTGCTGATAGGTAACCCGGTTTTCACTGACAGTAATATTGTATATTATAAAAAAACGGAGGACAGGATCCTTTTTTCAATGGCAGGTCAGTTTTTTAAGAACCTGGTTACACTTTCTGCGGATAAGAATCTGCTAATGCATAGTAAGCTCGATGATGTGGATATCGCCCGGAGCCGAACAGCCGACCTGACATATGGTGATTACGAAAATAAGAACGGATTTAATTTTTCTACTTACCGGGAAATAACCGTGTCTGAAAAAAACAAACTCGATATCCAGCTCAATTTTAAACAGTATGAGTTTAACAAAGAATTATCGGTTTTATTTAACATCCCGAAAAATTATACAAGAAAATAAGCGTTAACTGTGATTATACACAACCTGTGGGTTATAAACCCCTTCCCGTTAGCCGATTGAATTGTAATTTTGAACAAACAACCCATAAATATTGATCATCGTGGTTAAATTCATTTTCTCCATTGCTATATTTTCTTTAACTGGCCTGCATACCCTGGCACAGCAGGAGACCCGTGAGGAGTTGGAAAAGCAGCGTGCCCAGCTTAAAAAGGAAATGGAACAAACACAGAAGTTACTGAATACGAATAAAACCAAAACAAAGGAAAACCTGGTGCAATGGAAACTGATAAATGATAAAGTAAACCTGCAGAACAGGATAATTGATAATATCAGCAGGGATATCAATTTGCTTGATAATAATATTTATACCAATCAAAGGGATATAAACCGCTACAATAAACTTCTGGATACCCTGAAGGAGGAATATGCAAAAAGCATGGTATATGCGTACAAGAACAGGAGTAATTATGACTTCTTAAATTTTATTTTTTCTGCTGCCAGTTTCAATGATGCTATCAGGCGTGTTGCATATTTGAAATATTACCGGTCTTACAGGGAGAAGCAGGGTGAAAATATTCTGAGGACACAGGAGCTAAGGCGCCAGCGTATTGCCGAGTTGGGAGGCATAAAGGAAAAGAAAAGCGAAGTTTTGAAAGTAAAGGATAAGGAGATGGGGGCGCTGGAAAGCCAGAAACAGGAGAAGGACAGAATAATGAGTGAACTGAAAAAACAGGGGAAGCAATTGAACACACAACTTACTGCCTATAATAAGCAGATGAAAAAAGTTGACAATGCCATGAAAGCTGCGATCAACAGGGCTTTGGCTGATGCAAAAAAAGCTGCTTTGAAAAAGGCCAATGAGGACGAAGCAAAACGAATTGCGTCAGAAAAGGAAAATGTGACGACTCCCGCTACTACAAAAGCTGTAGTTACTGCGCCCAAAAAAGCAGAACCTAAAAAGAATCCGGAAAGTATACTGCTTAATTCAGAGAATATTGCACTGAATGAAAGTTTCGTTAAGAATAAAGGATCACTGCCATGGCCTGTTGACAGGGGCGTGACTATAATGCATTTTGGGAGGAATCAATTGCCGAGCGGAAGTTATATTGATGTTACAGGAGTAACCGTAGCCGCTGATATCGGCAGCAATGTTAAATCTGTTTTTGACGGTATCGTTTCCAATATCGTATTCATTGAAGATATGCAGGTGGTGATCATCCAGCATGGTAAATATTTCAGCACGTATAGCAACCTGTCCAGTGTTACTGTGCAACGTGGCCAAAATATAAAGACGGGGCAAGTGATAGGCAAAGTAGCTGCCAACCTGGATGGGATTGGTGCGATTGATTTCTTCATCAACGATGAAAAAAATAATATTGATCCGGAACGATGGCTGAAAAAGTAAACTCAGATCACTCTTTTATACAGGGCCTCATATACCGGCACTATATTATCAATATCGAACTTATTCGCCTGCGCAAACGCATTGGCTTTAAATTGTTTTAAAGTACGTTCATCCTGTAAAATGTGTAAAGCATTTTTACTCATGTCATCTACATCACCTACATTGCTCATATAGCCACTGTACCCATTTATATTTATTTCAGGCAACCCTCCGGTATTTGTAGATATTACGGGAACCTCTGCTGCCATCGCTTCCAGTGCTGCCAAACCAAAACTTTCATATTCACTGGTCAATAAAAACAGATCAGCAATTGGCAGAATATCTTCCATCTGCTCTTGTTTCCCCAAAAACTTAATGGCATTGTGCGATTCACACTGCCTGGCACTGGCTTCTATATGCGATCTTTCGGGCCCATCACCCAGCAGCAATAAAGTAGAAGGCATTTTTTTATTGACCAGTAGGTAAGTGGCAATCACATCCTCAACCCTTTTCACTTTCCTGAAATTAGAAGCATGTACCAGTATCTTTTCGCCATTAGGGGCTATCAGTTTTTTGAAAGCATCTACCGGTTTTTTATGAAAGCGTTTTACATCCACAAAATTGTTTATTACCTCAATATCTTTTTCTATGTTGAAATTTTTAAAGGTCTCTTCTTTCAGGTTCTGTGAAACTGCAGTAAGCACATCACTTTCATTCATGGAAAAGGTAACAACGGGACTATAAGTTTTGTCCCTGCCAACCAATGTTATATCAGTACCATGTAGTGTTGTTATCACAGGGATTCTTTTCCCTTCTTTGGCCAGTATCTGTTTTGCCATATAGGCAGCAGCAGCATGTGGAATGGCATAATGTACATGTAAAAGCTCTACATCGTTATTGATGATAACATCTACCATAGTACTGGCCAATGCAGTTTCGTAAGGGGGATAATCAAAAAGCGGGTAAGTAGGCACCCTTACTTCATGATAAAAAATATTGGCATGAAAACCGCTGAGCCTTACCGGCTGTTGGTATGTTATGAAATGTATATTATGCCCTTTATCGGCGAGGGCCTTGCCAAGCTCAGTTGCCAACACACCGCTACCACCAAATGTCGGGTAGCACACAATGCCAATATTCATATAAACGGGATTTAGATAGTTAGTACAACTTCAGAAGTTGCAATCTGCAATTTAGGATATTATTTTTCTCCATCCATCCCGTTCATGTATTGCCAATAAATCGGTAAGTTTGTTTCTCAACCCAAAGTATGAATAAAACTAAAACTCTAATTGCTGCGGCTTTGCTTTTTGTTTCGGGCCAGGCTTTTTCCCAGTCAGAAGATTCGGTGATGATCAAAAAAATTTCGGATGAGATCTTACTTAATGGTAAGGCTTATGCTAACCTGCACATCCTGTGTAAGACGGTAGGGCACAGGCTTAGCGGCAGCCCGGGTATGTATAAAGGTGAAGCCTGGGGTTTACAAACTTTAAAAGAAGCTGGTGCAGAAAAAACATACCTGCAGCAATGTATGGTGCCGCATTGGGTTCGTGGTGCAAAGGAAGAAGCCCGTTTTAAAACAGGTAATCGTAGTGCGGATCCCTCCTTCAAAATACTGGCCATCGGAAATTCTGTAGGTACCGGTAATGCAGGAATACTTACCCGGGTTATTGAAGTAAAGAATTTTGAAGAGCTGAACAGGAGAAAAGATGAAGTGAAAGGAAAGATCGTTTTTTATAATTATCCGTTCAATAAAACATTATTCAGAGGAGCTTATGGCGATGCGGTGCAATACAGGGGCAATGGCGCCTCAAGGGCTGCAAAGTATGGAGCTTTGGCTGTGATTGTACGGTCTGTAACGGCTGCTTACGATGATAACCCTCATACAGGTGCATTACGATATAACGATTCTGTTCCTAAAATTCCTGCAGTGACTATCAGTACAAAAGATGCCGATAAACTGAGCAATTATCTGAAAGGAGCTTATGCAACAAAGGATTTTTTCCTGAAGACAAATTGTATGATGCTGCCAGATACAATTGGCCATAATGTTATTGGTGAAATAAGGGGATCGGAATTTCCTGACGAAATAATTACGATTGGCGGGCATTTGGATAGCTGGGACCCGGCCGAGGGGGCCAGTGATGATGGAACAGGCCTGGTGCAAAGTATTGAAATTTTGAGGGTATTTAAAGCCATAGGTTATAAACCCAAACGAACGATAAGGATTGTTTTATTTGCGAACGAGGAAAACGGAGGGAGAGGGGCTGCTAAATATGCAGAAGAAGCAAAAGCAAAAAATGAAAAACATATTATGGCTATGGAAAGTGATGGAGGTGCGGAATATCCACGGGGCTTTGGCTGTGGCATGACAAAAGAACAATATGCAAAAGTAGAAAGCTGGAAAAAATTTTTTACGCCATACGATGCGGATAAATTTACTTTTAGCGAAGGCGGAGGTATGGGGGCAGACATTGGGCCGTTACAAACCCTTTTTAAAACAGCCCAGTTTGGGTTAAATACCACCGGGCAACGCTATTTTGATCTGCACCATGCTGCTACAGATGTTTTTGAAAATGTAAATGCCCAGGAATTAAACCTGGGCGCTTCGGTGATGGCAGCAATGGTTTACCTGGTAGATAAATATGGATTATGATTAACCTGTAAAAGTTATTATTATGGAAGAAGCAGTAAAACCCGGTTCGGAACAAGCGCCAAAAAAAAGCTGGTTCAGGAAGTTTTTAAGAAAATTCATTTTGTTTTCTGTTGTGATACTTGTGCTCTACCTGGGTATAGTCTATTTATTTGCAGCGGTATTCGTTTACAGTAAAGGTGACCGTATTGGCTACATTTATAAGTTCTCACATAAGGGCTATATTTTTAAAACAAATGAAGGGATTTTAAAAACAGGCTTCGTGAATATCGGTAACACATCCACCCCCAATGAAGAATGGCAATTTTCTGTAGTGGATGACAGCGTAGCTAACCAGATCACCAACCTTGATCAACGTATTGCTGTGAAACTGTATTATAAAGAATATTACACCACACTTTTTTTCAGAGGCGATACAAAATACTTTGTGTACAAGATGGATAAGATGCCTTCGCCTTAACAAGTCAGCCTTGCAATAAAAATATCACCGGCTTTTTATGAAAGTCGGTTTTTTCTTTCTTCCAGTCGGCTATTGTCTTTGTTTTTACGTATTCCCTTTCAGACGTTAATTCTGCAGCAATACATAGCCGGGTAGCCGGCTTACATACCTTCAATAATGTTTCCAATAACTGGTTATTGCGATAAGGGGTTTCAATAAATATTTTTGTGCTGTTTTTCTTTTGAGAAGAAGCTTCTGCTTCGGAAATGGCTTTATTCCGTTCTGCGTTGGCAATTGGCAAATAACCAATAAATTCAAACTGTTGCCCGTTCATACCACTGGCCATCAATGCCAGCAAGATAGAACTGGGTCCTACCAGGGGCTTTATACCTGCATTCATTTCCTGAGCTGCCGCAACTAAAATTTGCCCCGGATCTGCAATGCCCGGGCATCCGGCCTCGCTTATAATAGCAATATTTTTTTTGTCTTTTAATTTTTGCCTGAATATATCCAGCACTTCGTTCTCTGCTTTGTGAATAGTGAACCATTCATAATTGTCAATTACAATTTCCTTACAGATCGATTTTAAAAAACGCCGGGCTGTCCTTTCATTTTCGGCAAAAATTACCTGGCAATCTTTAACAGCATCAACTACGTAAAGCGGAATAGTCTGAACGGCTGTTTCATCCAAAACTGAAGGAATAAGATAAATTTTTGATGACATAGGATAATTAGTTTTGGCCTTCTGTATCGGCATCAGCCTTTTTTGTATTGTACAAACTTATAGTTGCAGCTATCACAGCATAACTTGGGGCAAGCAGCCAGCCCAGGATGGGAATAAAATGCATCATATAAAAGACTATCCCGTTGCCTATTGCCAAACCCTTATGCCTCCCAATGAACATAATACTTTGGGAGGTAGATAACTTGTTTCTTTCACAACTGTAATCCAGCATGGAAAATCCGAGGTAATAACATTCGACCAGCAAAGCAAGCAATGGTGTTACCCAGCCAACCAATGGAATAAAGGATAAAATCAAAATGGATACAGTATAAACAGTTTGCCAAAGCATGTTCCTCAGGGCGAGGCGTATGCCACGGGCTATATCTTTAAGCAATTGTTTGAAATTGAAAGGGAAATCCCTGCCTTCCATAATAGACTCTGTTTTTTCACTCAGGTAGGCGAACAAAGGCGAGCCAATGATTAGAAATAAATATTTAAAAAGTGAAAAATAGAACAGCAGTAATACCAGGTTTAGGATCAACTGGCCGAAAATGAGCAGGAAACTTAGCCAGCTGTTTTGCATCTTATCCATCCATTCTTTTACGCCTGTCTTCGCCAGCATAAATTCAATGGCACTGCTACTTGATACCCAGAACAAATAAATACCCAGGCAAAACAGGATGGCATAAATAAGGCCCGGTATAAAGATCCATTTCCATAAACGGTGCTTTATGATAAAGCGGTGTGTATGCAAATATGCCTGGAAGGAAATAATGATCTCTTTAAGCATGTATTATTCCATTTGGTATTGGGTCTATTCTGTATTTTAGCTTTAAAGTTAATAATATAAAATGAAGAAGTTACCCGTTGAATTTTATGACAGACCAGGTGTGGTCACTATTGCAAAAGAATTAATAGGAAAAATCATAGTTACAAAATTTGATTCGGTTGTTACCTCAGGAAGAATTGTTGAAACTGAAGCCTACATAGGCCTTACTGACCGGGCATCTCATTCTTTCGGTGGCAGGCGAACAGCGAGGAACGAATACATGTATGCTGGTGCAGCCACAGCTTATGTTTACATCTGTTACGGAATGCATCATCTATTTAATGTAGTTACCAATAAGAAGGACATACCCGATGCAGTATTGATAAGGGCTTTGGAACCAATAAAGGGAATAGACCAAATGCTGAAACGGACAGGGAAAAAGACATTTGATAATACACTCACCAAGGGACCGGGCAATGCCGCCAAAGCTCTTGGTATTTCAAAAGGTCATTCAGGAATTAATTTATTAAAGAATGAGATATTTATTACTGATGATGGTTTTGAAGTAAATAAAAAAATAATGGGGATCAGCCGGCGTATTGGTGTGGAAAGTTCTGGTGACGCAGCTTTATTGCCTTATCGTTTTTATGTAAAAGGGAATCCTTTTGTAAGCAGTTACCCTAACAAATAAAAAATCCCGTTGCCATCAGCAACGGGATTCAAATATGTATTATATAATGTTATTTTATTAAAACTTTACCAGTCTTTATCTTTTCGCCTTCGGCATTTCTCAATACAACATAATATATACCGCTTACATTGCGGCGCATGTCAACTTTTTCAAGCTGGTATGGTTGTATTATGTATAGATTCTTGCTGTATACCAGTCTTCCTTTCGCATCATAAATCGTCAGGTACTGTATTGCTTTGCGGTTAGGTGCAGCGCCACGCATATAGTAGGTTACAGTAAATATGCCCGTATTAGGGCTTGGGTATATCCATAATTTACTGCTTGCCGAATCTGAAATAGTTATTGATGCTGGTAAGGATGTACATGATCCGATGGTGGCAACTACAGTGTACACACCCAACTCACCCACCGTTACAAGTTTTGAATTTCCACTTACAGAGAGAGGAACAGCATTCCACGTCCAAACAGAAGTAAAACCTGTTGGCGGATTAACAGTGGCAGTAATGATTGTTGTTATTCCCGGCAACAACCTCGTGAAAGGCGAAGCACTTAATGTTACTGTAGGTTGCGCACTCACAGTTAAAATACCAGGTGCAGATGTAACAGCGCCACAAACTCCCGGACCTGTTATTGCACAGCGATATTGGTAACCATTCATTGCAGCAGTCACACCCGTTAAGGTTAAAGTGGCTGAAGTTACACCGCTGTACACACCACCATTGGTTATATTGACCCAGGCGCCGCCTGCGCCAGCAGTATTTAACTGCCACTGATAAACAGGTGAAGAACCTGATGCTATAACAGCAAAATTGGTAGTTCCTGTGTTGCAGATAGTTTTATTTACAGGATTGGTTGTTATGCCTACAGGTAAATTAACCATTAAGATTGCAGGGCTGCTTGTCAATGAAGTTGAACAAGCGCTGATGACACAACGATAACGATATGAATTCATTCCTGCAGTAACAACTGTAAGATTTAATGTAGCCGTGGTTACACCACTATACACACCACCATTAGTAACATTACTGTAACTGATGCCACCATCTGTGCTGATTTCCCATTGATAGGTTAGTGAAGAACCGGTAGCAGCAATAGTATATGATGTATTGGAACCGGCACATACTGTACTGTTTGCAGGTTGGCTTGTAATATTGACCGCAGCATTAACTGTAAGTGTTCCGCAATTGGAATTGATTACTGTTGGAGAACAACTGCTCATAACATTGCAACGATATCCATAATTATTCATGCCTGCAGTTGCACCGGTGATATTTAAAGTTGCAGTGTTGGCACCACTATACACACTTCCATTGGAAATATTACTCCATGGCCCTGCACAACCAACTGTGCTTACCTGCCATTGAAATGAACTGGCACCGATAGCAGCTATAATATATGAAGTGTTGCCACCAACACAAACAGACTGGTTAGTGGGTTGCGAAGTAATAACTGGTGTGGCACCAGGTGTAATGGTATAAGTAAGATTTACGGTTTGTGTAGTAGCGCCGGTTGCTGTACCTGTTATAGTTATTACATAAGACCCAGGCGTCAGTATATTCGCATTATTTAAGTTAACTATACTACTGCTACCGGGGGCAACGGGATTTGTTCCAAAAGTGATATTTGTACCAGCCGGTACGCCAGCTGTCGCAGCAAGGGTGATAGGGTTTGTAAATCCACCTACTGAATTTGTTCCTAAGGTAATACTTATTGTGGCGGGCACAGGGCAGCCAACACTAACAGGAGCCGGGTTATTAAATGTAAACCCGGATGGAGGAACTACAATCGCTACAGGGCTCTCCCAAACTCCACGGCCATAAGTTGCTACCCTTATTTTGCCTGATGTTTTTTGTATTTCAAGTTCATTGATTGCAACAAGCGGTAAATTATCAGAGAAATTTGTCCAGCTCGCAGTGCCTTCTTCACGGAAATAAACACCAATATTCAGCCCTGCATAAATGCCCCTTGGTGTATTATCATCTACCACAACAGTTCTGGCAACAATGGCAGGAAGGTTGGCAGAAATATTAGTGAATGTTGCTCCGGCATCAGTTGAAACCATTATCCTGTTGGTGGTACTGTTGCAGGCAATCCAGATCTTGTTGGGATCGGTGGGGTCAACAGCAATATCATTAATTGTTGAAGGTGCAATACGGGTTGTCCATGTAGCGCCGTCGTTGGTTGTCACGTATAATGTAGAACCGGTTGACGCATAAATGTAATTAGGATTTGAAGGGGCTACAGCAAGGTCGGCTAATGTAACAGTAATTACCCCTGCAGAAATATTTGTCCAGGCTGAACCACTATTGGTGGATTTATAAACACCTGTCCAACCGCCATATAAAATAGTTTCATTGGTAGGATGAATGCAGATGGGGGTTACCCACTGCCCAGCCGATGGCTTGGGTAAACCAGTGTAGGAATTGCCCCCATTAATTGATCTGTAAATTGATCCGTTCTGACTTGTGCCCCAGAGATTCAAATGATTGATTGGGCTTACAAGCCCTTCCATTCCATCAGCGCCTAACCAATCTACCCAGGTACCCGAAGCCTGTCTTGCAACACTTCCATTATCCTGTGCACCGCCGGTTATAACAGTAGCATTGGTTTTTGAATTTGCAAAACGGTAAAATTGCCTGATGCCTAAACCTGTGGAAAGATCTGTCCAGTTATCTCCATTATCCATGCTTTTATAAATACCACCGTCAGATAATGAATAAATGCTACTGTTTATCCAGAACAGGCCATGAACATCTGCATGATTGTATCCAATAGTATTGGGTAACGACCATGCTGTTATAGCCGTAAAGCTCGTAGCTTCATTTATTGATTTCCAGCAAATGATACCGGCAATGTAAACTTCAGCTGCATTTACGGGAGATACATCAATAGCCATATCATAAGTAGCCTGGCCGGTGGTTCCGGTTCCGTTGGTTTCATATCCAAAGTAATTGGTGCCCGAAGCAGGATTACCTACCACTGTTGTTGTAAATGTTAATCCTGCATCGGTGGATTTGTACATTCTGCCGAATAAACTTCCGCTTGCCTGAACAACATAAACATAATCAGGATTTGCAGGAGAAACACCAACAAGAGTGCGGCCGGTGTTTGTGATGCCCTGCGCTGCTCCTACGGCTGTCCAGGTAACACCATTATTGATTGAACGATAAACATCATTTCCGGTTGCATACATGATGTTCTGATCATTTGGCTTGAACTCAATGTCTTCTTTGGATATATTATGAACCTGTGTCCAGCTTGTTCCACTATTGATCGATCTGAAAATACCATTTGAAGCACATGCAAAAACAATATTTGGAGCACTGGGGTGAATAAGGATTTTTCTGATCGTACCCGTAGGTCCTGCTCCGGCGGCAGCCCATGTGGCCCCGGCATTGGTTGATTTTATTATACCATTACCACTTGTGCCGGCGTATACAATATTTTGGTCAGTTGGATCAATGGTCAAAGCAAAAATGGACATCCATAAAGAATTATTATCAGTAAGTGGTTGCCAGGTACTTCCTGCATTTACCGACTTCCAGATACCGCCTCCTGGAGAGCCTACATAAATTACAGATTCATTGGAAGGATGAATAGCAAGAGCTGTCAATCTCCCTGTTCCCGGGTTCCATCCACTGGTCCTGTTCCATCCCCATGGCCCCAGTTCTGTCCAGTTACCGGCAGTTATTATATTATTTGAATGCTGCAGGCTTTGCTGGTAATTATTCCAGTCAGCCTGCATCGAAATAATGTTCCCGTTTTCATCAGTATGAAATTTTCGTTCATATAACCAGCGTTGAAACTGTTTATAACCGCTTCCCCGCCCTGTACCCGCTGTGTCAAAATGGCGTTGGGCTATTCTTTCTGCTTCCTGCAACGTGATATCAGCTCTTTCCATAAGCTCAAAAATTGAATTTTGGGCAAATGCATTAAAAGTGAAAAAAAGAACACAAAACGAGAAGAAGATTTTTTTCATAAAATTGATTTATTTGAAAACGAGTATTACTGTCAACAGGTATACTTTTAAGACAATTTTTTAGCCAGCCTCACTACCAGGAAAGTATAGTAAAAGCAGTTTACAAACATACCCAATTTTAATGGGCGGTCAAAGAAAGCAGCAGACTTTTAAAACAGGAAAATGAACAAAAATCCCGTTGCAGCCTGCAACGGGATTAAATTAAAATAACGGGAAAAATATATTAGCTTATTTTATTACTACCTCACCGGTCTTAATCGTATTTCCATTAGCTTCCCGTAAAACGATATAATATATGCCACCGGCATTACGGCGCATATCCATTTTGTGTAACTGGTAAGGTTGAGAAACCTCGTATTCCTGGCTAAGCACCCTGCTGCCTTTACTATCGTAGATCGTTATCTGTTGTCTTGTTTTATTAGAAGACGAAGCGCCGGGGCTGTAATAAGAAATGGTAAAGATTCCATTATTAGGGCTTGGAAAAACAAACAGCTTGGTACTTACTGAGTCAACAATAGTAATAGATGCAGGTAAACTTACACAAGTAAGATTGGTTGCATCAGCAGCTGTTACTATGTACACACCCAGGTTATTTAAACTAACAGTATGCTTATTCCCAATAAATACCTGTGCCGGACCGGGGCCTGCATAACTCCATGTATAAACAAAGTTATTGGTAGTAGCAGAACTTGCAGTAGCAGTAATAGTTGTACTAAGCAACGGCAATATTTTGGTATAAGGAGATGCTGTTAAAACCAGGGTTGGTTTTGGTGTTGCTGTTACCATTACCTGGGCTGTATTTATGCAACCCGTAGTTGTATTGGTTCCGGTAACTGTATACGTAGTGGTTATTAATGGATTCGCTGTTACACTGCTTCCTGTTGCAGGAGTAGTACCTGCACTCCATGCAAAGGTATTGGCTCCGCCTGCAGTTAAAGTAACATTTGACCCGGCACAAACACTTGTTGATGATGCAGACGCTGTTACCACTGGTAATGCATCTACAGTCAGGGTGGCTGGGGTTGAAGTTGTTGAACCACACTGACCGTTTACAATAACACGGTACTGATAAGTATTCATTGCTATTGTTGCACCGGTTATATTTAATGTAGTGGTAGTTGCACCACTATAAACACCTCCATTGGTAACATTGTTCCATGCACCACCTCCATTTGTGCTTATCTGCCATTGATAACCTGTTCCTGTTGCTGCTACTACAGTAAAACTTGTATTCAATCCTGAACAAACTTGTTTTGCTACAGGAGCGGTACCAATAGCAGGTCCGATGCCAGGCAATACCGTGTAAGTCAATACTACTGTCTTAACAATAGCACCTGATGTTCCTGTTACTGTTATGGGATAATTGCCCGGAATAAGCGTACTTAAACCGGTAAGGGTAACAACTGTGCTGTTTCCCGGGATAACAGGATTTGGTACAAAACTTACAGTTGTGCCTGCAGGGTTACCTGTTGCTGTAAGGTTAATGGGAACAACATACCCTAGTATGGAAACAGTGCTTAATGTTATACCGGTGCTGTTAACTGTTCCGCAAGTAACACTCGCAGGTGCAGGAGGAGTAAAATCAAAAGTTCCTGTTGGCGCTGTTATATTAAAATTGGCATTGGAAATATCAAAGAAAACATTTCCAATAGCTTCCACTTTTATTCTTGCTGTTGTACTTGCCGAACCGGGCATTGTTACTGCTTCTGAGCCATCATTAGGCGTACTTGCAACCAACACGGTGGGGTAAGTGAGGCCACCATCTGTTGACAAAGAAATTTTTACATTAGCAACATTTATCGGAGCCTGATCAGTTCCAACAACATTCCATGTAATGGTTTGTGTGGAGCTTGCAGGATAACTTTCACCTCCATTAGGCACAGTTACTGCAAAAGGGCCGACAGTATTTATTACATGAATTACATAGGTTCCTGTAAAGCCTGTTTGACAACCTTCGCCTCCCGTAACAACTCCACCTGTTGGCGGTGTGCCCAGATGAATATCTCTGACGGTCAACCTGAATTTCATATCCCTGGCAACAGTGGGAAGTGTTTCTCCTTTTAATCCTCCCATTGTTGCGGCAGGATTAACCGGGTAACCCGCCAGTATAACAGCGTTATCAGGAAAAGTTCTGCTGCCACTTGCTATTGGTACACGTGATTTGAAAAGCGGGCTGGTAGTATTTGCATTACCACCATTCCATGTTGTACTCGGGCCTAAATCCCATTGCTCCCAGCAATAAGTAAGTGGATCGTTATCGGCATCAGTTGCTGCACCGGTTAAAGTGAATGGTGTGTTAATAGGAATACTTGCACCATTATTATTCATGGCCGTAATTACAGGCAATGTATTGTTTGTATTGGTTGCAACTTTACAGTTATTTCCATTTCCTGTAGAGATATAATTGCTTATTTCATCAAAACTAAGGGTATGGAAGAAAGGATCACTATGAGGTTGTGTATTATCAGTTCCGCAAATACCTGCATAAGCCTGTATGGTTGTACCACTACCCACTTCATAGGCTGTGCTCCCATTCCTGTTACCATTGCAACTACCTGTGGTGCTGTTAAAGGTATGGTTACCGCCCCATTGATGCCCCATTTCATGAGCTACATAGTCAATGTCAAAATTATCGCCAACCGGGTTAGATAAACCCGTTACGCCTCTTGCCTTTGAGCCATTAACACAAGGTACCCTTAAGTTAGCAACCCCACCACCTCCGGTACTCACCACATGCCCTATATCATAATTCGCACTGCCAATTACATTATCAATATTTACCTGATTTTGGCCAAGCATGGTTCCTCCGCTGTTATTTGTATATGGATCAGTAGCACCATCAAGATAAATGATTGAATTATTGTTTGCTATCAATACCATACGTAAAGAAACTTCGGTTTCATATACACCGGTCACACGATTAACAGTAGTTAACATGGCAGCTGCTGTTGCAGGTACGGTAGGTGCATTTGGGGCACAAACGGCTACTGCATATTCACCTGTGCAAGCCAGCGCAAGGCGGTAAGTGAATAATTGGGTTCCCCTGCAAGGGCCTGCCGTAATTATATTAGAAACAGGGGCATCGTCTATAGTTTCACAGGTAAAGGGAGAAAGCTTTTTATTATCCCTGGTGTAGTAACTCATGTAATGATCTACATCCCACCTAGCATACGGATCAATATATACTCTTCCGTTTGCAGATAATACCTGTGCATGAAAACCGAAATACGGGTTGTAATCAAAACGAATGCTGGCGTAAGGGTCGTCAATACCAACACCTGCAAAAGTTTTCATTTCCGGAAATTTTTCTTCAAGACCTGGCTCCATGAGGCTGCTTTCCCAAACATGGAATCTTGCCACTGAGCCATCAGGCATAGGCAATGATAACACAGGCGCAGCATTTTTATTAGTCACATTTTTTTCTGCAGGCAGCGACCATAAAAACGTCTTCAGATGACTTATGTCAGCTTTAAGCGTATTGTATTTTACTGGAGTAATTGTCCTTTTGCTATTTGCCAAAGAGGCATCATTTTCATTGATTGATGTGAAAAATGAATTTTGCGCTGAAACCGGACGAGCAATAGCCGATAACAAAACAAGCAGTAGCGAAACCTTGTACATTTTTCTCATATATCTCAGTTTTAATTTTTTTAGGAATAATTATACTTGAAAGAGTTTATTTAAATAAAAAACCTGCATCATTTTGATAAATTAATAATGCAGGAATATTTTTACTAACTGGTTGTACAGGTTTCTTTGAACAGTAGCTTCAAACAGCATTTTATTACTCACTGTTATAACTTAATAATTAGGGTGAATAATTTATATGCACATGATGAATATTAAAATTTAGGACAAGGAATACCTTTGTAATCTGCAGGTCGTTTAATAAATATCACGGAAAACTCTGAACCTCCACGGGAAGCGGTGGCAGCTTTCAAGCTGGAGATATTAAAATCATAGCTTACACCAATCCTTAATCCGCCAAATTCCAAACCAACATAGGGAACAATGGCATCATTAAAACGAACCCAGCTACCCAGGTAAACAGCGCTCGGCTTTTCCGCATCCCGGTTAAGATTGGCCGCAAGAGCAGCTCCCACTGTGGTTTCGCTGGCCTTGTTCTGCATTTGATGAATTAATGAGGTATGTACAGTTAACAGGTCGGATAATGGGAAAGAACCACCACCATGTATGGAGATACGACCTGTTAAGTACCAGTTCTTATCTATAAAACCAACTTTTGGCCTGTTGATATGATACATAGATGCACCCAGGTAAAAATTGTTTTCGCCATTGGTAGACCCGGAATATAGTAAGCCTGCGTTTATATCAAAGTAACTTTGATTTCTGCCATTAGCCAGTACTTCTCTCTTTGACTCATCAGTAAAACCATTTTGCGTAAGCATACTTTCAAACGTGGTCTTGCTGATATCTAAACTTAAGCTGGAATAAGTTGCCTGGAAACCGGCCCCGATGGTACTGTACCCGTTTTCATCCAATGCCTTATGATAAGACATTGAAACAGACCCGTAATTTAATTTGAGAATATTGTTGGCGCTTGCATCAGTTAAACCTGAAATACCTACACCAAAAACATCGCTCTCCGGTATCTTACTTTTTAGAATTGGAAAATCTATAGAAGCGCTTGTAGTTACATACGCTTTAGGAATAGATGGCCATTGATCCCGGTGATTGGCAGCCAGGCGCCATGAACCGCTAAACTTACCGGTAAAGGCAGGATTCAATGTAAGGGGTGATGCAAAGAATTGTGAAAAATGCGGATCCTGTGCATTTGACATCAGGCTAAGCAAAAGGGCACAACTAAAAACTAGTGATTTTCTCATTTTCAATGACTATTTCAGAACTTTAAAGATAAGCAATTACTGCAAAAAGCTGCATAGAATAAATTCTATGTTTAGGCTTTATAGCGAAACTTAATATAACTGGTTGGCTTTTAACCCTGTAGTTTTGCCCCAAAGGCCAGGTCGCCGGCATCTCCCAGGCCCGGAACAATATATCCTTTGGCGGTTATTTCGTCGTCAATATCGCCACACCAGATAGTGGCTTTAGGGTATGCCCTTTTAACAAATTCGAGGCCAACCGTACAGGCAATGGCGCATACAATGTGTAATTCTTTAATGGAGCCTTCTTCTTTCAGGAATTCTATTGATTTTACAAGAGAAGACCCTGTAGCGATCATGGGGTCGCTGATGATTACGATACGGTCTTCAATATCCGGGCAACTCATATACTCCAGCCTTATATCAAAGGTTCCGTCAGGGTTATGCTTGCGGTAAGCGCTTATGAATGCATTATCAGCCTTGTCAAAATAATTGAGTAAACCGTTGTGCATTGCAAGGCCGGCACGCAGAATAGTAGCCAAAACCGGCTGTTCTTGCAATACCATGTTGTTGCTGGTACCTAATGGAGTGGTAATTTCTTTTTCCTGCCAGGGCATTTTCTTACTGATCTCATAAGCACAAATTTCAGCAATACGTTCCAGGTTACGGCGAAAACGCATCCGGTCACCCTGGACTTCTATATCCCTTAATTCACTTACCCAGTTATTTATCAGGGAATGCTTTTCGCTGAGATTGATGACCATTGTTTATGCGTTTATTTTTACCAGATTTATTCAGCATATGCTTTGTTGGCAACTGCTTTAGTAACCTAAACAAAACTAAAATAAAAAACACCAGTATTAGCTTTTATTTTAACAAACTGTTTCACAAAAATGTATTTTTATTGTACTCAAATTAAATCAAATGAAGAAGATCTTCCCCGTTTTAATGTTTTCGGGCCTTGCTTTTGTGGCTTGTAACAGCACGGATAAACCCGCCGAAAAAACCAAGGACAAATATGAGCAAACCAAAGAGACCCTTGAAGAGACCGAAAAGAAGAATCCCAAACGTTTTTTATCGGTGAGTGGGCATGATAAAAAGAACCTTGTCCGGCAAACAGTTATCAAAGGAACGATATCAAATGCCGCCAAAGTGGTAAGCTATAAAGATATAGATGTTGAACTGTCCTTTTTCAGCAAAACAGGAGCACTGCTTGAAAAAGATCATGAAGTGATCTATGAAACTATTGCACCCGGCAATACTGCCAGTTTTAAAACCAAATACTTTGCACCCAAAGGAACCGATAGTGTGGGATTGAAAATTTTAGGAGCAAAAACTGAATAAGCAAAAATTATTCGATAAATGTAAAGCTATCTCCATCAAATAAACCCAGGTCGCTCAGTTTTAAATGGGGTATTACAAGCAGGGCCATAAAAGATAAGGTCATAAATGGCGCTGATAAAACAGAACCTAATTCTTCCTTCACCATTTTATCTATAGCAGTATATGCCGCTGCTACTTCGTACCCGTCTTCATTGCTCATCAGGCCTGCCACAGGCAAAGGCAAGACCATACTGGCCGTTTTACATACGGCGCTCACCCCGCCCTGCGATGCAATGACCAGGTTTACTGCTTTCATCAAACTTTCATCATCAACGCCCACCCCAACAATATTGTGGCTGTCGTGGGCAACTGATGAAGCGATAGCTCCCTGGTTCATTCCAAAATTTTTAATGAAAGCTTTTGCAACAGGGGCATTTTTGTAACGATTCACCACTACGATCTTTAAAATATCATTTGCGGCATCGCTTTCATAAAAACCATTTCGTACTACCGGTTTGCACAAAATTTTATTTGTTATCAACTGCCCGTCCAATGCTTCGATGGCATAAATCTTTTCTTCCGGGCTCGCAACAGCAAATTTGAAATCCGGGATTTCTTTTTTATCGCAGTCAAAATTATTAAGCAGACTCACAGCATGACTAATGACCAATGACTTTCCCTTTTCAGCAACCAGTTCTCCGGCAATATATGTTTGAATGATCTTAAAATTCACCAGGTTTTCTGCCACAATAAAATCAGCAGCATCTCCTTCTTTTAATAATCCAATATTCATATTGTAGTGCAGAACAGGGTTTATACAAGCGGCCTGCAACACTTTAAAAACGTCAATACCTTTTGCAACGGCCCTCGCACAAAGCTGGTTAATATGCCCTTCGGCCAAGCTATCGGGATGTTTATCATCACTGCAAAACATCATCATCTGGTAATGTTCATCCATCAGGCCTATCAATGCTTCAAAATTTTTGGCAGCACTACCTTCCCGAATCAAAATCTTCATTCCGTATCTCAGTTTGTCCAGCGCCTCTTCTGCAGTGAAGCATTCATGGTCGGTAGAAATACCTGCATCAATATATTTTTTTGCATCAGCGCCCCGTAAACCCGGGGCATGGCCATCAACAGGTTTTCCATATTTTTTTGCCGATGCAATTTTCCGGTACACTTCTTCATCTCCATATAATACGCCCGGGAAATTCATCATCTCACTCAGGTAATTGATTTCTTCTTTTTGTAATAAAGTATCAACTTCTGCAGAAGTTAAAGCAGCGCCTGCTGTTTCAAAAACTGTGGCCGGCACACAGCTGGGGGCGCCAAAATGAAATTTAAAAGGAACGGTTTTCCCGTTGGCGATCATAAATTCCACTCCTTCCATGCCGCACACATTAGCAATCTCATGTGGATCGCTGATAGTGCCCACAGTACCATGAACAACGGCCAGCTTCGCAAATTCCGATGGAACCAGCATAGAACTTTCAATGTGCACATGGCTGTCGATAAAACCGGGTAAAATAAAGTTTAATGTCGGGGGTTTAAGGTTTGAGGTTGGAAGGCGGCCGATGGATTTTATTTTTCCATCAGCAATAGAAACTTCCCCGTAAAAGATTTTCCGGGCCGGTATATCAACAATATTACCTTGTATTTTAAATGTGTTCATCCTGATTGCTGTCAGTATATTTAATGGACAGAAGGTTTAAGGTAAGGATAAATAGAAAACCAAAAAAGAATTGGGGTAAAAAATTGCCCTATATTTACACCCTAAAAAAATAAACATGAAAAATTTAATCGTATTTGGAATATTCATCCTCACCCTGGTATTTGTTCAATTTGCACAGGCCCAGACAGCTGATGAAGTAATTAATAAATATATTGATTCACTTGGCGGCAAAGAAAAATTATCGGCGTTAAAATCGGTAAGAATGACCGGAAACCTGAGCATACAGGGCAATGATATCGCCATAACCATTACCAAACTGCACATGAAAGGCATGCGGATGGATATTTCGGTAATGGGAACAGAGAATTACCAGATTGTCACACCTGGCAAAGGTGTAATGTTTATGCCTGTGCAGGGTATGGCTTCTCCAACTGATATGAGTGAAGAGCAGGCAAATGCAGCACAGAGTCAGTTGGATGTTCAAAGCGCATTACTCGACTATAAGGATAAGGGAACTACAGTTGAAATGCTGGGAGCTGAAGGAACAGATTACAAACTGAAGGTTACTTATAAAACAGGTATCACCGCAATTTTTTATATTGGCCAAAAAAATTACCGACTTAATAAAACAACAAGTAAAAGGAATATTAACGGAGAAGATGTAGATATTGAAACCACCTATTCCAACTTCAAACAGGTAGATGGCATCTGGTTTCCTTTTACGGTTAGCAGCAATGTACAGGGTGAAACCAACTACGATAAGGTAGAAACCAATATTGCTGTTGATGAAAATATTTTTAAAGGATAAAAAAAGAATAATCCCTGCAAAAAGCCCTGCCGGAAAAGCAGGGCTTTTTCATTTCATTTTGTACCTTACCGTAATAATTGGTATAAGATGAAAAAACTAACTATGCTTGCAGCAACAGCTCTTGTTGCTTTATCATCAACTGCTCAAAAAAAACAGGCAGCCCCTGTTACTAATGATGACAGTATTTTATTCAGTAAAGTAAAGTACCGTTCCATCGGTCCATACCGGGGTGGAAGAAGTGGCGCTGTGGCAGGTGACCTGCAACAAAAAAATACTTTTTATTTTGGTGGCACAGGTGGTGGTGTATGGAAAACGATTGATGGAGGCAGTAACTGGAAAAATATCAGTGATAAATATTTTGGAGGCAGTATTGGGTGCGTTTCGGTTGCACCGGGCGACAATACGATCTTGTATGTGGGAGAAGGGGAGAATTCGTTAAGGGGAAATGTGAGTGAAGGTTTTGGAATATGGCGAAGCGATGATGCCGGCAGGAGCTGGAGAAATCTCGGATTAAAAGATACCCGTCATATCATCCGCATCATTATACATCCTAAAAACCCCGATATAGTTTGGGTGGCTGCCATCGGCCATTTATTCGGCTCCAATGAAGAACGGGGAATTTTTAAAACGATTGACGGCGGCAAAACCTGGAAAAAAGTTCTGTATATAAATAATCAAACGGGTTGCAGCGACCTGGTGATGGAACCGGGAAATCCTTCGGTACTTTATGCCGGTACCTGGCGCATGCTTCGTACACCTTATAGTATGGAAAGCGGAGGAGAGGGAAGCGGGCTTTGGAAAAGTATGGATGGCGGTGAAACCTGGAAAAATATTACAACAGCCAAAGGTTTACCTAAAGGGCTTTGGGGTATTGTTGGTGTGGCAGTTAGCCAGAGCAATTCCGATAAAGTGTATGCCATTATGGAAAATAAAGAGGGCGGATTGTATGTAAGCAACGATGCCGGACTTTCCTGGACACTGCAGAACAGCGACAACAGCATCCGGCAGCGGGCCTGGTACTATACCAAGGTTTTTGTTGACCCCAAAAATGAGAATAATGTTTACGTGCTTAATGTGAGTTTTTTAAAAAGTACCGATGGAGGAAAAACATTTAAATCAATCCGTACACCGCATGGCGATCATCACGATTTATGGATTGATCCGGCAGATGTAAACCGTATGATCGTGGCAGATGATGGAGGTGCACAGATCAGTTTTGACGGAGGAGAAAACTGGAGCACTTACGAAAATCAACCAACGGCACAGTTCTACAGGGTTAGCACCGATAATCATTTTCCTTACCGCATACTGGGGGCACAACAGGATAATTCAACCGTAAGGATATTATCAAGAAGCGACGGCGGACAGATCGGGACAAACGACTGGCAGGAAACAGCCGGGTCGGAGAGCGGTTATGTGGTTGCTGATCCGCTGAACACAGATATTGTTTATGGGGGAAACTACAGCGGCTACCTTTCCAGGCTTGATCATAAGACGGGGGAGAACCGTGCAGTAAGTGTGTGGCCCGATGATCCGTTGGGCGCTGGCGCAGATGTGGCCAAATACCGTTTTCAATGGAACTTTCCTATTTTCTTTTCGCCGCACAACCCGAAGAAATTATATGCAGGGGGCAATATGCTTTTTGTTACTGAAAATGAAGGTGCATCATGGACGGCATTAGGTGGAGACCTGACCACCAATGATAAAACAAGGCAACGCTCCAGTGGCGGCCCCATCACCAAAGATAATACCGGGGTGGAAGTGTACTGCACCATTTTTACTGCAACTGAATCTGCATTGGAAAAAGACCTGTTGTGGACGGGTAGTGATGATGGGTTGATACATGTAAGCAGGGACGGAGGCCAACACTGGGAAAACGTAACACCTAAAGACGCCGGCCAGTGGATGATGTGGAACTGTGTGGAAACAGATCCTTTTAAAAAAGGTAAAGCCTATTTTGCAGGAACAAAATATAAATCAGATGATTTTGCGCCTTATCTTTTTAAAACAGAAGATTATGGAAAAACATGGGAGAAGATCACCAATGGAATTCCTGCTATGCATTTTACCAGGACGCTGAGAGCCGATAAAAAAAGACCGGGTCTGTTATATTGTGGTACCGAATACGGGATGTATATAAGTTATGATGATGGCGCCAACTGGGCACCATTCCAGTTGAATTTACCCATGGTTCCCATTACAGACTTAACCATAAAAGAAAATGACCTGATCGTTGCAACGCAGGGCAGGTCATTTTGGGTTTTAGATGATCTTACTGTGGTTCAGCAAAAAGACAACAGTATTACCGATAAAAATTTATTTGTGTTTGGAGTGAACGATGCATACCGTTACGATGGTTTCCAGAATCCCAATCCAAGAAATGCCGGGATGAATCCACCAAATGGTTCCGTCATCAATTATTACCTTAAGAATACATCCGACTCTTCAAAAGTAAGTATTGAGATACTGGATAAGAATAAAAAACAGATCAAACTTTTTGCCACCAATTCAAAAGACAATAAGATAGAAGTGAGCAAAGGCATGAACCAGTTTGTATGGAACATGCAATACCCGTCTGCTGAAAAGGCAGATGGATTAATATTATGGCATGGGAATGTGCCGGGCCCTAAAGCGGCACCCGGCCGGTATTTTTATACAATAAAAACCGGAAAGGATTCTGTTGAAGGAAGTTTTATGATCAAAGCTAACCCGGTTTATAATGTATCGCAGCAGGATTATGATGAGCAGTTTAATTTCCTGATCACCGTACGGGATAAATTTTCTGAAATTCAAAAAGCGGGGAAAAATATACGTGATATACGGAAGCAGATAAATGATTTTGTGGACAAACAGGGTAAAGATTGCCCGAAAGAAATAAAAGAACAGGCCGATTCCATCAATAAACAAATGACGGTGATTGAAGAAGCATTGCATCAGACAAAAGCTAAAAGTGGGCAGGATGTATTGAATTATCCAATCCGGCTGGATGATAAAATTTCGGGCCTGTATGATTTTGCGGTGAGCGGTAACAGTGCGCCGGCAAAACAGGTTAAGGATGCCTATACCGAATTATCAGGGCAGGCCGATGTGCAGCTGAATAAACTGAAAAAGATCATAGAAGAGGATGTGGTTAAACTCAACCAGATGATCAGGGAAAAATCTTTGCCGGTGATTGGGATAAAGAAAGATTAAACGGATAATAAGTATATATAAGCTGCCCTGGTTTTTATCAGAGCAGCTTTTTTATCTTTGCGCATGAATTTTAAAGCCTTCTCTTCTTCCTTTATAACCAAGTTCATTTTTTTGAAACGGGCATTTGGCAATACAGCTTTCCGCCTGCTGGATATTGGCGCAGGTAACCACTCTGCCACAAAGGCCAAAACTGTTTTTCCGGATTGTGAGTATCATGGTGTGGATATGGAAAGGGATTATAACAACAGTGAAGAAGATTTTAAATTGATGAAGGCCTTCTATGAATTGGACCTTACCAAGCTCAACTTCACCTCCATTCCTGATAATTATTTTGACGCCATATTGATGGTGCATGTGATAGAACATTTGCACAACGGCGATGAAGTAGTGAAAAGCTTATTGCCAAAACTGAAAAGTGGAGGATATATGTACATGGAATATCCCGGTGAAAAAAGTACCAGATTGCCTTCTATGGAAGGCTCACTTAATTTTAAAGACGACCCAACGCATGCAAGGGTCTATTCTGTAAAAGAATTATCAAAAGTATTCACAGAAAATGGCTGTACAGTTTTAAAAGGAGGGATTAGAAGAAATGGCTGGTTCATGCTTGCCATGCCATTCCGGATCATCAGAACATGGTTAAGCGGAAAAAAACTACAGGGAAATATTTTCTGGGATGTTTTGGGTTTTGCAGAATATCTGTGGGTAAAGAAAATATAGTTTAAAGTTTGAGGTTTGAGGTTGGGTGTATTTATTGAGGACTCCTGTTTTGCAAAGGGACTACAAACTTCAAACCTGAAACCTCAAACTAATCCAACAGATCCGGTCTTCGTTCGGTTGTTCTTTTTACCGCCTGCTCATGCCTCCATTCTTCAATCAGTTTATGATTGCCACTCATTAAAACTTCCGGTACTTTCCATCCCCGGAATGCTTCGGGCCTTGTATATACAGGCGGCGCCAGCAAATTATCCTGGAAGGAATCTGACAACGCTGATGTCTCATCGTTCAGTACACCGGGTATCAATCTTCCAATGGCATCAACTACAACCGCAGCGCCCA
>CAYTQB010000029.1:6626-37145 GCA_964439615.1 uncultured Ferruginibacter sp. | reverse complement strand
TAATGTGCATTCAGGTGGGATATATAGGCCACATTGGGTGGAGTGCCGATAATAGTAGCAATGCCACCAAAATTGCTGGCATAAGCAAGGCATAACATTAATGTTAGTGAAAAATTTTTGATATTGGCGTTAGGATGGGCATGCTTACTGATAACATGAATAACTGAAGCCGCGATAGGGTACATCATCATGGTGGTGGCTGTATTACTCAGCCACATGCTGATGAAACCTGTTGAGAGAATAAAACCAAGTATAATATTGTTTCCGTTGGTGCCCGTGAATTTTATAATGCTTAGTGCAATGCGTTTATGAAGATTCCATTTTTCTATGGCCATGCCCAGGAAAAAACCTCCCATGAAAAGATAGATGATGGAATCGGAATAAGATTTGGATGTTTCTTTAATGGAATTGATGTTCAGCAGAGGATACAAAACCAGCGGCATAAGCGCAACCACGGCAAGAGGCATGGCATCAAGCACCCACCAGCTTATCATCAGCACAGCAATGGCCAAAACAAGTTTGGCTTTAAAGGCAAGCGCCAGTGGGTTTACAAAAAAGAAGAACAGGCATAAGAGTAGCCCGGAAACAAGGGCGGCTTCTTTTTTGTATTTTTTAAAAAACGCTTTCATACCGTTGCCAATTTATAACAGTTTCTCCAATATATAGATGACGGGTTTAACTTTGTATTTCAATAAAAAGAAAATGTATGAGCAACTTAGTCAAAGAATTTAACGACTACCGAACCAAAATGAACGAGGTTATCCTGGGTAAAGAAAACCTGGTGATTAAACGGTTATGGAACCTGGATACTAATACCTATGCCGCCGGGGCGCTGGATGTAAAAACCAAGGAATTGCTGGGGCTTGTCGCCAGCATGGTATTGCGCTGCGATGACTGCATTAAATACCACCTGGGCAAATCGCATGAACTGGGGGTTAATACTGAAGAAATGTATGAAGTATTTGCAGTGGCTAATATTGTGGGAGGTACCATTGTGATACCCCATACCCGTAGGGCTGCGGAATACTGGGAAGAACTGAAAAGCAATTCATAATGCTAGAATGGATAACGGATAATTTCGTAAATTAGAGGCTGAATAAATTATCCTTTTTCAATTATCAATTATTTATGAGTGATACAGTAACAACAGCCGCCCCGCTTACTTCCAAGGATTTTGTGACAGACCAGGAGGTACGCTGGTGTCCCGGATGCGGCGATTATTCGATCCTGGCACAGGTGCAGAAAGTAATGCCTGCCCTGGGCATACCCCGTGAAAATATAGTGATCGTATCCGGTATTGGGTGCAGCAGCAGGTTCCCTTATTATATGAATACCTATGGAATGCACAGCATTCATGGCAGGGCGACAGCCGTAGCCAGCGGGTTAAAAGCGGCCCGGCCCGAACTGAGTGTGTGGATCGTTACCGGTGACGGAGATGGATTGAGCATCGGCGGTAACCATACCATTCATTTGTTGCGGAGGAACTTTGATGTGAATGTTTTGTTGTTCAATAACCAGATATATGGTTTGACAAAAGGACAATACTCTCCAACTTCCGAAGAACATAAAGTAACCAAGAGTACGCCTTTTGGAAGCATTGATCATCCGTTCAATCCATTAGCGCTGGCCATGGGAGCCGATGCAAGTTTTATTGCCCGTACTATGGACAGGGACCCCAAGCACCTGCAGGCGATGCTGATGCGTTCACAGGAACACAGGGGAGCTTCATTCCTGGAGATATACCAGAACTGCAACATCTTCAATGACGGTGCATTTGAAATATTTACAGAAAAGAAAACCAAACCGGATGAAGTATTGTTTCTGGAACAGGGTAAGCCATTGATCTTTGGCGCTACGCAGAATAAAGGGATTAAACTTGATGGTTTTAAACCGGTGATAGTTGATATTGCCACTGAAGGAACAGATGGGCTTTGGGTGCATGATGAAAAAGATTTTTATAAAGCACAGATATTAATAAGGATGTTTGATGATCCCAGGCTGGAAGGACATCTTCCACGTCCATTCGGCGTGTTCTATGAAACAGAGAGGGCTTGCTACGAAGACAGTATGACCATGCAGATAGAGGAAGTGATTGCTAAAAAAGGAAAGGGGGACCTGGATAAATTATTAAAAGGGAATGAGACCTGGGTGATAAGTTAACGCCCCCACAGCCCCCTAAAGGGGGACCCAGCGAAGATTATGCACTACTATAAAATTAAAAGAGCCATCAATTATTGATGGCTCTTTTGTATAAATTATTTCGATTTGATCTTCGCATTAATCTTCGAGTTCCCTCTCCTTTGGAGAGGGGTTGGGGTGAGGTCATTACAGCAAATTTTTGCTTAGTAAATATTCCGCAATCTGAACCGCATTGGTAGCTGCGCCTTTACGGAGGTTATCACTAACGATCCAGCAGTTGAGTGTCTTTGGCTGAGTCTCGTCTCTTCTTAATCTTCCTACAAAAGTGTCATCCTTGTCAAAAGCAGTTAAAGGCATTGGATAAATAAAATTGGCCACATCATCTTTTACAATAACTCCCGGCGCTTTGGTAAGAATATCCCTCACTTCGTTAAGGTCAAAATCATTTTCAAATTCAATATTCACGCTTTCGCTGTGCCCGCCCATCGTTGGGATACGTACGCAGGTAGCGGTAACTTTTATAGAATCATCACCGATTATTTTTTTTGTTTCATTCACCATCTTCATTTCTTCCTTGGTATAACCATTTTCCAAAAACACATCAATATGAGGTATCGCATTCAGGTCAATAGGGTATTTATAAGCCATTTCGCCTTCAATACCCCTGCGTTCATTCATCAGTTGTGTTACTGCTTTTACACCGGTACCTGTTACACTTTGATAGGTGCTCACCACCACTCTTTTTATTTTATACTTTTCATGAAGCGGTTTCAGCACTACCACCATCTGTATAGTGGAGCAGTTGGGGTTGGCGATGATCTTGTCTGCGGCAGTGAGCACCTCAGCATTCACCTCCGGCACTACTAATTTCTTGGTTGGGTCCATCCGCCAGGCACTGGAATTGTCAATTACGGTAATTCCTGCTGCGGCAAATTGCGGGGCAAGCTCAAGCGAAGTACTTCCTCCTGCAGAAAATATGGCTACATCTGGTCTTGCGGCAATAGCATCTAAAGCACTTACTATTTTGTATTGTTTGTTCTTAAAGGCTATTTCTTTCCCAATCGACTTTTCCGATGCAACCGGGATCAGCTCATCCACCGGAAAATTTCTTTCAGCCAATACCTGCAACATTTTACTGCCTACCAGGCCCGTAGCACCAACAACAGCGACTTTCATTTTTAGAATTTTAGACCGCAAAAGTACGCCCAGAAAACAAAAAAATAAGTATGAATTTTTATTAACTTGTATAACCAAATCCCAACTGCTATGAATAAAGTGATTGTGATTTTGTTTTTTACTGCTCTTTTTACAGGAAGCATCAATGCACAGGTTGCTAACCGCTACGATATTGTAATTGACGAATTGATGGCCGACCCGACTCCCCAGGTTGGGTTACCCAATAACGAATGGATTGAATTACGCAACACGTCTTCAACTGCATTTAATTTGCTTGGCTGGAGAATAGGTGACGCCACGGGCCAGAGTGGTACCATGCCTTCTTACAATTTATTACCCGACAGTTTTGTTATAGTTTGCACAGCCAGTGCTGTTGCAGCCATGAGTGCATATGGGCCAACCATTTCTGTTACCAGCTTTCCATCGCTGGATAATACCGGCGATGTGATCTATTTACGCAGTCCCCAAAATAAGATCATTCATGCGGTTAGTTATACGGATGCCTGGTATCAAAATGAACTGAAGAAAGACGGTGGGTGGACACTGGAGATGATTGATCCCAAAAATCCATGCAGTGGGTCGGCAAATTGGAAAGCGAGTACCGACATAAAAGGAGGAACACCGGGTAAGAAAAATTCTGTCAATGCTGTTAATGCCGATGCGACGGCTCCACAATTGTTAAGAGCTTATGCAACAGATAGTGTAAACATCAGCCTGGTCTTTGACGAACCCCTGGACAGCTTAAAAGCAGCTACTGTAGCTAATTACAATATCAGCGATGGAATTGGTACACCACAATCGGCTACCGTGGTTGCACCAACTTTTGATAAGGCGAACTTGAAACTGAACACGCCGCTGAGCCGGAATAAGGTTTATACAGTTACTGTTTCGGCAGTCTCAGACTGTGTGAATAATACTATTGGGAATAAGAACACGGCAAGAGTTGGATTGAGTGGAGTGGCAGACAGCTTAAATATTGTTATCAATGAAATACTGTTCAACCCAAAACCCAATGGAACAGATTATGTAGAGATATATAACCGGAGCAATAAGATCATTGACCTTAAGCAGACTTATATTGCCAACCGAAACAGCAACGGGGTGATCAGTAACATCAAACAACTGAGTGCAGACAATTACTTATTCTTTCCGCAAGACTTTATGGTGATAACAGAAGACCCGGCTATTGTTAAAAGAGATTTCATCACCAAAAACATGGATGCCTTTGTTACCGTTGCTTCCATGCCATCTTACAATGATGATGAAGGCGATGTGATCATCCTGAATGCACAGGGAAATATTACCGATGAATTGAAGTATGATGAGAAATGGCATTTTAAACTCATTGATAACCGGGAAGGCGTAGCCCTGGAAAGGATAGATTATAATGCAGCCACTCAAAACCCCGATAACTGGCATAGTGCGGCAACCAGCGCTGGGTACGGTACACCCACCTATAAAAATTCCCAATACCGCATTGACTTACAGGCGCAGGGAGAAATAACCGTTACCCCCGAAATTGTTTCGCCTGATAATGATGGTATGGATGACTTTGCAACTATTGATTATAGTTTCCCATCATCAGGTTATGTAGCCAATATCACTATATTTGATGCCGCCGGCAGGATAATTCGTTACCTTCAACGTAACGCTTTGTGTGGAATAAAGGGTAATTTCCGTTGGGATGGCCTGGGAGAAAAGAGCCAGCGTTTACTGGTAGGCATCTATATCATCCATACCGAGGTATTTAATTTAGACGGAAAGAAAAAACAATTCAAGCATACTATTGTATTGGCCCGGAGAAATAATTGATCATCTAAAAACAACATCATGCAGACCAGAATTTTAACAGCAATATTATTTGCTGCGGTATTAACTTCATCGTGTAATAATCAAACTGAAGTGAAAAGAACAACTTACCAATGGCCCGATAACATTGTTGCTCCCGTTGCAGAAAAGAAAGCCAAAGACCTGATTGCAAACGGAGATACCCGGGCTGACCACTATTACTGGATGAACGATTATTTTAAGAAAGGCCCCGACAGTACCAAAGTAGTTGACTACCTGGTTGCTGAAAATAAATATTACGACACCATGATGGCTGGCACAAAAGAATTCCAGGAAAAATTATATGCAGAAATGAAGGCGAGGATAAAAGAAAAAGACGAAAGTGTGCCTGTATTTAAGAATGGGTATTATTATTACAACAGGGTGGAAGAAGGAAAGGATTATTTTGTGTACTGCCGTAAAAAAGGCTCATTGGATGCAAAAGAAGAAGTGCTGCTGGATGTTAATAAAATGGCGGAAGGACATAACTATTTTTCAGCAGCGGGTTTTGATGTGAGCATGGATAATAAACTGCTGGCTTATGGAGTGGATATGTTGTCGAGAAGGCAATATACCATTTATGTAAAAAACCTGGAAACAGGCGAAACACTGAAGGACGCAGTTACCAATACGGAAGCTGATCCTGTTTGGGCAAACGATAATCAAACTTTCTTTTATACATCCAAAAATCCGGTAACATTACTCTCTGAAAAGATAAAAAAACATAAACTGGGAACAGATGCATCAACAGATAAATTGGTATATGAAGAAAAAGATCCAACAAACTATATCGGTATCGGTAAAACAAAATCAGATAAATACATACTTATCAGCTCCGGCGGAACCCTTTCTTCAGAAACAAGGTATATTGATGCTAATAAACCTGATGATGCATTTAAGGTCTTTCAACCAAGAATGAAGGAAGTGTTGTATGACCTGGACCATGCCAATGGTAAATTCTATATCCGTACAAACCTCAATGCAAAGAATTTTAAAATAGTTACCTGCGGCGAGGATAAAACAGACAGCAGCAACTGGAAAGAGATGATAGCTCATGATAACAATGTTTTGATACAGGGAATGGATGTTTTTAAAAATTACCTTGCTGTATCTGAAAGAAAGAATGGACTTACACAGGTTCATATCATCAATCTGCAGAGCAATGCCGGCCACTATCTTGCCTTTGACGAGCCGGTTTACCTGGCAAACCTGATGTACACGCCCGATTATAATTCTGATGTGATCCGTTTCAATTACACTTCTCTTATTACACCTTCCACCGTGTATGATTATAACATGGGTACTAAAGAAAAGAAACAGATGAAACAGCAGGAGGTAGTAGGGGGATATGACAAAAATCAATATGAAACAGAGCGCCTGTTTGCGACAGCCAAAGATGGAACAAAGATCCCTATGTCAATTGTATATAAAAAGGGATTTAAGAAAGATGGAAATGCACCATTATTATTATATGGATATGGTTCTTATGGCGCCAGTATGGATGCTACTTTCAGCAGTGTGCGGCTGAGTTTACTGAACAGGGGTTTTGCTTATGCCATAGCAAATATCCGGGGCGGGCAGGAGATGGGAAGGTATTGGTACGAGGATGGAAAGATGATGAAAAAGAAAAATACCTTTACGGACTTTATTGACTGTGCTGAATTTTTATTGGCAAATAAATATACTGCCAAAGAACATTTATATACCAGTGGTGGCAGTGCAGGTGGACTGTTGATGGGCGCAGTTGTAAATATGCGGCCTGACCTTTGGCATGGTGTAATTGCTGCTGTACCATTTGTAGATGTATTGACAACCATGAGCGACCCTTCTATTCCTTTAACAACAAATGAATATGACGAATGGGGTAACCCGGCCAATAAGGAAAACTATTTCTATATGAAAAGTTATTCGCCTTATGATAATGTAGAAAAGAAAGCTTATCCCAATATGCTGGTAACTACAGGGCTTCACGACAGCCAGGTACAGTATTTTGAACCGGCTAAATGGGTTGCCAGGCTGCGTGAAATGAAAACAGACAATAACAAACTTTTACTCTATACTAATATGGAAGCAGGTCATGGAGGAGCTTCGGGTAGATTTAAAGCATTAAAAGACAGGGCAAGGGAATTTGCCTTCTTATTTGCACTGGAAGGGATAATAGAATAATAATTCAAAATTCAAAAGTTAAAAGCCTAAGCTATAAAATACGAATTCAATTTTTGGTTTTTACTTTTAACTTTTGAATTGTTTTTACACCAGGTCAATATCAAAGTTCACCAACTGCACAAACTCATCCAACCTGGCATCAATATCTTTTTTAGTTATCTCTTTTAGTCTCTCGGGTCCGAATTTTTCAACACAAAAACTGGCCATAGCGCTGCCGATGATAATGGCGGTCTTCATGTTTTCAAAACTGATGTCTTTGGTTTTGGCAAGATGGCCTATAAAGCCCCCGGCAAAAGTATCCCCGGCTCCGGTTGGATCAAATACTTCTTCGAGTGGTAGTGCAGGAGCAAAGAAAACGTGGTCATCATGAAAGAGTAAAGCGCCATGTTCTCCCTTCTTAATGATCAAAAACTGGGGACCCATCTTTATGATCTCCCGGGCAGCTTTTACCAGCGAAAGTTCGCCGCTCAGCTGCCTGGCCTCTGCATCATTTAACAAAAGTACATCCACTTTTTTCAATACTTCTTTCAGGTCGTCCATAGCCACATCCATCCAGAAATTCATAGTGTCCATTACAATCAGCTTAGGTCGTGTCTTTAATTGGTCGATAACACTCAGTTGCAGCTTGGGCATTAAATTACCCAGCATCAGGAATTCAGCGCCCTGGTATGAATCTGGCACAATGGGGTTAAAATCTTCCAGCACATTCAGGTCAGTTACCAGGGTATCACGGCTGTTCATATCCAGGTGATACTTACCACTCCAGAAAAAAGATTTCTTGTCTTTTACTATCTCCACACCATCCAGCGATACACCACGTTTTTTCAATTCATCCATTTCTTCTTTTGGAAAATCATAACCAACAATAGATATCTGCTGAACAGGAGTTACAAAATTCCCTGCAGCATAAGCTACATATGTGGCAGAACCGCCTACAATCTTATCTGTTTTACCAAACGGAGTTTCAATGGCATCGAAGGCCATGGTGCCAACACATATTACTGACATGGTATTTTAATATTTATTGAGTTTAATATTTGATATTTTTGACCGGCACAAAAGTAATGGATTGCAAAGTGTTTTAAACAAAAAATTATGTTGATACAGATACACCCCGATGACCCACAGCCAAGGCTGATCAAACAGGTGACTGAATGCCTGAAGAACGGAGGTGTGATCATATATCCTACTGACACCATTTATGGATTGGGTTGCGATATTAACCAGCCAAGAGCAGTGGAGAAGATATGTAAAATAAAAAATGTAGATCCGCAAAAAGCACAGTTGTCTTTTATCTGTCGTGACCTGAGCCACCTGAGTGATTATACAAAGACCATTGATACACCTTTATACCGTATACTCAAAAGCTATTTACCCGGTCCATACACTTTTATATTGCCTGCCAGTAAACAGGTTCCAAAAATTCTTCAGAGCAGAAAATCTACCGTAGGCTTACGAATACCCGATAATAAGATATGCCAGCATATACTTGATGAACTTGGCCATCCTATATTGAGTGCATCATTACCCGGGGAGATGGTAGAAGAGTATACCGACCCTGAGGTGATGTATGAAAAATTCGGCGATACCATTGATTTTATTATTGACGGCGGGATAGGAGGAATGATACCATCAACTATTGTTGATTGCACCGGTGATGAGTGGAAAATAACCAGGCAAGGACTTGGTGAAGCTATCTCTGAATAAAAAATCCTCTCCCGGTTTAATTGGAGAGGATTACCCTAATACTGCTTACCGGTTTAAATGCTGTTTCTGCGGTTGTGTTTTTTACGGTAGATAGCACGGCTGTTATGCCGCTTATCCCTGCGAATCTCTTTTCTTTCCCTTCTGGTAATTACACCATCGGCATGGGCCCTTCTTATGTTCCGGCGTGTACTTCTTTGCTGCTGGGAAAGGCTCCTGGTTTCGGCCCTGGTGAGTTCGCCACTTCTTACTCCTTGTTTTACACGGTGCCTTTGTATGCGGCTCCGGTTTTGGGCTTCGGCAGTGTTTAAGCCCAGGGCCAGCATAATAATTGTTACTGCTAATAATTTTAATTTCATGTCTGTTACTTTAAAAATGGAAAAATTTGTTTTCATTCATACATAGACGGGCATTGATGCAAGGGGTTTAATGGCCCTGAAATAAAAAATTAAAACAACGGCGATGCAGCCGGCTGAATATTATAGCTTTTGCGGTGGAGGGGGCATAGCCCATATTGATCAATAGCATTGCGGTGTGCAGCAGTGCCATAACCTTTGTTTTTGTTCCAGCCATATTGCGGATAATCGAGATGGGTTTTTTGCATAAACTCATCCCGGTATGTTTTAGCTAAAATACTGGCAGCCGCTATGGAGGCATATTTACTATCGCCCTTGATTATGCATTGGTGAGGAATTGATCTGTAGGGTTTGAAGCGGTTGCCATCAATTAATAAAAACCCTGGCTTTATCTTCAATGCATCTATACAAAAATGCATGGCCCTGTAACTTGCCTGCAAAATATTTATCTCATCTATTGTTCTATTATCAACAGAGGCAACAGCAAATGCCACACTTTCTTTTTCAATGATAGGCCTTAGCAGGTCCCTTTGCTTTTCATTTAACTGCTTACTGTCGTTCAATAACGGGTGAAAAAACCCCTTTGGCAGAATAACTGCCGCTGCAAACACCGGCCCGGCGTAGCAGCCCCTCCCGGCTTCATCTATACCGGCTTCTGTAAATATGATCTGGTAATGGGGTAACAGCATCTTGACAAAACAAATATCTGCTAAAAGAATAAAAAAACAATTCAATGAGTATTAACAACCCATGCTGCTGTAAATTTGCTGCTCAATGAATGATCTCATAAAAGACCGCTCTCAGAAACAGGTGGCCGTATGGCTGCTGATCGGCGTGGGGATGATAGTAATACAGGTATTGCTGGGCGGCATCACCCGTTTAACTGAATCGGGCCTTTCCATTACAGAATGGAAACCTATTACCGGCACACTGCCACCCCTTAACGATGCTGCATGGCAGGCAGAGTTTGACAAATACAAGGTAACTGACCAGTTCAAATATGTGCACCAGGATTTTTCAATGCGTGATTTCAAATTCATTTTCTTCTGGGAATGGTTTCACCGCAGTTGGGCAAGACTAATGGGCCTGGTGTTTTTAGTTGGCTTTATTTATTTCCTGGTAAAGAAAAAATTAAATAAGGAAATGATAAGGCCAATGATCATTCTTTTTTTGTTAGGCGGGCTGCAGGGATTTATTGGCTGGTTTATGGTTAAAAGCGGCCTGGTACCTGAGCAATATTTTGTAGGCCATGTGGAGTTAACCACTCATTTTATTGCTGCATTGGGTTTGTTATGTTACACATTGTGGTTTGCATTAAGCCTTTTAGTTAAGCCACAACAAAAAATTGTACATGCATCTTTACATAATTTTTTACTGCTCATACTGGTCGTTCTGTTTTTTCAATTGATCTACGGAGGTTTTATGGCAGGGTTGAGGGCAGGGGTTACTGCACCAACCTGGCCTGATATTAACGGCAGCATGATACCTGGGTCAATGAACGAACTTTCTCCCTTTACCAAAAACCTTGTTGCCAATCCTATCACTATTCATTTCATTCACCGTGGACTGGCTTACCTGCTTATATTGTTGATCGGGGTCTTTTGGTTTAAGGCAGGCATTATACAAGAAAATAAATTGTTTGCCCAACTCCGGGTTGCTGTTTTATGTATTGTCTTACTTCAGACTTTATTGGGCATACTTACTGTGCTGAATGCAACACATTCAGATTTACCGGTGATACTGGGTGTGTCTCACCAGTTTGTAGCCATGTTATTACTCATGGTTGTTGTCATACTGCTCTTTCTTATCAGAAAAAAATAAACATCCGGCCTCGTCCAAACACTATTCCGGTTTGCTTCACGTTTGTTTAAGTAGTAATTTTAAGCAATATCTAAATCTATGAAGCAAATACTGAAGGATATCTTTTATTCTTTTCCGGTTCAGCTATTCATTCTTCATTTTCGCAAGTTCCAGGTATTATTGATATCCTGGTATTTGCTGGGGAGCACTATTAACAGTGGCTTTATGAAAAGCTATGGTGCCGATGCTTTATTTTTTGCACCGGAATACATGGGTAATGTAAATTTCTGGAGCGCCGGCATTGTGGGTATTGCCATGGGGGTTTTTATTATGAGCTGGAACATCACCACATTTATTTTACACAGCAGGCGCTGCAAATTTTTGGCAACTACCACTCAGCCTTTTTTAAAATATTGCCTTAATAATGCAGTGATGCCGGTATTGTTCATTGGTTTATATTTTATCCGGCTTTTTCCTTTTGACAGGCAGAAGGAATTGATGAGTACCGGGGAGGTTTTAGCAATGATAGCCGGGATTTTGGCTGGCTTTATTTTATTACTTGCTGTTTCCTATGCGTATTTTTTCAGTGCAGAAAAAACAATACAAAGAGCTATAACACCCATTATTGAACAAGACCAACATTTTAATCAAAGCTATATGCCACAACAGGAAGCCTATGGGTTGAAAGTAAGTTATTACATGGGCAAGGGACTTCGTTTCAGAAAAGCAAGGAATGTGGCGCACTATAACAGGGAGTTCATAGATATGGTGCTCAAACGTCATCATTTTTCAAGCATCGTAAGTATTGCGCTTGCTTTTGTTTTTTTAATTGTTGTAGGGTTTTTTATGGATAATAAAATTTTCCAGGTGCCGGCTGCGGCAAGCATTTTCATATTTTTTGCAGCCATGACGGCAGTGATTGGCTCCCTGTCTTATTTTTTGGAAAGCTGGAGCCTGCCTATGTTCATCCTGCTCATTTTTTTTGTGGATATACTTTACCAGAATCAAATACTCGATACAAGGAATAAGGCATATGGCCTTGATTACATTGACCAGACAAAGAGACCCGAATACAGCAAAGAGGCGCTGCAGCAACTTTGCTCCCCGGAGAAAATGGCAGCTGACAAAGCGGGCATGATTGCGGTACTGGAAAACTGGAAGAAAAAACAATCAGCTGAAAAACCAGTGATGATCTTTATCAATGTAAGTGGTGGCGGCTTACGCAGCGCCACATTTGTCATGAATACACTTCAACAACTGGATAGTGCGACTAACGGGAAACTGCTTTCACATACTATGATGATGAGCGGTGCCAGCGGCGGGATGCTGGCTGCAACATACTTTCGTGAATTATACAGGCAAAAGCAAAAGGGAGAGAACGTAAACCTGCAAGACAAAAAATACATTGACAACATAGCCGGGGACCTGTTAAACCCTATCTTTTCATCACTGGTATCCCGGGATATTTTTTCACCTGTACAAAAATTCACTGTTGACAATTTTAAATACGTGAAAGACCGTGGCTACGCCTTCGAAGAAAGACTGAATAATAACTGTAAATGGGCTTTGAGTCACCAGTTGAAAGAATACGGTGCGGAAGAAAAAACGGCAAGCATCCCGCTGATGATATTTAATTCCACCATCACAAGAGATGGAAGAAGGATGATGATCAGCTCTCAGCCGATCAGTTTCATGATGAAACCCCTCGTTCACACTGATGATACCACAGCAAGCCCCGATGCGGTTGATTTCACTGCCATGTTTGCCAATCAGGGGCCACTCAATATCAGGCTGCTTTCGGCGTTGAGGATGAATGCCACTTTTCCTTATGTGTTACCCAATGTATGGCTGCCAAGCAACCCTGTAATTGATGTGATGGATGCAGGGCTAAGGGATAATTTTGGGCTGGAAACAACATTGCGGTTCATTGAAAATTTTAGAGACTGGCTTAAGGAAAATACCAGCAACGTGGTCATTATTCAAATGCGTGACAGGATGCAGGATAACTGGCAACAACCTTTTGAAACAGGATCTGTTACAGATATACTCATCAAGCCTGCCACCATGCTGCAACATAACTGGTATAAATTGCAGGACTATGGTGAAACGGACCAATATAGTTATCTCCGGGATGCATTTGATTCCAGCCTGTACCGCATAAACTTTATGTATGTGCCTAAAGTAGTTGATAAAGGAGCGGCGCTTAATTTTCATTTAACAGCAAGGGAAAAAAGGGATGTGATGGCATCATTTAACAACAGTAACAACCAACAGGCGATGAAGAAAGTTGTGGAGTTGTTGAAGTAAAAAGCAATGTCTATTTGTACAGCATTTTATTTGCTCAAATTACAAAGCCATCAGGTTTAGCATCGAAAAATAATGTGGATTCTTTGTTTTATCAGGCTTAAACCCCAGCTACATTTCCTGCAAGGGGCATTGTTGCGAAGCGAGACTGTGTAGAATTCTTTCTATTACCACTTTGTGGTATTGCTTCATGAGAAAACCTGTTTTACCTTGGGGTTGGGAATTTGAAATTTAACTGCTAATCAACGCAACCTTAAACTTACTGTGTATGTCAATTTCTAAAAATGTCTCACAAGGCAAAAGACCAAAACTGGCATTATTTGCTCTCACGTTAATATTACTCACATGCTTCTTTAGTGCTGTTGCTCAAAATACGGTATATACTCCTTTATATACATCCGGTAATTTTGTAAAAACAATTGATTTTACTAAACCAATAGGAGAGATTGCAGGAAGTGCATCTGCAACAGCATCTGGCGGTATTACCTATTCAATTCCTATATTTACCAGCCCTGGTACCAATGGGGTAAAACCCTCTGTCAGCCTGACCTATAATTCTCAGGCATCATCAGGTATTGCGGGCTATGGCTGGAATATTTCAGGCTTATCAGCAATAAGCAGAACCGGGAAAAATATGTACCATAATGGTATTGTTAGCCCTGTAACTTATACTGCTGCAAATGATGCATTCTTATTAGACGGGATGCGGTTGAATCCGATCTCAGGAGTAAATGGTGGTAATGGAACAATATATGCCGGGGAAACAGAATCATTTGCAAAAATCATTTCTTATGAAGGCAATTTCCCTGATAACCCCGGTTGGTTCCAGGTAACTGGAAAAGACGGGTCTGTTATTGAATTTGGGACTACAGTTGGCTCTTTGGTATTAGGAGAAAGTCCAAATACTGTTATGATGTGGCGGATGAGTAAGATAATTGATGTTAATGGAAACTACATTGAGTTTAAATATGACAATAGCAGTAGAGACAGCAGGATACAGCAAATTTTATATACAGGAAACTGGAACACAGGGCTTGTTCCTTATAATCAGGTAAATTTTGCATATAGCATAAGAGATGACCAAAATACTATTTACGAATCTGGAAACTCACTTTCTACAAAATACTTATTGGATAAGATAACAGTTGTACATACGAATGATGTTAACATTAATGAAACCGTAAAAACGTACAAGCTAAATTATGGTTTTGATAATGTTAATTCAATGCTTAAAGAGGTAGAGGAATTTGGAGGGGATGAAAATTCCCCATCACTGAACACCACTATTTTTTTATACGGTGAGCCAGGTGGAGACATATTTACAGAAACAACAGCGCAATTCAACGGGGAGTGTATTACTGGTGATTTTAACGCTGATGGCAAAACAGATATTTTAGCTAATACTTACTATTATGATCAAGGGATAAAATTTAGTAGTGGATATAAAATATTTTTAGAACCTCAATCTACTACACCGCTATATGAAAAAACATTTGAACCAGGACATCTTATTGTTGAAAATAAAAAAATCGTGAACTTCTTTGCAGCAGATTATAACAGAGATGGACGGGATGATGTTGTTCATGTAAAAACAAAATTCGTTACTTATCCTTCAGGATATACTGAGTGGCAGGCTGAACGATTTACTATTGAATTTACAACAACCACAGGAAGTTGGACACAGGAAATGCCAATGCCGGTAGATAGAATCATTCATCCATCAGGTAATTTTTTTATACCTGGAGATTTTGACGGAGATGGCAACCAGGATTATATTACTATCCTGAAAAGCAGCGGTGGGAATTTTAGGGGATTTCTTTGCCCGCCTGGAAAAATATTTGCCAATTATGGGATATGGCAATTCACTGTTACTCCGGGAGAATGGTCTGCAAACAGTATTGCCGCTGCCGATAAAATTCTTCCCTTTGATCTAAATGGGGACGGTAAGCAGGAAGTTTTAGTTATTCATGGAACTCAAACAAGTATACTCAGCATTAATCCCTATGATGCAAATACATACATGGCCTCTGTTATTCTAACGACAACTGAGATTGCAGTGGGTGACAGGCTTTTCCCTGGAGATTTTAATGGTGATAGGAAATCCGATTTGCTAATTAGAAAGACTAACGGCCAATGGAAAATTTTATATAGTACAGGCACAAACTTTACCAGTAACCTGTTTTATTTTAACCAGCCTGTTTTGATGAATGGCAATTATTCTGACGATAAAATTGTTATCGGAGATTTTAACGGCGATGGAAAATCTGATATTGCACATGGATTTTCAGTTTGGGTTAATGGCACATCTAACAGTTCTAAATTTTCACTTTATTACAGTAAAGGGTTAAGCTCATCTTCCTTTTTTTATGAACAATATACCTATAATAATGTTTTACCTTATGTTGATGTTGCTACCGGAGATTTTAATGGGGATGGAAGAACAGATATTTTGGCGAAGAGTTATTATTTTGGAGCGCCTGATATTATTTATTTTAAACCTTACAATCAAGAAAGGCTGTTACAAAAAATTACCACAGGGCATAATATAACTACCAATTTTGAATACAAAGCATTAACCGACAAAAGAGTATATCCGGTTGTATATAATCGAACCATTTCATTAGATGATCCTATAAATCAAAATCCTTTCAATTATGTTGAATTACCAATGTATGTTTTGTCTACATTAACTTACCCTGATGGGACAGGTGGTAATAATATAACTTATTATAATTATGAAAATGCTGTATTACACAGGGCTGCCAAAGGATTTCTGGGTTTTAAAAAAATAATCATACAAAATAATGTGACTGATACCAGAAGTGTAACAGAAAATGAAATTAATACGCAATTTGCTGCACCTTATACTGTAAGACAAACCACAAACCTTTACTCAACTAATCAGCAATTATCTGAATCATTAATTACTTATTCATTCCAAAACCTGTCAACAGGTAATCATGATATCCGGTATTTACAAAAAATTGATAAAACCTTAAGTATAGACTACCTTAATGATAAAGCTTCTGAATCTGTAAATACCTATGATAGTTATGGAAATATTACTAACAACACTAACAAGGTAGGCATATTATCAGGTAATACAGTTACTCCTACTGAAACAACGGTAAGCTCCTCGGCATATTCTATACATAACACGCCTGTACCGGCTAAACCGGATTATATTACTGTAACCAAAACAAGAGTTGGAATGCCTGCAATTTCTGCAACTACTACATTTACTTACAATGCAAAAGGTTTAAGAGCCTCGGAAACAGGTTTCAGTGGTTTACCTAAAGCGGTAACTACAAATTATACTTATAATAATTTCGGTAATCCCGTAACAGTTACAGTAAGTTCAGCAGGTTTAAATAACCGTACAGTGAACTCTACGTATGACTCGAAAGGGAGGTATGTTATAACTGCTCAAAAAACCGGTTCGGGGTTATCTCACACAGAATCATTTACTATTAACAGCAAGTGGGGGTTACCGCTTTCTCATACTTCAACAGATTGCCTTACCACTACTTATGATTATGATGCTTTTGGGGCTTTGGTTAATACTGTTTTACCTGATGGAAATAATGTAACAATAAATAACGTTTGGCATACAATAAATATTTTCGGATCTCCCAATCCCGATAAACTTTTTTATACATATACTCATTATACAGGGGGTAAGCCTGATTCAAAGATTTATATAAATAAATTTGGCCAGGAATGGAGACAGGAAACGGCCAGTATGTATGGTACGGCTGCCCGCTGGCATACAATCAGCACTACTTACGATAACCGGGGAAATATAAAAACCAAAACAAATTTACATTTTCCGAATGGACCAATAGAAGATCCGAATCCGCCTTATACGCAGCCCGTGGAAACTCCACGCATCACCACTTATAACTACGACGTTTATAACAGGATCAGCACAATAGTTAATGATATCGGTTCTGTTGACTATACATATACTCAGATTGGGAATGGTAAAATTCATGTTAATGTTACTAATCTTGCTAGCCAAAGTAGTTCACAAATTATTGATGCTACAGGCAAGGTTGTTAGCTCTATTGATAATGGGGGGCAATTGGATTTTGTTTATGACAGCAGGGGTAATCAAAAGGAAGTGAACCAATCTGGTTCAATATTAATCAGTTCAGTGTATGATGAATATGGAAGACAGACAAGCTTAACTGATATAAATGCAGGTACAACTGTGTATAGTTATGATGCTTACGGGCAATTAAGGCAGCAGACCGATGCCAAGGGTAACACCCATAATATGAATTATGATGATTTTGGCCGTATAATAAACCGTACAGGGCCAGAAGGTACAACTACTTATGAATATTACCAGCATCTTTCATTTTGTGGTAATAATAAGCCCACCAGGATAACAGGGTTTAATGGTGTAATAAAAGAATATACTTATGATGGTTTAAGAAGGCTTGCCAGCGAAATACAAACCATTGACGGTACAACTTATACTACAACTTATGCCTACAATAGTTTTAGCCAGCTTGCACAAACTACTTATCCATCCGGGCTACCGGTTTTTCAAACTTATGACGCCGGAGGATACCTGACCAAAGTTTACCATAGTAGCACACTCCCCAAAAATTCTTTATTTGCAAATGGTTGGGTAGATGGTGAGGGCAAATATTTAACCTATGATTTGGGCTTTACAAAAACCACTACCAAAACATACAATAAAGATTTTCCGGCAACTACCATTACGCCTGGTGTACAAAACCTTACTTATAATTTTGAACAAACAACTGGTAATCTTTTACAACGAACTGATAATATTAAAAATCAAACGGAGTATTTTAGCTTTGATAACTTAAACCGCCTGAACACTACGACCCCAAATAGTACCCAGCAATTAGGAATTACGTATGATGCAAATGGGACAATAAGTATGGGCAATATTGTTACTAAAACCGATGCCGGGTATTACAAATACCGTAACGATAAAATTCATGCTGTAGCTTATACTATGAACCAGCCGGTACCAGGGCAATCTCCCGTATTTCCAGCTCCTGTTTCAGCAACACCACTTACAGAGCAATTGATAACTTACACCCCGTTTTTAAAAACTGCTTCCATCAGTGAAAACAATTATTTACTAAACCTTACTTATGGCCCTGATTACGAAAGGGTAAAAACTGAATTATCACAACTCGGCAATATTGAGGAAACCAGATATTTCCTCGGCAATTATGAAAAACAAATAGTAAACGGCATTATAACCAATACAAGAGAAATACATTATATAAGTGGTGGCAACGGCATTTGTGCCATAATAATAAAGGAAGACGGTATAGTACAACCATCATACATAGTTTATACCGATCACCTGGGGAGTATAACAACAGTTACGGACCAGGGAGGCAATAATATAATAGCCGAACAAAACTTTGATGCCTGGGGCCGCCGCCGAGATCCCAATAACTGGAACACTGTTTATCCTGCCAATTCTATTCTTACCGTACCCGGCTGGTTGTACAGGGGATATACCGGGCATGAAGCTTTACCTCATTTTTCGCTTATTAATATGAACGGCCGGATGTATGATCCGGTATTAGGCCGAATGCTGTCTCCGGATAGTTATGTACAAGAATCTTTGTACAGCCAAAACTATAACAGGTATAGTTATTGTTGGAATAACCCTTTAAAATATACTGATCCAAGTGGTAATTTTTTACAAGTTGCATTTTTTGCTGTTTCTTTTTTAGGAGAGTTTATTAGTAATTTAACAAATGGAACAAGCGATGCGTTGGGAAAAGCCTATCATAGTGCAAAAAATGCTACCAATGAGTTTGGGGGGGCTTTTCGGGTTACATATTATGAAAGACCTGGTTCTAGTTATTCTTATGGAATTAACCCTTTTTCGTTAAGTGTTTCACATGATGCGGTTTTTAAAGAGGGCGACTGGACAATTAGTATGAGTGGTGGAATAGGGGCTTTTAACGGGGGTTTTGCCTCTCTTGGAATTGGTTATTCAGACCGCAACTTTGCATTCAATGTATCTGGCTCAGCAAGTTCATACTCCTCAACGGGCAACGGAGGTGGTCTGAGACTTGGTGGAGGTGTAACATTATTCGATAGGGCTAATAATCAGTCCTTTTCAGTTGGACTTACAGCTTTTGGTGGAAGTGATGCTCAAAACAACTGGTATGTAGGATATAGTAAAGGCGATTTTTCCTTTCGAATGACAAATGACGCTGGTGTAGGTGGAGATAAATATCGTACAGCAGCAGCAGAAATTGGTATCGGGGAGATTTCCTTTGGATTTAATCTATATACCACCGCACCTCCTGTTGGAGAACATCATGATGGAAAAGGGCTTAGTACAGCTAATTTCAAAAGTATGTGGGGCCCCAATCCTAAGGGTACATATTCTAGTGGCAGCAGAATTTATGCAGGGTTATATTTTGGCTATCAAAGCAATAACACAATTAGCAGAATCGGTGTTGATGCCCCCTGGGTACAGGACTTTTTTCAAAATGGAATACATAAACATGTTACTCATGGCCCATATTTCAATACAAACTATGGCCCTTCAACTAGATTATTTGCTCAAACTTTAAATTATTTCCCATATTCACTTTATTAAAATGCGTAATTTTTTTAGAATACTAATTGTAGTAATATCAGCTGATTTAATTAGCTGTAGTAGCCCTGTCAATTGCACTAAATATTTTACTGCCCACAAAGAAGCGATAATGAGTAGCAACCAAAAATTATTATTAAGAACCGATGGTATTTATATATCTAAAAATGGAAGAGCAGCTCTTTTTCTATTTAATAACGGCAAAGTAAAAATCTTTAGCCCTTTCTTTGACACTTTGAGATTGGAACTTTGGATCTCACCCCAAAAAGTAATAGCTGAAATGCAAAATGACTGGGAATATAAACAAAAAGAAAGATGGGGTGATTTTTTTATCAAAGGAAATGAAATAATAATTCAACGCTTCAATCGTAATAATGAAGAAATTTGCAAGCGATCAATTTTTGAGGAAAAAGGCCGGATTCTGAATGATTCAACTATTGAAATTTATTCAGAATATTCGTATTGGTGGAAGGATAAACATCCTGTACTATATGCTCCTTGTGTTTTAAATTTTTATAAAACCAATGCTAAGCCAGACAGTACTATTGCCTGGTTTATTAATAAAAAATGGTATAAAAATGAATTAAATGAAAGTAGAAAATGATAGAGGTGCATTAAAAATTGCCAGGTAGACTTATAGCGAGAGGTTAATTTTTTTGATCTATAGATTGTAAATAAATTAAGTAACTCCAGGTTTCTAATATTTTTATGAAGACAAACTAAAAAGTTCAAATTAACTATTTATGAAAAAGAAAATCATTTTTTTATCGCTGATTATTTTTTCTGCCTTATCAACCATCGCCCAGCAAATACCCTTCGGCAGTTGTGGAATTGTTTATATTCATGATGCAGCAGGCAACAGAACCCGAAGGGTATATTTCTGTAATATCGGAGTTGATCCCTATCCAACATTTGCACCTTATGCAAAAAATGAAACTCCTTTTACAAAAGAGGAGTTGGGAAAGCTGGAATTTCAGACTGTGGATGCTTTGTATCCTAATCCAACCTCCGGTATATTTTATATTACTTTCAGTAAATCATTATCAAATACCAATATAACACTGGTTGATATGAATGGTAAGGCTGTGCAACAGTATAAAGCCAGTGGCATAAAACTCACCTGTAATTTATCGGCATTGGCCGCAGGAATATATTTTGTTAAGATTGAAGAAAATGGAAAATTTATAACAAAGAAGGTGATAAAAGAGTAATTACTTAATGTGTTGTGCTATTGAACTTTGAATTCCGCTCTGGAAACCGTCTTCGACAAGCTCAGACTGACAGCTTTCTGTCATGTTGAGCTTGTCGAAACATAGACAGAATGCGGAGTTTAAATAAAATTTCTTTTTTAATAGCACAACACGTTAATTACTTATAAGTTCCAAAATTACTTTTCTACGTCAATTTATTTAGTGAACCACTTGATCGAGAGTTTTGTTACCCGATTCTATATTTGATCATCGTTTTTAAATAATTACCTGATCAATATTACAGTTCCTTTACGCTGTAATATAGTCCCCTTATAATTTACTCCTTCAGCAATCCATACATAAGTACCTATGCCCTGTTTAGCTCCTTTAAAATTACCATCCCAGCCAATAGCAGGATTTACAGTGCTAAAAATCTGCTGACCATAAGTATTAAAAACCATGAAGAATTTGAATTCTTTCAAACCTATCGGGATTGCTTTTAAGACATCATTTTTACCATCGCCATTTGGTGTGAAAGCATTGGGTACATATATTTCAGGCCCTTCAAATACTGTTATCTTAATATCATCAATACCTGTACAGCCATTTGCATTTTGAGCAGTAAGTGTGTACGTGATATCCCTGTTTAAAACTGCAACAGGGTTAACAATAAACGGGTTATTTAAACCATAGGTTGGAGACCATGTGTAATTATTAAAACCTGTATTGTTTATATCAACACCATATAGCTGTAAAGGCTGGTTAATAGCAATGGTAGTATCATTTCCTGCAAATAAATTTGGTGGCGGGCTTACTGTGAGTATTACTGCATCATCCTGTACTGAGCTGCAACCATTAGCGCCAACAACTGAAAGAGAGTAAGTGAGTATCCCTACAGCCGGGTTGACTACAATTGGATTATATACAGCCGGATTTGACAGATATGTAGAAGGTGTCCATAAATAGGAAACTCCACCTGTTCCAATAAGTTGCACGTCCTTTCCAAAACAAATACCTGTATCACGGCCAGCGTTGGCAACCGGAGCAGGGTTTACAAAAATTGTTACTGTACTTGTGCCGGTACAAACACCATCTGACGCTGTCAAAGTATAGGTTGTTGTATTAACCGGTGATGCATCAGGATTTAGAATTGCCGGGTTACTGAGTCCTGTAACCGGTGTCCATGAAAATGAAGTGCCATTCGAAGTAGCAGTAAGTGTAGTTACTGTACCCTCGCAAATTGTAGCATTATTGCCGGCATTTACAGTTAGTGTATTATTTAATGTAACTACTACAGGAAAAGTAGCAGAACAACCATTTATATCTCTAACTGTAACAATATAATTATTGGGGCTTAAGCCTGTAAATATGTTTGATGGCTGGAAATTAATTCCGTCAATGCTGTATTGTAATGGCGCTGTACCTCCTGAACCAGTTGATGTTATAATACCGTTATTAAAACTGCAGGTAGATGCTGTTGCCGTTGCTGTAAGCTGAACAGGAGGTGAATTTACCAGTATTACATTCGTGGTATTTGTGACGTTAAGCGCATCTCTTACGGTAACAGTATAATTACCGGCTGCAAGCCCGGTGAAAATCCCGCTTGCCTGGAAAATTATTCCATCTAAGGAAAACTGATAAGGAGCTGTACCAAAAGTTGCAGTTGCAGATATAGAACCATTTGATAAATTACAGGATGGATTTATAAATGTTGCAGAGATACTGAGCGGACAAGCAGTAAAAGTAAAGTCCTCAATCAATTGTATTCCACCACATGCCTGGTTAATAATTGCCTTAATAGTATAAGTTAATGCTGGATTTAAACCTGTAAACAGGCCGGTAGTATTGCTTGCAATTTGAGTAGCCCCGTTTAATAAGATATAAGTAACGATTGTTGCAGCTGGTGGCGCAGGGCTTACTGAAGCTTGTGCTGACACTGTATTACAGTCAGGAACTATAGATAAGCTGTAAACTGTGGTAGCACAATATGATGATATATCTAATGAAGCTACGAAGCCATTACCAGAGGCATATAAAAGTTGCCGGCCCTGATCGTAGGCTAAATCATAAACAGATGCAGCAGGAAAGCCTGTAATATTTATATCATTAGCACCGGCATCATCAAAAATACTACCATTGAAATTGTAAACTTTGATAGCGCCATTTGTATTTCCGATAAAGACATTATTACATTGATCTGCAATTATTCCGCCCTGCATTAATACCGTATTAGGCGCTAATATCAATGGGGTGCCTGCTGCTGTTCCATCAGATTTATTAAATGCTTTTAAGTTTAAGCCGTCCCAATAAAATAAATAAGAGCTATTTACAGCTAAAGCATTTAAAGAGTTTTCAGAAAACCCAAAAGCATTAGGGCTTAAGTATGGACGGTTAAGCTGTTCGCCTAAAACAGTATATCCAGACGGAGTACTCCACCCAATTGTTGTGGCATTGTATGGAGGAGAGTTTTTATAGATACGATTACTCACAAAAGGAGTAATAACATTTGATGTAAAAATTGTGTACATGTCATTAGTAGATGGATCTATTACAATATCTGCAATATCCTGTGCAAAAGTGGGAATGCCCGTTAAATTAGATGCCGTAAGTGTAACAGACGGAGGAGTACAAACACCTAAATTGATATTAGAATTTATGCCACCTCCGGCAACCAATATTTGAGGTGTGCCACTATTACAATTCCATATCATTTTCCAGTTTTCAGAAAAATTTAAATCGGAAGTAGTAATATAATTGTCATAAATTCCTGATGACGTTAACCTGATTATTTGAGAACCAAAGGCTGCGATGCCTTGACCCAGAAAAATGTTTCCACTAGATTTTTCAACAACCCAACCCCCATATGTAGTTCCAAAAGCCCAAGAGGGAGTAGTTAAAGTACCGTTGAAAGTCCATTGTAAACTACCATTTGCATCAAATTTAGCTAACTTACATGCTACAAGTGCATCACCACCACCCGCCACATAAATATTGCCGTCATAATCAAAGTCAATATCCTTTGCAATCCCATTATTTGCACCCGTAAGGTTACCGGTATTGCTGATAAATGGATCTACTATTAATGTTTTTGTTTTATCATAACCATTAATGTAAAAACTCACAATATTATTTTCCAGTCGGAATTGAGTAACATATAACTGTCCATTGTTTGGAGCACTTGGAATAAGCTTCAATTCATTTGTGACATTACTAAAACTTACAGGCAAAGTCTCGTTAATCTCGTTAATAACAGAACGAATAATCAGGTTTCCGTTTTTATCCGCTGTTATTTTTTTTACATCACCTTCATACTTCATTTTAACAAGACTCAAATCTGCCCCAGGCCTTACAATAATACTGTATTCAAAACCTAATTTCTCTGAATTTGTGAAATGATAAATAATATCAATACCAGGATACAGTTCTTTGTAAGTGATTTTTTTATACCCCTTTGCTTTATCTTTCAAAAGGCCGTAAGTGTGATAATCAGGGGTTACATCTTCTGCAACAATTTCAGGCTGCGGGTTAGCGCCTATCCATTCCATGGTTATTATTCCTTCTGTTACTTTTCTTTTTCTTTCAATTTCCTCTTCTGGAATACCTTTTTTCTCAAGTTTATTTTCTTCCTGTTTTGATATCTTTTCAACTTTTCGATGCAGATGAATTAATCCTTTGGGAGTAAATAGAACAGGCATGCCAAACCCTTCAAATCCATATCTCATTTTGCCCAGTTTTTCATGCCCTGTAATTGTTTCACCATATTGGCCAATATTTTCAATGAAAGAATTATGGGAACTACTCAATCCATTTGTCAATTTATTGAGAGTAGTATTGTTTATACTATGATTGGGAGTTTGTGAAAAACCCGGTATATAGAATAACAGTATAAGGGCGGTTAAAAATTTCATCAGTAATTAAATACTATGGGTATTAAAAACTCTTATAAAGCTAATTAAAAAAGCGATTTATAGCAACTTGTAATTAGTATAACCTTTAAAAAAATGTTCTATTGTATTGTAAGTCAACTAGGGCATCAGCAGCTTAAACGCATTCTGAATGATCTCAATCTCCAGCTCTGCAGCTGTTTCAACAGGCTCCCCATCAATATGCAGCGGCGCAAGCTTTGGATTTTTTATTGTAAGGTTTTTGGTTTGAAAATAATGTATCTCATTCCGGTGGTATTTTTTGTCTTCATACAGTCGCACCTGCCCGTTTCGTATTTGTTTAAAGATTGTCCATATCATCCGTAGTTTACTCATCTTGTTTACCACAACAATATCCAATAAGCCGTCATGCAGGCTTGCCTGTGGCGCAATGGTAAAATTATTGCCAAACTGGTTGCTGTTTGCAATGCTGATAAAAAATGCTTCGGTGCTGATACGCTTGCCTTCCAGGTTTAATTCAAAAGGATAGGGTTTGGCTGCAAAGAAATTTTTGGTGGATTGTTTTACGTAATTAGCCAAACCTCTCTTTTGCTGCCGGGCAAAATCATGCGCCACCTGTGCATCAAAACCGAGGCCGCAAAGCATACAACCGAATTTTTTATTGATATAAAAACTATCAATGAATTCAGCCTTGCCGGCAAAAATTATTTCCAGTGCCTTATCAACTCTTCCAGGTATCCGGGCTGCAAAGGCAAGTCCGTTACCGCTGCCCATGGGTATGATGCCGATATTTACATCTATTCCCTGTACTGCATTGGCAATCTGGTTTACTGTACCATCGCCGCCACACACAATAATGTCGGTAATTCTTTCAACAGTTATTTTTTCTTTAAGATAAGTATATTCACCTGCTGCATTGGTATGCAGGATCTCAAAAGGGATTTCATTTTTGGAAGTAATATTCTTTATGATTTCGGGTAGCAGTGTTTTGTTACCTGTTCCGGATATAGGATTGATGAAATAAATAAATTTTCGCATCATATGATTATCACTGCAGCACTAAATTACCCGAATAAATTCTTTTGCAAGCCTTCTTTATTAAGGGTAGATGAATTTATGGGTAGATACAGGGATATTAGTTTACCAGCGGATCAATGCGCCGGCCCATGTGAAGCCGCTGCCAAACGCTGCCAGGCAAACCAGATCACCTTCTTTTATTTTCCCCTCTTCCCATGCTTCACATAATGCAATGGGAACAGAGGCTGCTGTAGTATTACCGTATTTCTGGATATTGTTATGAACCTTGCTGTCGGGCAGGCGTAATTTCTGTTGTACAAATTGTGCAATGCGAAGATTGGCCTGGTGGGGGATAAGCATATCAATATCCGCTGTGGCCAATCCATTTTGCGCCAGGGCTTCTTCCACAACTTCGGGGAGTTTTATCACAGCCTTCTTAAAAACAACCGGCCCGTCCATGAAAGGGAAATTCTGTGCCTCGTCAACCATGGCATGGCTCATGAACATTTGCCCTATTTCGGCATCATCAAATTTTGCAAGTGATTGAGAAACCCAATGGTTGGCATGCGTACCGGGGTTGTACATGGCCAGTATCTCCGCACTTTCCCCATCGCTATGGAGATGAGTGCTTAAAATTCCCTGCCCTTCTTTATTTGTTGGTTGTAACACCACTGCTCCGGCACCATCCCCAAAGATCACACTCACATTTCTTCCTCTTGTGCTAAAATCGAGGCCGAAAGAATGTTTTTCGCTACCTATAACCAATATGTTTTTATACATGCCGGTTTTGATGAACTGGTCAGCAACCGATAAAGCATATACAAAACCACTGCATTGATTTCTTACATCCAGTGCACCAATCTCTTTCATCTTCATAGCTCGTTGCAGTAATACACCACAACCGGGGAAATAATAATCCGGGCAAAGGGTTGCAAAAACAATAAAATCTATATCCTGGGCAGTAATACCTGCTCTTTCAATTGCAATCTTTGCGGCCTCAACGCCCATTGTAGTTGTAGTTTCGCCAAGCCGGCTGGCATAGCGCCGTTCTTTTATACCGGTTCGCTCCTGTATCCATTCATCAGAAGTATCCATGTATTTTTTCAAATCTTCATTGGTATATACGTTCTGCGGAACATAATAACCAATACCTGCAATTTTACTTCGTTGCATGCAATCAATCGTTTAGGAGGGGCAATTTACAAAATAGTGAATGAAATGCAACTGTTTCATGTGCAACTAAAGAAGATGACGGAACAGGATTGGCATTAGTTAGTTGAACTTAACCATATTCTTTAAGCAAAAATCTGTATCCAACATTGGATGCACCCGGGTTCTGTAATGAAAATCTATGGAGGTTCTGAGCGCCGAACTGTTAAAGATCATTTTGCCTGTGAAATTTTCTGCCAGGGGAAGTAAAGAAAGAGTATTATCTTTTAATCTTAATTCGGCAATATAAATTCTTGAGTGGATCTTGATATTTAAAAATTGCCTTGTACCAACAGTTGACATAAATGCTGTTCCTCTAATTGAATCTGCGGTAATGATAATATAAGGCCTCAGGTCTTCCAGGTAGCCTCTAAAAGTAATATCATATTCCGTATCTGTTCTTTTGCTCAAGGTAAGTGTTACAGGTTCTTCCCTGCCGCCATTGGGCCGTCTGACAAAAGTTGACCAATTGCCAAGCAAGGCCTCTTCCACATAAATGCCCGGTGCCTCATCTATATAATAGGCAGAGCTGTACGGACAGGAGCAAAGTGAAACGGATAAGAAAAAGAGTAATGTTATTTCGAATACTTTTTTCATTTATTGATTACCCAAAATTAGATATGATATTTTGTAAATACAATAGTAAAACCACGCTGTATATACTGTATTAGTAAAATAGAGATGCTGTGGCCCTTCAAGTTGCTGCTTAAAACTAATTTACATCAGCGCCCTTTTACTAATAAACCCAGCCAGCTTACTGTTTCCATCAACCATGCAATTCCTAAATGAACAATAAGTCCTCCCCAGATGCTACCGGTATTGTAACTGATTATGCCTAATAACAAAGCTCCCCAAAAGCTACTGACAGCTTCAGCCATCGGTTTGCCGAAATGAATGGTACAATAAAAACACGCTACAGGAATAATACAATGTGTACCGCAGATCTTCATCAGTGATAATATAAGAAACCCACGAAAGAAAAATTCAATGCTGATGAAATCGAGACCATAACAAAGCTCATAAATAATATAGCGCCAGCTTTTATAACTGATATCAAGGGGGGTTATATATTTTGCCATCGGATACATGTCTAAAAAATCACTTTGTGTTCCGGCTATTACTACAAGGGGTATCATAAAAAACAGCATCAGTAAATAAGGCCTCACATTATCCAATGCCGCAGTACCATAAAAGGGCTGGTTGTTTTTATCCTTTATAAGCCAGAGGATAAATACGGGAATGAGCAATACAAAGACCCTCACTATCCAGCCTGTACAATGTAACCAGAACTTCAATGCATCGCCGCACCATATTTTACTCACGAGAACTTCATGAAAATTAAAATTTACACGAAAAGAAAAAAAAGCAGGTGCCAGCAGCAATACTACCCAAAACCAGTAATTGCGGTAATATGTACAGTCTTTGAAAAAAAATAACTGAAGTATAAAGGCAACTGCAAAAGGAATAAAATACAACAAATAATAGCCGATGAAATTGCTTAACCTTGTTTTGCCACCGGCTACAAACCTGCGCTCCAGGAAATGCCAGTAGTTCAGGTAGATGATACTACCCAATAAGAGCAGGATCAACAGAAAATAATACGGGTTAAACTCTTTTAGATAAAACTCCCTGATGTATTTGAAGACCGGCGCCAATCTTTTTTGTTTTTATAAAGATAACCAACAGCGGTACAAAAAATAAAGCCCTGCATAAGCAGGGCAAAGAGTCAGATAAAATATGGAATTTTTACTTGTACCCGATCCATGTGCGGGTTTCCATATTGAACAGCCAGTACATACTATTGGCATAAGCAAAATTGAATGAGCCTTCAGTAACTGCATTACCGGGAAGGGGCAGTTCTTTTGTTAAGAATCCTGAGACGAAATCATACAATTCTATTGTCTTTTTTTCGGTATTTAAAAAACCCAGTTCTGCGTTTTTTATACCGGTATAAATTACCGAGGTATAATTATATGCTGAAGGTGTTTCGCCAGATTCGCTATCTGAACCACCATCCGATGCGTTGCTTGCTTTCTTTTTACCCCAATTAATTTGAACTGAGCCTGAACTACTCCCATCAGCTAAAGAATACAGAGAAACGACACCACCATATAAGAACAAAACTTCTTTTCTTACCGGGTGAAAAGCGCCCACACACTGGCCGTCAGGTTGGTTGGAGCCTTCTAAAGTAATGGGCGCCGATTCCGGCATTCCTTTTTTATCAAGCACATACCTGAACCAGCCCGTTTCGCCAAAGCCATTACCATTGATTTCTTTTGCCGCAGGGTTGTACCATAATCCCCTTGTGTCATTCATGGCAGTCAACTCATCGTTTGATACCCTTTTGCCGGCAGGGTCAAATACGGCCAAGGGATATTCCGTATTACCAGCCATTACTGCGTAATACTTCTTTTGCACCGGATGCCAGGCAACACTGGCGCCCCTTGTTCCGGGCATATCATCATCGGCGGTTTTGGGCATTTTAAGTTCCATCACCTTTTTCAGCGATTGCTTGAGTTGAGCCTGTAAGATGTTTCCGGTTGCAAAAACTACTATTACAAATAAAATGATCCTCTTCATGATATAAATTTTTATGCAAGAAATGAATAAAACCTAAAAAATAAAATACCGCCTGTTGGGTATTTTTTATAAAAAGGTATATAAGTTTAAACAGCCTTAGCCGCTGGGTTTAGCGTTTGCCATAGCAGATCTTTCAGTTCCGACAGACCTTGCCCGGTAACAGATGAGATGAAGACATGCGGAATATTTTTGGGTAACTCTTTTTGAATAGCTGCCTTCAATTCTTCATCCAGCATATCACTTTTACTGATGGCGATCACAAAATCTTTTTGCAGCATTTCAGGATTATAACGCTCAAGCTCGTTATGCAGGATATCAAATTCTTTTTTATGATCCTTACTATCTGCTGGAATAAGAAAGAGCAGAATAGAATTACGTTCTATATGCCTTAAAAAGCGATGCCCTAATCCTTTGCCTTCTGCGGCACCTTCGATGATACCGGGCAGGTCAGCTATACAAAAACTCCTGGCATCACGGTATTCAACCATTCCCAGCTGGGGAACTAAAGTAGTAAAAGCATAGTCTGCAATCTTTGGTTTGGCAGCAGTAATACT
>CAYTQB010000029.1:4993-6526 GCA_964439615.1 uncultured Ferruginibacter sp. | reverse complement strand
GATTCTTTTAAGATTGCACAAAAACATGAACAACCCCAAAAAGTTGTTGAATACCAGTACAAGGGTAAAAAAGTTTATTACGTGGTGATGCCTTGCTGTGATTTTTTTAATGAAGTGTATGATGACAAATGCAAATTACTTGGCTCCCCTGACGGAGGCTTTACCGGAAAGGGAGATGGTAAACTGCCCGATTTTTTTAAGGAAGCAAAAAATGAAAAACTGATTTGGGAGGCGACTAAATGATTACTTGCTTTCGTTCCATGTTTTATAAACCGGTGATTGTGCTTTGAGCTCATCCAGAATTTTTCTTAGTGGGTCACATACCTGCCAGGTTTCAAACATCTCTTTTGGAAGTTGCTGATACAATGCAGTGCCCTCTGTTTTCCATTTGATCATTTCATCGGTCACATCTTTTATTTTTTTTGCAGGATTACCAACGATCAAACTACGTGGTTCAAAAACTTCATCAGCTTTAATAAAACTTAATGCGCCTACAATACATTCGTCTGCAAGAATAACATTATCCATGATCACAGCATTCATCCCAATCAAACAATTTTTGCCGATCGTTGCACCATGTATCACAGCGCCATGACCAATATGTGCTCTTTCTTTCAATAAAACCGTAACACCGGGAAACATATGAATGGTACAGTTTTCCTGCACATTACAACTGTCTTCAATAATAATTTGTCCCCAGTCTCCCCGTATGGCAGCTCCCGGCCCGATATAACAATTCCTGCCAATAATAACATTGCCTGTGACTGCCGCCTGCGGATGAATAAAAGAAGATTCGTGTACTACAGGAGTGAAATTGTTGAAGGAATATATCATAAATGCGAGAATAAAGTATATATAGTAAATAAGTATATAAAGGTTATGGTTCAGACTTTTTCTTTTCATTATCTCTTTTCTTACGGAGGTAAATAAGATAGCCATTTATGAGTCTTTCAAGTTCTTTTGCTTTAGTCTTTAAAGCTGTAAGTTCTTCCTTGGTAATGTACGCTTCGTCACATGCATCTATCAAGTGATTTACAGTCTCGGTAAGCGAACCTCTAGCCTGTATACAAAAATGAATCTGATCCGGATAAGTAAATCTTCCATGTCCTTCTGAAATAAGTGCGTTAATAGATCTTGAGCTTCTGATTAATTGATCTGTTAGTTTGAATTTTTCCTCTGAGGGGAACGTTTTAGTGAATACCCTGATTTCGCTTTTAAACAAACGGGCCTTTTTCCAAACCTCAAGCTCTTCAAAACCAAAGATTGTATTGTCCATAACAAATATGGGTTAATTATGTTTGCAGATAGTATTAGAATTAGAAGGTACTTTTTAAACTTTTTCTACTTTATTTACTAATTAACTTCTTATTGGTGCGAAAACAGGTTCCTTTAAATAACGCAACTATATGGCCATTTTGGTTACTGATAGTGATATGATATAACCCTGTGGACCTTCCATTGTGCAATTCTTTAGCTTCTGCAGTAAGTACATCACCAACATGAACAGGCTTTAAAAAATTAATAGCCGTATCC
>CAYTQB010000029.1:0-4893 GCA_964439615.1 uncultured Ferruginibacter sp. | reverse complement strand
ACTCATTGTTTTAGTTTTGTGTAAATGCTATTCTCCTTTGAAAACAGGTCCTCTTTTTTCCAGGAAGGCGCTGATACCTTCATTAAAATCGGCAGTAGATGCTGCTTTCTGCTGGTATTTATCTTCCAGCATTAACTGTTCTTCCCAGTTGCTGGTGAACGACTTGCTTAAAACATGTTTGATGTAGGCTAATCCTTTGGTGGGCATTTTCGAAAGGGCCATTGCTATTTTTCTGCTTTCCTCTTCAAAAATATCTTCCTTAAAAACTTTATAGATCATCCCCATTCTTTCTGCATCATTGGCTTCAACTTTATCACTGGTCATCATTAAAGCGCTTGCTTTTTGCCAGCCAACCAAACGGGGTAATGTATAAGTTCCCCCGCTATCAGGGATCATACCGATCTTGCTGAATGCCTGCATGAAATAGGCTGATGCGGATGCAACAACCACATCACAACAGAGTGCAATATTGGCCCCGGCGCCTGCGGCCACCCCGTTAACTGCAGCCACAACGGGTTTGGGCAGGTTCCTGATCCTTTTTACAATGGGGTTATAATGTTCTGAAAGGATTTTGCCTATTTCAATTTTATTTTCTCCGGTCAGCTCATTAATGTCCTGCCCGGCGCTGAAAGCTTTTCCCGAACCTGTAATATAAATACAACGCACCTCATGAAGCGAAGCAGCTTCATCAAGTTTTGCCTGCATGAGCAAGGCCATTTCACGGTTAAAAGAATTGAATTTATCCGGACGGTTCAGGGTAATATAGGCTACACCGTTTTTTATTTCAAATAAGATAGAAGACATCGTTAATGGTTTATATAAACATAGATAAAATGGGCCAGGACTTACAGCTAAACATCAAAACTTTTTACTTCTTTATGATTCAATAAAAACTGGTTCACCAGGTCGTAATTTCTGTCGGGAGAACTGATGCGGTAAAGATATACTGCATCATTATTGTCTTTAACAAATTTCATACAGCGGTATGAAAGGTCATGCGACTTGAAAAAATCTTCCAGTTCCGACTGAAAATTCCTTCCCAGTTCAACAGTTCGTATTTTATAATCTTTAACCTTGTGAAACCTGTTAATGAATCTTTGCACAGGTTCAAGAACAAATAAAGCCACCACCACCATTACTGATACAACAATGGCCAATGGGTAGTTATGATAGCCAATTGCCATACCCAACGCAGCTGTTACCCAGATAAGGGCAGCTGTTGTTAAACCATTAACCGTAATACCTTCCTTGAAAATAACACCGGCGCCGATAAAACCTATCCCGGTTACGATATTACTTGCAATCCGGTCTGCGCTGCCGATACCGGCTTCTTTAGATAATATGGTATATAAGCAGGAGCCTACACAAATAAGTATCATGGTTCTGAAACCGGCGGGCTTGCTTCTGAACTCTCTTTCCAACCCGATGATGGCGCCAATTATAAATGCTATAGAAACTTGGGCAGCTTCCTCAAAATAAACAGAGAGATTCATAGGTATAAATTTAGGCAATCGAATGTTAAATAACCCGAAATATTTTACATATTTTGTCCCGATAAAAATAAAATCATGAAAGTAATAAAACCATGCTCTATCATCATGTTAACAGTGTTACTTACTTATTGTCTTTTTAGTTGTTCTTCAGGAGGGGATAAATCCGGAGTGAAAACAAAACCTGTTACTTCAGCTGATAAAACAGCGCTAACCGGCGCCACTATAAAAAATGATATTGATCTGGAAGCAACCGGAGTAAAGATAAAAGAAGTGTACCTGCTTGATGCCAACAGGGAATTGCTGGTAGAAAATGTAACCGGGGTTGGCGAAAAAATTTACGTGGTTATAAAAACAGATACAGGCTGGGCAAAAGAAAACGGCAAATCATTCATCGGCGCTTCGGAAAGAATTTCAACCAGGTCGGGGAATGTTATAGTTGACGCCGAAGATATTTTCAAAGACTATGAAGCATCGGGTATTTCGGCTGTTGATGCCAGTGTGATAAGCCTTTCTGCAGTTATAACGCAGGCCGACACAGGAGTAGAAAACTTTGTAGTTCAGTTCAGGGTATGGGACAAAAAAGGGAAAGGGGATATTAAAGGGAAGTATAAATTCAGGATCAGGAAATAGCAACCATACGGTTAATGGCACTTAAAATAGTCGAATGGCTCTTTGCAATCATTACATTGATATAAAGCTTTGCAAGCGGTGCTGCCAAATTCGCTGATACATTTTGTGTTTGATGAATTGCATTGAGGGCATTTTATAACCCGGTCTGAAGTCTCGTCTGACCGTGAATGCGGCGGCGCAATGCCATACGATTTTAATTTTCTTTTTCCTTCCTCGCTCATCCAGTCTGTGGTCCAGGCTGGGGCGAGTACGGATGTTACTTTTACTTTGGGATATCCATTTTCGATCAGTGCAAGTTTAATATTCATGGCAATCATATCCATGGCAGGGCAGCCTGTATAGGTAGGTGTAATAATTACCTCAATTGTATCATCGTGTATTTTTATATCCCTGATAATACCCAGGTCTGCTATTGTAAGCACCGGCACTTCCGGGTCGCAAACAGTCTCCAGTATCTGCCATAGCTTTGGAATGGTTATTTCTTTGTCAGTTACCATGTAGCATTGGGGTAAGTGCGCTGCAGGTATTGCAGTTCTGTGAGGATATAACCTAAGTGTTCGGTATGTACACCATTTTTACCGCCTGTCTGCATAAATACTGCCCCCCCGCCCCCCAAAGGGGGGATTGGTAAAGTCGCTTCATCAAAAACTGCAGTTACTTTTTTTATCCAGCCATCTTTTAATGAACTCACATCAAAACCGGCCCCCACTTCATAATCTACAGGAATAAATAATTCGCCGGTGTATCTCCAAAGTTCATCAATAGCCTTTAACATGCGTTGATGGCTTTCCTCTGTTCCGTCGCCGAGCCGTATCACCCATTCGCTGCTCCAGCGGAGATGATAGGTAACTTCTTTCAATGCTTTGGCTGTAATAGCAGCTACCTGCTCATCTTTATGCTGCTGTAATTTTTGATAGAGTAAATATTGGTATGCACTGAAAAAGAACTGGCGGAGTATAGTTTGTCCCCAGTTGCCATTGGGTTGCTCAACCAATAAACAGTTTTTGAATTCCCTTTCTGTTCTCAGGTAAGCTAACTTATCTTCATCTGTATCACCACCCATTAATTGTGCAGCATATTGGTAAAAATTTCTTGCCTGCCCCAGCAGATCCAGTGAAATATTGGTGATGGCTATATCCTGTTCCAGTATCGGGCCATGTCCACACCATTCAGCATTGCGTTGTGCAAGAATAAGTGCGTTATCTGCAAGATGTAGTGTATAATCAATGAGAGAACTGTTCATCTGCGAAATCATTTAATAATTTAAATCTGTGATCACATATGTCCTACTTCGTCCGGCAGATTATAAAAAGTAGGGTAACGGTATACTTTGTCGTTTGCCGGGTCGTATAAACTTTCAGCATCCTCGGGGTTGGTGGCATGAATATATTTGCTTTCCACAACCCAGATACTGATGCCTTCCTGTCTTCTTGTATATACATCCCTTGCATTCTCAATGGCCATGGCTGCATCGGCGGCGTGAAGACTGCCCACATGTTTATGATCAAGCCCCTGTTTACTGCGGATGAAGATTTCCCATAAGGGCCACTCGTGCTTTGATTCCGGCTTGCCGGTGGTTGTTGAAGCTCCGGCATTATCCTCGGGGATATCACCGTAGTAAAATTTCCGTATGAATGCATTGAACATGGTTGATGGTATTAGTTTTTTACTTCAATAGTATATGTTTTGAATCTTGCAGAGTCTTCTTTAGCTGTTTTGGAAGATAGTATTTTATAGAGCTGGATAGTTGTGATGCCTGATTTTAGCGGGGTCAACATTACTTCCTTACTCACATATCCGCCATCCATATCCGGCGGGCTATCATCGATTGTAATTACCTTCTCCAGTTTCACAATTTCCAAACTATCACGTATACTAAAACGAACTGAATTTTCATATTCACAGCCGCGGCAGATACTTTCATCGATTAGCAATTTGTCGGAAAGCCTGACAATATTGATACGGTCTGTGTGCAGCAACTGCCGGTTGTCTTTATCCTTTGTTTTATTGTACATGCCATCGTTGCAACTGTTTACTGCAATAAGCAAAACCGGCATGCACCAGAAGTATTTCATAATTATGCAGCTTTTGGTTTTATCACATTCTTTTTTTGAGCATAAGCAGATGCTGCTTCCCTCACCCAGGCACCTTCTTCATGCGCCTGGCGCCTTGCATCCAGCCGTTGTTTATTGCAGGGGCCGTTTCCTTTTACCACATTCCAGAACTCATTCCAGTTTATCTCACCAAAGTCATAATGCTTCCGCTCGGCATTCCATTTCAGTTTATCATCCGGTAACCGCATGTCCAGCACTTTAATCTGTTCGGCGATCATGTCTACAAAATTCTGCCGCAGTTCATCATTTGTTTTTCTTTTTATCTTCCATTTAATACTTTGGTCGCTGTTGGTGCTTTCGCTGTCTTTGGGCCCAAACATCATCAGGCTGGGCCACCACCAACGGTTAATAGCATCCTGGCACATCGCTTTCTGTTCATCAGTTCCCCGGCTCAGCACCAATAATGATTCAAATCCCTGTCGTTGGTGAAAACTTTCTTCCTTACAGATTCGAACCATGGCTCTTGCATATGGGCCATAAGAAGTTCTGCAAAGCATTACCTGGTTTAAAATAGCTGCACCATCCACCAGCCAGCCAATGGCACCCATATCAGCCCATGTTAATGTGGGGTAATTGAATATGGAAGAATATTTCGCTTTGCCACTATGCAGGTCGGCAATCATTTCATCACGGGAACTGCCTAAGGTTTCAGCTGC
>CAYTQB010000028.1:0-39128 GCA_964439615.1 uncultured Ferruginibacter sp. | reverse complement strand
GCCCGGCTGTGAAAACCCCGGCGGGACATCATTTTTACAATTTCTTTAAATCAAATACGGTACTTCCACCTTGAAGAATTTTTATGCTTTTACGTTTATTTATATTCCTATTAAAGGTGGTGACTTCAAAATCATTTTTTATTCTTTTCACTGTGATGTCAAAACTACTTCCAAAGGCCTGTACGTTGTTAAGCGACATTTCATTCCAATCTTTTGGCAATCGTGGAGTGAGTAAAAAACTACTGAGCCCTTTAGGTTTTATGCCAAACATTCCTTCTAAAATAACTCTGCAATACAAGGCACTTTCTGCTGACAAATGTGCCATATTACCTTCAGGATAAGCTTCTACCACATAAGGTACTCTGTTGCCTAGCAGCCTTGTTTGTGAAAATGCTTTTAGTTTTTTTAAAGTTTCTTCTGTATTTCCTGCAATAAAAGTGCCCCGCAATGCATACAGCGTTGCTCTATCCCAAAATATTTTTGATATATCCGGGTTAGTGGAGTTTTTTTCTACGTATACTCCATTTTCAGACCACAGTCTATTAAACAATGCTTCAATGGTAGCTTCTTTTCTTTCATGAATACCTACAACCAGTGGCAAACAAATCCAGTGTCGTAAGTTTTGATGTTCTTTATAGTATTTGTAAGTATCTAATCCTTCAACATTTGCCCCAAAATATTTATTAATGGCACTTTTTAGTTGTTGCTTTTTTGTGGTTAAAGTTGTGATAAATGCAGTTGAATAATTTAATGCTTTATAATAATCTATTGCTAAATCTAATGCACCATAATACAAGCAGGAAGTACTTAAGTTTGCAGTACCTGTAGGAATACGGCCTTCCATTTCATCGGTTTGGGAATCAATAACGCCATCGCTATTCTTCTTTTTGTCGCAGTAAGTAAGGCACCAATTAATCATGGGCTCATATTCTTTTGCAGTACTTAGGTCACCGTTTGCCAGTAAAAAGTGCAAACTTCCAAAAGCAATCATCGCAGCATCACCTCTGTCATCACCACAGCAAGGCACATCGCCATTCATTTCAAAAGATGCCCAGATATTCTTATCATGGTTGGGAATAGTTTTCATTTGGTTGAAAAACATATTGTACGCATTAAGCGATGCAAGGTTGCCGTCTTCAATACCTAAGTAAGGGAAAAATGGTGCGGCGTATTCCGCCTGATCATTGGCCCAAACACCTGCATAATATCTTCCACCACCGGGAGAGTGGACAATACCCATTTTGGAATCGAAGATGCTTTCTACCGCTCTCACTTTTGAAAACGCAAACAAGGTATTCAATACTGAATCAGGACTTGAGAAAACCAAATTGCTATGTGCTTTATCCAATAAAGCGTATCGTTCCTTCTTCTCATCAACATTTAATTTGTCCTGATCATTACTATTTTTCCCTTCGTAAACAATGGTTATTTTTTCAGATTGGCTTGGTAAGAGGGTTATCTCATCAGGATGCTCACTATGCACAGATACTTCATAGTTTCCTGAGTAACCGGGTTTGTTTTGTAGCCACTTAATATCGCCAACCTTTATATTTGCTGATACTTCCGTTCTGTTTGTCAGCTTCCATTCCTCTATAAATCTGCCTTGCCTGGCAGATGGGTACAGTTGTCTTTCTATTTCTATACCTGATGGACCCACCCTATGTTTGAAAATAATAGTTCCGTCAATGACAAGTGATGCCAATGGAGCCATTGTAATTCTCTTGTCGTCCTTGTAAAGCAAAGGCAGCATTTCATCACTAAACTCCTCCTTTAAGTATGCTCTATATACTGCCCAGGATGGGTCATTGTCCTTTATATGTAGTCGTAATTGTGGGAAAATCAGTTGCCGCTTCAATGATAAATAACCCATAGAATCGATATTGTAGTAAACAATGGCAGATATGCGTTTTCCCGACATTTCGATATTATCCTTATAAGATTTAGGATTATTTTTTACAATAGCTTTTGTAGATTGAATTTGCCAAGATTGTGCGAACGTTAATGTAGCTACTGATAATAGCATCGAAGTAAGAAAAACTTTTGTTATCATTTCTGCTGATTTTTAAATATAAAATATACATTGAAGCCTTACCCCTTTTGAAGGCTACACCATCTTATTGCACGGCTGTGAAGACCCCGGCGGGACATCAAGTCATTGTATGTTTTGCAATCTTTCCTTTTCAATTTCTTTTAATGACTTTCCAGATTGGTCTTTCCAAGTATGAGGTCCATTAATACTGTAACCAACGATTATTGCTGCAGCTGGAGAAGCTGTGTCAAAAAGAACATTCTTTTTGAAAACATATTTGTCTCCCTCAAGAACTAAGTCGCCATTAGTGATTAGCCGCTCTCTTATATCTCTATATCCGTGAGAAAGGCTATTTGTGAATTCTTTTGCAGCGTCTGAACCTTCCAATACAACAATTCCTTCGTCTGTTTGCAAGGCACTTGCTTTTAGTCCTGCGACAGAAAGAAATAATTCTAAGTTACTTGTAGTTTCAATTACTCTGTCAGTTTTTGTAGTTGCTGTTATTGTAGTACTTTCTTCTTTTTTCTTGGGTATAGAGGTAATTTCTTCAAGAAACTTGTGTCCTAATACACCAATTAGGAGCTTAATGTAAAGCAGAAACTCTTCCATTCCGTCTCTGTCAGAAGGTGGCAAAGACGATAGTTGTGACTGATTATAGTTTTCAATTTTATATCGCTTCGTAGTGAAAGCAATTTGAATTAATCTGCTTTCTAGATATTTAACATGTGATTTTGTAAGATTTTCATCTTTGCTCACAAAGAAAATAACTTCATTCCAAAAGTCTTTAGTTGCGATGTGATTAAGTAAACGGTCATACACATTTTCTGCCTCGCCAATGTAAACTTTTGGCTCATTTGTTTCCTCGTCCTGTCCGAATAAAAAATACACACCTGGTCTTTTGGCTTCAGGATAATCATTGAGTTCTCCAGTTCTAAGTCGAGGGCAGGAAATAGACTGGATTGTTTGATTAACGACTTCACCAAATTTTATACCTGTCACAGTACCGTCTTTCAAATATATTCTTATACTTTTTCCAAATGTTGTCATATGTGTAGGATGTCTGTTATAGTTGCCACCAACTCATAAATTTACGCCCATAAACCAACTTCACAAAAAATCAAATACTGATCTTCAATGCCAACTATGTCGCCTTTCTGTATGTAGAAACAGGCAAAAGAAAGAGCCTTATCACTTAACTTTGTACGACTTAGTAAAACAGCATAAAAATATGGCGGTAAAATATCTTCACTGGCTTGGCATCATTGCCTGCATCACACTTATTGTTTCCTGCTTTTTGCCCTGGGTATATTATGCCGATATTAACCAAAACTTTACCGGGTTCTACAGTTATCAAAACCAATACGGCAGGCCGGGCAAATTCCTTGTAGCACTGGGCGCCGTGGCGCTGCTATTTATGTTACTGCCCAAAGTATGGGCCAAGCGGGCAAATCTTTTTATTTGTGCCCTGCTGCTTGCCTATGCTGTTAAGTCCTATATACTTTTCAGTTCCTGCTATAATAATTATTGTCCGCAAAAACTGTTCAGTCTTTACCTGATGGTATTTTGTACAGTGATTATGTTGGTGGCTGCTATTTTCCCAAAATTAAAGATTGAGGGTTAACGTCATTGCGATCCGCCAGTTGGCGAAGTAGCAATCTTGTAATCTGGAGATTGCTTCGGGCGTGCCTTCCTCGCAATGACGTTTAACTCTTTTTAACTTCTTTAGCCCACGCATCTTTTAATGTGACCGTTCTGTTGAAGACCAATTGATCTTTAGTGGTATCTTTATCTAAGCAAAAATATCCTTTGCGGATGAATTGGTAACGTGATTGCAGTGTTGCATTTTTAAGTGAGGGTTCCACCATGGCATTTGCAATTACCTGCAGTGAATTGGGGTTAATGGTATCTTTAAAATCTCCATCTTCGGCCAACGGGTTTTCGGAAGTGAAGAGCCGGTCGTATAATCTTACTTCGGCGGTAAGTGCATGAGCAGCGCTTACCCAATGTATGGTTCCTTTTACGCTGATGCTGCCGTCATCAAGGCCGCTTTTGGTTTGTGGCAGGTAAGTACAATGTATCTCCGTAATATTTCCGGCGCTGTCTTTTACAAAGCTTTCGCATTTTAGAATATAAGCGCTCTTCAATCTTACCATTGCACCCGGTGCAAGCCGGAACCATTTTTTAGCCGGCACTTCCATAAAGTCTTCCCGCTCTATCCAAAGTTCTTTGCTGAAAGGAATGGTACGGGTACCCATGTTTTCATCGGGACCGTTCTCTGTAGTGAGTTCTTCCACTTTACCATCTTCGTAATTATCAATGATGAGTTTCACCGGGTCAAGCACAGCCATTACCCGGTTGGCAGTTTTGTTGAGGTCTTCACGCAGGCAAAACTCCAGCAGGCTCAGGTCAATAAAATTCTCTCTTTTGGCAACGCCAATACGTTCACAAAAATCACGTATGCTTGCCGGGGTAAATCCTTTTCGCCTAAATGCACTGAGTGTTGGCATGCGTGGGTCGTCCCAGGCGGTAACATGGCCTTCGTTCACTAATTGCAATAATCTTCTTTTGCTCATGACGGTGTATGTCATGTTGAGCCTGGCAAATTCATATTGATGCGAAGGAAAGATGTTGAGTTTTTCAATGAACCAGTCGTACAGTTCCCGGTGCGGAATAAATTCCAGTGTGCAGATGGAATGGGTTATGTTCTCTATGCTGTCGCTCTGGCCATGTGCAAAATCATACATGGGATAAATGCACCATTCATCCCCCGTACGGTGGTGGTGAGCATGTTTAATACGATAGATGATAGGGTCCCTCATGAGCATATTGGTATGGGCCATATCTATTTTTGCACGCAATACTTTTTCGCCATCTTTGTATTTACCGGCTTTCATTCCGGTGAAGAGGGTAAGGTTTTCTTCAATCGCTCTGGTTCTGTATTGATTATCTTTTCCGGGTTCAGTAGGCGTTCCCTTCATGGCTGCAATTTCATCGGCGGTTGAATCATCTACATAGGCAAGGCCTTTATTGATGAGGTCAACAGCAAACTGGTAAAGCTGGTGAAAATAATCGGATGCATAAAATTCGTTGGCCCAGGTAAAGCCCAGCCAGCGGATATCGTCTTTAATGCTGTCTACATATTCGGTTTCTTCGGTAACGGGGTTGGTATCATCAAAGCGCAGGTTTGTATTGCCTCCATATTTTAAGCCCAATCCAAAATTGAGGCAGATGGATTTGGCATGGCCTATATGCAGGTAACCATTTGGCTCGGGTGGAAAACGGGTAAGTATATTTTTGTATTTGCCTTCCTTCAGATGCTCTTCAATAATTTCCTCAATAAAGTTGAGGCTCTTTTCTTCACTCATCGTTTTTGTTTTGAGGGGCAAATTTACGGAAAGAAATGGTTAAGGGGTATGGTTGAAAGTTAATCGGTATTGAGTTATTAGTCACTGGTCATTGGTCAATAGGTGGGGTTCAATTAATAGCAAATCTGCCCAATAGTCAATGACTAATGACTTTTTTTCATTTCTTCCAGAATGATGATGATCTTGTCTAATTTCTCTGTTTCAATTTTATTGAGTTGCTTTTGCAATGCTTCTATCTCCAGTTTGGCTTCCTGGTTGGTGATATAATCTTCCTTTGCCTGCATGCGGTCCCTTTCGCCCTGCCTGTTCTGGCTCATCATAATAATGGGTGCTGCATAAGCCGCCTGCGTGGAGAAGATGAGGTTGAGCAGGATGAATGGATAAGCATCCCAATGCCGGATATAGCCAATTACATTCAGTACCATCCACAGTACAACAAAAGCCGTTTGCCAGATGATGAAACGCCAGGAGCCCATACCATTTGCCACCCAATCGGCCAGCCGCTGGCCAACGCTTAAAGATTCCTTATGTTTATCAAGCCATGTTTTTTCACTCATAGTCTGGAGTTTTATGAATTAGAAAGCCTTTTTATTATCCACATAAAAGTAAATAATAAAAAGGCGATAAAGTATGACGAAAAGGACGATAAAACCAATTCAAATCATCATGCCCTGCCCATTCTCTTCAAATGTGTGGCATGGGAAACAATGGCGTGGCGCATCCTCCTGAATTCAATATATCTTACCCCGTACTCCTCGCAGGTCTGTTTAATTATTTTGCTGATGGCAGGGTAGTGGATATGAGAGATCTTCGGGAACAGGTGATGTTCTATCTGGAAGTTGAGCCCGCCTACCAGCCAGGAAATAAGCTTATTCTTGGTAGCGAAATTTGCGGTGGTTTCTAACTGGTGAATAGCCCATTCTTTCTCTATCTTGTTCACATCAGTATCCGGAACGGGAAATGATGTTTGTTCAACTGTATGTGCCAATTGAAAAACAATACTTAAAATAAAACCGGCAGACATGGCGATGATGAGAAAGCCAATCAGCCATTGTACAAAACCCAGTAACATAATAGGTAATGCAATCATCATAAAAGCGTAACTAACTTTTGCGATCCAGAATGCAAAGTGATCCCACAGGCTCATCTTCTTAATGGGAACCGGCCCTATTTTTTGGGTGAAATATTTTTTATAATCCGATTTAAAAACCCACACCAGCAATAACAGGGTATACAGGAACCAGAAATATATATGCTGGAACCTGTGCATGAAATATTTTTTTTGTGTGGGGCACATTCTCAGGAAAGGCTGAATTTCTATATCATCATCAATACCTTCAATATTGGTATATGTGTGATGAACGATATTGTGTTTATTGTTCCACATAATACCACTGGCGCCCAGTGCATTAGCAGAGAATGCTGCAATTTTATTCCAGAATTTGCTCTTGCTGAAACTGCCATGCCCTCCGTCATGCATTACATTAAAACCGATGCCTGCAGTCAGCCCTCCCATAACAAAACATTCCAGTATGGCGATCCAGGTTGGCGGAGTAAAAAATAATACGTGTACATACAGGGCGATATACACTGTCCAGAAGAGGATGGCTTTGAAATAAAGGCCGAAATTACCGGTGGCGGATTTCTTTGATTCCCTGAAATAATTACTTACCCTTCTTTTCAGTTCCTGGTGGAAATTGGAACCTGCTGTATTTAAAAACTTAGGTGTTGTCATGTGGACTATTTGAATTTTAAATTAAGTATTTTCTTTTATAATGGCGTCAAAATTTTTTAAACCAACAATTTTATCTGAAATAAAACCTTCGGCAAATTTCACACCTATCATTTTGCCAAACCATTTATGCCGGTAAACCACACTGTCCAGAAAATCCGGCGACGAGATATAGGTTTCGGGACCATCGGCTCCCCCGGTATGAAACTGCGTTTTATATGCTTTTATTGCCTCTATCTTCTGCTCAAACACGCTGCTTATGTCTATTACAAAATCGGGCTGCAGCATCCTGTCCTGTATATACCTGAAAACATATTTGGGCCTCCAGGCTTCCTGGCTGGTTCCGTTCAGGCTGGTCTCAATTTTTATAAGACCCGAAAGAAATGCAGCATTTGAAACCAGGCTGGAAGAACGTCCATGGTCGGGGTGGCGGTCTTCAGGTGCATTGCACAAAATGATCTCGGGGCGGTAAGCTCTTAAGGCAGTAATGATTTGTCGCTGGTGGGCTTCGTCATTCTGAAAAAAGCCGTCAGCCATGCCCAAATTCTCCCTGATATCTACGCCAAGTACCATCGCCGCATTGGTGGCTTCTGCTTTCCTCGTTTCTGCGTTTCCCCGGGTGCCTAGTTCTCCTGCCGTTAAATCAATGATCCCTGTTTTTTTCCCGTTATTTTTTTCCACCAGCAAAACACCTGCGCAACTCAATTCCACATCATCCGGATGAACCCCAAAGGCAAGTATGTCTAACTTCATCTGAGTGTAAAAAATTTGTGGGTGCAAATTAAAGCATTTACAGCACTTAAGTTGTAGAATATGTACGACCGGTAACTATTATGGAGAGATTAACAAAACGAAGAAAAAACCAGGCAAGCAGGTTCAATTTCCCTGCTGCATCATCTGGTGGTAGGGTGTATACGGATATCCATTTACCCTGCACACTTCCTGTACTATCTTCTCAATTTCCTGGTCATCGCCCTGTGCATCGTATGGCTGTTTTAAATTAGAGCTGAAGAAGAAGGCAACCGTTTGATAAAAACGTGCCGTAAGCCCGCCCTTATATTCTTTGATGATCTCGTAACAATTACTTCCCGTTTCCCGGTTGATGAGTTTCATTAACACCTTACCCTGGTAGATGGATAAATTGGTAAGCGGATCGGTAAATTCTTTTTTCAGTTCTTTTTCCCTCGACCTGATGATTTGCCGGCGTGAGGATCTGTCTTCAACTCCTTTCAATTTCACATTTATATCATTCATTATTACACCTGCTTTCATGGCATAGGGGTAGGTTACATAAATGGCATTTCTTAATCTTGTCCATTTTGCATTAGCCGACATATTGCCACCGCTGTACCTGCCAAAGACCGCTACTTCTGATAAGTACTTGTATTCAATGGTGTCGCCATTATACACTATCGCCGAAGTCCGTAAGGTATCAAATATGCCGGTTTGAGCAAACGCAGCATAGCTGTTTGCAACCACCATGATGACAAACAAGAGGAGTATCTTTTTAATATATATGAAAAGCTTTAGCCGGGGCATGCGGTAAATTTACCATTAAGACCAATATTTAATACCATTTGATGCTTAATGTAACCCTAAAGTTTAGGCTTTATTGTATGGCATCTGAAAAAAACGGGAGCCAGACTTAATTGGCAAAAAGGAACATATAGAAAAGCCCTGCCCCGGTAAGGAGAAGCACCAGTGCAGCATATACCGGCGAAAGCTTAGCCCTTTTGATAGCGCTCATGATAATGCCAATGGCCATAATGATCAAACCCAGCCAAACCAGGTTGATATAAGGAAAAACATATGCCTTCAGCGTAACGTATTCAATGATCTTATCCGATTCTTTTATACCTATTTTGATCTTTTTGTTATCAGTTACACCGGCAAACTTCAGGTAAATGTTCTGTGCATACACGGTATCATCAATTTGATTTACGCCAAACTGGTCAATCTGTATCAGGGGCGATGCGCTGTAGTGCATACTGTCTTTGCTGATGAGGGTGATGTCTGCCATCAATGCCGCATCGGTTGGTTTGAAATGGTATTTTTCATTATCGGGATTCTTTACCACCCTGTTCAATATGATGATACCATTATTGTAAAATGTAGTATCGCCTTCTTCCATTTCTTTTATACTGAACCGGGCAGTGTCTTCCTGTTTATTATTAATGGCATAGGATATATAAGTAAACACATCTTTTCCCAGATAAGATTTGGTATCGGGGTTGCTGCTCATGTTATTATCCTTCATGAGGTAAACATCAGGCCATAGAGTAAATTGTTCGGTCACTTTTTTTGATGTGGCGTCTTTTCTCTGGAACAACAGTTCGTAATAACGCCTTCCTTTTTCATGCCCAAAGGAATCTTTCATGTAAGTAACTTCATAAGGGCCCATAGCTACCGGAACCTGCCGGATGAGTGTAAGGTTTTCCAAAGGATTATCCGCTTCCTTCGTCATAGGATCCTTGCCAGATATCTGCAGGTTTATGCCGTTTGCACGGCTGTTGCTGATCACTTCCTTATTACTTGATGAGATCAATATACCTGCCAGCATCAACGCAAAACCAAGATGGGCAACAGAACCACCTGCGGCTTTAAGTTGGCCCTTCAGCCCGGTCCATATATAAGCCGCATTGGCAATTACTGCAAAGATGGCGGCAAATAATGCTGCATATGCCGCACCTAAAAATCCGGCGCCCATTTTATAGTAAGAGAGCGGATAAAAAACAGCCAGCAATACGGTAATGAGGGCTGCTATCAGCGTGGGCAAGGCGATCTTTTTCAATATATAACCCTGTTCCGTTTTTTTGTATTTGAAATATTGCGTCACTGCACTCAGCAGACCGATGATGATGGCCACCAGCACAATTACTTTGTTATAAGAAAATTCAACATTCTCGGGCGGGGCAATGTGGGTGCCGAATATCTTATTATAAACAGGCACTGATGTTTTTGCAATGATGAAAATGGCGGCCAAAAAGAAAACCAGTGAGCCGATGAACATCCAGAACTCCCTGGAGTTTATACTTTCTTCTTTGGTTTCGGAAGGTATTTTTTTAAAATTCTTTATGAATAAACTGAAAGGAGGTATGATAAATGCGGCCAGGAAAAGACCGATCATTGCATTGAGTACTTTAAAACTAATAACCTTACCCAATAGTTTAAAACTGATAGCGTCACCATTTTCTGTAAAAGCATGTACCGAGGTATCGCCCAAAACCCCTGTTCTGGTTAAGAAAGTGGAGTAGAGTATGAAAATAAAACTGAGAAAAGCGAAGAGATAACTTGCCTTTAATGAATGCCCGGTTGCTTTATAGATAACCATGGTATGCAAACCTGCAATAAGGATGAGCCAGGGCACCAGGGAGGCATTTTCTACCGGGTCCCATGCCCAATAGCCACCAAAAGATAAGGATTCATATGCCCATTTCCCTCCCATCATAATACCAACACCCAATACACAGGCACTGAACAATGCCCAGGGAAGGGCAGGGGTCACCCAATCGCCGAACCGTTTGGTTTGTAAGCCTGCATACGCAAATGCAAAAGGGATGATTGTTGATGCAAAACCTAAGAATAAAATGGGCGGATGAATGACCATCCAGTAATTGCGGAGTAATACATTAAGGCCAACGCCGTCTTTTATAAAACTTAAATAATTGGGCTGACTGAAAATGGGTCCTGCGATCTCATTCCTGGTCAATGTGAACGGGCTGCTTCCCATGCGTACATCGAAAACATATAAACCCAGTAACATCATCATTAAAAAGACCTGGGCTAAACTTATCACCGTCATTACCGGTGCTTCCCATTGTTTGGCCCTGAAAATGATGAACAAGCCAAGTACACTGTGCCAGATGGTCCATAATAAAAAACTTCCTTCCTGTCCTTCCCAGATACATGCCAGCAGGTATTTGGGCTCCAACTCTTTGGATGCATGCTTGTAGGCATACATGTATTCGAAATAATGATTAGAACAGATATAAAAGATGATGGTGAAAATAACTGCTGCCGAAATAAGCTGGGTTATAAAAGCCGCCCTTGCAAAGCGCAGCCATGATCTTTTTTCAACCAGGTCTTGTTTTCTTCCCGCTGTAAAAAATGCAATGGTGGAAATGATGGATGCAACAAAGGCAAGCAATACAAAGAAATGTCCTATCTGTCCCGGTAGTAAGTGTTCGCCTTCAAATTGCATGTTATAAGGAATTGGGAATTTGTAATTAGGAATTTGGTTGTTGCATCGTTTGTTTCTTCGACTTGTCTAAATAAGCAATATATCCATTGATCAATTTAAAAACAAGTTCACATTTATCTTCTCCTGTTCTAAGTTTTTTTTCACTGATATATTTTTCATCGAAAGCGGTTACCAGTTATTCCATTGTTTCAGTAGAAGAGCTTCTTGCAATTACAAAGAAGTTCCGGGTATCTGAATAAGTGTACCGGCCATATCCTTCAGCAATATTTCTGCTGACAGACCTTGAGCAATCGATTATTTGTGCAGTTAAAAGGAATTTTTCATGGGCAGGAAATTTTTTGACTAATTCAGATATAAAAATCCTGAGTTCTCTTGCTTTTATGTAACATTCCAAATCCCTATAACCCTTATAATTCATGAAAACTTCTTTTAGTTTGAAGGCTGATTCCCAATTCCCAATTACTAATTCCTAATTCCCGGTATTTGGCTCAAGCGTTTTCTCAAGCTGCTTTTTATCGTCCTTATACTTGCTGGGGCATTTCAAAAGAATATCCTTGCATTCAAAATGATCGCCTTTCATGGATCCTTTCATTACAATGCGTTCACTTTTTTCCAGGTCGGTTGGTTTACTGTTATGAAAAACAACTTTAGTTCTTCCGCCCAAACTGTCAATTGCGTAAAAAGAAAGATAATTCGGGTTATTCACCGGGTCGTATTCTATAGGTTGTGTTTTATCCAGTTTAGCAATGAGGTGAACATATTTGCCGGGCTTCTCTTTGGCCGAATTGATAGTGTCGTAAGTAGAAAAATCACCGGCAGAAAATATGATCAGTGTCACAATCAGTGCGGCAATGGCAACCAGTATAATAATATGCGTTCTTTTCATGTCTTTCTTTATCGTTTTTTGCAACATGGAATTCGCCTGTAAACATCTCATTCGTGTACAACTATAACGACAAGGCTCATTTCATGCTAAAAAATTCAATGCAAAGGTAACTCAAATGAAGATTTATCTTTTCAATTTGTTTAATTATTTAAATGGGTAGTATTTTACGTGAAAATCTCTTCTGTTGCCATCAAAAAAGATATATACCCGATGGTAGCCGGCATTTTGGGTGGTATTACTGTTCATTGTTGCCACGTATTTTTAAACGGGAATTGAAAATGCGCTTTCCTTTTATAGCACATGTATGGCCAAAAACACAGCCATGAAATTCTGGCCGCATTACCCAATGGTTTTACCCGGTGACCACATTTTTCGGCCTGTTGCTGATGTTTGGCTTTTTCACCAAACGATACGACAGGTGGTGCTGGCCGGGTTATTCTTTTTTCATCTGGGAAATTTCCTGTTATTACATATCTCCATTGTGGAGCAGTCACTTATCTTTGCAGCGTTTTTACCCCGGCAAAAATGGGCAGAGCAATTTCAATTAAATAAAACAGATGACTGACCTTTCCAATTTTGATCCCAACTCGGTTGGCAATCCCAACAACAACATTTTTGGTTTACCCTTTGCAGAAGAAGAAGCAAGACTGGTAATACTGCCCGTTCCCTGGGAAGTAACAGTGAGTTATACCGGTGGCACTGCAAGAGCGCCAGAACATATTTTCAATTCAAGCCTGCAGGTTGATCTTTTTGACCCCGATGTGAAAGACGGGTGGAAGCAGGGTTTTTATATGCGGCCATGCGATAAGAAAGTGCTGATGAAAAGTGATTACTTACGCAAGGAAGCCGAGCTCTACATCAATTATATAGCACAGGGAGAGATTGTTGCGGACAATAAATTCATGTGCAAATCGCAGAAAGAGATCAATGAAGGAAGTTTGTTTTTAAACAACTGGGTGTTTGAGCAAACCAAAGACCTCCTGGAGAAAGGCAAACTGGTTGGTTTATTGGGTGGTGACCATAGTACGCCACTTGGTTATTTTAAAGCTATTGCTGAAAAGTATGGAGAATTTGGAATTTTACAAATTGATGCACATTGCGACCTGCGTAAAGCATACGAAGGATTTATCTATTCTCACGCTTCCATCATGTATAATGCCTTGCAGGAAATACCGCAGTTGAAAAAATTAGTGCAGGTTGGTATCAGGGATTATTGCGAGGAAGAAGTGGATTATATCAACAACAATACAAACCGTGTTATAACTTATTTTGATAAGGATATTAAAGAGCGGCAGTACGAAGGGCAAAGCTGGAAGCAAATCGTTGATGAAATACTTACTCATTTGCCCGAAAAAGTATTTATCAGTTTTGATATTGACGGGCTTGATCCAAAGCTTTGTCCGCATACGGGTACGCCGGTGCAGGGCGGTTTTGAAAGCGAACAGGTATTTTATCTTTTCAAAAAACTTGTTCAAACCGGACGTAAGCTGGTTGGCTTCGACCTGAATGAAGTAGGCGTAAGCCAGGATGAGTGGGACGAGAATGTGGGCGCCAGGTGCCTGTTTAAGCTGTGCAATTTAATGGTGGCTGCAAACCCTGCATAACTACAACCAGGAACTATGTTTTCATTCCGGTTAAAAAATACCAATATAAGTATTGAGATCTACGTTACACGGTCGCTTTTTGTAATTGCTGCTATAGCTGCGTATGTATATACCGGGAATGAATATATCAGGTATGGCTCAGTAATATTGTTGCTGGCAGTTGCTGTATTCACAAAAACCATTCTGAAAAAGTACAAGGTCAACCAGCTGGTAGTGCTTGGTGCAGGAGCTGTTGTTACTTTGCTCACATCGGGTTCCGTAGTATTTGCCCTTATACTCATCATTTACGGAGTTTTTTTAAAAATGATGAGCAAGGAAACAAAGCTTGATATAAATACGGAAACGATCACTGTTCAATACGCATTATATAACAGGATCTATAAATGGGCTGATATGGGTAATGTTGTTTTAAAGGACGGTATCCTCACACTGGATTTTAAGTCGAATAAAATATTTCAGTCGGAGTTGAAAGAAAATGAAACTCCTGTTGATGAACAAAAATTTAATCAATTTTGTACCGAACAATTACAAAAGACCTTGCGGTTGTAACAGGCAGTAAAAACAAGAACCGGTAATGCTCACACAAAGTCCATATATATTATACTCAGACGGGAATGGAAATATTTTTGAAGACACATCGCTGTATGTGACAGGCCGGAGTGGCTGGGATGCATTACATGTGCCTGCTGATGACTGGATCGAATTACCCAATGGAGGCAATTTATATGAACTGCCCGGTCGCCGGGGAATTGGTATTGATGTAAAAACAGGAGAGATGCGGCTTTGCGAAAAAGGCTGGGCTGTAGCTGCATTTATTCCGCCGGCACATACAGGCCTGTATATGGCTGCATACGAAACAGAAAAAGATGCACCAACACTTCCTTTGTTTTGTTATACGGCAGCAGGATGGGTTGATGAAAAAATTTATGTTCCTGCTGTTCGTATAGAAGAGGATATACGCCAGGAAGCTGAAGGATATAAAGATGATCTGATTGAAGCCGGAACAAAAAAATTACTGAATGCTTATCCGCAAAACCGCCTGGTAAAACATTTGATGGAGAATTGCTGTATGACCTATACATGTCCTGCTGCAAGAAATTTAGCCATTGGCAGGTGGGAGTGTCCCGTGCCTGTTTCTCCTGCATGCAATGCAAACTGTATTGGTTGCATTTCATTTCAACCCGAAGAAGAAACCATTATCAGCACACAGGACAGGCTGACCTTTAAACCCAGCGCCGAAGAGATCGTTGAATTTACCGTACCTCACCTGCAAACAGCGCCATATCCATTGATAAGTTTTGGACAGGGTTGCGAGGGAGAACCTTTATTGATGTGGGAAACCATCCAGGAAGCCATCATTGAAATAAGAAAACATACCAAAAAGGGAAGCATCAACATCAATACCAATGGCAGTATGCCCAAAGCTGTAAAAGCTTTATGTGAGGTTGGGTTGAACAGTATCCGGGTGAGTACCAACTCGGCCAGGAAAAATATTTATACTGCTTATTACCTGCCTAATAATTATGAATTTGAAGACCTGGCTGAGAGTTTAAGAACTGTACGCAGTTATGGAGGCTGGACAAGCATCAACTATTTTGTTTTTCCAGGTATGACAGATAGTATTGAAGAATACGAAGCGCTGCGAAAACTGATCAAAGAAACTGGTCTGTGCATGATACAGTGGCGTAATTTCAATATTGACCCCGACTGGTACTTAGGAAAGATCGGTGTTACCGATACCGGGGATTGCATGGGTGTTAAACAAATGATGCAGTTGATAAGAGAGGAATTTCCGAATCTGAAATTCGGTTACTTCAACCCGTCGATGGAAAGGATAAAGGGAAATTTTGAAGCTGATTTTGCTCATTAAAGTACATCCGGATTTAATCGTATTTAAAAAACACTTTCATGAAGATGGTATAATCCTGCGTGGAGGTCCAGCCGTCATTCGTTGCAGATTTATACTGGTAAATGCCGGGTTCCGATCCTACAAAAGCAAAAGAGCAGGCTGTACTGTCTGTTTTCGTTCCTTTTAAAAGCTCAAAGCTTACAAAAATATCTTTCTTGTTTAGGATGATATTATAATTGTTCAGGTCAAATTCATAGGCTTTGTCTGCGATGGCTGCATTATTAATTACCTGTACGATAGAATCCTTGAGCAGTTCTTCTCCCGGACGGCCATCAACAAATTCACGGATGTGCAGGCGTATCATGTTGGTGTCGCAACTGCTGTAAATTTTAAACCGAACTTTGGCTACCTGGTACACATCATGCGAAACAGTGATCTCACGCCCTATCTCCCCGCCATTTTTTTTGGTATGCCAGCTCCTGAAATAACCGACTGTTTCAACCTTTGCCCCTGCCACATCTTCTTTACTGAAAGATCTTACCACTACCGTTTCCAGGTTTTTGGAATTTGCCTTCAACGTAAATTCATGGTTTTTCAGCGCCTTGCTCACAGGGGTTTTAAAACTTTCATATCCAATGGAAGAAATGACCAGTGTATCATTCTCTTTCAATTTGGGAATATGTAATGTAAAATTTCCTGCAGTGTCCGTTACACTGCCAGATGCCTGTTTAAGTAATTTGATGGAAGCATAGGGTACCGGGTTTGAATCCTCTTCAAGTACCCTGCCCCAGATAGTTGCCTGCGAATATATCCTGCCCGGAAGCAGCGATATAAATAAGGAGGCTGCGATACCTATTTTCTGTGTTACGGATAAAATCATTGACTGATAAAAGTTTATTTCCGGTTTTATGAATGGGGGCAAAAATATTTTAATTACCTGCAGTAACGAAAAAAAATGGATGAATGGTATAAAACTGTTTAGTTGTTGATAGCCTTAGGATAGTCGAATACCAGTTGGCAAAAAGTTTTCACGCCCACAAACAAACGGCTATCGTCGATCATAAATTCAGGAGTATGATGCGGTGGGGCAAGTTTAGGATCGTTGTCTCTTGGCATTCCACCAAAATAAAAAAAGAAGGCCGGCGCTTTTGTACCAAAATAACTAAAGTCTTCTGCACCCGTAACCCAGTTCATTGCCCTTACGTTCTGTTTGCCTGCTGCTGCCTGTAAAGAAGGCAGCATTTTTTCAACAAGTTCAGGCCTATTGTAGGTAACAAGTGTCTTTTCAAAAAACTCAACCTGTGCAGTTGCATTAGATGCTTCTGCAATTTTTGATGCAGTAAGTTTCATTCTTTGCTGAACATCTTCAAGCATTTTACTGTCTAATGTCCGCAGTGTTCCTTCAAGCATAGCTTCTTCAGGAATTATATTAAATCGAACTCCACTGTTAAATTTAGCAACAGTAATTACAACCGGTGCTTTGGTCAGGTCCATCTGGCGGCTTACAATGTTCTGAAATCCTTCAATGATTTGTGCAGCAATGGAAATAGGATCAATACCCAGCCAGGGTTGTGATCCATGAGTTCCTTTCCCCTTTACTTTAACAGTGAATTGATGTGCGGAAGCCATGAATGCACCGGATTTGTACTGGATATCTCCGGCAAGTATCCATGATTCGATGTGCATTCCAAAAACAACATCCACTTTGGGATCATCCATCACACCTTCTTTTACCATTAATAGTGCCCCACCTTCCTCACCGGCAGGAGGGCCTTCTTCGGCAGGCTGAAAAATAAATTTCACGGTACCGGCAATATCTTTCTTCATGGTTGATAAAACCCTGGCAGTACCGATGAGCATGGCCACATGAGCATCATGTCCACAGGCATGCATAACAGGAACTTTTTGTCCGTTATAATCCGTGCTATCTTTTGAAGCATATGGAATATTCACTCTTTCTTTTACCGGCAGTGCATCCATATCTGCCCGAAGCGCCATTACAGGTCCCGGTTTTCCTCCTTTTAAAATGGCCACCACACCTGTTTTGGCAACACCCGTTTTAATTTCCAGGCCAAAGCCTTTGAGTTGCTCAACAATGTAAGCAGCAGTCTTTACTTCCCTGTTACCAAGCTCTGGATTCTGATGAAGATGCCTTCTCCATTCGGTGAGTTGGTTTTGAAGCGCCTGCGATCTTTTATTAATGGTCATTGAAATATCCTGTGCCGAAACAGTGCTGATCAATGTAAGGGAGATTAGGACGGGGATTATTCTCATCATGCTACGGGGTTGATTCATGGTTTGGTAGATTTATTTATATTCTCCAAAAATTTTTCTCAATTCATCTGCTATTTCACCAAGCGTACAATAATTCTCGACTGCTTCAACAACTGCAGGCATAAGGTTTTCGTCGCTGACAGCTTTTTGATGTAATGATTGCAAAGAAGCGGCAACTTTTGCATTATCCCTTTTTGATCTTAATGCTTTTAATTTTTCAACCTGCACGGTTTGTACATTTTCATCAACCTTAAATACAGGAATTGAATTGCTTGTCTCTGCCTGGAATTTATTTACACCAACAATGATCTTCTCTCCATTCTCAATCTGGCGCTGGTATTCGTAAGCGCTCCTGGCGATCTCTTCCTGAATAAAACCCTGTTCAATGGCGGCCACACTGCCTCCCATGGCATCGATCTTTGCGACCAGTTTAAGCGCAGCAGCTTCCACCTCATTGGTAAGCGATTCAATAAAATAACTTCCTGCAAGAGGATCAACGGTATCCGGTGCGCCGCTCTCGAAAGCAACAATTTGTTGGGTACGTAATGCAATGGCTGCAGCTTCTTCAGTAGGAAGGCTCAATGCTTCATCATAACCATTAGTATGTAATGATTGTGTGCCGCCGAGTACAGCAGCTAAGGTTTGTATCGTTACCCGGCTGATATTATTGAAAGGTTGTTGTGCTGTTAATGTGCTGCCTCCTGTCTGTGTATGAAAACGAAGCATCATAGCCTTGGGATCGGTGGCGCCAAGTTCTTTCATGATAGAGGCCCACATACGCCTCGCTGCCCTGAATTTAGCAACCTCTTCAAACAGGTTGTTATGGGCATTAAAAAAGAAGGAGAGGCGTTTGCCAAAAACATTTATATCCAGGCCTTTTTCCAATGCAGCTTTAACATATGCCTTACCATTACTTAAGGTGAATGCAATTTCCTGCACTGCTGTACTTCCGGCTTCACGGATATGATAACCTGAGATGGATATGGTATTCCATTTGGGTATCTCTTTAGCACACCATTCAAAAATATCAGTAATGATACGCATAGATGCCTTGGGGGGATAGATATAGGTTCCCCTTGCAGCATATTCTTTTAAAATATCGTTTTGTATAGTGCCTGATATCTTTTTAAGATCGGCGCCTTGCTTTTTTGCAAGCGCTATATAAAATGCCAAAAGAATAAATCCACTTGCATTGATCGTCATGGAACTGGATACTTCGTCCAGTTTAATTCCACGGAATAATATTTCCATATCTTCCAGGCTGTCAATAGCAACACCCACTTTACCCACTTCACCGTCTGCCAGCGGATGGTCGCTGTCATAACCAATTTGTGTAGGAAGATCAAATGCCACACTCAAACCATTTACACCCTGGCTCAATAAATAATGGTAGCGTTGGTTGCTCTCTTCTGCAGTGGAAAAACCAGCATATTGCCGCATCGTCCAAAGCTTGCCACGGTACATATCAGGCTGAACACCCCTTGTAAAAGGAAATTCCCCGGCCCCCCCGCCTCCGCCAGCTGGCGGAGGGAGTGAGGAAAGATCGTTTTGGGTGTAGATGGTTTTTATTTCTATCCCTGAATCAGTAAATATTTTTTTATCAGCGGGCATATTTGATTATTAGAAAATCGTTTTAGCGGTTCAGCATGATCACAGTAATCTTTTGGCTTCAAATTGTAAGGCGCTTAGTACAACCGTGTTCAGTTCTGCATTGGTGCTTGCCACATATTCTAAAAGGCGTTTGCTCAGTTCTATACCATTGGCTTCTGAGGGAAGGGTTGCAGCGATCTGGTTAATGATAAAAATATTCTGGTCTTTTAAATTGCCAATGGCTTTCCACATTTCCGGGCTGATATAGATCTGTTGTGTAACATTGTATTCATACTCCGACCGGAGTGTCTCTAAAAGTGTTAGTTGAAGGTCAACTACCGTCAGACCAGAAGAAGGCGTACGGGATACCAGGTTTTTTAATGAAGACCGCTCGGCAAATAAGGTGAAACGTTCCAGTGCCTGCAACCGCAACTTAGTGATCTCGTCATTGATACCAACCTTTTCCCTTATCTCATCCTTCATTCCTTTGAATTCGCCCAGCAGCCATGCCAGCACAACAACGAATAAAAAAATTGAGGCAAGAATAATATTCTGAATAGTACCTGAAGAAAGCTCCATTTGCTTAATTTGGAACAAAAATAAGGGATTGTGTGGATGTTAAAAGTAAGAACCCCAAAAGCAGCGTAACACTTAACGAACTTCGCAATTCGTAAAGGCTGATCGACGTTATTATTTAACTTTGTACAAAAGTTTTAATATGGAAACTGCAACATCGATACCGGTAACATTAACGCCATCGGCAATAACCGAGATCAGGCGCCTGATGAGTGAAGCGGGTTTTAATAAAGACCAGTCTTTAAGGATTGGTGTAAAGGGTGGGGGGTGCAGTGGAATGACCTATGTTTTGGGTTTTGATTCTAAAACAGACAAAGACGAAAGCTTTAACATTGAAGACATACCTGTTATAATGGATAAGGCGCATGGTATCTACCTGATGGGAATGGAAGTGGATTGGCAGGGAGGATTGAATAGCCGGGGATTCACTTTTAATAATCCGAATGCCAGCAAGACCTGTGGTTGCGGAACAAGCTTTGCGGTTTAATTGCAAGTTGTTGGGCGACCAACAACGGCGAGATAAAGATGGTTTACGAACAAAGCCTGAACACCGTTATTGGTGAAAAAACTTATTACCAAAAATATCTTTTTATTAGTGAGTTAGGCTCAATTTCAAAATCTTCTGTCTTTTTATCAATTTCCTTTTTTACATTAAAAGTGAGTTCCGGATAAATCAAATCATTCAATAAGGGTACAAATTCTTCCTTGATTCTGTGTTTTGAATAAGACGCAGTAAAAAGAATGAGATGTGATTTATAAAAGGAAAAGGCAAATACATTTCCAAAATAATTTTTTTTAGAAGTAAAGATTCGATAGGAAGCATATGTTGAGTTTACAGAAAAATCTAATACATTTTTTCCAGTAGAATTTTTAAATAAGTCAACTTGAATATAACCTTTATTTTTTTTATACTCATTTGTTGATTTGATAAAATTAAAAAATGAGTCTAACTTCTCTTTAATAGGCATATCTATTTTTTTACAATAATGAAAAATGGCTGATGAATCATTTTTTTCAATCGTGTTATAATACTTTATTTGACTTTTTGCAAATATTGTTACAAAAAAAGATAGAGCGCAGCTAAATAATATTTTCATAAAGATTAGTTTATAAAGTTGCACACATTGGGTAGTAGTAAATTATCTGCTTCAATGGTATAATCTGTTGAAGTTTTAGTATAGCTGGCAACCAAGAATTTTCCATCATCTTTTACTTCAGCAACATACATGTTAATATAAGCTGTAGAGTTACCTTGTATAAGGTTTGCAATGTATTTATCACCATCACTAACCCCAGGGTCATTATTAATAGAAATTCCTCCATTGTTTCCAAAATCCGGGATATGCGTATGAACACTTGTTCTAACTGGTATTAAATATTCTTGCTTAACATTATCTATTAGCATACCATAATAATTTTGTGAAGGAGCGCCCAAACTCATTTTATAATTGTAATAAAGTGTCCATTTTTTATTCTAAGTTGAATCCGTTTATCAACAGTAGTTCCAATATCGGGTGAGTAAATAAACTTGCCATCAAGGGTAATATATCCAGCTCTTTCTTTTTTATCTACAGATGACGCTTGAATCATAACAGGAAGTCCTGTACACTTATCTGTAAATTCAACAGGTTTTGAATTTTTAGGTTTTGCTGCTTCCATGTAAAAGTTAAATATTTCTTCTTCCAAGACATAATTTATACCTGCTAACCAATTCTCATCCTCCCACCACATTTTTAGATGGTCGCCTGTTTGGGCATGATTTTCTACAAAGATTGAATATTGAGCATCAGTAATCATTTTTTCCAAATGATCTTTGGCTATTTGATTGTTTTGGGAATTACTCCCTCCTCCAACATACCTGTCTATCTCGGCTGCTCTATCAGGGTTTGCATACAACCATTGTATTTGGGCTGTAGTTAATCCAATGGTATTAACTAACCTGGTTATAATATCCAACAACTCACATGGAGTCAGTGAAGAAGGTTCGCTGTTCCACCAATTATTATCGAAAGTTTCAGTGCCTCTGCCGCCACCCCCTCCACAACCTTGATTTCCACCATTCCCGCCACCGTTTCCTCCGCCTCCGCCGCCTCCGCCGCCTCCACCCATAAATTCGCAACGTAACTCCCACCATCCCGGGGCACTCGAAGAAATTGTAATGTCTTTATCATTAGTATTTGTTGATTGAAAAGAGGTTACATGTCATTCATACCAACAATACCATTCACCAATATTTTCATTTTCTGCCGATGGTTTCTCAGATGTAGTATTTGTAAGGTTGCTAAAATTCCGGAGTATTGTATTACTTGTTTGCATAGTAATATTTGCGTAACTATATTCACTTTTTTTTGATATTATAGCGCTCTTCCTGTGCATTTCAAATTTAATCTTATTAAACGAATTGATTGTTGCTCCAAAGAATGAAGTTATCGCACCTTTTTTTTCAATTGGAATTGCGTAGGTAATTGAACTATCCTGATTAGGATTAAATTTAATTATCTTATTCCATAGTGGCTGACCATGCCAGTTAATAAAGTTTTGAATGTCCTTTTCTTTAAAATCATTTTTCATTTGATTAATGATCGTTATTACAACATCTGGTACACTGGTAGAAGTTTTAAAGAAATCTTTTGGTTGCTCATTAGCAAAAGCAATATCATTTGCGATGTCGTTCTTTCTACAAGATTGAAACAAGAAAAGAAAAATGAAAACAAAAGTAATTAAGAAAACCCTGTAGAGGTTGGTATATCTAAGTTTACTGACTTTCATATTTGGCTGATAAAGATGGTTGAAAAAATGCAGATTGAATTATGTCCTTCAAAGATAGAAGCCTCCTTTTTATAAAACAATACCACAAAGTGGTAATATTGGGAGTGTGATCGGAATTTTATATTATTTACGCAAATAAAGCGAGCCACGTTTTTAACGTGGCTCGTACTTTATAACTCAGGTCCGAAACTAGATCGACTTCTTTTTCTCTTCAACAGTATCCGCAGCTCCCAATGGCTTATCTTTTGCAAAATCAACCAATACGGGTGCACCCACAAAGATTGAAGAGTAAGTACCCGTAATCACACCTATCAACATTGCAAAAGCAAAACCACGTGTTACTTCACCGCCAAAGATGAACAATATCAGAATGGTCAGGAACACCGTAAGCGATGTCATGATGGTACGGCTCAGCGTATCATTAATCGCACTGTTTATAATAGTTGTCTTACTTGCTCCTTTCTTATCCCGGCTGTATTCCCTGATACGGTCAAATACAATTACGGTATCATTCATCGAGAAACCGATAACTGTTAATACAGCTGCAATAAAGTGCTGGTCAATTTCAAGCGGGAATGGTACGATGTTTTTGAAGAAAGAGAAAACGGCAAGTGTTACAAATACGTCATGCAATAAAGTAAAGATCGTTCCCATAGAATATCTCCAGTCGCGGAAACGGATGAAGATATAGATGAAGATGATCAATATGGCGAAAATGGTTGCTTTAACAGCGCCACGTTTCAGGTCATCTGAAATGCTTGGCTGCACAGCTGAATAACCCTGTATATTCTTTTTTGCAAATTCGGCTTGGCTAAGATTTGCAGGCAATACTTTTTTAAGTCCTACGTGCAGCCTGGCTATAACAGCACTATCGGCATTATCAACTCCTTTTAAGTAAGCGGTGGTAATATTCAAATGGCGGTTATCACCAACTGTTTTAATGGTTGGGTTATCTCCATCTAATGCAGCTTTCAGGTCGTCACGTACTTCGTCGGTAATAACTGACCTGTCGAACTGGACAGTATAGCTGCGGCCTCCTTTAAATTCAACACCCAAGTGAAACCCGTTAAAGAAAGAAGCTATACCCAATATCAATACAACCACTGAGATCATGTATGCATATTTCCTGAACTCGATGAATTTGTAGCTGGCGTGTTTGAATATCCTTTTAGATATTGCTGTAAAATAATTGAAGTGGCGGTTCTTGTTCGTCCAGAAATCGGTAATTAACCTGGAAACTAAAATTCCGCAGAATAAAGAAAGCAGGATACCGATGATCTGTGTGGTGGCAAAGCCCAATACAGGGCCAAGGCCGAAATAAGCCAATATGATAGCAGTGAGCAAAGAAGTTACGTGGGCATCAATTACAGGCGCAAGTGAACGCCTGTAACCATCATTCACCGCCAATTGATAAGACTTGCCCTTCGTCAACTCTTCTTTTATCCGTTCAAAAATAATTACGTTGGTATCTACTGCCAGGCCAATGGTAAGTACCAAACCAGCAATACCGGCAGCAGTTAATGTAAAGCCCATTGCGGTTAACACGCCAATTGTGAACAGCAAGTTCAGTATTAAAGCAATATTGGCAACCCACCCGCCGGTGTTATAATAAACCAGCATTAAAATAAATATCACCAGGAAAGAGATACCAAATGCCATGGCACCACCTCTTACCGATTCTTTACCCAATGTAGGTCCTACCACCTGTTGTGCAACAATTTTTGCAGGGGCATCCAGTTTACCTGATTTCAAAATATTGGCAAGATCCTGTGCTTCCTGTACTGTAAAGTTTCCGGCAATCTCAGAGCTACCGCCTTCAATAGGGCCATTTACACTTGGCGCCGAATACACGATATCATCCAATGCAATTGCGATAGGGCGGTTTACATTTTTTGTAGTAAGCCTTGCCCAGGTTTTTGCACCGGTGCCGGTCATTTCCATTTTAATGGCTGGGCGGCCTCTTTCATCAAAATCCTGCCTGGCTTCTGCTACTCCTTCACCTTCCAGTGGAGCTTTTTCACTGCCAGGTAGTGTTTTTACAGCATACAGCGGAAAATATCTTTGAGTTCCTTTGTCTGCTTTTTCTTCGATGCCGAATAAAAACTTACAATCGGCTGGTATAGCATTCTTAACTACTTCATTATTCAAATATTCAAAAAACACACCGGTATCCTGTACAGCCACATTACCAATGTTCGACATGAAATATTGCTTACCATCCTTATCCGTTTGCGGATTTTGTGGATTCATCACCCTGAAGAAAGGGTTTACATTCTGTAATTTTTTAGTAGAATCGGCCTTACCTATACTGTCCGTAACACCATTCAGGTAGTTTTGCAGGTTTTCATCAGCTACTTTTAAAGAAGCGGCTAATTCATCAATGCGGTACACTTCCCAGAATTGTAAGTGGGCTGAGGCTTGTAATAATTTACGTACCCTGTCAATGTCAGTTACACCGGCAAGTTCCACGTTGATGATACCTTTATTCTCATCAAAATTAATATTGGGCTGGGCCACTCCAAATTTATCAATACGACGTACAAGTATCTTATAGGTTTCTTTGATAGCGCCTGAAGCAATTGTTTTTAATTTATTGATAACCGTAGCATCGTTATCATTTGGTTTAACTTCTTTACCTGCTCCTGCAAATAAAGAAGCTAATTTTCCAGGACCGTTCTGTTTGGTATAAGAATCGGTAAACAGGGTAATAAAATCAGCATCACTGTTTGTTTTTTGCGCTATTGCTGTCCTGAGGGCATTTTGCAAAAGCGGATCTTTGGAATTATTGCTTAAAGATTTCAATAAATCAACCAGGCTTACGTCCAAAGTAACACTGATACCACCCTGCAGGTCCAAACCAAGGTTCAGCTCATTGGCTTTACATTGTTTGTATGTTGTTCCAAAAATGGGGTAGATACTTTTTTCAGCGGTACTGTCAAGGATACGTTTTTTCCTGAATTCTATGGCTGCTTCCTTTTCATCGCCTTTCAGACCGGGGAAAGATGCTTTTACTATTTTCTGTGCTTTGGCAGTTACCGAACTTTCGTAATTACGTACCACCCATGTATAGGATAATTCCCAAAGTGAAATGATAATTAGTGCAATTGTAAAAAACCAAACTAAACCTTTTAACTTCATAATAATAGACGTTTTTAGTAGCTTCTCTGTTGAATTTTAGAAGTGTGCAAAGATAGGGGAAAAACCGATTGACTATTATTGGCTGTTATTTTTAGAATTTTACGCATTTTACACTGAAAACCAATGGTATGACCTTTAAATACAACTACTTTTTGAATTTTGTGGCGGCATTTGCAATTTTCATTTCCTGTAGTAGTGCAAAGCAGGCGAGAAACATAAATAACAAGACCTTTACAGTGACCGGGGCCGTACCTGCCGATACAACTAAGACAGACGAATTTTTGCAGGCCCTGCTGAAACAGTATCCCCAGTATTTCGATAGCATCTTAACCCATAAAAAAGACTGGAACATACAGATCATTTATACCCAGGTTGACAGGGGGAGAAACAATGTGCCGGCTTTTAAAAATCATTATTTTAATGTGAATGCAGCCCGGTATTTTTACCCGGCATCAACTGTAAAACTTCCCATTGTTTTGCTTGCCTTACAAAGATTGAACGAGTTAAAAGATAAAGGCATCAACAAGAACACAACTATGATAACAGAAACGGCTTTTAGTGGACAGTCAGCCGTTTATAATGACCCCACTACGATGTCTGGAAAACCCACCATAGCACAGTACATCAAAAAAATATTGATGGTTAGCGATAATGATGCTTTCAACAGGCTGTATGAATTTTTGGGGCAGGAGTATATAAACAGTGAGCTGCATAAGAAAGGGTATGAGGATGTGCAGATATTACATCGTCTCGATATTTTTTTGACTCAGGAAGAAAACAGGCAAACAAATCCCATAAAATTTTTAGATAGCAATAATAATGTTCTGTATAGCCAGCCTGCACAAAGAAATGCCGGGGTATACACTCAAAGAACAGACAGTATGGGCGATGGGTTCTATCGTGGAGGTAATTTGATCAATGGAGCAATGGATTTTTCAAAAAAGAACCGAATCAGCCTTGAGTACCTCCACCAGATATTGATTAGCCTTGTATTTCCAGGTAAAGTAAAACCAAACCAACGGTTTAATATAACGGAAGAAGACAGGCTGTTCATTTTAAAATATATGAGTCAGTACCCCACTGAAAGTGCTTACCCGCCTTATGCTGCCGATACGGTAAACTATTGGCCGGCCTACTGTAAGTATTTATTATTCGGAGACGAAAAGGGATCTATGCCGGAAAATATCCGCATCTTCAATAAAGTAGGTAATGCTTATGGCCACATGATTGATGTGGCTTATGTAGTTGACTATAAAAACCAGGTTGAGTTTTTTCTTTCGGCCCTTATTTATTGCAACAGCGATGGGATACTGAATGACGATAAATATGATTATAAAACCATCGGCTTTCCTTTCATGAAAAATCTCGGCATGGTTATTTACAATCATGAATTGAAAAGGGAGTATAAATTCAAACCTGATCTGTCACCGTTCACATTCACTTACGATACCCCATTGCTGAAACAGTAATACGTGGTACACAGTAAATAGTTATTTTTGTCTGCAACCAAAAACCCGTTCATGCAATTATCATCACTACTGCAACGCTTCAATGAACCGGAAACATTGAAAATGGCCAAGCTGGGCCGGGAATTAAGGGCAAAAGGTTTTGATATTACCGACCTGAGTTTGGGTGAACCGGATTTTGATACACCTGATCATATTAAAACAGCCGCCAAAAAAGCGATAGATGAAAATTACAGTCATTATACCCCGGTTGCCGGTTACCCCGACCTTAGAGAAGCAGTTTGTGCAAAATTGAAAAGAGATAACCATCTTGATTATACACCCGACCAGGTCGTTGTGAGTACAGGCGCCAAGCAAAGTATCTTCAACACTGTTATGAGCATTGTTGACAAGGGAGATGAGGTAATTATCCCTACACCATACTGGGTCACTTATTCTGAGATAGTAAGGATGGCGGGCGGAGCAGTGAAGTTTGTGAATACATCTATCAGCAATGCGTATAAAATCACAGCTGCGGAATTAGAAGCTGCCATAACAGAAAGAACTAAGCTTTTCATGTTTTCATCGCCCTGCAACCCCAGTGGAGCTGTGTACTCCAAAGCAGAGCTTACGGCATTGGCTGAGGTGTTCAAAAAGCATCCTGCTGTCTTCATCATGAGCGATGAGATATATGAGTTCATCAATTACGATGGGGAGCATTATAGTATTGCTCAATTCGACTTCCTGAAAGACAGGGTCATCCTTGTAAACGGTCTCAGTAAAGCCTATGCCATGACCGGCTGGAGGCTGGGTTATATTGCGGCTCATGCAACCATTGCCCGTGCCTGCGAAAAAATACAGGGGCAGGTTACCAGTGGCACCAATGCCGTTACGCAAAGGGCAGCCATCGCTGCATTGACGGGCGACATGAAACCAACGGAAATGATGATCGCTGAATTTACAAAACGCAGGGCAAGAGTGATGGAACTGGTTAAAGAATTGCCGGGAATAGAATGCAGTGAGCCTGAGGGCGCTTTTTATGTTTTCCCGAAAGTGAACAGCTATTTCGGTAAGTATGATGGAGAGGACAAAATAGAAAATGCCGATGACCTGTGCATGTACCTGCTGAACAAGGCCCATGTATCCACTGTTACCGGAAAGGCCTTTGGAGAACCTAATTGTATCCGGGTGTCTTTTGCCAACAGCATGGAAAATATTGAAAAGGGCTTTGGTAAGATCAAGGTTGCGCTGACAAAACTTTCCTGATAACCCGGGAGTTATTTGTTTTAAGTCATTTTTTTTGTGCGGTAAAAAAATGTTCTGACTAAATATTTCGCCTTCATATTATTTTAATACATTTACCAAAACATAAACATCAAAAAATGAAAAAAATATTTGCCACTTTAAGTATAGTATTCGGGTTGACTCTTGCTGTTCCTGCTCAAACGACTAAAGCTTCCAAGTCTCTTACACCAAAGCCAATTACCAAAGAAACTCCGGCTTCAGATGTTAAAACTGACAAAGTAAAAACTACCGATACACCTGCAAAAGATAAAATTGTAAAATCCGCTGATGAAACAACTCCTTTTTCAGCAGAAACAGCTTCAAGGCCTAAAGATGAGGCAGAAACTGAAAAGGCTGATGTTGAAAAACCAGTAAGCGATGTTAAGCCAACTAAAGTTGTTTCAACTGAAAAAGCAGTAAAGCCCACCAAGACAAAAAATCAATTCTTGATAGTTTATAATAAAAAAAACACCGGCTATGCTGGTGTTTTTTTTATGCTGACTGGTAATGATCATATCTATTCAAACAGTTCCAGTTTGTTCTTTGGTCTGCGTTTATCAAGCCATTTAAAACCCTTCAGTTCTATTTTGTCTTCCGGAATTTGACGGAGAGGATATAAGATACCATCAACCTTATTTACAAATTTCACTTTATTAAGTTCTTTCTTAACAAAGTAAATGTCTATCTGGTCGCCACTGCTCCTGTTCATTCCGATATATGCGCTGTCATCATCCTGTGGGTAAAATATACTTTCAGCAGGGGAGCCCTTCACCCGTACATAATCTATCGAGCCATCTGTAAAATACCCGTTCAGTGTACGCCCTGCGATCTGGTTATACATGGCATCATTGGCTTTATTGATGATCATACCATTATAATAGACATACAAACGTTTGGCTTTCTGATTTTCGGTGTACATATAAATAGTATCACCGGTTACCTGCGACTGGTTGTTCCAAACAACAGGTTCACCAAATAATTTGAAAGTTGAATCTACAGTAGAGTAGTGGAGGCTATCGCTTACCGCCTGCAATGAATCATTGAAGATGCGAACGTGGTGGAATGCCAGGAAGTAACGGATGGATGTATCTTTTGCACTGGTATTCACCGCTGTTGTTTTGTTGATGGTATCTTTCATCGTCACGATCTTTCTTTCCAGGCTGTCGTATTTACGCAGCCCCGAAAAAAGCGTATCAGCGGCAACATAGGTACTGTCGCCATCCCGGTAAAAGATCATTACGGGTTTATTGGTTGCCAGGAAGGAATTCAGTTCGGTGTTACCGAATATTTTCCCGCCTACTACTGTTACCTGGTTGACACTATCCACCAACTTGGCATTACCTTCCATTTGAAAGCTGTTTGTTTTTTTGTCAAAAGCTATTTTATCCGCAACACCTGAATGTGTACTGTCGCTGAAAGAAGTTCTTTCGAAAAAAATGGCTTCTCCCGTTGCCAGGTTGTAAGTACCGCTCTTTGTATCAATAATGCTTCCGTCTTTGCCCACAATATGGGTCTGTGCAATAAAGGTTGCAATATTGGTTTTGATATTATAGAGTAAACTATCAGTCCATATATCCCGGTCTGGATCTTGGAGGTGAACATTCTTTTTAAAATAAACATCCTTGGTATCGGCATAATAAACACCATCATCACTGGTAAGTACCGTTTTTTCATTGGTAATCCTGCCTCCGCCTTTGTATGTGGCAATGCCTGTTCTTAAATTGTATTCGAGGTCATCGGTATAAAGCGTTCCCTTCTTATCGGTAAGCTTCACATTCTTTTTCAGGTAAGCGATCCTGTCGGCGCCTATATAGCGCAGTGATTGAGCATAAGTGTGAATACTGTCGTTGTCATTGATGTGTATATTGCCAAATGCTTCCAGGATATTTGTTTTTCGGTTCAGAGTAGCGCTATCGCAGGAAAATGTAGTGAGGCCTTCTTTAATGATGACATTGCCGGCAATGGTTTCCAGTACATTGGCAGAGTCAATGGTTTTCATCCGCAGGCTTTTGCCCTGCACAATTTTAATTACCCGGATCGTATCTGCCGGATTTGATGCATTAATGATCTGTTGTGCAGAAAGGCCGGAGCTGCAGAAAACTAAAATGAAAATTAAAAACCTGCTGATGGTAAATTTCAATCGCAATGGTCCTGTTTTTATTCAGCCTGCAAATTGGGCTTTTATTTTTATAACAGAATGATAAAATTATTTCTGTTTCAGGTAAGGTGCATTTACCGTATCGGGCAAGGGCACAGTTAACCCGGCATTTTTATTTTTTTTGCCGAATACCGAAATGTTAACATACCGTTTGGGGTTTGTCTTCAGGTCATCAATCAATAAATTCAGTTTATTAGCAGTTGCGGTAAGATTGTTATAGAGCCTGGTATCGTTCAGTAACAAACCGGCAGTGCCTGTTGTACTATTAAGTTTGCCAATGGTTGACTTCAGGTCGCCGATAGTAGTATTTAAAGTAGTAAGCGTTTTCTCCAGGTCTAATTTAGAAAGACTGGTAGCTGTTTTATCAAGATTACTCACCAGGCTATTTATCTTATCATTATTGCCGGCCAGGTTGCCGGTGAAAGAATTGAGGTTGTTTAAAGTTTTGGCCAGTGCGCCTGTTTGTGTATTAAGTAAAATATCCAATGAAGCAGAGGCATTGATGAGGTTGGCCGTTGTCTTGTTCAGGTGGTCTAATGTTGCCCCTATATTATTTTTTGCAGTAGGATCCAGTATCCGGTTAACGCTGAACAAAATGGAGTCGATGGAAGAAACAGCTTTTTTTACCTGTATAAAGACAGGGTCAACTTTGTTCAGTATCTCATTAAATATACCGGTGGTAGGTTCGGTGGCAATTGTATCTTTTTTTGCAAGATATTCTTTTGAGTCGCCCAGGTGTATAACAATGGTTTTTACACCCAGCAGATCGGTGTTGATAGTTGCAATGGAATTTTTAGGGATATTAACGTCCTTGGTCAGGTTCATATTCACAAGTATCTCTTTCATGTTCTTATCAGTGGTAATGCTGTAAACGGATCCTACCTGCAGGCCGTTGATGGTCACCAGGTTTGAAGTGGCGAGGCCCTGCACATTGGTATATTTGGCATACACAGTATGGCTTTTCCCAAAAAAGGTCTTCCCTTTTAAAAAATTAAAACCCAGTACTAATAAGGTAATTGCTATTGCAGTGAGGGCGCCAATTTTGGTTTCGTTCGAAATTTTCATTGTAGATATCCGGCTTTTAAAGCAATTTTTGCAGTATAAGCCAAAGTAATTTAATTATTATTTTCTAATTCAAATCTTACCGATGCATTATTTTTCAGGTCGGCAGATAAGCGGACTTCATAACGGTTCACACCATCAGTAATTACCATCAGGGCTGTATTGGGTGGAATGTCTCCCAGGTTATCGGCATACAGGACCAATTCATTAGTTTTTGCTTCTGCCAGGTTTAATGTGAAGGACCGGGCTTTGGCCGTAAGGCTTGCTTTATCAACCACCAGCGCATTGTTAAAATAAACAGATACGATGTCATTATCAATTTCTCCATCGTCGTACAGGTCTACTTTTATATTGTTGCTTTTCACCTGTAAAACTTTTGAATCTTTCACCGGTCTTTTTTCAGGCGGGGCCGCTGTTATCAATTCTTTAGTTTTTGGAGGGGTAGCAGGAATTGAAGCCGGTGTATTATTTGTACTCTCCACCTGCTCCTTGTAACGTTTAACAGCTTTAGTAATGGCTTCTGCCAGTTCCTGCTGGCCTTTCTCACTGTTAAGATAGCGTTCATCTTCGGGGTTATTGATAAAGCCGGTTTCAATTAAAATAGCGGGCATATTAGTAGCCTGCAGTACCCATATTCCTTTTTGCCGCTGGCTTATTCCTAATGCCTGCCTGCCCGTTTGATCAACTTCATCATTTACCAGCGTAGCCAGTAAGTCACTTCTTTCCTGGTATCTTTTGGCATATATAGCGGCAATGGTCCTTCCTTCAGGGGTTTTAAAATCAAGGCTGTTTTCAACAGAATCAATACCATCTGCTTCAATCTCAAAATTCTCATCGCCATCCATAATGGCCTTTAATTTATCACTGGTTTTATGAGCGGCAAATATCCAAACACTGGTACCACTCCTGGTAAGCGGATATTTAAAGTACTCATAAAGCGGCTCCACCGACTGGTAAGGTTTTCTTCTTTTCTTTTTTCCTTTTCCGGTTACTTTATAACGGGTAACCACATGTGTACCTATCTGGCGCCTTCCGGTTTTTAAAGGGCCGCTGTCTGCATGAATACATAAGAAAAGGTCACCTTTAAATTCATTGGCAAGCCTTGCTTTCTCTGTAGGAGATTGATAAATGTCTGTGGTACGGGTTGGCATAATATTAACATCAGGTAATTGTTTTTTTAATTCCTGAATCAGTTTTAAGGAAATAGCCAGAGTAATATCTTTTTCTTTTGACCGTAATGAGTTTTCGTATTGACCGGTTGCACCCGGATCTTTTGAACCGCCATGACCGGCATCCACAACAATTGTCTTGATTTTTTTTGGAGCCTGTGAAAAGGAATTGTTTAATATTAACAAATGTGAAGCAGCAAAAAGAAACAGGAAGGGCACTTTGTTCACTGAGATAATCATACGTTTTAAAAGGGGTTAGTAATTAAACAATTATTCACAACTCAACCGGTAACTATCGGTACTTAATGGCTATTTTTGCCAATCTTTACTATGAACCATCTGAACAAAGGTAAGGCAAAATACATATCGGTATTGGCAGTTGTACTGCCGTTATTCATCATAACGACGTACAGCATGACGAATGGTTTTAATGCCGTGGAATTTCACAGTTCTTTAACTACAGATACGGTCCCGGTAAATGCAGATTCAGTTAAGAAAACCATAAACAAAGATTCTTCAAAAAATAAAGAACAGATTTCCGACACAAATATTGTAGTAAAGAGAGATACTTTTTCATTTAAATCTTCCAAAGACTCTTTAGATGCGCCGGTCATTTACCATGCCGACGATTCCATGGTGATGGATATACCCGCTAAAAAAATAATTCTATATGGTAAAGAGACCCGGGTGAATTATATAGACAACAAACTCGTATCGCCACGCATAGAATTTGATCAACGCACAAACCTGGTGAGTGCCTACCTCGTAAAAGACAGTAACGGTAATGTGATTGCCTTCCCTGAATTTAACCAAGGCGATTTTAAAACAAAAAGTGATTCCATTAAATTCAATATGAAGACCGGCAAGGGAATCACAAAAGGAACCTATACACAACAGGGCGAACTATTTGTTTATGGGGAGAAAATAAAGAAAGTAGATCCTGATATTTTTTATGCATTCCGGGGAAGATTTACCACCTGCAACCTGGATACACCGCATTTTGCTTTTGTAAGCAAAAAAATAAAGTTCATCAGTAAAAAGACAGCATTTACCGGGCCCGTTCATCCCGAAGTTGAAAATGTGCCGATACCTGTTTATCTTCCTTTTGGTATTTATCCTATGCAGCAGGGGAGGCACTCGGGGTTAATTGCCCCTTCCTTTAATGCGAATGAAGAACTTGGCCTTTCATTAGATGGGTTAGGATATTACCGGGTATTAAGCGATCGTTGGGATGCTGTGATACGGGGTACATTGTATTCTTATGGCGGATGGACGGCTAACCTTAGTCCAAGATATTATAAACGCTACCGTTACCAGGGAAATTTTACAATTAACGTATTGCATTTGAGAGACCTTGATAAATCCGGAGCCCGGGCATTTAATGTTCAATGGTCTCACAGTGCTGATTCAAAAGCAAGGCCGGGCGTAAGTTTCAATGCCAGCTTAAACGCAGGCAGCAGCGGGTATAATTCTGCTGTGCCTAACAATCCGCAACGTAATTTTCAGAACCAGCTCAATTCTTCTATCACGTATTCAAAGATCTGGAAGGACAAACCATTTAACATCAGCATAAGCGGGAACCACAACCAAAATACAAACAGTAAACTCGTTAATATAAACTTACCCGATATAGGTTTTAATGTGAACACATTGTATCCTTTGCGCCGTAAGGAAGTAATAGGCGCTTATAAATGGTACGAGAATCTGGGGATCGCTTTAAATACCAATGCAAGGAGCCTGTCTTCTTTTTATGATACATCAGGTAATTTCTTTAAGCAGTTTATTGAAAAGTATCAATGGGGTGCCAGTCATAATGTGCCTATTACTTTATCACTGCCACAGGTAGGGAACTTTCAATTTGCACCAAGTGTTAGCTATGTGGAGAAATGGTACCAGGAAAAATTTACCCGAAGCTGGGATACCGCCAATAAAAAATTAGATACAGTCATAAGAAAAGGATTTTATACAGCAAGGGAAATGAGTTTTGGAATGGGTGTTACCACACGTATATTCGGACTGTTTACTTTTAAAAAGAAAAGCAGGGTACAGGCCATCCGGCATGAAATAAGGCCATTAATTTCAGCCAGTTACAAACCGGATATGAACAAAGCATCGTGGTACACAACACAGGTTGATACTTTCGGGCATGTACTGCCTTATTCGCATTATGAACGCAGTATATTTGGAACTTTTGGATTAGGAAAATATGGAGGATTGAGTTTTGGTATTGACAATAACCTGCAAATGAAAGTGCGTAATAAGAAAGATACAGGGGAAGCCGCAATGAAAAAGATAACGCTCATAGATGGACTTAGCCTCACCAGCAGCTATAATTTTTTAAAGAAATCATTTAAGCTGGAGCCCATAAATATGTCGCTGAGAACAAATCTTTTTGATAAGATCAGTATTTCAGGCAGCGCAACTTTTATGCCTTACTTGACTGATAGTCTTGGAAATTTTATTGATAAAACCATCTGGCGTAAAAAAATTATAGCATTGGGTAAACTTACTAATGCCAGCATTGCCATGCAAACACAATTTAAAGGTGGTGATAAAAATGAGAAGTTGCCGACAAATAACCTGCAGAATAATTTGGTTAATACTATATCGGGCATGCCATTAAATGAATACCAGCAGGAAGCAGCTTATATCAGCAACAATCCGGGAGAGTTTGCCAATTTTAATATTCCGTGGAGCATTAGTTTATCCTATGCTTTTAGTTATACCCGGGTGCCTAATGGTTTGGGTACAGGATACAAAGGTTCAATTTCTCAAAACACAAACTTTACTGGTTCATTAAACCTTACATCTAAATGGCAGATAGGAATAAATGGCTCTTATAATATAACATTGAAAGAACTTGGCCTGATAAACATGTACCTCACCAGGGAAATGCACTGCTGGCAAATGGCGATAAATATTTCTCCTGTTGGCAGATATCGCTATTTTAATATCAGCATCAGCCCCAAGTCTGGCATATTACGTGATTTGAAAATTAACCGTAGCCGGTATTTTTATGATCTTTAAGTGAATGGATGCTTCGTTCTCTGCCTACCGGCAGGCAGGCTCAAGCATGACAAAGTCATCAGTTCAATTAAACCTTCTTCACGTATTCCTGCAGCATAATATTGAAAGTTTTTTCTTTCAGGTACTGTACACTCACTCCTGCAGAAGATATCGCAGGTAAAAAATGCATTTGCAGCCTAGTGGGTAACAGGAAAAAAGATTTATTAATGGGCATTGCTTTTTTTGTTCCGGTTATCACGCAGGGAATGATGTCTTTGTTTGCTGCAACCGCCAGCCTGAAGGCGCCATCGTAAAAGGGTTTCATTGGTTCTGCCGTTCTGTTCCTTGTTCCTTCGGGATACACACACATGTGCATACCGGTTGCCAAAACTTTTTTCATCGTATCAAAACTTTTGCTGCGGCTTTTTTCATCCTTCCTGTCCACAAGCACAGAACCTTTTTTGTAAAACAGGCCGAACAGGGGAATTTTTGCAAAAGAAGCCTTGGCAATAGTTTTATTTGCACCCGGAACATAGGGAGCAGATAAAGGCACATCCAGGAATGCATTATGATTGAACACAACAACATATGACGTGTTGTTTTTGAAATTATCTTTACCACTTACCTTAACCGGGCATCCAACTAAGAACAACCATACATTCATCCATACCCTGGAAACGTCAATAAAATACCTTTGCCCTTTGGGATCTTTCATCAGGTGAGCAAGCATAGATGGCAAAAGGATGATAAGGAAAGTGACTATGAAAGTGATCAATGCCCACAAGGCCCAAATTCTTCCAAAAATGTTTTTAAAGAGTTTCATATTTCTTTCTTCCTGAATTATGGTGTAAGCAATTTCCAGTCAATGGGTGATATTCCTTGTTTTATTAAAAGTTCATTTGTTTTTGAAAAGTGTTTACAGCCAAAGAAACCTTTATCAGCCGAAAAAGGGGATGGGTGAGCTGCTTTTAAAACAAAGTGTTTCGTTTCATCAATCAATAATTGTTTTTCCTGGGCAAACTTTCCCCAAAGCAAAAATATGATACCGGTCTTTTCATCCGATATCTTTTGAATGACAGCATCAGTAAATTCTGCCCAGCCAAATTTTGCATGGCTAAACGGTTCGTTGGCCCTTACAGTAAGTGCTGCATTCAATAAAAGCACACCTTGCTCTGCCCAACGGGTAAGATTACCATACTGCAAAGGCATGGCTACTCCAATATCATCTTGTATCTCTTTAAAAATATTGATAAGCGATGGCGGTGGCTTGATGCCATTAGGAACTGAAAAGCTTAAGCCATGTGCCTGGCCGGCTCCATGGTAAGGGTCCTGGCCAAGTATCACTACTTTTAATTTGGTAATCGGTGTTTGATTGAAGGCATTAAAAATAAGAGGACCGGGGGGATAAATGATCTTGCCGGCTGATTTTTCTGTCTTTAAAAATGTAACTATCTGCTGAAAATAAGGCTTAGTGAATTCATTCTTTAAAACTTCTTTCCAGGATGGTTCAATTTTTACGTCCATTTGTAATATAGATTAAATGCAATGTAAAAATTTCTTAGCTTTGCGCTTCAAAAAATTGGTCCGGTAGCTCAGTTGGATAGAGCATCAGCCTTCTAAGCTGAGGGTCATTGGTTCGAATCCAATCCGGATCACTTGTTTTTCAATTTTACGAATATGAAGCCCTGATTTAACTTAAAGAACCTTGCCATTGGCCCGGTAAAAAGAATATCATTCTTTCTTTAAGTCTTTCGCTGTTACAATAAACTCCTTTTTGGAGTGATTTTTCTACTTTTAATTTTTATCAACAATGACTGAAATAACAAATCAGGATACGAAGACTTCTATTTTCAAATTATTCATACAAGCTGTCAGAGGCGATGTAAAGGATTTTACTACGGGCAGTATTGACCGTGCTATATTTTTATTGGCCGTACCGATGGTGCTTGAAATGTCACTCGAATCTTTATTTGCCATAGTAGACATTTTCTTTGTAAACAAGGTTAGCCCGGCAGCAGCAGCTGTTGTGGGGTTGACAGAATCCTCTCTTACCATTTTATATTCTATAGCCTGGGGGTTGGCCATGGGCGCTACTGCACTGATAGCCCGCCGTGCAGGTGAGAAAGATTTTAAGAGCGCATCAGATGTGGCTGCACAGGCTATTATTATTGCGACTGTTTTTTCTGTATTCATCAGCGTTATCGGTATTATTTTTCCAAAAGAGATATTGGGTTTTATGGGTGCAGGTAAGCAGGTGATAGAGGAGAATTACCAGTTCACCCAAATCATGATGGGAAGCAATATTGTTATTATGCTCCTGTTTGTAAATAATGGGATCTTCCGGGGTGCGGGTGATGCCTCTATAGCTATGAAGGCTTTGCTGATCGCTAATGCCATCAATATTATACTCGACCCTTTGTTGATAATGGGCTATGGTCCGTTTCCAAAAATGGGATTGATGGGGGCAGCAGTTGCAACTACTATCGGCAGGGCTTGTGGGGTGATATACCAGCTTTATCATTTATTTGCCGGAAAGGATCTGATAAAACTTGCTTTAAACCAGTTCAGGGTTAAAATAAACCTGGTGAAGAATATCCTCAACACTTCATCAGGAGGAATGTTTCAATTTCTCATTGGCAGTTGCAGTTGGATATTCCTGGCAAAGATCATTGCTGAATCAGGGGTAGAAGCCACGGCTGGATACTTCACTGCAATACGCATCTGCATCTTCACTATATTGCCTGCATGGGGTATTGCTAATGCAGCTGCAACACTTACCGGGCAAAACCTTGGTGCCGGCCAGCCTGAGAGAGCTGCTAAATCTGTTTGGCGAAGTGCGTTCCTGGCCCTCTGTTTTTTTGCGTTGGTGGCCGTGGTATTTTTCTTTTTTGGAGAGACCCTGATGAGGTTTTTTACCAGCAATGAATTGGCCATAGCCGAGGGTACGCTTTGCCTGCATATACTGGCCATCAGTTATATGTTTTTTGCCTA